>JBBTAC010000001.1:0-6391 GCA_038044405.1 Nanobdellota archaeon
CATTCTAAGCATGCGAGAGCTACAAGCAAGAATTTGAGTTTAGAGATTTTGGAAAAATATGCAAGGATTAAGGGGTTGGATTTGTTGGGAGTTGGAGATTTTCAGCATCCTTTGCATAGAAAAGAAATTGATGAATATTTGAAAGAAGAGCGAAATGGGATATTATATTCTAAAACTGGATTTCCTTTTTTATGGCAGACAGAAGTTAGCTTAATGTTTTCCCAAGGCGGAAAGAGAAGGGCGGTTCATTTGCTGATTTTTGCGCCTTCACGAATTGCGGCTGATAAAATCACAGAATTTTTAGGAAGCAAGGGGCGGTTGGATTATGATGGAAGACCTATTTTTGGAATGTCTTGCAGGGATCTTGTTTTTGAAATGAAGAAGATTGATGAAATGATTGAAATTATTCCTGCGCACGCTTTTACACCATGGTTTGGGATGTATGGGAGTGAATCTGGATTTGACAGCTTAAAAGAATGTTTTCTTGATATGAGTGATAAAATATACGCCATAGAGTCTGGGATGAGTGCAGACCCTTCTATGATTTGGAGATTAAAGGAAAATGTGAATATAGTTAGTTTTAGCGATGCTCACAGCTTTTGGCCCTGGCGCTTAGGAAGAGAGGCTACTATATTCGAGCTTGATGAATTAAGCTATGAAAATATTATTTTGGCTATTCGAACAGGACATGGTTTGATTGGAACTATTGAAACTCCGCCTGAATATGGAAAGTATCATTGGGATGGGCATAGAAATTGTAATTTTTCTTGTTCTCCTTCTGAAACTAAGAAAATTAGCGGAAAATGTCCTAATTGCAGCAAAGATTTGATAATAGGTGTTGAAAATAGGATTGAAGAACTTGCAAAAGAACCTATTGGATACAAGCCTGAAAACGCTAAAGAATATTTTAAAATACTTCCATTGCATGAACTTATTGCACTTTATTTGAACAGTAATCTCACAACAAAGAAAACTGCAAATTATTATGATAATTTCATTAATATTTTTAAGAATGAATTTAATATATTATTGAATGTTTCGCATGCTGATTTACTTAAGGAATTTTCTAAGGAGCAGTTATTGATTGATTTGATTATGGAAAGCAGAATAGGGAAGTTAAAAGTAAAACCAGGTTATGATGGAGAATATGGCGAGGTTTTGATGCCCGATACAAATTCTGATAATTTTTCTAAACAGGCTAAGTTGTTTTAATTCTTATTGTTCTTTACAGCAGGTTTTATCTTAAGGAATTTATAATGTGCGGATTGTGTTTTTTCATTGCAAATTGGACAGTTGTCTTTTAAAGTGTAATGATTATTTAGGCATTTATTTAGTTTCATTTTTGCTTTTTGTAATTGTCAATTTCGACTTCTGGGAATATATGGCCTCTGAAGCCGCAATTGTTACAAGTCCATTGTTCTGGAACACCAATTACCGATATAATAGTTATTTCTTTTCTTACATTTGTAGATTTGCATTTTGGACAAATTGTTATTTTCATTTTTCTATAATCTCGAATTGCGCATTTTTTTGCTTAGCTTTATGCTGTATTTGTTCAAGAGCTAAAGTTAGTTTTTTATTTGCTTCTTTGAAATCTTTTGCTTTTGCAGAAATTGAGAATTTGGATGAACCTAGATAATTTATCTCTACTTCAGGGATGTTTAGAATTTCCTTAATTTCTATAAGGCCGTAGTTCGACGAAGAGGACAGTTTGAATAACTTTTTTACTGTTTTTTCTTTATCTGTCTTTTCTGTTAAAATTTTAGTTAATTTTTCAATTTCTTCTTTAGAAAAGAATTTTTTTAATAATTCAGGTGAATTTAATGCTTCTTCAAAGAAATTAACAAGACTATATTCTTCTTTTATTTCTTTAATTATTTGAGCGGGATTTTTTATTATTGTTTCCAACATTTTTATCAAGCTCTTTTCTCTTTTGTGTTTGTCTAAGACAAGTTCTTTTTCTTTTCCTGTGACCCTTCTTAAACTTAATTCGATATGATTATTTTCTATTTTTAGAACTTTACATACTATTTTTTTATTTATAGACACATAATCTCTAAGATTTCGTATTCTTCCCGCAGCTACTTCAGACAATACCATGCCCCCTTCACCATAATCTTCTATGTCTAAGAAAATTGTTGTTTTGTCAATTTTTTTGACAGTACATAGAACCAATTCTCCTTCTTTTAATTCCATATTTTCTTTATTTTGGCTTTTATTTTAGCTTTTCCTCCGGTTGTTTTTATAAGTAATTTATTGCATTTTTCACATTTTATAGCTAAAGCAGATTTTCCGAAGATTATTTGATTGTTATAACATCTTGGGCAAGCTATTTTTAGGAATTTTGATTTATTTTTTGGCCATATCTGCATTAAATTTTGTAGTACAATAGGGTTTTAAATCTGTTGGCTTAGACTTTTATTAATTCAATTTCAAGGACTTTTCTTAGCTCTTCGATAAATTGGGTTTCATGCTCTTTTGATATTAGACAACCTGCAGCGTTTGGATGGCCTCCAACTTCTCCTCCAAACGAAGTAATCGCTTTAGCAAGAACTTCCCGCACATTTCTACCCTCTTTCCCTGCAAGTCTTGCTGATACTTTTATTTTATTTTCATTATAAGCAAGAGCTATTATGATTGTTCCTTCTGCATAAAGAGGCGAACGTGAGATTATTGAAGCGATTGTGCCGATGATAGTGTCTTTTATGTTATCTTTTGCGTTAATAATTGTATAATTTTTTCCTTTTATTTTTTCTGTTTCTTCTTGAATATGTTTTATAGCCGCAATTATGTGCTGCTTGTATTCCCTATAGATTTTTTCCGCTTGTTCTTTAAATAATTTATTCCCCAGACAAAATCCTAGAGAAACTTCTGGATGATCCATTCGACTGCAAGCATTGATTAGAGCAGATAATTCGCGGGCATCTTCTAATTTGTTGTGAAATTTTATCAAATAAATATTTCCTATTAGGCGAGAGGTATCCATTTTTTTTGTACTTTTCAACATTATTGCAGTTATCAGATTAGACATTTCTTCCTGAGTTAATTCATATATTGCTTTGTAACTGCCGTTATTTCTTATTATATTGGCTTCTTTTAAAACTTCAATTACCCCCTTGTACGAACCAGTGACTTCAGGGATGTAGGGTGATGACGAATATTCTAATACCCTATCTAATGGGCGTGTAGCTGGATATATCAATAGACCCTTTTTAACAGTAGTTTCTGAATCCCTCAATATTTCTTCATATACTTTACTGATATTCTGATCAAGGATATCGCCGACCATTCCGATTATTGCAAGAGTTGCTAATTCGGCATCTTTTTGATGAAATGATTTCGCGAAAAGATATGAAAGGCCTGCTCCAGATATTGGTTCTTGTTTTTCTTGTGTTGGATTGATCATTAAAACGTTTTTTGGTATTTCTGAAACAATTTCGTGGTGATCAAATATTATAATATCTGTATTCTTTTCTTTTAGATATGGGAGACTGCCTGATCCTAAATCTAGGAAAATCAATAGATGATCTTCTGAAAGATTTTCTATGAATTCTCTTTCCAGCGATTTTACAATTTGAAGAGAAAATTGCTTGTTCTTATACTTTAATGCTTTAGAGAAAATTGCTGCAGATGTAATTCCATCTGTATCAAAGTGACTAATTACTTTTATCGGTTTAGTGCTAGAATCTATCTTTTCTATAGCTTTTTTTATTTTATTTAACATCCTCTTTTATTGTAAATTTTCTTTTTTATTTATGGCATATGAACGCCAAAGTTTTTTTGTTAAGGAACGATTTGCTCCTTTATCATGCTTATTTTTTTCTATATGTTTTTTAAGAATATCTATTTTTTTTTCTATGTCCTCTTTTTCAGTTATATATTTTGTATTTGTATTTTTTAATATTTTTTCTACTTTCCTGCCTAATAATTTTACCTTTGGGATGCCATGTTTATCTCTTAGGATTAGGCCTATTTTCGCAGGAGAATTTCCTTGTTCTGCCAATTCTTTTATTATTTTGTCAAGCTGCTCTGGCTTTGTTTTTATCCAACTTTCTTTCTCTATCTTTACTTCTTCACTTACTTGATCTTTAATTTTGATTTCCTGCATGTTTTTACTCTGGAAATGAAGGGTTAAAAAGGTTGCGGTTTACTTGCGTTATAGGAAGGTTTAAAAAGTATTTTTTTAATTCCATTAGGATGAAGTTGCCTAAGGAGACTAATAGATATTGCCCTTATTGTAGAAAACACACCAGCCATAGTATTGACACTGCTAAGCAGAAGGCAAGATCTTCTTCTCACCCCATGTCAAGAGGTTCAAACTCTAGGGCGAAATTACGTGGATTAATAGGCGGATTTGGTAATTCTGGAAAGAGATCTAAGAAGGGTATAAAAGATTGGAAGATGAAGGCAAAAGTTACAAAGAGGATTACGGTCACATATAAATGTAAAGAATGCAAGAAAATGCATAATATTAAAAAAGCCATTAGGGCTGGAAGAATTGAAATAGGAGATAAAATAGCCAAGTAATATGGAACAGAAAGCAGTTAAGCGAGGAATAAAGAAAGAATTTTATGATATAGAGGCACCTATGACTGCTATGAGAATTTCTTTATATGGTGGAAATCCTGAGGAATTTGAAGGCAAGACTGTAATATTGGACTTGACTAAGAGTTTGAGAGGAAGAAGTTTCGAATTAAAAATGAGAATTAAAAATGATGCAGGAAAACTCGTTGCTATTCCTATAAACTTGAAATTAGCTGGATCTTATATTAGAAGGGCAATGCATAGAGGC
The DNA here is from genome assembly GCA_038044405.1 of Nanobdellota archaeon. Classification (GTDB taxonomy): domain Archaea; phylum Nanobdellota; class Nanobdellia; order Pacearchaeales; family GW2011-AR1; genus JAUSIK01. The sequence goes on from JBBTAC010000001.1 coordinate 4,793, forward strand.
AGTGATTATGTTGAAGATTCTTTTATTGCAGAGTGCAGAGATGCAGTTGTTAGAATAAAACCATTTTTAATAACAAGGAAGAATGTTTCTAGAGGAGTGCGAAAGGCTTTGAGAGAAACCGCTACTAAATATATAATCTCTTATATAAAGGTTAGAAGTATTAAAGAATTATTTTCTGATATAATGACTAATAAATTGCAAAAAGGTATTGCTACTAAGTTGAAGAAAATATATCCTTTGGCAATGTCCGAGATTAGAATTTTTGAGTTTTTGAAAGATAAGACTATAATTGATAATAGTGAAATTGCAGAAGAAATTAATGAAGTTCAATAAAGTACATTTATTAATTCGAAGTTTGTTTTTAATTGATGGCCTATAAAAAAAAGATATTTGTTTTTTTATTTATTTTGCTTGTTTTTTCTTTTGCATTTTTGTTCATTAAGAATAAGAGCCTTCTTGTTGACGAAGAGGCGCATTATTTACAGATTAAGAGAGTGCTTAATTGGGATTTTGGAGTGTATAATATCATAACGGTTATTCCAGGATATCATTATTTTTTTGCTTTTCTAGGAAAGATTTTTGGCATTGATTCAATTAGGGGAATAAGATTTTTTAATTTGATTGTCGGATTAATTTCTATCTTTGTTTTTTTATTGATAAGCTCTAAAATAAATAGAGATTTTTGCTTAATTAAGAAATTACAATATGCTTTTTTCCCTATATTACTTCCTTTTTTCTTTTTGATTTATACTGATGTTTTTTCTTTACTGCTTGTTCTGTTGAGTTTTTATTTTGTTTTGATTAAACGATACGAAATTGCGGGAATTTTTGGAATATTGAGCTTTTTTATAAGACAGAATAATGCTGTTTGGATTGCTTTTATGATGGCTTTTATTTATTTCGAGAGACATGGCCTAAATATAGATTCAAAAAATATATGGGGGGCATTAAAAGATTGCTGGACTTTTGTTTTAGGAATTGTAATTTCAATTATATTCTTTATTTTGAATAAGGGATTTGCTTTTGGCGATAGAGCAGCGCATACTGGCGGAATTTATTTCGGCAATATATTTTTCGCTTTGTTTTTCTTTTTCTTTTTGTTCCTGCCATTAAACTTATTTAATTTTAAGAAAGTAATTGGATTTGTTAAGAAAAACAATTGGATCTTGTTAGTTATTTTATTTTTGTTTATTATTTACATGAAATTTTTTATTGTTAACCATCCTTATAATTTCATAGCTCCTGATTATTTTTTGAGGAATATGATTTTAGGGTATTTTGGCAAGAATATTCTTATTAAATGCTTATTATTTTTGCCTATTGCATATTCTCTTTTATCTTTATGCGTTATAGAATTGAGGAGAAAATCCTTTTATTTGCTCTATATTTTCAGCTTCCTTTTCCTTTTACCTTCCTGGCTTATTGAACAGAGATATTATCTGATTCCATTATCTTTTTTTATTTTGTTTAAAAGAGAAGAGAATAAATTTGTTGAAAATTGGACTATTGCTATTTATTTTTTTATGTCTATTTTGTTATTTTATTTTATTGGAATTGGGAAGTATTTTCTATGATTTTTTAATTTGGAATAGCCCTGCC
>JBBTAC010000002.1:0-55433 GCA_038044405.1 Nanobdellota archaeon
TTACCATTTATAATAATACTATTACAACAAATGGAAGTGATGCCATTTCTAATACGGCAAGTAAATTTAATTTTATCCATAATAATAATATAACAACAAATGGGACTTCATCAGATGGTATACTGCCAGGAACAAATAGCACGGTTCTTAACAATCAAATAACTATCAAAGGTGCTTCTGGCGATGGCATTACATTTAATGGAAACGCCAATAACACCTTACAAGGAAATGTTATTATTATCTCCAATGGAGTCGGAAATGGTATAACTGTTGTTAACGGCGATTTTACCCACATCTTACATAATAATATAACTACTAGAGGAACTGGAGACGGTATTTCCTTCAGTTCAGGATCAGATTACGCAGTTATCAATGGAAATATAATTAATACTAGTGGTAGTGGTGATGGTATGGATATTAATGGTGTTGGTACGAATATCACAAATACGACAATTACAACAACAGGGGGAGGTATAGGCATAATCCTGAGTAGTTCAACTAACGGCACTTTACGCGGAATCAATATAAAAACCAACGCATCTAATGCCTACGGCATTTATACAGGCACAAGCGCGGTTAGTTCTTTTGAAATATTTGACAGCATTTTAAATGCTTCTGCTTCTGGATTAAATGATTTTTTTATTGATGGCACTCTTAATACCACATCCAAAGGAAGTGTATGGAATCTGACAAATGTAACAGGAAGCAGTGCAAATATTGATAGAAACTTTAGCGTAGGCGCCAACGGCACTCTAAACGTCCACTGGTATCTTGATGCATTTGCAAATTACACAAATAGCACAAATGCAACAAATGCAAACATTAGCGCATTTAACAAAAATAATCTAATGCAATTTAGCGTTCTCACAGGGGCAGACGGAAGAATAACAAGGCAAATTCTTTTAGAATATTCTCAAAACGGCACAGGCGGAAGCAATACAACATACTATTCAAATTACACAATTAATGCGACCTCAATTCAAAAGCAAAATTTAACTCAATCATGGAATATGACGGCCAATAGACTCCTAACTTTTACATTTCTTCCAGAAATAATTGCGCCCATAGTAACAATAAATTCTCCCGCGAATAATACTAATATATTCGATAATCGCAGTGTTTTATTAAATTGGAGTATCCAGGAAGATAGTAACAATAGCGAAGTTTTTGTATGGGTATCTAATGGATCTAATTCTGGCAACATAACAGACTTTCTTGTTTATCATAGGACTAATAAAGTTAATGGAACATATACCTATAATTTTAGTGCACCTGTTGTCGATAGTAGATACGGCGATCTTATAGCCTTGTATCATTTTGACAATTTGAGTTCTAGGGGAGAAAATAACACATTGGTTCTTGATTCCGCAGGAGGAAATAATAATGTAACCTGTATCGGAACTACATGCCCCTTATTTAATGAAACAGGTTTAATAGCAGGAGCTTTTGAATACGATGGTATTAATGATTTCTTTAATTTAAGCAACCCAGGGAATATTAGCAACGGCAGCGTTATGTTATGGACTAAACTTAGGGGAATTCCCTCAAATACAAGCGATGGCTATCTAGTTTCTAAAGTTAAATCAGGCACCAATAACGGAGAATTTAGATTAATAATAAATAATACTGGAGGTATTGAATTTCAAATAGAATGTCTTTCCCCTACTGCAACATATCTTGTAGAAGGAGATTCCGCACTTTCTGTTGAAATATGGTACCATATTACTACAATATGGGATTCTGCTGGTATTATGCAATTATATGTTAACGGCATTAAACAAACAGATACTGCAGCGCCTAACTGCGGAATGCAGGTGTTTTCTGAAGATGTCCATATAGGCAGGAATAATGCTTTAGGAAGTGGGCTTTATAATGGGACTATTGATGAACTTTCAATATGGAACCGATCTTTATCACAAGCAGAGATAACTAACCTATATAATTTAAGTATGGGCAAATATTATTGGATTGTAAATGCTAGCGATAACGTGGGCAATACCCACAGTCCAGGATATTACGAGTTTAATATTACACAAACGGTTATAGCCTCGCAAAATACCGTAAATATATTTCAGAGTACATTTCTAAATTCCGTAACTTCAACAACAAAAAAAATTATCACATTAATAACTGGGCAATTGAGAATAGTAGCAAATCTTGTTAGAACATTATTAGGAATAAGAACTCAAACCGGAAATGTTGTATTGACCGCAAGCGAAAGTGATGTTGGACTATTTATAAAGCCGAATATTTATTTTGATTCTAGGACTTTGGCAAATGGCACACAAGTTAATCAGTCAAATGTATTTATTGAAGTTGAGTTTACAGATAATGATTTTAGCAATTTAAATTACACACTTTACAATGATACTAAAATTGTCGCGAATATAAACTCAACATACAAATATAGTTTTGACTTGTCTAAATATTCCAGAGTAATTAACAATTCGGATTTATCTTTGTCTGCTGATAGTTCTGGTATTGCTTATAATCCTGTTAATAATACTTTATTTGTTATACATAATACTGTTGGAAGCGAGAGCATACAGGAGATTGACTTGAATGGGAATTTGATAAGGAGCATAACTTTAACTGGATTTCATGATACAGAAGCAATTGCCTATGCAAATACCAGCGGAGGGACACATAGATTTATTGTTGCGGAAGAGCAAAGAGCTAATCTAACAGCCATATTTATCAATGATGGTACGACAACATTTGCGCAGTCATCAGGAATTATATACAACACATCTTTAGGGAATCTTGCTAATTTAGGATTAGAAGGAGTTGCATACGATGCTAATAGGGATGTATTCTATATTGTTAAAGAAAAGACTCCTAAAGCTGTTTATCAGGTTAATGCGACTGGCTCTCCTAAGGCATTTACTTTATTCAATGCAGATTCTCTTTTAAGTGGACAGCAAAGCACTAACTTATCCGACCTATCTGAAGTTTATTATGATAATAACACAGACACCCTATTTATTTCAAGTCATGAAACGCAGGTAATTGCTCAAGTAAATTTGAATGGAACAATCATAGGAAATTTAAGCGCAGACCACATGACTCAACTTGAAGGAATTACCTTCGATACATTTGGCGATAAGCTTTATGGAATGGGGGAGGCAGATTTCTTCTCGACTTGGCACACTAGTAAGAATTATACTTCTTATCATAATTTCACAGGTATCGCCAACGGGACTTATTTCTACAATGTTTCTGCCAGAGATGCTTTGAATAATTTTAATACAACTGAAAGCAGAACAATAATACTTGGAACATTGGCTACAGGAAATGCATTTACTACTAATCTGAATCAATTGCTTTCTTTAAGAGATGTTGGGGCAAGATTTGGGAACTCATTTAGAATAAGTACTATTAATAACATTATTAATGGTGTCTTGAGCAGAACTAGAAATGTTGTAACATCTTTAACTCAAGCTTTGAATGTTGCCGCAAATCTTGTTAGAACATTATTAGGAATAAGAACATCAAATCAAAGCATATCTTTAAGCGCAATTTCCAGCAAAATAGCAAGTCTAAATAAAGCAATAGTCCAAAGAATTAATATTGACAATGTCCTAAGCCGCACATATTCGGGTATAAGAAGTCAAATACAATTATTATCTTTAAATACAGTAACTTCAAGGACAAAATCATTCCAAATAAATATCGTGCAATCATTGAATACATTTAGTTCAAGTGCTAAATTCAGCGCATTTAATAGAATTTTAACCCAGCAATTAACAATACTCTCAAGATTTTCAACTGTATTTTCAGGTTTGAATAAAATAGATTTATTTCAAGGGTTTGTAATCAGCCCGATATCAGATAAAACCGGATTTTTCAAAAAGGGACTTGTACAATCTATCGTTATCAATCCAATAATAAGTAACAGCAAACTATTTTTTATCTCGTTAACACAAAAGATAAATATAATATCAAATTTCAATCGGGCATATCTATTTGTTAGAAATCCTCTTGCAACTCTGAACATAAACAACATATTAGACAAAAAAGGATTTTTCTTTAGATTAATCGAAGCCATATTAAGAATAATAACCGGAAGAGTAGGTCCTGAACCAGAGCCGACTCCTACCTCAACTTCTTCTAGTTCAAGTTCAGGAAGTTCAGGAGGGGGAGGCGCAGCAGTCAGTACAACTACTAAAGGATTTGATATAGATAAAAACAAGATTAGTATCCTATTAAAACAAGGAGAAACAAAATCAGATTACATAAAGATAACAAATAAAGAGAATAAAAAAATAAGAATTAGCATCTCCGCTTTAGAAATAGAAGATTTAATAAAAATAAGCGAAAAAGATTTTGATCTTGAAGCAGGCGAATCCAAGGATATAAGAATTGATTTTATTGCCCACGAGGGTATTCCCCAAGAATTATCCCTATCTCCAGGAGTATATATCGGAAAAATAATTGTCAGCGGTAATAATATAAATAAAGAAATTTTAATTGCAATAGAGGTCGAATCTAAGCTTGCTCTCTTTGATGTTAAAATTAGTGTACCATATAAATTTACAGAAATTAAACCAGGTGATGAGCTTCTCGCAGAAGTAAAAGCATTTAATCTGGGAAGAACAGGCTTGGTAGATGTAAAGGCAGAATATACAATTAAAGATTTCAATAATAATATTATTCTTGAAGAATCTGAAACACTAGCTATTGAAACTCAAACATCTTTCGTTAAAAGATTTTCTATATCTAGTAATGCGGAATACGGAGATTATGTTATTTATGTAAAAATTATCTATGCAGATAGCGTAGCAACATCCAGTGCAGCCTTCAAAATAACCCAGAAGCCATTTGTCAATTTAATAATAACCGCCTATGTCTTCTCTGCCATTGCAGTTATCTCAATAATAGCCCTTATTATGTTCTATCTAATAAGAAGAATGAGGAGATTAGAAAGAAGATTGGATAACCGAAATAGAAGAATAACTTTGCAAAAAATATCTCATACTTATCGATAAAAATAAAATAAATCTTTATTGCCAAACAGCCAGAATTCCAGCCATTACTAATAATGTCGCTAGATAATGAAATACATTTATCATGTAATATCTAAATGATTTTCCTTCCCACAAAACACTTCCCAACAAAACAGGGGCGATAAAGCCAAGCCAAATCCAGAAGCCAGCTTGCATGCCTTCAAAGAAAGTTGTAGCAGCAATATACTGAACAAAATAAGAAAGTATGAAAGACATCAATAATGTTGCAATAAATGCAGCAAAATAATATGGCGCCATTCCTTTTTTCTTTACGCCTTTAATATCCTTTTTTGTCTGGCCAGATTCTTTCATCCAAGCAGTTGCAAATAAAAGAGGAGAATACCATAAAAAGCCAATAAACATTGAAACAATAGCTGAAACAAGAACTGCAATATAATTTATATCAAAATCCGTAATCACCATAATAAAAGAATGGAATGCTTTATTTAAATACCTTCTTAATAATTTATTTTTCTAAAACCTTTCTCTCCAATAATCCAGATAAAGGTTTTCCATCTAATTCTACAACTGCCCTTTTTCCATCTATTAAATAAAACTTGTCCGAGATACCATTCTCATTAATATCGGCTTCTTGAATTATATATTTTGTTTGCCTTCTATCAAGATTAGTCTTAAGCATAAAACCAAGTCCGAAATAAGCACTTCCTAAAGCTAATCCTATTCCTAAAAATTGACCAAATTTAGAGTCGTACCATTTGTCAGCCATAATCTAAATATATAAAAGTAATTTATAAGCATTTAGGCATTTTTGTAAATATCAAGAAGTCCTTGTATTTTTGTCTGGACTCATCAAAGTCTTATAGACCTTGAATGCCATCAAGAATCCGACTTTAGAAGATTCTTGAGGTCTGGATGCTCAAGATTCAACTATCGAGGAATCTTGACATAAGTAAAAACTAACTTAGAAAGATAATTAAATTTGAATATATTATTATAATCGATGTATAGAGTAATATATGCGTTTGGAAGACAAGGTATAGAAATAACTAATTCTTCAATAACTAATTTTTACGATAAAAGAGAAATAGAAATTCCATCCTCAATAAAAATTCCAGATAATTTAGAAGCAATAGAAATACCTGAATTTGAAAGAACACAACATTATAGGGCTTCACAATATTGGTATTTCACAGTAACATTTCCTGAAAGAGAAAGGTTTAGAACAGGCAGAACTTTAACAGAAGAAGATATTAACAGAGAAATAGCAAAATCTTTAGAAAAAGAATTCAGATTTTTATATTGTCAATTTTATGTAAAAAATAAATAAATATTATTCTTCACTATTAACCAAATACTCTAATTATCCAGAATGCTCTTCATTAACAAAGTCCACTTTAGATTCTAAAGTTGATTGTACAAAGCTTTCAAAAGTGTTTAATCTTTCCTTAACCCTTTTTTCAACTTCATCAAAAAGGACATCATAATCTCCATTGCTTATATTTTTTCTGTCTCCGAACATTTCACTTTTCAACTTCAAAAAATCATTTAAAACCTCATAATCTTTTCCTCTTCTCCTATTCATAAGTATAAAACCCGCCCATCTTTCTATATATCTTCTATTTTTCGGAATCATATATTCTTCTTCAGCCATTATTCTTTCCCAATTCCTTTTCTTTCTCTAATTTTTCTAATTACTTCTTCTTGCAACTCTCGAGGAAGTTTCTGAAATTTTTGATCCATAAGACTTGAAAATCCTCGTCCTTCTGTTGAAGATCTCAAGTCATTGCTCCAACCAATCATTTCAGCTACCGGGATTTTTGCAATAACAATTATATCTCCTGCCTCTTGCAGAACATCTATCAGTACACCTCTTTTGCTTCCGACTAATTGCGTTACAGCTCCCATGAATTCAATTGGTGCTTCTATTCTATGAGTTTGTATAGGTTCAAGAATTGCAGCTGTACTGGCCATGCATTCAAACATTCCTTTTCTTACAGCAGGATAAATCTGCGCTGGACCGCGATGCATATGGTCTACGTGTAATTTAGTATCATGCAGAATTAATTTTGATTTCATTAAAGGCTCACGAGCAAGAGGCCCAGAATCAATAACAAGTTTCCAGCCGTCCATGATTGAATCTATAACTTCTGTAAGAAGAACAATTCCTCTTGTTCTGTCTTCAAATACATTTCCTTTGTAAATTTCTTTATACTGTCTTGCTTCTTCACTACTAATTCCCAATTCAGTCAATTTTTTCCAGGTATTCTCTGCTCTTTTCTTTAATCTTTCTTCTGGAATTTCACCTCTTTCAATAGCATCGTAAACAGCATCTTCCAATGGTTCTATGCTAAAGTAAAATATGTTATGTCCATTGGGTGTTCTTATTTCTGTTTTATTACTTTGCTTTATAACGGTCTCACGATATACAACTATAGGATTTCCTGTTTTAACCTCAAGACCCTTTTCATTTTTGATTCTCCCCTCAATAATTTCTAAATGCAATTCTCCCATTCCAGATATTAAATTTTCTCCTGTTTCTTCATTAATCTCAACTTTAATGCTTGGATCTTCTTTTCCTACTTTTCTAAGAACTTCAATTAACTTTGGCAAATCTGCAGATTTGTTTACTTCTATTGACTTAGTGATAACTGGCTGGAATATATGCCTTATTTCTTCAAATGGAGTTTGTTCGTTAACAGTTATTGTGTCGCCAACATCTGCATTCAAACCAGTGATTGCTAAGACATTTCCAGCAGGCACCTTTTCTAATTGTTCAGGCTTAACGCCATTGTAAACTAAAACTTGCTGTATTCTTGCTTTTCTCTTGGCATTATTTGCATAAACTTCCATGCCATTTACAATTGTGCCAGAATATAATCTTCCAGCAGCTATCTCTTTTCCAGATCTCGGATCAATAACGATTTTTGTAATAACAAAAGCAACTTCTCCTTCTCTATTACAGTTTACTAAATCAGTTCCGAATTTGCTTTCTATATCCCCTCTCCATATTTTCGGAATTCTATATTTTTGAGCTTCTAATGGATTTGGCAGATGTTTTACAGCCATATCTAAAACAATCTCATATAAAGGAGCATTATCCCATGCCCATTTTCTTCTATCTGATTCTTCCATTTCATATAACTTTATTACATCCCTAAAACTGATTCCTTTTTTCTTCATGAAAGGAAATGACAAAGCCCAATTATCTCTGGCAGAACCGAATGCAACACTACCATCTTGAACATTAACTTTCCATTTTTCCTTAAACTCTGGCTCTGCAATCTGCATTATTAAATTATTAAATTCCTCGATAACTTTCATTAATCTTTGCTGCATTTGTTCTGGAGTTAATTTTAATTCTTTTATCAATCTATCAACTTTGTTTATGAATAAAACAGGCTTTACTCTTTCCCTTAATGCTTGTTTCAATACAGTTACTGTTTGAGGCATAATTCCCTCACAGCCGCAAACAAGAACAAATGTCCCATCAATTGCACGCATTGCCCTTGTAACGTTTCCACCAAAATCAACGTGTCCTGGAGTGTCAATTAAATTGATAAGATATTCTGTATCATGAAAATTGTGTACCATTGAAACATTTGCAGCATCAACAGTCATTAATCTTTCTTGCTCGTCAGCATGCTGCCAAGTCATCATACCTTCTTCTAAATCGCCGGCATTCTTTGTAGCCATCATACCAGCTGCGGCTAAAAGAACGTCTGTGAACGCTGTTTTCCCATGGTGTATGTGTGCACTTGTTGCAACATTACGAATATCCTTCTGTGTCGAAACTAATCGCTGAATTTTTCCTAAGTTTGTTTCTTTCTCTACCATTTTTTGAAAAAACAAAGAGGGTTTTTAAATCTTCTTGAAGAAGATAATTTTAAATAGTTAAATTATATATAACTATCATGATTAATTATATAGCTCTTTTGGTTGCTTCTATTGTAGGATATATTATTCCGATGATATGGTATGCTCCACCTTTATTTGGAAAAAAATGGATGAAGTATTCCGGCATTAAAGAAATGAAGATGAACCCTGCAATCATGTTTGGAGGATTTATTATTACAATTATATTTAATGGGGTTATTTCATGGATTATTGGACTAGCAAATATTACAACATTCGTACAAGGAATGGGTATTGGTGCCATCCTTTGGCTCGGATTTATTGCAACCAGCCAGCTTGATTCAGTCCTTTATACCAAAAGACCAGTCGCCTTATACTGGATTACATCAATTCAATATTTAATCTCCATGGTAATTGTTGGCGGCATATTAGCTGTCTGGCAATAATTCTATTATAATATTTAAAGACATACAATATCTTAAAAAGAAAATGGCAAATAAAATAGTTTATTTGGATTGTGCAGCAACAATGCCGCTTTATAAAGAAGTCGCAAAAGAAATGGAAAAATTTAATTCAGAAAATTATGGCAATCCTTCTTCACAACATCAACTTGGAGAAAATGCGCAAAAATCTATAAATGAAGCAAGAAGAAAAATAGCAAACGAGATAAATGCCAAACCGCAGGAAATTATATTTACTTCAGGAAGCACAGAATCAAACAATATGGCTATTTTTGGTTTGGCAAAATTAAATAAAAATAAAAGAAAGATAATAATTTCTGCAATAGAACATTCTTCTATTTTTGAAATCTGCAACGAATTAAAAAAAGATGGATACGAAATTATCGAAATTCCAGTAAATAAAGAAGGAATTATAGACTTAAATGAATTAGAAGAAAAAATTGACAAGGATGCACTATTAGTCTCTATCATTCATGTTAATAACGAAATAGGAAGCATTCAAGATATCGAAAAAATAGGCAGAATATGCAAAGAAAATGGAGTTTATTTTCATACAGACACTGCACAGGGTTTTGGTAAATTAAATATCGACGTGAAAAAGATGAATGTGGATTTACTGACAGCATCAGGCCATAAAATTGGGGGTCCCAAAGGAATAGGTTTACTATATGTAAGGGAAAATATTCCAATATCTCCAATTATCTTTGGAGGGGGGCAGGAGAGGAATCTAAGAGGCGGGACTGAAAATGTTCCAGCTATTATGGGATTTGTAAAAGCAGTTGAGATAATAAAAAGATCAGATAAAGAAAAAATAAAAGTATTCCGTAATTACTTTATCCAGCAAATTGAAGAATTAGAAGGTAAAATAAATGGAAGCAAGGAAAAAGCAATTCCAAATATTATTAACATTTATTTCCCTAAAGCTGATGCTGAAAAAATAGTTTTATTTTTATCTCAAAAAGGAATTATGTGCTCAACAGGAAGTGCATGCGATAGCAAGAAAAAAAATGAAAGAGTATTGAAAGCTATAGGTTCAAGTGATAGTGCAAATAAAAGTATAAGATTCAGTTTTTCAGATAAGTTGGAAAAGAAAGATATAGACTTTGTTACTGAACAACTTAATAAAGTATTAAAAAATTTAGATTTTAAAGGCAAGATTTAAATAATACTAATATTACCCAAATATATGAAATCTTCGTATATTGCCGGATTTATTTTGTGCTTGGCAGTTGTGCTAATCTCTGCAAGTGTTATTGCAGAAGATGCGAATATAGGGGAAAGCAAGAGGAATGACTTTAATGCAAGACTAGACCATGTTAGATGTAGAATTGAATTAGTAAAAAAACAAATTAATCTGCTATCGGGTGTGGACGCGAGCCTTAATTCTTACAAAGCACTTTTAGACACAGATTACTTAAAATTGCAGGAATTGGCAGCCACATTAAAGTCTAGAGAATTTAGTGATTATTTTACAACTATTTTTAAAGATAACTTAATGAATGCTGTTAAGGCAATTCAAGCCGATAAGAAAAATGTTAGAGGTGCAAATTTGACTAGAGAGGAAAAAATAAGCCTAAGAGACAATGATAAGGTTATTACTTCTGAATTTGCAGAATGCATAAATAAGGCAGACAAGAATTTTACCGAGTCTAGAATAAAATATCTCGGCGCATGGATAAATAGATGGAATAATATAATTTCAAAGATGAAAGAGAAGGGATATGACACAAGCGAAATGGAAGGTATTGTTGCTGACACAAAGAATGATTTATTGCTTGCATCGGATCAAATAAAAAATGCTGGAAGATCTGGAAAAAGAATTGTGGTAGAAAATGCCAAGAATGTTCATTTGCATTCATGGGCTAGATTTGAAATAGCTAGAATAAGCAGCTATCTGAAGTCGATTGAAAGCGATTCTGTCGCAAAGGGTTATCAGTCAAATGTAGACTCAATAAAAGCAAAACTTGATGAAGCAAGCAATATAGCAGTTGTAGGAAAGAAATATAAAGACGGAGAATTTGAAGGTGTTTGGAAATTAATAAGAGATGCTGCTCAAATGCTAAAAGAATTAAATAAAAAATTAAGATAAAGATGGAAGAGAAAAAGAAAGGTAGAGGGAATAATAAGTGGATTTGGGCAGTAGCAATAATTATCGTACTTCTTGTTTTAATATTTGCTATCAAAGGAAATAAGAAAATAGAAACAACTAGCGGAGATGGAAACGTCCCGGAAACTGGAGATATAAATAGCCTAGATATCGGAGATAATCCAGATATAGGTGTAGAGGATTTTAATTCACTTCCTTCCTCTCAAGAGGCAATAAGTTCATAATAAAAAAATGAGAAAAACAATTCGAAAATCAAGGAGAAAAAGAAAATTGCTTATACTATTAAGAAAAAAAGGAATGAAAAAATGAAAAAAACTATCTTTCTAATAATGGCAGGCATATTAATTATTGCTTTATTCAGTTTTGCTTTAGCAGATGAAGGTTCTAATTCAGATAAAGAATCCAATATAACTGCCGAAAAAGAAGACGATGATAGAGATTCCAATAACGAGCTAGAAAAATCTGATACTGAAATAAAAATTAAAGAGCAATTTAAAGAAAATGAAGTAGAAATTGAAAGAGAAATAAAAAGCAAAGCAGAAGGCATTGAAATTAAAGAAAAATTTAGATTAAAAATTAAAGAGAAAAATGGTGAATTTGAAGTTGAAGGAAAAAAGAAGATAAAAATAAGGGAATTAGATGATATTGGAGAAAAAAAGGAGATTATTGCAGGAAGAATTAATGCAAAGACGGGATTAAATTTAACTGCAGACGATTTAGGTGATGGAACAAGATTAAGGGCTATTCTTTCAAATGGAAAGTTTGCAGAGATTAAGATTATGCCAGATAAGGCTTCTGAAATAGCCCTAGGTATACTAAAAGCAAAATGCGTAGAAAGAAATTGTACTGTCGAATTAAAGGAAGTTGGAGACAAATTAGGCTATGAGCTAGAAACAGAAAAAAATGTTAGCATATTCTTCTTCTTCAAGTCAAAAGTTAAAGTAAGGGCAGTTGTTGATGCAGAAACAGGCCAAATCATCTTGATAAAAAGACCGTGGTGGAAATTCTTATTTAAAGAAGTAGATGAAGAAGAAAATGAAGATTTAGAATCAAATATAGAGGCAGACGAAACAGCAGATGATAAGGGAAAGAAAGTAACGCTATGCCATATCCCTCCAGGAAACCCTGCAGGTAAGAATACAATTATAGTAGGTGAATCAGCTGTCAAAGCGCATTTGGCTCATGGCGATTATCTTGGTGCTTGCAAGATTTCAGGCAATGAAACCGGAGGATCAAACGGAAGCGGATCAGGCAGTGGATCAAGTGGAACAGGATCAAGTGGAACAGGAAATAGCTCTCAGACGAACATAACTGTTAATTTGATAGAAGGAGTCGGTGTTGGATCACAAGGATAATTAATTTAGCTAGTTGATTAAACAGAAGCATCTAATTCTACATCTGAAATAAGCTCTTGATACTCTTTTCTTTCGTATTCTGCTTTATTTCTTGAATTATATCTAGGCAATATTTTATAGAATAGTTTTTCAATTGGATTCCTCGAATTTTCTTCATATTCTCTTAATTGAGCATCAAAATTCTCAATCCAATTTCTTGCTTGCGGTTTTATAGTAGGATCATCTCCTTGAGATGCTTTTTTTAAAAAAGTAAAGACTTTTTCGTCTAGCGTTCCTTGAGGATTTATTAAATGCCTTCCTAAAATTGAAATTATATCTATTCTTGCTGAAGAATGAAGTTCCTCAAAGTTAGCATTCATCAAGCAATTTAGGTTAAAAGTAGAGACATATCTAGGCTTTCCTCTTGCGAGTTTAGATAATTTTTCATCAACAGGTTTTTTAATATAGTGCGGTTGCCAATATTTGGAATTCATAGATCATAGGATTTAATATGTTTTTTAAATCTTTGTAAAATGTTTATTTTGTAACTACCCTATAATAATATATTAAATCTTATTCAAATTCTTCCAAGTCGTCCTCTGAAAAAGGAGCATAAGCAATTATTTCGCCTTCGTCATTAAGAATTGCAACATGATATTGACCGTTAGGCAGAACAATATTAATTACTCCAATCATGCCTTTTTTTATTTCTGGCTGATCTTCACTTTCTTCTTTTTCATCATGATATTCGATATATTCAGGGTCAGGAGTAATTAAAATTTTTACCCTCTCATGTCTTTTAAATTTTGTCTGCATTTATCTTTTTTTCCTAAATTTTTTAACAGATAAATTTTTTAATGGAATAGAATGCTTTGAGTAAAGTATCAAATAAATTATCTCCAATATACCAAAGGTATTGACTACTAAAAGGATAACGAACCAGACTGGTTGATTTAATCTAGAAGATTTCCATAAAGCTAATCCCTTCCAAATAAGCGCCCATATTACCAAAAATACAAGGATTATAGGGGAGATGTTTAGCTGTTCTGCCAATGTATCAAATACCATATTCTACTAAATTAAACTAAGCTTATAAATATTTCTTGAAAGATATAAATCTTTAAATATTGAGCACATATTAATCTTATATGGAATTTGAAATTAATGGTATGCTACCTTATGAAGTTGGAGTCAGCGATATAAAAATAGAGGATCTTCTTAATTGTTTTGTAAGAGCAAATTTAGGAATAAATACTTCTCTTTCACAAAAAACTATTGAGTACTCTATTGAAGGATGGGGATATGATCCAGAATCCCATATTGCAAAAGTTCCTTTGGGATTAGATATTAATAGCGATTTAGTCAAAGTTGTAGGTTATACTCTAAGAAGGAAAAATGTAGGTGAAAGATTAGAGATAGAACTTATTGATGAATTAGTACCAAGAGCAGCTGCTTTCGGAACAGTAAATGAGAATCATCCTGTTTTTAAACTGTCGTTTAGGGGATTTGAAAGAATGGCCAGATCAAATGATTTTTCAGCGCATGAAATCTTAAGAAAAGCGTATGGTGTGCTTGAAGAGTTTTATGAAAAAAGAAGCTTGTTGTTAAAATAGAAAATTTCCTTTTTATCACTCTAAAAATAAGACTAAAAATTTAAAAAATTTGTCGACGTATAACTTGGATACATAGAAATATTTATATAGAGAAAAAATAAAAAGTTAATATAAACACAACAGATTGTGTTAAAAGACACTAAAACCACAAGCTATTGTGTAAAATAAGAAAAGAGAAGAATAAATGCTCTGCCCATATTGTTCACACGAAGAGAGCAAGGTAATCGATAAAAGAGACGCTAATGAGATTACAAGACGAAGGAGGGAGTGCTTAAAATGCAGTAATCGCTTTAACACAAGAGAAGCGGTTGAAAAAGCAGAGCTTCATGTCATAAAAAAAGATGGCAGAAGAGAAGAATTCAATAGAGCGAAAATAGAAAGAGGCATATTGAGGGCTTGTGAAAAGAGACCTGTAAATAACGAGACAATTGAAAAGATGATTAATAAAATAGAGGAAAAGATTAGAAAAAAAGGGAGTGAGGTTAAAGCTAGTTTTATTGGTGAATTAATTTCAAAGGAATTAAAGAAAACAGACAAAGTTGCATATATTAGATTTGCATCTGTTTACAAAGACTTTGCCGATCTTGATGATTTTAAAAAAGAGATAAAGGGGTTGATTAAATAGCAAATGGCAGAAGAGAATGTTATGAACGGCAATGGATATGAAAACGGCAATAGCAATGGATATGAAGATAAAAGGATATTTGTACAAAGATTAGATTCTATAAAACGTTCAATGCAGATTGAAAGATATTTTACTCAAGAAAACAAAAGTCCATTTATATACGGTATTAATGGAAAGCCTTTAAACTGGATTTCAGAAGATGTTAACGTTACAGATGATAGGGGAAAGTTAATATTTACCCAGCCAAGTGTTAGAAGACCTGATTTTTGGAGTCCTTTAGCGATTAAAGTAGTTGCGAGCAAATATTTTTGGGGCGACCAAGCAAAAAATGAAAGGGAGAATACAGTAGAAAAATTAATAGGCAGGGTTTCTAGGTTTATAGGAAGACAATCATTAAAACAAGGATACTTTAACGAAAAAGAAAGCAGTATACTTCAAGATGAGATATCGGCTATATGTTTAAATCAATTATGTGTTTTTAATTCTCCTGTTTGGTTCAATGCTGGAATTCAAGAATATCATCAAGAAGCAGGAGGCGTTTCAGCTTACGTCTGGGACGAGACAACTAAGGGCATAATAAAATCAGATAAAGCAATGGACAGACCACAATGTTCAGCATGTTTTATTTTAAGCGCAGAAGATAATATGGATTCTATAATGGCTGTGCAGACTGCAGAGGCTAATTTATTTAAGGCAGGCTCGGGAACAGGAACAAATCGTTCTAATTTAAGAAGTTCAAGAGAAAAATTAACAGGAGGAGGAAGAGCTTCAGGACCTGTAAGTTTTATGAGAGGTTACGATGCATATGCCTCTGTTATCAAATCAGGAGGCAAGACTAGAAGGGCAGCAAAAATGGAAATATTAAATATAGACCACCCTGATGTAATGGATTTTATTAATGCAAAACAAACTGAAGAAAAAAAGGCATGGGCTTTAATTGAGCAGGGTTATGGTGGTGGAATGAATGGAGATGCATATGGCAGCGTTTGTTTCCAGAATTGCAATATGTCTGTAAGAGTTTCAGACGAATTCATGAAAGCTATAAAAAATGATGGAGAATGGCAGACAAAATTTGTAAAATCAAATGGAGTATGCGAAACTTTTAAGGCAAGAGATATATTGGACAAAATAGCAGAAGGAACTTGGATTTGCGGCGATCCAGGAATACAATGCGATACAATCATAAACAAATACCATACTTGCAAAAATTCAGGAAAGATAAATGCATCTAATCCATGCGTAACTGGAGACACAAGAATTTTAATAGAAGGAGGTAAATGGGTGAGAATTGACTCAATTTTAGATAAAGAATCAAATATTTTAACTAATACAGGGATTATTCAAGAATCAAAAATAAATGGTTCATTTAAAACAGGTAGAAAACCAGTATACAAATTAACAACGAAAAGTGGATACGAAATGAAATTAACTTCTGACCATAAAGTATTTACAATAAATAGGGGATTTGTTCCAGCATGCGAACTTACTAAAGATGATTATATATTGCTTCCAGCTTATAATGTGTCTGAGGTTGTAGAACCAGAAGATAAGAATTTTTATCAGATGTTAGGAGTTTATCTGGGAGATGGGCATGGCGGGATGAATAGCGAAAGTATACAGTTAACTATGAACAAAGAAGAAGAAATACCAATATTAGAAAGATTTGCTGAATATGTTGCAACTAACTATGAAAGAATAACTCACAAAAACTCTCCAGCAACTGTAAGAATTACACCTACTTCTTGCAAGTATAGCATTACTAATACATTTGTTATTAATAAATTCAAAGAATTTGTTGATTTATCTTTATTAGGGCATGAAAAATATATATCTAATAGAATATTTAGTTTAGGTTTAGGAGAGCAGAAATATATCTTACAAGGGTTATTTAGTTCTGATGGAACTGTTGCAAATTATGGGGAAAAATCCCAATATGTCTCTTTAGATTCTACAAGTTTACAATTATTGAAAGATGTTCAGCTTATTTTATTAGGATTTGGAATTAAGAGCAAACTGTATAAAAATAGAAGAGCTGGAAAAGATAAAGCTTTCTTGCCAGATGGAAGGGGCGGATTAAAAGAATATAACGTAAAAGAAATGCATTCTTTAAGAATTTCTAGATCAGGAAGAATAAAATTTGAAAGATTAATAGGATTCATGCCGGAATCTAAGAAGGGCGAGAGACTTAGAAAGATGAATGAACAAATTGGCGTTTATAACGATAAACCAATTGATGCCGTTGAGTCTCTTAATTATATTGGAGAAGAAGAGGTCTACGACTTAACTGAGCCATTGACACACAGTTTTGTAGCAAATGGTATTACAGTTCATAATTGCTCCGAGTATATGTTCCTTGATGACACGGCTTGTAATTTAGCATCAATTAATCTAATGAAATTTAGAACAGAAAATGGCGGATTTGATGCAGAGGGTTACAAGAAAGTTGTTAGATATTTTATAACTGCTATGGATATTTTTGTTGATGGAGCAAGTTATCCAACTGAAAAAATTGCAGAAAGGTCGCACATTTTCAGAACATTGGGATTAGGCTATGCAAATCTTGGAGCATTGTTAATGTCTTTAGGCTTACCCTATAATTCCGACTCAGGAAGAGCTGTTGCAGCAGCAATAACTGCAATAATGTGCGGAGAAGCATATAAAGCCAGCGCAGAACTAGCAAGATTAGTTGGACCATTTCCTGGATTTAAAGATAATAGAGAAAGCATGTTGAATGTTATTAGAATGCATAGAGAGCATGTTAAAGAAATAGACGTCGAAAAAATACCTGTCGATTTAAGAGATTTAGTAAATATAGCCTGGGATTGCTGGAGTGAAGCTCTAGAACTAGGCGAGAAATATGGATTTAGAAACGCACAAACAACTGTTCTAGCGCCAACCGGAACAATTGCATTTATGATGGATTGCGACACAACAGGTATAGAGCCAGACATTGCCTTAGTAAAATATAAAGTCCTTAGTGGAGGAGGCATGTTAAAGATTGTTAATGGCTCAGTCTCCTTAGCATTGAAGAAATTAGGATATAATGAATTTGAAATTAAGAACATTATAGAATACATTGATAAAAATGATACTATTGAAGGAGCTCCTTATCTAAGAGATGAACATCTCGATGTATTTGATTGTGCGTTCAAACCTGCAAATGGGAAGAGGGCAATCAATTATAAGGCGCATATTGATATGATGGCTGTTTCTCAGCCATTTATTTCAGGAGCAATTAGCAAGACAGTTAATATGCCTGAAGATTCTACAGTAGAAGATATTGCCAAGGCCTATATTTATGCTTGGGAAAGTAAATTAAAAGCAGTTGCTATTTATAGAGAGAACAGCAAGAGAAGTCAGCCATTAAATACAAGAAAAACAGAAGGCGAAGTTGTTAAAAAAGTTGAGAAGATAATTGTCGCAAAGAGAATTCCTCTTCCTCAAACAAGAAAATCTATTACACATAAATTCGATATAGGAGGACATAGCGGATATTTAACAGTTGGACTATATGACGATGGAAAACCAGGAGAAGTATTTGTTACAATGGCAAAGCAAGGCTCAACAATAAGAGGCTTAATGGACGCTTGGGCTCGCTCTATATCTTTAAACTTGCAATATAGTGCGACTATAAACGAGCTATTTGGAAAATTCAGGCATCAAAAGTTTGAACCTGCTGGATTTGTTAAAAATGAAGGTGGAGGGTCAATTGATGAAAAAGTAAAGCCTATCAGAACAGCATCATCAATAGTAGACTATGTTGCTCAATTCATGTTGAATAATTTTGGAATTAGTGCCGGAAAAGTTCAAGTAGACATTGAACCAGATTTAGAAATTAAAGATGCAATTGATGAACAAGCACAACTTAATGAGTTTTCTAATGAGGGATTAATCTGCTCATTCTGCGGCGGCACTGCAAAAAGAATTGGAAATTGTGCAATTTATTGCACGAGCTGTAATCAAACCCAAAGAAGCGGATGTGGAGAATAATATGATAAAATATACAAAAGTTTTATTAAGGCATTTTTTCTAAAATGAAGATGGTTGCTAAAAATTTAACTTCTAAGACATTTAACGACTTCATAAAAAACGGAGTCAGTATAGTTGATTTTTCAGCAGATTGGTGTATGCCTTGCAAAATAATGAGCCCTATTGTAGATGAAACTGCAAATAAAATAAAAAATGCAAAATTTGGAAAAGTTGATGTTGACAAAGAAACTGAATTAGCGCAGAGATTTGGTGTAATGAGTGTTCCAACATTATTATTTTTCAAAAATAAAGAGCAAATTGATATGACTGTAGGAGTTGTATCAAAAGATGAACTAATTAAAAAAGTAGAAAAAATGTTGAAATAATTTAACTCTAATAAGGTTTAAATAACAATTTTTTCTTCTCAGACCATGGTTCCGTAGCTCAGTCTGGTAGAGCACTGGGCTTTTAACCCAGGTGTCGCGGGTTCAAATCCCGTCGGGACCATTTTAGGATTTGAACAGGTTCAAATCACTTCAACATGTAAGTGTCGAAGTTAACAATATTCTCAATAAAATCCCTTCGGAAAAACATTCCAAACACTAAAAAAATTGCAATAAAAAAGAAATTACAATAATTTTTTCATTCTTCATTTTATCTCTCTTTTATACTATCAACCAAACATCCAGGAGAAACCCAAGCCTCTTGATCATAAACATCTCTCCCAATAAATTCTTCCCAATCTCTAACTAGCCTATTTAATTTTTCTTCATAAACTGATTTCAATTCTTCATCCAAAAAATCAAACGGACAATATTTATAAATTCCATCGCTGCCGCCTGTCCAAACAGCAAGTTCAGTCATAGCAATTTTATCATTGATTCTTGGAGCAGCTTTCGCAACAATATCTCCAGCCTTAACTACATCTCCCCTTTTTACCTTAACATCAATAACATGTTCAAAACTCACAATCCATTTTGAATTTTCTTTCAACTGAAAATTAATCCCAAAATCTTTAGTGTGATCAAAAAAACCCACATCTGTTATCGTTCCATCAATTGGCGCAATAATATCCGTAGTTAAAGGAACATAAAACCAGTATTCAATATTCCTACTAGCAGGATCGCTTTTTCTTTGTCCCTGTCCACCAAATTCAACAAAAACCCATTCGCTGAGTATGTTAGGATCTTCAAAAACAATATCTTTTGAAAATATCAAATCCCCTGCACGATTTGTGTTCTTATCCCAAGGCTCAATATTAAATCCAAAATTTTTCAAAACAGGGCGGTCATCTGTATTTGTTTCATCTCTATTTAATTCGGGAACAGATTTTCCGTCATTAAAGTCCTGGCCACTATTTTTATTAAGCAAACCACATAATTCATTTTCAATTCCTTGACAATAATCCTCGCATACTCCTTTATTACCCAAACAAAATTCCCTGCATTCTTCTTCTCCAGAACATAAATTGCCCAAACTTTTTTTATAAAGAGAATTTAAATTCTCTCCTGGTCTCTTAAAAATATTCTTTGAAATAAATTCTTTTCCAAAAAATATTCCAAACACTAAAACAACTACAACAATCGCAATTCCAACCCCAATTATCACATTATTTTTCATTTTCTTATGTTTATCTTAATGCATAACCAAATATAACCAATAAAATATTAATCACATAAATTAGAGAACAAATTATACAGAAATTTTTCAATTTAAAAAAAGAAACATAAGCTAGATATATGGTAAATAATAAAGAAATAATTGAAAAATAAAAAAATATTTTTGGATATCCTATAATTGATAAAATTATAATCATGATATAAAATCCTATTCCTGCCAAGGAATTTGATATGCCAAACATCTTCCCATAAGAACTTGAAAATGCTTTTGTGCATGACGCATTATTGCCGATGTCGCAAACAGCTTTGTATTTTTTATTTTCTCTAGTCTTTCGCTCAATATAAAAAGCATAAATTGACAAAAACACGCCTATAATTGATAAAATTATAATTATGTTAATCATAAAATAAATAGTTTAAGACAATATAAATAATTAACTAATAGGTTAAATAATAAAAATTAGCAAATTTCATGTTATAAAGAGCTATTTTAGAGAATTTTTTGCAAGCAGAAAAATTTAAAAACCCACTTTTACACTCTCTTTTATTATCTAGTAGTTAAAATAAATTATTAGCCCTCACCATTCGACAAATGCACATCCTTCAGCCCAAACACACAAAGTTAAAGACAGAAGAAGTAAAGAAATTATTAGAAAAATACAATATAACTGTTTCTCAATTACCATATATAAAGATAGACGATCCTGCTATTCCTCAAGGTTGCGTTAAAGGAGACGTAATTAAAATAGAGAGAAAAGAGGGAGACAAAATAGTCTTATATTTTAGGGTAGTGGTATAAAGTGGTAAAGAAAGAAAATATTTTAATTGAGAAATATCTGAAGCAGCATTCACTTGTAGAATCAAACATTCTTTCTTTTAATGACTTTATTAACAATAGAATGCAGGATATCGTAAACGATATAAACCATTCTCTTAATCAAGAGGAAGTCGAAGTTAAGATTGGAAAGGTTAAAATTGGCAAGCCAAACATAATAGAAGCTGACGGAAGTTCAAATATATTGACACCTATGATTGCTAAGATAAGAGGTCTAACCTATTCTGCGCCAGTTTTTGTTGAATTAAGCGTTCGATACGGAGAACAAAGCGATGATGCCGAAGTAGAAATTGGTAGAATTCCAATAATGGTTAGAAGCGCAACATGTACAACTCATGGAATGAATAGGGAAGATTTAAGAGAAAATTATATGGATCCTCTAGACCCTGGCGGATATTTCATAATTAACGGTAATGAGCGAATAATAGTAATGTCAGAGGACTTAGCCCCAAATCAATCATTTATAGAAAAAGGCAGGCAAGGACTAACTTTAAAGATATTCTCGCAAAAAGGATCATATAGAATTCCAACAACAATCTCGGAAACTAATGAAGGAATATTAGAATTAACATTTAGCAGATTAAGAAATATTCCGGCAATTATACTGCTTAAATCATTAGGTTTAGTCAAAGAAGCAGATATAGCAAAGCATGTTGAGCATGAAAATGATTGTTTAATAGTTAATTTATATGAATTTGGTAAAATACAAAATCCAGAAGATGCAATGATGTATGTTGCAGAAAAATCGGGAATTCAAGGCACTAAAAAAGAGATTCTAGAAAGAGTAAAACAGAGAATAGATTCTTTTCTGCTTCCTCATATAGGGATGGATAAATCACTAAGAACAGAAAAGGCCTTAACACTATGCAGATTTATTCGCCTCTATCTAAAAGCAAAAGAAGATAAAAAGATTAGGACAGATAAAGACCATTATAAAAATAAGCGTGTCAAACTATCTGGTGATTTGATGTCAGATTTATTTAGAGTTAATTTTGGTATATTAATAAGAGATATACAATATTCGTTGCAAAAGGTTTCAAAAAGAAAGAAATTTTATTCATTAAAGACTATCTCAAAGTCAACATTGTTTTCACATAGAATTGAAAGTGCAATAGCTACTGGTTCTTGGATTGGAGAAAAATCAGGCGTAACTCAGAATATGGAAAAGAACAATTATATGGCGGTTCTTTCTCAATTACAAAGAGTCACAAGTCTTCTTCCAGGAGATCAGGAAAACTTCAAGGCAAGAACACTTCATCCAACACATTATGGAAGATTCTGCCCTACAGAAACTCCAGAAGGTATAGAAATAGGTTTAAGAAAAAATCTTGCTATAATGACAAAGATATCTACAGATATAATATTTGAAGAGAAAGCAGTTATAAAAAAATTCAAGGAAGCTGGTTTGCAGGAAGAAAAAGGAAAAGACTTATTTTTCAATGGGCGTTTCATAGGATTTGTTAAAGAACCAATGGTATTCGCTAATAACATTAAAAGATTAAGAAGAGCTGGAGAGTTGCCTGGCGAAATGAGTATCATGCACGATGAAATATTAGATTTAATAACAATTTCAACAGAAGCAGGAAGAGTTTTGCGCCCATTAATTGTCATAGAAAATAATGCGAGCAGATTAAAAGACGACCATCTTGTAGAATTAGAAGAAGATAAGATAAGCTGGAAAGATTTGATTAAAGAAGGAATAATAGAATATATTGATGCTGCTGAAGAAGACAATGCCTTTATAGCGCAAAATCCTCAAGAAATAACATCAGAGCATACACATCTTGAAATTCACCCAATAGATTTATTTGGTCTAATAACAAGTTTAGTTCCTTTTGCAAATCACGACCAAAGTTCAAGACTCAACAGAGGAAGCAAGACACTTAAACAAAGTCTTGGAATATACGCTGCAAATTATCTAGTAAGACTAGACAGCAATGTTTCTATATTGCATTATCCACAAAAACCTTTGGTAAGAAGTTTCGTTTATGACACACTTGAAGTATATCCTGCTGGTCAAAATATTATTGTTGCAATTATGCCTTACGAAGGTTATAACATGGGAGACGCTATCGTAATAAATAGAGAAAGCGTAGATAGGGGCATGGGTAGAAGTACATTCTTCAAACCATATGTTTCAGCAGAGTTGCATTATCCTGGAAGTTTGAACGACGAAATAACTATTCCATCCAAAGATATCTCTGGCTATAGAACAGAACAATCTTACAAATATTTAGAAGATGACGGTATTGCATATCCAGAGGCCAATATCAAAGCAGGAGATGTTATAATAGGTAAAACAACACCTCCTAAATTCTTAAGTGAAGCAAGAAATATAACTATTCAGGCAAAGAAAGAAGCTAGCGTAGCCATGAAGCAAGAAGAAGAAGGTATTATTGATGCAGTATTTATAACTGTAAATAGCGAAGGAAATAAAATTGTCCAGGCAAGAACAAGAGACCAGAGATTACCAGAGCCAGGAGATAAATATTCAGCTCCACATGGTCAGAAAGGAGTTATTGGTATGCTTGCAGATGGCAGAGATATTCCATTTACAGGCTCGGGCACAAAACCAGATCTCTTATTCAATCCGCACGGCATCCCTAGCAGAATGACAGTTGGATATTTGATAGAACTTTTAGCTGGAAAAACAGCAGCAACTACCGGAAGAATTGTTGATGGTACTCCATTTACAGGCTCAACAGTTGATGAATTAAAATCACAATTACACGAAATGGGATTCCGTTCAGATGGAAAAGAGACAATGTACGATGGAGTTACAGGAAGAAGAATGGACGCGCATATTTACATAGGAAATATGTATTATCTTAAACTTGTAAGAATGGTAAAGAACTTGCTGCACGCAAGAGCATCTGGAAAAATAGCTTTATTAACAAGACAGCCAATTGAAGGTCGTTCAAGAGGCGGAGGTTTGCGTCTTGGAGAAATGGAACAGCAAGCACTAACCGGTCATGGTGCTTCTCTATTGTTAAAAGAAAGATACAGCTCAGATAAGACAACAGTTTACGTATGCAAGGAATGCGGTAATATGACTTATGAAGATGTTATAAGAAATAAAACTCCTTGTAATCTATGCGGAAGCAACGAATCAGACCCTGTAGAAATATCTTATGCGTTCAAGTTATTAGTGGACGAATTACTCGGCCTTGGCATATTAACTAAATTCACTTTGAAAGATAAATACGAGAGATAAAATGCAATTAGAAAATTTCAGAAAACAAGTTAGATCATTGAACTTCAGTTTGCTTAGTCCAGAACAGGTTAAAAGACTTAGCGCAGCTAAAATAGTAACGCCAGAATTATATGATATCGATGGTTTTCCAGTAGATGGTGGATTAATGGACTTGCGCCTTGGAGCTATAGATCCAGGTGTTCGATGTAGAACTTGTGGAAAGCGCCTTAGAGAATGCTCTGGCCATCCTGGAAGTATAGAACTAGCTCGCCCTGTTTTCCATATAAAGTATATACAATTAATTGAACATTGCCTTAGAAGCTTTTGCCCATCTTGTGGTAAGTTAACTCTATCAGATGAAAAGCAAAAAATTTATGGTCCCGCAGAAAGAGCCAAAAAAGCAAGGGACGCTAAAAAGTGCGCCCATTGCAATGAAGTTATAGAGCGAGTAAAATTAGAGAAGCCTACAACATTTATGTCAGGAAAAAAAAGATTAAGCCCAATAGAAGTTAGAGATAGAATAATAAAAGTCCCAGATGAAGAATTAAAAAAGACAGGCATAAATCCAAAGACAGCACGTCCAGAATGGGCCGTTCTTTCGCTTTTATTAGTTCCTTCAGTTACAGTAAGACCAAGTATTACTCTTGAAGAAGGAACAAGAAGTGAAGATGATTTAACTCACAAATTATCAGATATAATCCGAGCAAATCAGAGATTATGGGAAAATCTAAACGCAGGAGCTCCGGAAGTTATTATCGAAGATTTATGGGATTTATTGCAATATCATGTTACAACATTTTTTGATAATAATATTTCAAGAATTCCCCCAGCAAGACATCGTTCTGGACAGCCATTAAAAACAATCACCGAGCGTATCAAAGGAAAAGAAGGAAGAATAAGAGCAAACTTATCAGGTAAAAGAGTAAATTATTCAGCACGTACAGTTATCTCGCCAGATCCTTATCTTAAAATCAACGAAATAGGCGTTCCCCTAGCTATCGCAAAAACAATTACAGTAGCTGAGCCAATTACAACTATAAATATAGAATTTATGAAAGAAGTTGTAAAAAAAGCAGAAGAGTATCCTGGCGCAAATTATGTAATAAGAACTGATGGAAAGAGGAAAAGAATTACAAAGGATCTAAAAGAAGAAATATGCGCAGAATTAAAGCCAGGTTATAGAATAGAAAGACATCTTAAAGACGGAGATGTAGTATTATTCAATCGTCAGCCAACATTGCATAAACAAGGACTTATGGCGCATTTCGTAAAAGTATTGCCTGACAGGACATTCAAATTACATCCAGCATCAGCCTCACCATATAATGCAGACTTTGATGGAGATGAAATGAACCTTCATTGCCCTCAAACAGAAGAAGCACAAGCAGAAGCAAAAATATTATTAGATATAAATAACAATATAATTTCTTCAAAAAACAATACAAATTTAGTTGGAACAGTAGACGACGCAATTACCGGATTATATGTCTTAGGAAAAGAAGAATTTGATAAAAATGAAGCAGATCAATTATTATATACTATAGGCATAGCAAATTCAAATAAGAAGAAAAGAATTTCAGGTCATGAAATTTTCTCGCAAATAATTCCTAAAGGATCAGAAATTACAATACCAAATGCAATTTCAAGTAAATCTAGTTTTGGAGTTGAGGATGGAGAAATGGTTAAACTATTGGACAAAGAATTTGGCAGAGAAATTACAATAGATTGTATTGATAAAGCATTTATGTTAGGAACACAATATTTGACAAGACACGGTTATTCTCTTTCATTAGACGACCTTAATGTTCCAGAGAAGGTAAAAGAATTAACCGTAAGCATCTTAGCTAGAGCAGACATAAAAACAAAAGAGATTATAGAGAGTTACAAAAATGGCAAGTTAGAAGCAATGCCAGGAAAAACATTAGAAGAAACTCGTGAAAATAAAATCTTGCAAGTCTTGAATGAAGTCAGAACAGAAATAGGAGAAGCTGTTAAAGAATATTTCCCAGCAGACAGCAATGTAAGCAAGATGATTAATTCAGGTGCTAGAGGCAGTTTATTGAATATAACTCAAATAGGTTGTTGTGTAGGTCAGCAAGCTCTTTGGGGAAAGAGAATTAGTTTCGGTTACAATGACAGAACTTTATCTTTCTTCAAAAAAGGAGATTTAACTCCTGCCGCTCAAGGTTTCATAAAATCTTCATTTTTCAAAGGACTCATTCCTACAGAATTTTTCTTTGGCGCAATAACAGGGCGTGATAGTCTAATGGACACAGCATTGAGAACTCCAAAGTCAGGTTATTTGCACAGAAGATTAGTATATGCGTTGCAAGATCTTAAAATAGAATATGACATGACAGTAAGGGACGCATCAGAGCATATTGTTCAGTTTGCATATGGCGACGACAGTAAAGACATTTCTAAATTGCACTTGCACGATTCAAAAGTTTCTCCAGCAGAGGCAGTAGGAATTGTAACAGCACAATCATTTGGAGAAGCATCAACACAGATGGTTTTGAACGTATTTCACCATGCAGGTATATCCCAAATGCAGGTTACACAAGGGTTGCCAAGATTAATAGAACTAATTGATGCAAGAAAACAGCCATCAACACCATTAATGGAGCTTTATTTAGATAAAGAGCATAACAACGAAAAAGATGCAAGAATAATCGCAGAAAAAATTAAAGAAGTAAAACTAAAAGACGTCTTGTCTGAAATTAAAATAGATTTTAGCAACAAAAGAATAGAAATAATCTTGGATAATAAAGCCGTTCGAGCAGCACACATAACTCCAGCAATTATTGCAGAAAGATTAAAAGATAAAGGGTTAAAGATAAAATCAAGTGACCTAAGACTAAGTATAGACACAGCAGAATTGGATTTCAAAGCAATATACAAGTTGAAAGAAAAAATTAAAGAATTAATAATTTCTGGTGTAAAAAATATATCCCAAATATTTGTTTCACAAAGAGAGAAAGATTTTGTAATAGTTACAGCAGGTTCTAATCTAAAAGATATCTTGGATATAAAAGGTATAGATGTCAATAATGTAACTTCAAATGATATATTTGACGTTATGAATGTTTTTGGTATAGAAGCTGCTCGCCAGACAATAATTAATGAAATAAAAAAAGTTATAGAAAGTCAGGGTTTAGACATCAATGAGAGGCACATTAAATTGATTGCAGATGCAATGGCAGTATTAGGAACAATAAAAGGAGTTACACGTATGGGAATAATATCTGATAAAGCAAGCATATTAGCAAGAGCGACTTTTGAAACACCTGATAAACAATTTATTGGCGCAACATTAAAAGGTCTAAAAGAAGAATTGAACTCAGTAATAGAAAACATTTTATTGAATCAGCCAATTCCTGTTGGCAGCGGCCTGCCAGGTTTGTTAGTTAAGGTAACAGGCCCTCTTGTAAGAAAAGGCGACAAAGATGCCAAGAAGCGCGCTGAGGAAGAATAGATTTAAAAAAAGATTCTTAAAAAACCTAAATTTAAAATCAAGAAGTCCTTGTATTTTTGTCTGAACTCATCAAAGTCTTATAGACCTTGAATGCCATCAAGAATCCGACTTTAGAAGATTCTTGAGGTCTGGATGCTCAAGATTGCATCTTGACATAAAACAAAAAGATAGATTTATATACCTTATTGCAAAATAATAATAAGATGACGACGATAAATATGCAGACGTTGGTTTATATTAATCTATTAGATAAGGCCTCTCACGTTAAAACAAAACAATGTTTTGTCTATAATAATACTATTTTCTTTGCTGTTCCAAAGCAATTAGTTTCTCAAGCTATTGGCCCAAATGCCTCTTATGTAAAAAAGATCAGAGATAATTTAGGAAAAAAAGTTAAGATTATAAGCGCTCCAGAAGGCCCAGAGGAAATGCAAAAATTCATTGAAGATATTGTCTCCCCAACTAAATTCAAGTCTTTAGAAATAAGGGATAATACAGTAATTATCACAGCCGGAAGCAATCAAAACAAAGCATCCTTAATAGGGCGAAATAGGAGAAGATTTTCTGAAATGCATAAAGTTATTCACGACATTTTTAATATGGATTTGAGGATTGTTTGAGACATATAAAACATCAGGGCAAGTTTTAAAAACCCTCTTTCTCTTCTGAAAATATGGGATTAATGAATGCACGCAAAATTGGAAAGAATAGGAAAAATAGTAGATGGGCGGATCATAAATATAAAGTAAGAACGCAAAATCTAAGAGTAAAGTTCGATCCTCTCGGAGGCAGATCATTTCAAGCAAGAGGCATTGTTATAAGTAAATTTCAAAAAGAAGCAAAACAGCCAAACTCTGCAATGAGAAAATGCTGCAAAGTACAACTAATAAAAAATAACCTTCAAGTAGGAGCATTTATCCCTGGAAATCTTGCTCAAAAGTTCGTTGATGAGCACGATGAAGTTTTAATAGAAAGAATTGGCGGAAAAATGGGCCGTTCTAAAGGAGATATCCCAGGAATAAGATTCCAAGTTATAAAAGTAAATGATCAGCCATTAAGAAGATTGTGGAAAGGTCAGATAGAGAAGGGAAGAAGATAATTATGGAAAAAACACAGCTCCCAGAATTGAAATTTAAATTATTTGACATATACGATGCTTCAGAAGCTGTAATAAAAGATCAAGCTTTAAAGCCATATATTAATTTAGATAATAAATTATTGTTAAAATCTTATGGCAGAAATCTAGAGAAATTCGCAAAAATAAGAGTTAATATTTTAGAGCGTATGGCGAATAGATTGGCAGTTCCAGGCCATGTAGGAAAGAAGCATAAAATAATTACATCTTGGAGTTCAGGAAAATATAATAAAAATATGTCTACAATATTTAAAGCATTAAATATTATAGAAAGAGTAACAAAGAAAAATCCAGTTCAAGTTTTAATAGATGCAATGGAGAATGGCTCTCCAAGAGATGAAATAACAGTTATAGAGCACGCAGGAGCAAGATATCCACAGGCAGTTGACAGTTCTCCAATGAGAAGAATTGATTTAGCAATTCGCTGGATTGTACAAGGTTCATACCAAAGATGTTTTGGTAAGAAGAAGAAAATGGCAGAATCTTTAGCAGATGAAATAATTAAAGCCTCTCAAAATAATATGGAAAGTTATTCAGTCAGTAAAAGAAATGAAGCTGAAAAACAAGCTGATTCTGCGAGATAATAAAAAAGCTTATATAATCTTGCACATTAGATATAATATGGAAACAGAAAAGATAAATGAAAAAGAAATAATAACAAGACTAGCAAGGCTTCAAACAGATATGAATTATGTAAGGGAGCATATTGAAGATATTACTTTGACAGAAGATGATTTGGAATCAATTAAAGAAGCTGAAAAAGATTTAAGAGAAGGAAGAGTAAGGAGATTGTAATATCTCATGTATCTTGTAGCTCTTTCTCAACGTGCTCAAAAATTCTTAGATAAACTTGATTTCCATATAAAAGAAAGAATTGAAAACACACTAAAAAGACTAGAAAGTAACCCTGTTCCAAGCGATGTAGTTTTTATTGGTAGGGAAGAAGGAGACAAAGTTTTTCGCTATAGGATTGGAGATTATAGGGCATTGTATAAATTGAAAGATTCAGAAAAAATTATTTTAATTACGAAGATTGATAAAAGACCTAGAGTTTACGATTAATCATTTCTCCTTCGTCGCATGTCCCCCAAACTCTTCTCTTAAAAGAGAAATCAATCGTGTAGAAAAAGATTGCTTTTTCTCAGACAATTTCCTTTTTCGCAACGCAAGTTTCAAACTATCAAATTCAACACCTGACTTCTTAGCAATTGAATGAGCCAATTTCCCGCTTTCCCCTCCCCTAATAATGCCGTCAGTATTTTTAAGTTCAGGATTTTTATTCAATATTTTCTCTATTAATTCGGTTAAATTAGACTTAATTATGGAGCCATTATTCCAAATTTTAGCAATTTCTTTTAAGTTAAATTTATACTCGCTCTTGCTCAAAACTTCAAAACCTTCACCATAAGCTTCCAATATAGCATACTCAATTCCATTATGTATTAATTTTACAAAATGCCCAGCCCCACTATTACCAACATAACCATAGCCATTCTTTTCAGCTAAATCTCTAAACAAAAATTCTATTTTTTTAAATATATTTTTATCTCCCCCAATAGTTAAAGAAGCTCCATTTTTTGCTCCTTCTAAACCTCCACTTACACCAAGGTCAATAAAATTAATTCCCTCTTCTTTTAATACTTCATAACGCCTGGAAGAATCCTCATAAAAAGAATTCCCCCCGTCAATGATTATATCGCCTTCAGAAAGAAATGGAAAAAGACCTGCAATTATATCATCAACTGGCTTTCCTGCAGTCACCATTAGAATTATAATTTTCCTGTTTCCTAAACTATCTGCAAATTCTTCAAATGAATATTTTCCAATCGCTCCTTTTCTAGCCATTTCCCTAGTAGATTCTGGAGAGCGATTATATACAGTTACATGATACTTTTTAGAAATAAGGTTTAAGGCCATATTCTTGCCCATCTTGCCCAATCCAACAATACCAACTCTTTTTTTTCCCATAATTATACGGCGCGTCTAGTAAAATGCTCTTGTTTCTCTTCCAGACATCTTACGATTCTCAAATAGCCGTTCATAGCACGTTCTTCAAGGTTTTTTCTTACAAGCAATTCTTCTTTGATTTTATCAAGATGCCTTTCTTCCAATTCAGCAGGATTTCTCACATGATAGAATATCAAACCCCTTAATTCAATCATTTCACCAAATGTATCTAAATCTAAATTATCCGCATCAAAATTATAATTTAAATAGGCCGTAATAATCTTTCTATTGCAATTTTCAGAATAAAGTATTCTCCTATTACATTTTTCTTGTGCATCAATTGTTATATCTACCACATATGGTTTGTTATCTAGCAGGTCAAAAGCAAGTGTTTCTTTTTTCCCATAAATATCACAGCTTAGTTTTATTTTGCCGTTTACTTCTTTAATTATTAAAGGAGAATATATACCTGACAAGTTAATCATTATTATATTTAATTTATATAATTATTAAACGTTTCTATGTAAGAATTAAATCTTAAATCTCTTATAATTCAGGCAGAAATTTTTATCTCCGCCTTTAAAGGCCTGATAAGCTTGCTCAATAACCTTTATTGCCTCTCCAGAATTTTTTGCAAGAAATAAAAGTTCTAAATCTTCTTCATTAAAAAATTTTCTTCTCAATGGTTCTTTCTTTAACCACTTAATCAAACCTTTCCATTGATCACCAACTAAAATAATAGGTATATGGCAAATGCGCTTTACCTGCATTAATTGCCAGCTATAAAATAATTCAAGTATCGTACCAACACCTCCGTGAGCTACTACAATTGCATTTGAAAAAAGCATAAAATGGTCCAGTCTTTCAGAGAATCTTGCAAACTGTTTTTTAACATCTACATAAGGATTCATCCTTTGTTCATGGGGAAGTTTAATATTCAATCCAATTGTATGTGCACCGTTGTTTCTGCCCCCAATTTTATGGCCTGCACTGGCCGCCTCCATTATCCCAGGTCCTCCACCAGTTACAAGATCAATTCCTCTTTGACCAATCATTTTAGCAAGTTTGTAAACTTCATCATATTCCTTGCTTCCCTTCTTCATTCGAGCAGATCCAAATATAGTGACTCTAAACTCTTTTTTCTTTAATTCTTTTGAAATATTTGTCATTATCTTTCAACTCCTTTAATATTATTCAACAAGATTTCAGGTTTTTTAGAGTTTGCTATTGCAGAAGCAATCAAAACTCCTTTACAGCCCAATTTATACGCCTCTCGAATATCATCTGCTGAATTTATTCCAGCTCCGCATAATGTAATAATTCGCGACTTGCGCAATAAATTACTAAACTTCTCAACATCTTTTGTTCTATATTGAGTAATTGATTTTCCACTTCCAACTAATTTAGGATCCTCAAATGCAATTGCATAAGGCTTTAATTTTGAAATTTTTCTGACTTCATTTAAATTAGAAGCACAAACAATTATTTTTAAATTAAATTTTTTAGACACAGTTAACACCTTAGAAATATCTTTCATAGAGATAGGATGTTCAGAATGGTTTATTAGCGTACCCATAGCTCCAGCTTTTTTCAATGTTTCCAGCATGTTGTACCCTGTTGCTCTATTGCTCTCTTTAGAGTCTACATGTTGCGCAAAAACACTCAATTTAGTATTATCTACAATATTTTCAATATCTATCATGGCAGGGCAGATTATTGCCCTAGGCAGATATTTCTGAATTTTTCTAGCCAATTGCAAAGCAGACTTTCCTGTTTTATAATTCTTAAAATTTATTACTATCATTTTTTATTTCTAGATTCCGAAATTTTAACTAATATTCCCAATATTATAGTAAATAATAAAATAGAGAAAAATACGTGAAATGTAGAATTAAGTTTTAGACTAGAAAAGTAGATAATATCTAATAGAATAACCAGAGCAAATGAAATTGCATAAGGGATTGCATAATTAATTTTCTTGGTTTTATTTTTCATCATCATTTCAACTCCCTCGTATCAAAAAATTAATCACTATAAGTATAAAAATGCTTTTAAATTTAAACTTTTTGAGGTTATTAATGAACAGAAGCCCTCTTATGCTTGGAGTAGAAAGAAAGATTGGCGAGAATATCGAATCTTTCTTAACAGAAGCCTATGTAAATGAATGGAAGTCTAGTCTTTATATTGGTAGGAAATTAAAAGTTCATCCTGCAACTATAAGGCGTTGGCTCATGAAATCAGGTGTTAACTTAAGAAATACCAAAGATTATTTATCTAGAAGAATTAAAAAACCTCTTAACAACACCTTAAAGTATTATTATCATGTAAGAAAACCTGTTTCAGAAATTGCAAGCGAAAGAAAAGTTTGTGCAAAAACAGTTTATCGTTGGATGGAAAGTGCAGATATAGAAAGGAGAAAGGGATCCAATGCGTATCTAGATAACGGATTTACTAGACCTTCAAATAAAGAATTAGAAGTGTTGCTAAGTCAAAAAAATAAAAAAGAAATTTCCTCTATTTACGATATTAATCCGCATACTTTAAGAAGATGGATACAACAAGCAGGATTGCATCAATTTAAAAAAAGCAGATATGATTCTAAAAATTTAAGAAGAAATATGGTTAAAGATCTGCTTGAAAGATTAGAAAAAGATTTTAGTCAATTAAGGTATGAAGATTTCAGTACTAAGAAAGAAGATGGAAATTCTTATAGAGGCCTGCTTAATTGGTACATTGCGCACCATCGTTGCAGATTTTCTGGTGTAAAGAGGCAAATGAAAGAAGATTATTCAGAAAATGACAAAATGTCTAATTCCATATTACCTTCTGAATTTTCTTAGTAATTTCTCCTGGATTCTTGCTTTGCCAGATATTTCTTCCCACAGCGAGTCCTGTTGCTCCAGTTTTCATTATCTCTTCAGTTTCTTTTAAAAAGTCACTTTCACCTTTTTTAGTCCCTCCAGCAATTACAACTTTTGTTTTACCCGCAGTCTTTACAGTCCATTTCAAATCATCCACATTTCCGCCATATTTTAATTTTACAATATCAGCACCCAATTCCAATCCAACTCGAGCAGCGTAAGCCATTATTTCTCTAGATGTGTCAGTTTTTATTGACTTTCCGCGAGGATATACCCATGCAATAACAGGAATGCCTTTCGAATGCGCCTCTCTTTCTATAATCTCAAATTCCTGCATCATTATACTTTCATATTCACTTCCAATGTAAATTGTATATCCCACAGCACTTGCGCCCAATTTCAGAGCTTCTTGAACAGTACAAAGCTGTCTAGCAAGAGCCTCGCCCTTGTATAAATTTGTCTTTCCATTTAATTTTATAATCAGAGGTATTTTACTAGATCTTATTTCAGAATTATATTTTTCAGCAATTCCCTTCTGGAAGACAAGCCCTTGAAATTTCCCATTTTTTGCAATATCTATAATATAACTAGGATTAGCGTTTTTATCATTAAAATCAGTACTCGGTCCATGCTCTAATCCTTGATCATATGCAAGATAAAGCGCCTTTCCTCTTTTCAAAATCTTATCGATTTTTATTTTCATCATTCACCTTCAAAAATTAGAAAGAAAGAAATTTTATAAACTTACCTCTGTTAACTATTATATGAAAAAATATGTAGAAAAGAGGCCCTGGGGAAAATTTGAGAGATTTACAGATAACGAAAAATCAACTGTAAAAATAATAACAGTAAACCCTGGACAAAAATTATCTTTACAATATCATAATTATAGACAAGAATTCTGGAAATTTCTAGACAATCCAGCTAAAGTCACACTAGGAAAAAGAATAATTAAAGTTAAAAAAGATCAAGAAATAATAGTTCCAAAAAAAACTCTTCACAGAGTTGAGGCATTAGATAAGCCAGTAAGATTTTTAGAAATTGCAATCGGCAAATTTAGAGAAAATGACATCGTTAGAATCGAAGACAATTATGGGCGAGTTTAAAATTAATTATTTCTCAGCAATTCTCAAAATCTCTTTCAACTTAGATTTCATTGTAACTTTATCAACAGCTTCTAAATTAATTCTCAATAAAGGCTCTGTATTGCTTTTCCTAACGCTAAACCAGTAATCATCAAACTGAATTCTCAAGCCATCAAAATTATCTATTTTTCGCGGTTTTTTATTTTTATAATATTTTTTAATTTTCTCAACAATGTCTTCACCATCTTTTAATTTTATACTCATCTCTTCAGATTGAGAGTATTTATTAAATTCAGCAATCAAATCAGAAAATTTAATTCCATTTTTCTTGGATTGAGAATAAATCTCTAGAACAAGCAAAGAACTAATCAATGCAGAATCAGCGTAATAATTATCCCTATAATAATAATGCCCAGAATGTTCAACTCCCAATAATGCATTGTTCTTATACATAGACTCCTTCATAAAAGCATGGCCGACTTTAGCACGCACAGATTTTCCATAATATTTTGATATGGTTTCGTTAATTATTTTACTGCAAGCAGAAGTATAGACAATATTTTCTTTTCTTTTCTTTTCTTGCAAAAGATATTTTGCCAATAAAGCACCTATAAAAGAGGTGCTAACAAGTTGACCTTTTTCGTCGACAAATGCAACTCTATCCATATCGCCGTCGAAAGCAATTCCAAAATCCGCTTTATCTTTTAAAACCATCTTTCTTAAAGACTTCATGTTATCTTTTAGAATAGGATTTGGCACATGATTTGGAAATTTTCCATCTAATTTAAAGTATAAGGGCAAAATGCGAATATCTAGGCCTTTGTAAATAAAAGGAACAAGTCTTCCAGCCATACCATTTCCAGCATCTACAGCTATTTTTAAATTTCCAATTTTACCTGGGTTAACGAAAGATAAAATATGTTTTTTATAATTTTTTAAGACGTCTCTTTTAGAAATTTCGCCTCTAATTTTTATGTTTGAAAAATAATCTTTTTCAATAAATTTTTTTATTTTATCTAATCCATTATTCATGTCAATAGGTCTTGCATTAGCCTTAACAATCTTGATCCCATTATATTCTGCAGGATTATGTGAAGCAGTTATCATGATTCCTGGAGTTTTATAAAATGCACTCGCAAAATATAAAGCAGGAGTATCAATTAACCCTATATCCATAACATTGATTCCAGAATCAACAAACCCTTTAGCCAACGCATTAAACAAAAGATTAGAAGATAATCTCATATCTCTTCCAATAATTATTTTCTTGCATTTTAAAAATTTAGATATCGCCCTCCCAGTTTTATAAGCAAAACTATCATCTAACTCCTGGCCATAAACCCCTCTAATGTCGTTCATTCTAAAAATATTTTCAAACATATTGCCTCTTTCCCGATTTAGCAAAAGATTTAATAATATAAAAATCTTGACCTCACTAGATTATTTTAATAAAGAGGTTAAAAAGAATGCAAAAAGACGAGCCAGTAATTCTATATATGGCTACATATCCACCGCGTGAATGCGGAATAGCAACATTCACAAAAGATATTAGCGATGCTATAGACAGAAGATTCTTTCCATCAATAAAAACAAGAATTCTGGCAATGAATAATAACGGTACAAACATCTATAATTATCCAAAAAGGGTAATGTTCCAGATTAGCGATACAGAAATATCAAATTATTTAGAAATAGCTAATAAAATAAATAAATCCAAAGAGATAAAGTTGATAAATATCCAGCATGAATTTGGAATATTTGGAGGAGAATTTGGAGAATATTTAATTCCCTTTCTAGAAGTTTTAAAGAAACCAGTCGTAATAACTCTCCATAGTCTTATTCCATTTCCAAATGAAAAATTAAAAAACGTAGTGCAAGAAATATCTAAAAGAGTTAATGCCCTAATTGTAATGACTAAAAAAGGAGTTGACATTCTTCGAGAACATTACGGAATAGTTAACGGCAAACCAAAAGTATATGTTATTCCCCATGGAATTCCAAATGTAACCTTTGAATCACAGCAAAAAGAAAAGAAGAATCTTGGCTTTGAAAACAATACGATTTTGCTGACATTTGGAATGATGGGCCCTGGAAAGGGTTATGAACATGTTATAGAATCTCTTCCAGAAATTGTAAAGAGCTATCCAAATTTACTTTACTTAATTGTAGGTGAAACTCATCCAATGGTAAGAAAAAGAGAAGGAGAACAATATAGAAACTCTTTAGATGCCAGAATAAAAAGATTAAAGCTGCAAAAGCACGTTAAATTTTATAATAAGTATGTTACGCAGTCTGAAATAATAAGTTACATTAAAGCCTCAGATATTTACTTATGTACGCCAGACAATCCAAATCAAATAACTTCGGGCACATTAGCTTATGCAATGGGCAGCGGAAGAACAGTAATAGCAACGCCATTTATTCACGCAAAAGATATTGTTACAGAAAATCGCGGTCGTCTAGTAGAATTCAAAAATTCAGAATCAATAAAGAACGCTTTATCAGAATTATTATCCATAAAAGAAAAGAGAAAAGATATGGAGCGCAATTCTTATTATTACACCCGTCACATGACCTGGCCAAACGTAGCAATGGCTTATGGCCGAGTATTTAAAGAAATTCTAAAAGAACAGGCAGTAGATATAAAAGAATTGCCAAAGATAAACATGCAGCATTTAATGAGGCTCACAGATAAATTCGGTATAATCCAATTCTCAGAACAAACCAATCCCGATAAAGCATCAGGTTACACTTTAGATGATAATGCCCGTGCGTTGCTAGTATCAGCAATGCATTATGAAAGATTTAATGAATATAAACAGCTAAAATTAATAAAAACTTATTTAGATTATATAAATTTTGTAAAAGATAAGGATGGAAAGCTATATAATTTTGTTGATAAATACAAAATGATAAACGGCGATTGGAGTGAAGATGCACATGGAAGAGCATTATGGGCTTTAGGTTATTTAGCTTCGCTAGACAAGATTCCAAAAGATTTAAGGAATAAAGCAGACAATTTATTCTTAGAGACTTTATCAGTAGCTTCCATTATGCGTTCTCCAAGAGCAATAGCATTTACAATATCAGGCCTATATTATTATAATCAAAAAAAGAAATCAGATTATATTAAAAATAATATAAAGAAACTTGCAAATATACTAATTTCACTCTATGATCATAATTCTTCTACAAAATGGCAATGGTTTGAACCATTTCTTACATATTCAAATAGCAAGCTCCCAGAAGCCTTGCTTTATGCCTACCAGTTGACAAATGAAGAGAATTATCTCGACAAAGCAGTAAAAACTCTTGATTTTTTAATTTCAAAAACATTCGAAAAAGATATTTTTGTTCCAATAGGGCAAAGAGGATGGTATGAAAAAGATAAAGAGCGCGCATATTTTGACCAGCAGCCAATAGAGGCAGGCTACACAGTTCAAACTCTTATAGAGGCTCACAAAATAACAAAAAATGAAAAGTATAAGGATTATGCAATAAAGTCATTTGAATGGTTCTTAGGAAAAAATATGCTGCGGCAAACAATCTATAACGAGAAAACAGGCGGCTGTCATGACGGTTTAGGTGAAAATGCAATCAATCTTAATCAAGGCGCAGAATCCACACTTTCATATCTAATGGCGAGATTGTCTTTGATAGAACTTTAAATTTAAAGTATAATAATTTATTTAATTTTTCTTACCATTCGCAGGAACATTCATCTGCACATTATCTATTGGGACATTAAATTTGTGCCTCTTTCTCACAATATCTTCAATTTCAATTTCAACAATTTCAGGAAAGCGATCATTCTTATTCACACCAAGCAACCTAACAAGTCCATACTCTTTATCAGAAGCAATAAAATCTAATTTATTAACCCAGCACGATGCTATTTCATCAGGTCGAGGATCACAAACTTGAAATGTAGCCAGAAGATAATTTCTTTCTTCTTTGTATTTGCAAAATAAATATGCCATTTTTATTTATAATTTTATCAATTTTTAAATCCTTGCAAAACCTTTTATACAATACGATATTAATATAAAAATGAATCAAATAGAAGAGGCATATGAACAAGCTATAAAAGTTCTAGAAAAATGCGCAACAAACCATGGTTTTCATGCAGCACATCCGGGCTATCAAGGAATCTGGGCAAGAGACTCAAATATAACTTCTTTAGGCGCTTCTCTTCTGGGGGATAAATTTAAAGAAGAATTTAAGAGTTCATTAATTATGCTGGCAAAGGGCCAGTCAGAAAAAGGCCAGATTCCAAACGCAGTTCTATGTCATGAAAAGCCAATAAAAATAGATTACAAATCAATTGACTCAACTTTATGGTTTTTAATCGGACATTATATTTTCAAACAAAGATATAACGATTCTTCTTTAATAAATAAATATAAAAAAAATATAGAAAAAGCATTAACATGGTTATCTTATCAAGATATGGGCGAGGACTCAATGCTAGAACAGCTTCCAACAACAGACTGGCAAGATGCCTTTCCACATCGTTACGGGCACACAATAAATACTCAAGCACTTTACTATAAAGTTTTACAATCCACAAATCAAAAAGAAAAAGCAAGAAAACTAAAAGAACAAACAAATAATAATGAAGATAACAAACTTTGGAATGGGTCTTTTTATCTTCCTTGGCGTTGGAAAAATCATAGAAAATATCAAGAAAAAGGAGAATGGTTCGATTCTCTAGGAAATTTATTATCTATTATTTTTGAGCTTGCAGATGATCAAAAATCAAACAAAATTCTAGAGTATATTAAAAAAAATAATATAAGCAAGCCATATCCAGTAAAAGCAATTTATCCGCCAATAACAAAAGATTCAAAAGATTGGCAGCCATATTTCGAAGACTGCGGAGCCAAAACTCCTTATAATTATCTTAATGCAGGAATCTGGACATTTATCGGAGGATTTTATATTTTAGCATTGATAAAACAAGGAAATTTTAAAGAGGCAGAGCATCAATTAGAAAAGTTAGCAGAAGCAAATTTACAATCTGGTTTTGCAGAATGGCTTCATGGTCAAACAGGAAAAATAGGCACATCTTCAAGTAAAGAAGGTAATCAGGCATGGAATGCCGGAATGTATATTTTAGCTTATCAATCAATAAAAGAAAAGAAATGTTTAATTTAGTATTATGACGAAAAAATAATAAATAGAGTATTAAGCAATAGATGGATTAAAAATGAATAATAAATATCACTACGATGCAGAATCAGATTCGCTTTTTATATACTTGGAGGAAGGGGAAGAAGAAAGTTTTGAGGAAATTATACCTGGTATTAATATAGAGTTTGATAAAAAAGGAAAGGTAATTGGAATAGAGGTGCTTAAAGCTTCACGCTTTAAAGAAAAATTAAAAGACAAAATAATTGGGCATTAATTCAATAATTATTCTCTCAATCCAAACTTCTCAATAATAATATCCGCCGCCTTCTTAGATACGACCCAATAATCAAAATTAGCAACAGCATGTTTCCTAGCTTCTTCTCCCATTTTATTGCGCAATTCAGCGTCTGTTAACAATTTCAATGTATATTCAGCAAGTTCATCTATATTTGCTCTGTAAGCAAATACTTTAGGTTCGTCAAATTTTAGTATCTTCTCTTCTGAAAAACCCATCCAAGGATAAACCCATTCTTGATTTAAAATTACTTTATCAGCAACATTAGCTAGAAAGCCCGTTTTTCCATGAACAATAGTTTCCTTAGGCCCCATTGCATTTATTGAAATAACAGGTTTACCGCATGACATTGCCTCAACTTGAATCATCCCGAATCCCTCTAATCTAGAAGGAGCGGCATAAATATCGCAAGCATTTAAAACATAAGGCATGAAATCATTTGAAAATACGTCGTCTATAAAAATTACTTTATCTTGAATACCAAGTTCCTTAATAATTTTGTCTTCTTCCATATGCCATTCAGAAGCATTATCAGAAGGCCAGCTTTTGCAAATATATTTCCAATTCTTGAATTTTTCATTTACTTTTGCAAGAGCTCTAAACATTTCTTGAGCACCTTTGCTCGTAACATCCCCTCCAGCTGTCAAAATCATAAGCTCATCTTTAATTCCAAGCATTTCTCTAATTCCCTTTATTTTATCATCCTTTGGCAAAGGTTTGAATAAACCAGTGTCGATCCCAATATGCAACGGAACAAAATTCTTTACATCAACACCATCTCTCTTGTAAGTTTCTTTAACCCAATCGCTCGTTGTAAATACTAAAGGTAAGTTTTCAATATCTTTATGATAATTAGCAATCCAACCGTCTGCATTAAACCAAGGTACAGGTGTAACCCCAAATTTTAATGGGTGTTGTATCAAATGAGGCGCATTTGCCCAATAACCTATTCCAATAGCAACATCTGGCTTTAAATTTTTAAAATAGAATTCTTTTTGCGTAGAGCCTTCTCTATTACAAGGCAAAACATCATGCCCTTGCTCCAATAAACCTCTATACAGCATATCTCCTTGGATGCTCAAACCGTCTGATTCAGCAGGATAAGGATAAAGTATTACAGCTTTCATATTACTCGGACATTAAAAGCCTCAACATTTCCGCTCGATTTAACTTCAAAACTTTCATCATTAAAACCATAAACATTTTTTATTAAATATAACTTCTTTGAATGAATGTCTTTTGACAGCTTTATAAATTTATTTGCATTTTTGTCTATACTACAAAAACCCCCAATAGAATTTTTTCCTTTATAGGAAAAGTAAAAAATCCCTTTGCATTTTAATTCTTTATTTTCAATCATTTTATTTACAGCTCTATGCACGTCTAAATGTCTAATATGCCCATATTCTCCATTCTTGCCGTGAGTATAAACATAACCGTATTCTTCATTCTTTTTCATTGCCTTTATCTTGTTTATTACTTCATCACTATCTAAATCATGAAATTTTTCATCATCCAAATCAGATATAGAATAATCCGCGTTTAATTCTTTGCAAACTTTAGAAAATTTCGGCATTCTATCTTTATCATCTTTCCTGCATAAACAGATAATTTCCCATTCACAATCTTTATTTTGAATAATAGTGCCTCCCATCCAAATCGTCTCATCATCAGGATGAGCAACAATAACTAAATTTTTTATTTTCTTCATAATTTACTAGCAGCTTCTTTATCAATTATAAATGTGACGTCCTTATGCTTTTTTAATATACTTGCAGGAACTTTCTCGTAAATTTTACCCTGAACAGA
This sequence comes from Nanobdellota archaeon, assembly GCA_038044405.1. Classification (GTDB taxonomy): domain Archaea; phylum Nanobdellota; class Nanobdellia; order Pacearchaeales; family GW2011-AR1; genus JAUSIK01. The sequence continues at coordinate 42,316 of JBBTAC010000002.1, forward strand.
TTTAGCAATAGCATCAGCCTTATGTTTACCATTAGCTAACAAAATAATTTTCTTTGCACGCATAATTGTAGCAATTCCAACTGTCAAAGCATACTTTCCAACTTTATTGTCTTTCAAAGTCATTTCACTCAATTTTATTTTTCTTGTTTCGCTCTTAAATGAAGAGCCAGGTTCATTAAATCCAATATGTCCATTTCGTCCAATACCTAAAATCTGCAAGTCAATTCCTCCAGCTTTCTTTATTTCTTTTTCGTAATTCTTGCACTCTAATTCAATATCGTCAGCTAAACCATTAAGAAAATGTATGTTTTCCTTTTTAATATCAATTTTATTAAATAAATTTTTATCCATAAAAAATCTTAAGCTTTTTTTATTATCCTCACTCAATAAGTATTCATCTAGATTAAAAATTTTAATTCTAGAGAAATCTATCTTGGAATTTTTATAAGCCAAAACAAGCTCTTTATAAAAAGGAATCATTGTCTTTCCTGTTGCTAACCCTAAAACTAAATTTCTCTTTTTCTGTTTATATAAAATATCGAGGGCTTCAAGTGCAATTTGCCTTGTATTTTGAACTATTATTAATTTCATTAGAAATACTCCATTTGCTTGAAGATTTCATCAAAATCTATTTGTTTGACAGCAGTTATACTATCTGCTCCTCCATAATATATAAGTAAACTCTTTTCATCCAAACTAACAACGGCCCCTGTTGGAAATACAACTCTATTTATGAATCCCCGTGTTTCATAATCCTCTTCAGGTTGAAATAAAGGTTTATTGGTAGGAGATCTAGCAATAATTTTCTCTGGATTTTTTAAATCCAATAAAACAGCGCCAGCACAATATACGCTTTCTTCACCCTCTTCCCTTACACCGTGATAAATTATCAGCCACCCTTTTTTTGTTTTTATTGGAGGTGCTCCACCGCCTATTCTTCTAGAATCCCAAGAATCATGCCTAGGTCTAAGTATACTTCTTTCCCGACCCCAATAAACTAAATCCGGAGAATAGGAAATCCAAATGCTTGGTCTGCTGAATTTGAAAAATCCTTCTGGTCTATGTAAAGCAACATATTTGCCTTTTATTTTTTCAGGGAATATTACAGCATCTTTATTCTGTTCTCTAAATATTATTCCATTCCTAGTCCATGAATCTACATTCTTAGATACAGCTAAACAAGTAGAAACACCTTCATTATTAGAAATACTAACATAAGTCATATAATATTTTCCATCCATCTCTATAATTCTCGGATCTTCAACTCCATAATCACTTTCTCCAGGAATACCTGTAAAAATAGGCTTATTTCCTATATTCTCTACAGAGAATCCATCACTGCTTAAAATCGCTTTTCTAAAATGAGATATTGTAGGCAGTCTGCAAGAACCATCTTTCAAATACATTTCACCCCACTTACCCCTTCTAATAATATCTTTTTCATTTATCTTCTGATAATTTGCCTTGTATTCGCTTTCAGAAGACATTACAGGGCATGTTGTCATATTCTTCTGTCCAAAGCCAGCACTTTCAGCAATTCGCACATATAGGGCTATTTTTTTATCTTGCAATCTTACAGCTGCAGGATTAAATGCTCCTTCTATCTTCCAATCTTTAAAACTCGGTTTAAAATTATCCGGCTTCAATAACAATTTACTTTTAAATCTCATCTTTTCAAAAACCTCTTTTTAAATTTTATATTATAATTTGGCATGGAATCCTCTTGATAAACAGTTAAAGCTTTTAATTTTTTCTTTCCGACATTTACCAATCTATGTGCATATCCTTCTGGAATTAAAGTTATCTCTCCTTTTTTCAAATTAACTCTTTGCGCTTTATTATTCTTTTGCATAACTAATACACCAGATCCCTCTAAAAGAATATAAAATTCAGGCGTTCTATTAGAATGCACATGACCGCGAGTCATGTAAAATTCTTCATTTATTGCCCCAGGATTTATTACAGTCAATCCAAGTTGAATTGGAGACAATTTTTTAATATAAACGTCATAAATTATCGAGTTATCGTCAAAATTAGATTCATCTTTAAATCTATTTTTCATATCTCTCAATTTAATAATTTCTTTTTTATCATAATTGTTCTCAAATTCCCTTATAGTTTTATTATAATTCATTTTTTAGCTCCAGCAACTTCAGCATATTCTTCAGTAATATCTTGGGTAAATTTTCTCATACCTTCAAGAGTTTTATTATGTCTAAGAAGAGATTTTATAACTGAAAAAGGCATTGTCGCAATATCTGCTCCAGCAAGTGCAACTTCTCTAAATTGTCTAGAGTTTCTTATGCTTGCAGCCAATATTTCTGATTTAATTCCTTGTAAATCAAAAATTTTCCTGCACTTTTTAATCAAATCAACACCTGAAACAATCCCATTATCATTGAATATTGTCCCAAATCTTTTTATTCCTTCTGCAGGAAAATAATCCTCTTTGCCAAATCGCATTCTTCTCATTTCCCTCAAATAATCATCTTCTCTTCCAGCAAAAGGGCTGACTATTTTCGCTCCAGCTTTAGCAGCAAGAAAAGCTTGTTCAGGAGTAAAAATTAAAGTGCAGTTTATAGGGATTTTCTTACCAGATAAATATTTTATTGCCTTTATTCCATCTGCTTCATTTGAACAAACATTTTCCAAGCAAGGATCAACAGGTATTTTTATATAAACATTTTTTGCTATTTTGTTAAATTTTTTATATAAAATTAAACTCTCCTTAATCATTTCCTTAAAATCCGTCCCTACAACCTCTAAACTTACTCTAGCGTTTTTAGAAACCTTCAAAATATCTTTTATGTAGCTCTCAATATTAATTTTTTTATCTTTTAATTTTAATCTATCAACTTCATTCTTTATTAAACTAGGGTTAGTCGTAACACCATCTAAAATACCATAACTAGCAACTTCCTTGATTTCATCTAAATTAGCGCTGTCTATAAATATTTTCATTTTCTCTTTTTTATATAATAATAAATAACTATTTAAAATATGCTAAGTCACTTCAATATTGTAAATAAAAACCATTATAAACATCATTATCCTTTTCAAGAAATGGGAAAAGAAGTGATTTACATTGGTGCAGATCATTCAGGATTCCAACTAAAAGAAAGAATAAAAGAATATCTTGGAAAAAATAAAATTCAATATGAGGATTTAGGAGGTCGTGGAGATAAGAATGACGACTATCCAGATTATGCCTTCAAAGTTGCAGAAAAGGTATCTAAAAATAAAAATTCTAAGGGAATTTTAGTTTGCGGAACAGGAACAGGCATGGTAATTGCGGCAAACAAAGTAAAGAGTATTAGAGCCGCATTTGCTTACGATTCTTATTCTGCAAGGGCGTCTAGGGAGCATAATAATGCAAATATTTTATGTTTAAGAGGAAGAAATTTTCAAGAAAAGAAAAATCTTCAATTAGTTAAAATTTGGCTGAGTTCTGTATTCAGCGGAAAAAGCAGACATGAGAGGAGATTAAGGAAAATAGTAAGATATGAAATATGAGAAAGATAATTCCCACAATATTAGCACATAATAAAGAAGAATTTAATAAAAGATTTGAAAAACTAATCAAGATATCTAAAAATCTCCATATAGATTTTATGGATGGAAAATTCGTAAAATCAACAGGAATAAAAATCAGTCAAATTCCAAATCTAAAAAACTATAATATAAACTTTGAAGCTCATTTAATGACAATTAATCCAGGAAAATACTTATTATTACTAAAGAAAAAAGGATTCAAAAAAATAATATTCCATTATGAAGCGATTCAAGAGGGTAAAATAATTAGTATAATAAAAAAAATAAAATCAAATAATATGAAAGCGATTATAGCATTAAACCCAGAAACACAAATAAATAATATTATTCCATTTCTAAATAAAATATCTGGTGTACTTGTTATGGGAGTATACCCCGGGAAAGAAAATCAGAAATTTATTTCAAAAGTATATGAAAAGATAAAAGGATTAAGGAAAATAAATAAAAAAATAAATATCCATGTCGATGGCGGAGTAAATTTGTCAAACATCAAGAAATTAAAAATGTTGGGTGTGAATTGCATAAATTCAGGCAGTTTTATTTCAAACTCGATAGATCCAAAGAGGGCGTTAAGGCACTTAGAGAAATCATTTATTTAAAACATCAAGATTTGCTGTTCACAAATAGCAAATCTTGTGTGCTCAAGAACCAAGCAATTAAGAATAGTCTAAAGGTTCTTGACATCAGTAAAAACATAGGAATCTTCTATTGAATTAATAAGTTTTGCTGGACAATCTGCAATTATCAATTTATTATTCATAAAGTTTTCATAAGCTTCTCTTTTCTCTTCACCAAAGAAAAGAAGCAGTCCACATTTAGATTTCTGCAATAATCTTCTAGAAGCCGAAATTCTATCAGAAGGCAGTTTAGGAGATTCTTTCACATTTACAAAAAATTCAGAAGGGTCTTTTACAGACGAATTTGGAAATAAAGAGCCAACATGCCCATCTTCTCCAGAACTAAGCAATATTATATCATAACAGTCTGAAATTAATTTCAATTCGTTTTTGTATGCTTCTAGTCCTTTATTCATAGGCAGATTAAAATAAATATAGGGATGCATGTTATTGCTCAATAAAAGTTTCTGTTTTGTCAAATATTCTAGAAATATATCATAAGCTTGTTTGAAATTTTTTCCCGGGTCATTACCAATTGTATCATCAATCATAAAGATATGCACTTTATCCCATTTTATATTTTCATTTTTTAAAATATTAAGAACACCAATTATGGATCTTCCGCCAGGAATTGCAAGAACAACTCTTTCCTGTATTTTCAGGAGAGAATTTATCTTTTTAGCAATAAGTTGCGCGGCTTTTATTTCAAGTTCTTTCCTTTTTCCATTAATTATCTTCATTTTACTTCCTTTTTCTTTTTAAAACCTAAAGCACACGAGTTTATACAATAACGTATACCAGTTGGAGCAGGACCATCCTTAAAAACATGTCCTAAATGCCCCCCACATTTCTTGCATATGACTTCGGTTCTTTTCATAAATAAAGAATCATCTTCTTTTAATATAATAGAGTTTTTTGCAGCAGGACTATCAAAACTTGGCCAGCCAGTTCCGGAATCAAATTTAGTTTTAGAAGAAAATAATTTAGCTCCACAAGCTGCACAAACATACATTCCATCTTCTTTATTATGCAAAAGCTTACCCGTAAATGGAAGTTCTGTGCTTTTTTTCCTCAATACTTTAAATTGTTCAGGCGTTAATTTTTTCTTCCATTCCTCTTCTGTTTTAGCTATCATCTTTTTGCTGAATATTTATTTTTTTGCTTGAAGATTTTTTAAAATCTTCTTTCTAAAATCTTCATTTTCTGCTTTTCTCCAGAGCAACTATCCCAAGTAATTTATCTCCACTTATATATTTTATTAAAGCCCCTCCAGATAAACTATTGTAGGAAAACTTATTTAGAATCTTATATTTTTTTATAGTGGTGGTTAAATGCCCTCCACCTATAATACTAAAGACATTTTTCTTGGAAGTCAATTCAGATATATATTCGAGTAATTTTTTAGTGCCGTAACTAAATTCATCTATCTCAGAAAATCCAAGTGGCCCCTTCATAAAAATATAGTCCGCCTTATCAATAAAATCCTTAAATAATTCTATGGTTTTTTCATTCACGTCATATATTTTATAATCGTAAGGTATTTCATTTAAATCAGCATTAACCCTCTTTCCATTTTCTCCAAGCAGTCCAAAATCAACTGGTAAAATAATCTGGTTTTTATATTTAGAATATATTTTCTTCAATTTAGGTATAAGAGAAAAATAATTATTGTCTTTTAACCATTTGGATTCATATCCCAAATCATAACCCTTGATAATTAAAAATAAATTAGCCAAAACACCAGCACAAAGCATTTTGTTTCTTTTATCTTTCAAGAATTTAAATAAAGGAATATAGTCCTCAACTTTTGATCCTCCAAGAATGAATACTTTATTTTTTCCGCGAGAATTTTCAAATTTTGATAAAGCTTTTAACTCATTTTCAAATTCCAGACCAATAGCACAAGGTAAATATCTTGGAGGAAGAATAATACTTCCTTGCAATCTATGGGATACTGAAAATGCCTCATTAATGTATAAATCAAATAAACCGCAAAATTCTCTATATTTATTTCCCTTCATCTCGATATTAATCTCGTCATTATACTCTCTAACATTCCTCAAAATTATCACGTCTTTAATATTCAAATTATTTATTTTATCTCTAGAAACATTCCCAAACAAATCATCAACATATTCTACTTTTCTTCCGATAAAATTAGACAGAATTTTTGCATGCTGTTCTAATGAAGTAAAATCTCGATCTCCTTTCCTCCCTTGATGGGCAATTACAACAACTTTCGCATTTTTATTTATCAAATATTTAATAGTCTTAGCAGACGCCTCAAATCTAGGATTATCAAGAATTTTTCCATTGACAACAGGACTGTTAACATCTATTCTTAATAAAATTTTTTTATTCCTTACATTAATTTCTGCAAGTTTACGAAGTTTCATCTTACTTACCCAAAATCAGTCCTGCAACCCCAACTAATCTATTAGAATATCCCCATTCATTATCATACCATCCAGATATGCTTACTAATTCATCAACTACTTTTGTTAATAAAGAATCAAAAACACAAGAATGTTTATTATGTATTATGTCCGAAGAGACAATAGGGTCTTCTGTATATTGCAAAATTCCCTTCATTCTTCCTTCAGCTTCTTTCTTAAAAGTCTTATTAATCATTTCTTTTGTAGGTTTTTTTGATAGTTTTGCTACAATATGGCTTATTGAACCGTCTATAACAGGAATTCTTAAAGCAAATCCGTCAATCTTTCCATTTAAATCTGGAAAAATCTCTAAAATTGATTTTGTTGCCCCAGAACTTGACGGAACAATATTCATTGCTGCAGCTCGTCCTCTACGCATATCTTTTTTATCATCACCATCTATTAGTTTTTGAGTTGCTGTGTAAGCATGAGCAGTGATAAAATGTGCATTAATAATTTTAAAATTATTATGTAAAACACTAACCATAGGGGCAATGCAATTGGTAGTACAGCTTGATGCAGAAATTATCTTATGGTTACTCTTCAAATCTTTGTTATTAACTCCAAATGCAATGCAAGAATCATGTCCATGAGCAGGAGCTGAAATCAAAACTCTTTTAGCTCCCGCATTAATATGTTTTATAGCTCCTTCTCTTTCTGTAAAAACCCCTGTGCATTCTACAACTAAATCTATCTTTTCTCTTTTCCAAGGCAGTTTTTCAGGGTCAAGCTCATGAAATACTTTTATCTTTTTACCATTTACAATTAAGTTATTTCCATCATGAGAAGCATTTTTTAATGTTTCATGTACAGAATCATATTTTAATGAATAAACAATATGGTCCAGGTCTTCAGGATGATTTATAAAAAAATTCCATTTTGCATTAGATTCTAAAGCAGCAAGAAAGAATTGCTTTCCTATTCTACCAAATCCATTTATTGCAACATTAGCCATTTTTCCTCTTTTATTATATATGAATTTAAGATTAAAAGGTATATAAATTTTGAGGAAATTAATATTTAGTTTTAAGATTCACAAGAAGCCACTCATGACATCAACAATCCATTTAGCACTAATTTTATACTTATCCAATAATTCTTCCATTGTTCCAGAATGAGGGGCTTCTTTAATAGCTAAATGTTTTATTTGAATGTCGCTATTTGCCAATTCAGCAAAAAGCATTTCTCCTATTCCACCTTCTTTATAATGGTCTTCTGTTACAACAATTTTACCGCCGTGCTGTCTTATAAAAGAAGCAAGTTTCTTTATATCTAATGGTTTAATACAATAAAGATCAATAACAGCGCTATTAATTTTCTTTTGCTTTAACATATCATGTGCTTTAAGAGATTCATGAAGAGTTATACCGCTTCCTATCAAAACAATTTTATCTTCTTTTGACTGTTTAATTACTTTAAAATCCCCTAGGGCAAATGATTCTTTTTCGTTATAAATTAACTGCGTTTTTGGTCTAGTTGTTCTTATATATTTCAATCCTCTAGTAGTCGCAGCCAAATGCAGAAGTTTTTCTGTGGATATAGCATCAGATGGATAAAAAATAATTGATTTAGGTATGGACCTGAATAAAGCAATATCTTCTAATCCCATTTGCGAAGCGCCATCTTCTCCAATGGATACACCAGAATGACTTCCGCAGAGAGTAAAATTTGGATTGGACAAAGCAGACATTCTAATTTGATCATGCGCTCTTGTTAAAAAAGATGCAAAACTAGAAGCAAATACATTAAATCCTTTTTTTGATAAACCCAAAGCCATACCAATCATATTTTGTTCAGCAATATATGCTTCAATAAATTGCATGGGAGTTTTTTCTTTAACCTTCTCAGAAAAAGTAGAATTGCTTACTTCCCCATCAAGAGCTAAAACACCTGGGTCACTCTTAGCCAAATTAGCCAAAGCATTTCCATAAGCAGTTCTTGTAGCAATTAATTCTGAAGATTTATATTTAGTTAATTGCAAGCTTGATTTTTTAATTTCTTTACTAACTTTTAATAAGCCCAAAGTAGGTAATCTTATTTTTACCTCAGGCATTTTTGGTTCAGGTATTAATTTTAAAGCCTTTTCAAGCTCTTTTTTAGAAAGTGCTTTTCCATGCCATCCATTTTTATCTTCAATAAATTTTACACCTTTCCCTTTAAAAGTTTTCGCGATTATTACACTTGGTTTGTCTGATTTTCTAGATTTTTCAAATGCTTCTAAAATCTGTTTTATATTGTGCCCATTTACATTAATAGCATCCCAGCCAAATTCTTTAAATCGAGATTCATACTTTTTGATATCATGGCCGAGCATAGTTTCTCCTGTTTGACCTAATCGATTGACATCAATTATAGCTGTTAAATTGTTCAATTTATAATGGCTGGCTAATTGCAAGGCCTCATATATAGATCCTTCAGAACATTCGCTATCTCCCAATAGAACATAAACCCTAGAGTTTCTTTTCTGAATTTTCCCAGCCATAGCCATTCCAGCCCCAACAGATAAACCCTGGCCAAGAGAACCAGTTGCAACCTTAATCCAAGGTAATAAAGAAGAAGGTATAGGATGACCTTCTAGAGTGCTTTGTAGTTTTCTTAGTCCAGATAGATTCTGTTTTATGCATCCTGCACGATATAATGCAGCATACAATATAGGTGCAGCATGCCCCTTGCTCAATATAAATTCATCATTATCAGGATTATCAGAATTCTTTACATCATAAGAAATAGCGTTAAAAAATAAAGAAGACATAATTTCCGCGCATGACAAGCATGAACTAAGATGCCCGCTTCCAGCTTCAGTAGTCATTTTCAAGACATCCCTTCTCAAAATATTAGCTATGTCTTGCAGTTCCCTTTCGTTTGTCATTTTATTCTTTATTCTAATATTTCAAAGTTAAAATCCTATAAAAATCTTCGTTTTTTCAGTAGTATTAATATTAATTATAAAGTAGTAAATAAATGTGTTTTATAGTGCAAGAGATAATTTAAAAAATCTTCTTTCCTATTAAATTCATGAAAAAGCAAGAGGTGAGCTTTGTCTTATTCGGTGGCACAGGGGATTTAACAAAAAGGAAAATTGTTCCAGCATTAGCTAATTTAATTCATCAGGGTAAAATTAGAGATGATTCAACAATAATAGGAATTTCAAGAAAAAAAATTTCGGATGAGGAATATAAAAAATTCCTATTAGATTCAGTAAAAGAAGACAGAGATAAAAGTTATATAAAAAAATTAGATATAAAATTCTTCACTGGAGATTTCACGAAAAGCGGTTTATCAGGATTGAAGGAATTAATAGAAAAATCAGAAAAACCAGGATGCAGCAGAATATATTATTTATCGACAAGCTTCAAATTCTTTCCAGATATAGTCAAAGAATTAAAAAGCCAGAACCTGCATAAAAAAAATCAGGCCTTTACAAGAATAGTATTCGAAAAGCCTTTCGGCAAAGATCTAAAATCATCTGAAAATCTAGATAAAGAAATCCATAAGGTCTTTTTAGAAGAAAATGTTTTTAGATTAGATCATTATTTAGCAAAAGAAACAGTTCAAAATTTAAACGTGCTAAAGTTCACAAATCCTCTTCTTTATAGCACATTTAACAAAGAATATATAGAATCAATAGAAATTATAGTTGACGAAGATCAAGGTGTAGAAAATAGAATAGAATACTACAACGATGCCGGAGCTATCAAAGATATGTTTCAAAGTCATCTACTGCAAGTTTTGTCCTTATTATTAATGGAAATGCCATCTGCGTTAGTATATGATAAAATCCATGATGAAAAGGTCAAGATTCTAAAAAATTTAGAAATTCTTCAGTCAAAACATCATCTTCTAGGTCAATACGAAAGCTATGAGAAAGAAGCAAAAGTTTCTGGTTTAAATAAAAGCAAGATAGAGACATTTGCAAAAATAGAGTTAAATTGCAAAATTAAAAAATGGGATAGTGTTAAATTAATATTAAGAACAGGAAAGAAATTAAAAAGAAAATTTGGGCAGATAATAATAAAATTCAAGCCGATGAAAAACAATGGTAACCATTTAGCAAATATTGCAGATAATAAAATAATCATAGATATATATCCTAAACAAGACGTATCTATTTTTATGAATACTAGAAGTCCAGAATTTTATAATCAAGTAAAGCAGGCAAAATTCGAATTCTGTAGAGAATGTGAATTCGGTCCAAATACAATGAACGAATATGCAACTCTTTTACACGAAGTTATCAAAGGAGATAAAACTCTTTTCACTCGAAGTGACGAAGTTAAGGAAAGTTGGAAAATAGTTGAAAGGATAGAAAAAATGCGCGATCAAATAAAATTCATAAAATACAAGGATAATTCAAATCCAGAAGAATAAATAACTAGAAAATAGCAACTATGAAAAAGTTTAAATATCTTTTATATTTGAAAAATTCATGGCAAATCAAGTTAAAATACAAAGTGGAATATTAAGAATTTTAGATGACTCTATTTTAGAAGCATATAATGAATCCATTCAAGGATACAACGAAAAAGCAAGAGATTCTCTTGGAAAATTCAGTAAAAGCGATGGAGAATTAACTGGCTCAAGCCCGTTAATGCTTATTCAATTAGCAAATTCAGGATTACTTCCGGAAGGAACAAGACTAGCAAAAAGAGAAGATTTAGAAAATGCGATATCACAAGATTCAGATTTTTTAAGAGGACATTATACTGATTTTGGTTTAGCTTTAAAAACAGCAGGAGATTCTTATGCTCCTAATGATTTACTCGCTAAAAGACTTGCAGAACAATTTAAGCAGAGAAATATAAAACTTGGAGAAGGAAAATTAATTTATTTCGATTCACTTTATTTAATAGAAGATGAAAATTCAGCTTATGGTTTAATTCCAAGCTTGAAAGATGGAGCCGAAAGCTCAATCTTAGATTTGGATGATTTCAGATGGAATTACACAAGAGACGAAGGTTTGGCTTGTGCTGACCTTGTCAGGGACAGGTACTGGGATTCCAACTTTGAGCACGTTGCTGATTCGGGCGGTAGGCGGCAGGGTAGTCGTAGTTAGTACTTAAGGCACTTCTAAAAATTCAATTAAAGAATAAAAATAAAAAATTAAAAAAATTAAAAAGATCTTAGTTTATATTCTACTTCAATAGTTGCTCTAACTTCTATATCTTTAGGTGCGATATTTATTGCAGCATCTCTTGCTTCACCGCTAGAGGCTACTCCGCCCTTTGATTCAAAATATACAACAGGTCCGTAGTTGAAATCCTGGCTCTTCACAGAAACAAGGCTTCCCAAATTCTTGCCTAATCCTCGAGCAGTTGCTTCTGCTTTAATCTTTGCATCCTTTCCTGCTTCTTCAAGTGCTTGAGTCTTATATTCACTTTGTTTTTCTTCTGAAAGCTCAAAGTTTATGTAAGACACTAAAGCGCCAGCATCAACAGAGGCATCAACTATTTCAGCAACACCATCAAAATCGCTAGTTTCTACAACTATTTGTTGTGAGGCAATATAACCCTTGAGTTTTTGATCTCCGTTACTCCAATCATATTCAGGATAAATGTTGAAATTAATTGTTTTTATTTCATCCTTAGCAATTCCCAATTTTAATAAATTAAGGAAAAGATTGTCAAGAATTTTATCATGAGCATCCTTTGCTTTTTGAGCACTATCATCTCTTGCTTCAATATTAATATTGATAGATACTTTATCAGGTTTTGCTTCTATAACGGAGTTGCCTTGTGCACTTACAACAGCAGCACTAGTATTAAAGGCAATATACCCTCCAATTAAAATTATCGCAATAACTAATCCGGTAATAATCGTTTTATTATCCATTATCATTACCTCCTTTCATTCTTTCTTTATAGTTCCAAAAAACCACTATGAGTAATGCCATAAGAGATCCCAACATAAACCATGCCCACGAATTAGGAGAATTTGCGCTGTAAGTCAAAACATCTGAAACTTGCGGAGATGGAGGTTGAATCATATCAATAGCACCTCTAGAAGCACTAGAGCTACCCTCACTTGCAACCTCCTTCATCATAACAGCACTATCACTACCATAACTATTAACACCAATAGGAACACCAATAAATATTTTTATTATAATCGCAACTAGAATACAACCTATAACTGCTGGAATTATTCCTCTAGCAAGCGACTTTGGAGATATAATTATTTTTTTATTCGACACTTTATATCTATGGATTCTTTTTCCTTTAACGCTCCAGAAATAACCTCCTGTTTTTTCAATTAAACCAGCACCCTCTAATTTTTTTATATTATATTCAATAGTATTTGCAGGCACACCTAATTTAGACGCTATTTCTGCCTCGCTTAATTCACCATCAGCCAGAACAGAAATAATTTTCTTAGCAGTCTTATTTGATATAACATCTGCTATCTTTTCTGTCCTTGGATCATCAAGGTCTATCATAATTGAGCTTCTTACCATCTTTATTCTAATAATATTTAGTTTATAAATAATTTCAAGAGTTCAAATTGAATTGAAGCTATC
>JBBTAC010000002.1:55533-125895 GCA_038044405.1 Nanobdellota archaeon
TTCAATCTTGCAACAAGATTCCCAATTCCCAACTCGTGAGAAACACGAACAACTTCATTAACATCTTTGTAAGCTTCAGGAGCTTCCTCAACAATTCCCTTTACAGAGCCAGATTTAATTGCAACACCATATTCTGCAAGTTCTTTTTGAACTTGTTCAGCAGATATATTTTTCTTAGCATACGTTCTAGATAATAACCTTCCAGCACCGTGGGCTGTAGACGCAAATGAAATCTCTTCTGCTTTTTTAGTTCCAGCTAAAACATAAGAATAAGTCCCCATACTTCCAGGAATAAAAATAGGACAACCGACATTTCTATATTCTTTAGTGATCTCTTTTCTTCCAGGTCCTAAAGAACGGGTAGCTCCTTTTCTATGCACACACAAAATCTGTTTTTTTCCGTCAATTATAAATTCTTCAAATTTAGCAATATTGTGGGCAATGTCATAAACTAATTTTATCTCAGATTTTGGAAAGAATTTCTGGAATGTTTTTCTTATTTGATGAGTTATTAATTGCCTGTTTGTAAATGCAAAATTAGCGGCACAAGCCATGGCGGATTTGTAATCCTTTCCTAAATCAGATTCTATTGGCGCGCAAATCAATTCCCTATCAGGTAAATTTGAAAACCCATAAGTTTTTTCCATCTTTTGAATATAATCAGAAGCTGTCTGGTGTCCAAGCCCTCTAGAGCCAGTATGAATCATAATAGTTATATTATCATTATCTAATCCAAAAATTCCAGCAATTTTCTCATCATAAACTTCCTCAATTTCCTGCATTTCCAAAAAATGATTTCCAGCTCCTAAAGTTCCAAGCTGATTCTTCCCTCTTGCTTTTGCCCTCTGAGATACTTTTCCTGCATCTGCGCCTTTTATTTGTCCATTATCTTCTGTCTTGTCTAAATCATTTTCAGTCGCATATCCATTTTCCAATGCCCAATATGAACCATTCTGCAATATCCCATTAATTTGTTTCTCACTAAATTTAAATTCACCCCCATTTCCTACACCAGATGGAACATTTTTATATAATTCATTTAAAATCTGCTCTCTTTTTTTAATAAAATCGGATTTTGATATATTAGTTGTTAAAAGCCTGACGCCGCAATTAATATCATAACCTATTTCTCCAGGCGAGATAACCCCCTCTTTAATGTCATAAGCAGCTACGCCACCAATACACGCGCCGTACCCCTGATGTGCATCTGGGAGCACTACAATATAATTTTTTACACCCTGCATTATAGCCATGTTCTGTGCTTGTTCTAAGGTTTTATCTTGTTTTATTTTTTCAAGTATTTTCTCCGATGAAAATATTCTAACTGGAACATTCATTTTTCCAGATTTTTTAATTTCCCAAATATTTTCTTTTATTTTTTCAATTTTAACCATTCTTGTTTACACTCCTCGTTAACTAAATTATTTTTTATTAGTTTATTAATCTCTCTATTCTTGTTTACATTTAATTCGAAATAAATATTCCCAATTCCATTCTTTCTTTTTTTCACTTTCGATTCAATTTTAAAAATATCTTTTAACCTTTCTTGTAATAAAATAAGATTTATTTCTTTATTTGATATTATCCTAAAGATTCCATTAGGTCTTTTTATCTTTGCTTTTTCTTTTATAAGCCATTTCACAAATTCTAATAATCTTTCTTGTTCATTTGGAAATTGCCATTCATAATTTATATAATCATTAATAGCTCTATTTAATAATTCTCTTTTTTGAGGGTGATTAAATCCTATTAATTCTCTAAATTTTATTAGATTTTCTTTTCCATAGATATGCAAAGAAAAAATTGCTCTACTTTTTTTCTTTTTAATTTCTGAAGACTCTATCCCAAGTTTTTTCAAAAATTTCTTAATACTAATTATTCCGTCATAGTTTACACATTCTAACCCAATAGCTCTATTTTGATGGGCTTTTAACATAACCCACGCTTCGCAATCAAAAAAAGCTCTTAACCAAATCTTCAATAGATTATTTTCTAAATTTGGGGCAGTCCATTTATAACTATAAAAACTTCCAAATTCTTTTTCTAATTGTTCATAGATTTTTTTAGATCCTATTCTACATCTTTCCTTTATTATTAAATGCGGTTTAACTTTAAAATAATTAAAGAATCTCTTTTGAAAATCTTCTAAAAGCAGAATATTTGTATTTCTAAGACCCACATGATAATATTTATGTTTCTGAGTTGGAGGATTTTTTACAACATAACCATCAGCACAAAGATAAGCATGAATTGCAGCCAAATCTTCATTAAACTTCATCAATTTTATAATCTATTTATATATAAATACTTTATGTTTATCAGGTATTTTTGTTATAAATTATCAAACATCTAAAACAGCCTGGGCCTCCCATCCAGATGCTTTCTTTTTAATATACATTTCAGCATAAGTCGCCGCTTTAATTTGGTCTAAATCCTTATAATTAGATGCATCATCTCCGAAAAATTCAGCATGCAAATTATTTCCTCTAATTGTTATTTTTGCTTTTGCAGCAATAAAATTCTCTGCATCAAAAAGATAAATAATTTCATCAAGAAAATTATAAAAAAGAGATTCTATATCTGTTCCAGATACATCTATAACTTTACCTTTAGACGATTTTATTTTTTTGCCCCTAGAAATATAAGTAGAAACCGCAATTACAGAGTTTTCAAAAACTTCATTTAATGTCTTTCCATATGCTTGAAACTTTATATCTCCAGTATGTTCTAAAAATTTATATTTCATAACTCTAGAGAGTTAAATAACTTTATAAATCTCATTTTTTTATCCTAATTATGAAGTTTTTTGATTTTATCATCACGATATTATTATTGGCATTGTTGGGTTTAAGCATGTATTTGCTTTGGTTTAATATACCTGGAAAATCAATTCAATTCGAAGAATATTTCTTTAATGCAACAGCAGAAAGTATCCCCCCACAGCACGTCCAATTCTATCCAAATATGAGGTTTAGAAGTAAAAATATAAATTATAGTATTTCAGATCAATGCGACGCAGGAAAGTTAGAAGAAATAGAAGAGGGTTTTTCTTTTATATCTGATAAAACTATTTTGAAATTCTCAAAAGTGAAAAATGATGGCGAGATAAAAGTTTTTTGTTCAGATATTTCTCCAACTCCAGAAGAAGAAGGCCACTTCGTAGCAGGTGAAGGCGGACCTTCAGAAATAATAGACGTAGAAAATTATGCCGTTATTTTTTCAGGAAAGATATCTTTGTTTAGAAAAAGCAGTTGTCAAAAACCCAATATAGCAATTCACGAAATACTTCATGCATTAGGTTTTGACCACAACAACAATCAAAGAAGCATTATGTACCCTATAACTGATTGCAGTCAAACATTGGATCAATATATCATAGACGAAATTAATAAACTTTACAGTATAAAAGAACTGCCAGATTTGACAGTAGAAAGAATCTCTGCAGAAAAAAGCGGTGTTTATCTTAAATTCAAAATAACAATAGCAAATCTTGGATTGAAAGATTCTTCAAATTCAGTTTTAAGCATTTATGCAGGAGATGAATTAATAAAAGAATTTGATTTAGAATCATTTGATATAGGGGCCAGAAAGATACTGAGTGTAGACAACTTAAGAGTATCAAGGAATTCTAATTCCATAACATTTGAGATTAAGTCCTCAGATAACGATTTGAATAAAGAAAACAATGTTGTCAATCTAGCATTATTAAATAATTAATAAATTATATAGCAACACCTTTAAATATATAATTCACCCTAATAATCTATCAAGAGGTAGAAAATGTCAGAAAAAGATAGAATAATTGAAGAAAAGATTTCTCATTCTGGAATTTTTGATTTCAAGAGTTTTTATAGTTACGCTCACAGCTGGTTTAAAGACGAAAAATTTGGAGTTACAGAGGAAAAATATTCTGAAAAAGTTTCAGGAAACTCAAGAGACATTACGATAGAATGGATGGCGACAAAAAAACTTTCAGATTATTTTAAAACAGAATTCAAAATAGAATTTAAGATAGAAGGATTAACTGAAGTTGAAGTTGAAATAGATAAGCAAAGAAAAAAAATGAACAAAGGAAAAGTCGAAGTTAAAATATCAGGGGTCATGGTTAAAGATCCAGATAGCAAATGGGACAAAACAGCATTTTATCGTTTTCTAAGAGACGTTTATAACAAATATGTTATTCCAGGAAGAGTTGAAAATATAGAAGGCATGATAAGAAAGACAGTAGTCGACTTCAAGGAAGAAATTAAAGCATTTTTAGAGTTAAGTGGAAGGAGGTAATTTATTTATAAATACATCAAGAACTCAACTCCGGAATTTAGTCCTAGAGTTCTTGACACATAAATATTTATATAACTATTTTACAATATATCAGTATGAAATTCAAATTTATCTCATTAACATTGCTTCTTCTTATGACATTGCCCCTTGTTGCAGCAGAGTTTAATCTAGAAATAGAAAAAATAGACAAGGGTTCAGTAGTAATAAAGGAATTGCGTAATCCCGCAATGTTTGATTTTATAATAAAGAATACAGGAGATTCTGAAAATGCCGAAATTTATAGTCTTGTTGGTGTTTCAATGGCGCCTAAAGGAACTTTCTTAATTCCAACAGGCAAGTCAACAACAATGGTAAGGGCATATCTAGGTGAAGAATTTCTAAAAAGAGAGGAGAGGTATTCTTTTGAATATCAAATCAAAGGTCAGACAAGCGGAATATTTAAGGATCAATTAAATGTTCAAGTAGTCGCATTAGCAGATGTTTTTGAAATCAGACCAGTTAATCTCCATCCGGATAACGAAATAGTAAATATAGGGATAAAAAATAATGTAAATTCTTTAATAGAGAACGTAAAAATAACTCTTCATTCAGAGTTTTTTGAGGTAGATCAAGTAATTAGTTTCAAGCCATTTGAAAAAGTAGATATTCCTGTAAAAATAGATAAAACTAAAATAACAAAATTAAGAGCAGGACCATATCCAGTAAAAGCTGAAATTTCATTAGACAAGTTTTCAGTAGAAATTGAAGGAGCAATTAATTATCTTGAGAAAGAAGGTACATCCGTAACGAAGAATACAGACGGCCTTATAATAGAAAGGTCAACTGTAAAGGAAGTCAATGAAGGAAATGTACCTGTAACCTCGACTATAGAAATAAAAAAAGATATAGTTTCTAGATTATTTACAGCATATTCGACTCAGCCAATTTCATCAGATAGAAAAGGCCTATTTGTAGAGTACACTTGGAAAAAAGATCTTCCTCCAGGAGAGGCATTTAATGTAGTTGCGACGACAAATTACACATTTCCATTCCTTTTCGCAATATTTGTAGTAGCAATCGCATTATCTGTTTGGTTTTATTCTGTAACAGCAATAGGCTTACATAAAACAGTATCTTTCGTAAGAACAAAAGGGGGAGAATTCGCATTACGAGTTCGAGTACGCGTAAGAGCAAAGAAGCAAGTAACTAATGCCCATATAAGCGATCGCTTACCTCACATGACCAAGTTATATGAAAAATTCGATCACAAGGCAGATAAAATAGATCATAGTACGGGAAGACTATCCTGGAGTATTAATCATCTCAACAAAGGAGAAGAAAGGACATTCTCCTATATAGTGTACTCAAAAATGCAAACCGTTGGCCGATTTGAATTGCCTCAAGCAATGGCGACATTCGATCACGAAGGAAAGAGGCATGAAGTATCTTCAAACAAAGCATTCTTCGTCTCAGAGATGCATTCGCAAGAAGCATAAAGCATAAAGTTTTAAATACACTTTTTCACTAAAAGATTTACCCCTCGTAGCTCAGCGGTTAGAGCGTCCGGCTGTAGAATAGCGCAGACATTCTCCTATAGGAGACCAGGATGAAGCGTAATCGGTAATATTGCGTTAGCAATAAGCAGACCCCGGGAGATCCCCAGTTCGATTCTGGGCGGGGGGATATTCATACTCCAAGAGAGTATGAAAGTTTCTTCCAGAAATCTAGTGTAATTCAATTAATTTTCCAAAAGTTTGATTCACTTCAACTTTTTGTGTCTGTAAAGTTGGAGTTACCGCGGAGCTTTGCTCTGCGAGTATGGGCGGGGGGATTTTTATTATTTTCAGCAAGGTTTTTAAATAGGCCATCTAACAAAAATTATGGCATTAATCACATTGGAAACAAAAGCAATTGAATTTAATGAAAAGCAGAGAGAATTTATAGTTGTAGATAGAAATATAGGTTCTCCAGCACCAAAATATTTTATTTCATATAACAATGGATCTCCATTTATATCTGATGAAGTTCCTGAAGATTATAGAAAACCAATGGTATTCCATGAATTAACAGAGTTCGAGTTACTTCAAAATAAAACTGACAAATGTCTTAATGCATTATTAGCAGAATTAAAAACTATTCCAAAAAACAAAAGAAAAGACTATTTTGAATTCAGAAGAGAAGTATTTGAAAATTTAATAAGTTTTTTAGAGGAATATCAATCCAATTCGTCTCTTATTCCAGAAGTAAGAAAGAGCCTAAATCACTTAAAGAATAATTTCCCAAGTTCGCATTAAATCCACTCCAAAAACAATACAAAGATTTAAAAACGATCCTGTTTATTTTTTGTTGCAGATTATTCTGCGCGAGGTAAAAAATGAGAAAAAAACAAGAAGTTGAAGAAGATGAATTCGAGGATGAAGATTCTTCTGACGAAGAAGAAGAGGAAAAACCGTCTAAAGCAAAAGGAAAAGGAAAAGAAAAAAACGAAGAAGAAGATGAAGACGAAGAAGAAGACGAAGATTCCGAAGAAGATTTTTAATTAAAGTCTTAATTTTATGACTTTTACTTTTATTTTTTTATTTTTAATATTGTTCAAATACATATAACCTTAAAAATGTCTTAATGCCCTAAAGAAGATGGCTGAAAAAAACCCACTTTATATTCTTCCTGAAAATACTTCTAGAACTCTTGGAAGAGATGCACAGAGAAATAATATCCTTGCAGCAAAAGTAATAGCTGACATTGTTAAGACAACTTTAGGTCCAAAAGGCATGGATAAAATGCTTGTAGATTCCTCAGGCAATATTATTATTACAAACGACGGAGTTACAATTCTTGAAGAAATGGAAATAGATCATCCAGCTGCAAAGATGATGGTTGAAATTGCAAAAACGCAGGAAGCAGAAGTTGGAGACGGAACAACAACTGTCGCATTATTAGCTGGAAAATTATTAGAATATGCAGAAAGACTTCTAGATAGAAATTTGCATCCAACAATAATAGTAAAGGGTTACAGATTAGCAGCAGAAAAGGCAATTCAAATATTAAATGAAATATCTGTTCAAATCCAAGAAAGAGAAATACTTGAGCAAATAGCCCAAACAGCAATGACTGGAAAGGGTGCAGAGGGAAATAAAGAAATGTTAGCAGAAATTATAGTTAAGGCCGTAGAACAAATTGCATTGGGCAAGGAAATAAATATTCACGATATAAAAATAGAGAAAATTAAAGGAGATAGCATAAAAGAAAGCGAGTTAGTTCGAGGCATAGTGCTGGATAAAGAAAGAGCAAATTCAGATATGCCAAAAAGAATAGAAAATGCAAGAATTCTTCTTATAGACATACCCCTTGAGTTAAGAAATCCAGAAATCGAGGCAAAGATTTCTGTTTCAACTCCAGAACAACTTGAGAGTTTCGTACAATCAGAAGAAAGATATCTAAAAACTATGACCGATAAAATAATTGCTTCTGGGGTGAATGTCATCTTCTGTCAAAAAGGAATAGATGATGTAGCCCAGTATTATTTAGCGAAAGCAAAGATTTTCGGATTGCGCAGAATTACAAGATCCGATATGGAAAAATTAGCAAGAGCAACAGGAGCAAAGATAGTATCGAATCTTTCAGATATAGATGAAAAAATATGGGGAAGAGCAGATATAGTTGAAGAGATAAAAAGAGGAGAAGATTCTGTAACTTACGTAAGAGGCTGTAGTAATCCTCGAGCATTAACAATTGTATTGCGCGGAAGTTCAACACATGTTTTAGATGAAATTGAAAGGGCAGTTAAAGATGGTCTAGGTGATGTGGTTGCAGCTGTAAAAAGCGGTAAAATTGTTCCAGGCGGAGGCGCAATAGAAATGGAAGTTTCACGAAGACTAAGAATTTACGCAAAAACTCTATCAGGTAGGGAACAGTTAGCAATAGATGAATTTGCAAATGCCTTAGAGTCTATTCCAGAGGCGTTAGCAGAAAATGCAGGACTTGACCCTATAGACATTTTGACAGAATTAAAAAAAAGACATGAAGCAGGACTTTACAATCATGGCTTAAATCTTTTTAAAAATGAAATTGAAGATACATTTAGTGCAGGCATAATAGAGCCTCTAAAGGTAAAAACGCAGGCAATTAATTCAGCATCAGAAGTTGCGACAATGATACTTCGTATAGACGACGTTTTAATCAGCAGTTCTAAAAATAAAACAAATCAGATTAAGAATTACGAAGAAGACGACTAATATCAATTAAAAACCTTTAAATAACTCTAATAAATTGTCTTATTATGCGGTCATAGTTTAGTGGTAGAACGTGACATTGCCAATAGCAAGATGGAACATCTTGGAATGTTCGCTTACGCAAACATGTCATAGTGCGGGTTCGATTCCCGCTGACCGCATTTAGTCACATTTTTAAACATCTATATTTTTAAAATAAAAGGGTCGACATATAAAGGGAAGTTGACCCATAAGGCCTCGTAGTCTAGTGGCAAAACGGCTCGTTTACACCGAGCAGTCAGGAGTTCGATTCTCTTCGAGGCCATAGTTAAACAATGAAAAAAGAAACATTTCAGAAAAAAGGGTATTATCGATTGCTTCAAATAATCTTTTTGGGATTTTTCATATTCTTTATAATTGTAGGTATTCGAGGTATTTTTTACGGAGAGGGTGAACCCTTTGTCGGGTTTATCTTTGCAAGCATTTTAGTTATCGTGTACTGGCTAATCATGAGAAGTAATGGTTTAATGGGCGGTTTCGTTTTTGGTGTGATATTTGGCCTTCTTTTATTATTTGCAATATCTAAACTTAATCCGGGAGACGAAATAGCTGGTATAGTGATATTCACCATATTAATAAGCGGATTATTTTTTGCTTTCATAGGATATTTAATTCAAAATAACTTTACAAAGAAGAAAATGAAAAAATACACATGGAGAAATTGCATAGAATATCTTAAAGATAATCCTAACGGATATTGGTTTAAGAGAAAATTATATGGTTGGGGCTGGGTGCCCGTCAAGTTGCAAGGATGGCTTGTAGTTCTTTTAGCCATATCTATTTTCGTCGCTAGTATTTATGTCGGAGAAGTTGATGATGCTCCTGGTGCGGTATTGATGGGATTTTTGTTAATGCTTGCAATTATATTTTTCTTTTGTTATTGGAAAGGCGAGAAACCTAAATGGAGTTGGGGAAGATAGACAATCTTTAAGTTATTAGAACCTTTAGGATGTCTTCGTTTACACCGAGCAGTCAGGAGTTCGATTACTTCAAAATTTACATTTTGAATGTCCCAGAGATATTAATCTCTGAGCTCTTCGAGGCCATATTATCTTTTACGATTTTTTAAAGGTAGAAACCTATCCTCAAACATAACATAATAAAATATTCTTTTGACAAGCCAGTATATAAGAATAAAAGCAATTATCCAAATGACTCCAATGAAAGGCATATCGTCTTCATAAAAAACAGCCCAAATACTAAGAAGTATCAAGAATATGAGAGAGCTCCAAAATATCATTTGAACTAATAGAAAATACCATTTTTTATGAAATGTTTTCTTATTCATATTATTCCAAATATTTTATATTTTAAATGTATTGCGATGCATTTCTAAGCCATAGCTAGAAACATCCAAAAGAATTATAAACTAATTTTAAATTATCTTTATAATGAGATTTTCAGTTCATTTAAATTTTTTCAAAAGAGTTTTCAGTAATGTTAAATACGTATTTATAGCAATTATAATCTCAATTTTATTTTACAGTTTAAATGTTTTAATAGCAAATTATAAGACAATTATTGATTTCTATTTATCCTTAGGATTTTTTGGAACAATTAAGCTCTTTATTAATTTAGCCATGGGTTTTTACAACTCAATTCTCTTATCCTCTTTTATCAGTTTAGTTGCAATAAGTATTCTATTAGGGATTTTATCAAGTCTAATCTTTTATAGAATAAATATATTAAAACAGGCAATGGGAAAGTCAAGTTTTCTTGCAACCCTAGGAACTTTCTTAGGGATTTTTGCACCAGGATGCGCTGCATGCGGATTAGGACTTGCATCAACGCTAGGCCTTAGTGCGGTATTTTTAGCATTTCTTCCATTAAAAGGATTAGAATTATCCTTTCTCGCGATTATAATTCTTACAATAGCAATATTTAAAACCTCTAATGATTCATGTAAAATAATGATTAAAAATAAAAATGAAAGGAGGTTATAATGAGCGAAAAAGAAGTACATAATACAGAAACAAAGCATGCAAATTCAGAAGTTATAACTATAAGCAAAAATAGTTTATGGAAATATTCAACTTTCCTTCTTGCAGCTATTTTAATAGTAGGCGCATTTGTATTCTTCACTAAAGGAGATTCAAATTCACCAACAGGAAGAGTGATTGATAATTCTGGACAGCAATTGCCAGGTCAAAAAGCAGCAAGTGTAAGTATAGACGATGATGCAGTTTTAGGAGATAAAAATGCTCCAGTAGAGATCATAGAATTTTCAGACTATCAATGTCCTTTCTGTAGAAAATTTTGGACAGAAACATTTTCCCAAATCAAGAAAGATTATATTGATACAGGAAAAGTCAAATTTGTTTACAGAGATTTCCCGCTTGAAAGTATCCATCCAGCAGCATTACCTGCAGCTATAGCAGCAGAATGTGCTAGAGAAAAGGGCGGAGACAAGGCCTATTTCGAGATGCATGATAAAATATTCAGTGAAGGCAATATTCTTGATAGCGGAACAGCTAATGGTCCAGTAACAAAAACAGCTCAATTCGGCAACGCTGAATTGAAAAAATGGGCTAAAGATTTAGGTTACGATATCTCTAGTTGTTTAGATAACAAGAAGTATGAGCAAGAAGTTAGTAAAGATATGGCAGACGGAAGCGCTGCAGGAGTTTCAGGAACACCAGCATTCTTCGTTAATGGCAAATTACTAAGCGGTGCGCAACCATACTCGGCATTTAAGCAAGCAATTGAAGCAGAATTAGCATAAATTTATTTTTTATTTTATTTTATTTTTATATTTTTAATTATTAAAATGTCAGAAAAAGTTAAGTGTGAAATTTGTGATAGAACATTCAAAGATGCAGATGGATTATCCCAGCATAATGCAGCTAAGCATGCAAGTTCAGATAAACATATGCATCATAAATCTAAAAAATCAGGCAAAATAATCTTTATATTAATTATAATCTCAATCTTAGGATTTATAATATGGAGCATAAATGGTGCGATTACAGAATCAAATTCTTGCAAGACAGCCCCTGTAACAGAAATAAATATAGGGACACATCAAGATGTAAAGTTGCATATTCATTCTGAATTAAGAATCGTAATAGATGGCGAAGAACAATTCATACCAGCAAATATAGGCGTTCTTCCAGGAATAATGAGGCCTGTTCATACACACGACGCAACTGGCGAGATTCATATGGAAGGACCATGTCAAAGAGACTTTAAAGTAGGAGAATTTTTCCAAGTCTGGGGAAAAGAATTTAGTTCGCAATGCATCTTCGATAAATGCATTGACAAGGGAGAATTAAAAATTATTGTAAACGGAATCCAAAATAACGAATTTGAGAATTATATAATGAGAGATGATGATAATATTGTTATAGAATACAAATCAACCCTTCCTAGCTAAGAATAAGATGCTAATTATCATAACTAATAATATTATCCATAAAACAATATTCTTGAACATCCATGCCCATGCTCTTTTATTCATATTGAATAATAATTTCCGATGTATTTAAATCTTCAAAATAAATCACTGCACGATCTAAAATAATTGCATCTCTCGCATTTAATCTTACACCCTCTTTCTATCATTCTGTTCCCACATGCTTCACATATTTGATAATTATCTTCTTCTTTCTGTAAATCGATGAATGCTTTTTCCATTATATAAAATCACTTATTCTATGTTTAAATTCTAAATATATTAGCCAGATAATTAATAATAAGCCATCAAGCATAGGCAAGGCCATCCATTGCAATTCTTTAGGTAAATAAGTTATAATATCCATTCCCAAAGTAGAATTATTTAATGGCCAAAATGGCATTATAAGCTCGCCAAAAATCGCATCCAATATAAGATGCGTAAAACTACCAAATGCCATCATTAAGAAAATCAGATTCAATTTAAGTTTGTGTCTGCCAATTCCAGAGAGATTTAATTTTTTAAATATGATAAAAAATAAGAAGAATAAAATAGGTATTAACAGAGAATGTAAAACTGTTTTATGAACTTGCTCAAATGTAAATCCAAAGAAATACAAAACCCAGAAAGCAGCAATATCTAAATCAGGAATTACTCCAGAAATTCCAGCAATTAGGACATAACGCAATGAAAATTTTTTCTTATTTTTAAAATAGAAATCTCTAATCAAAGCCATCAATATCAATGGCACTAAAATATGGGTTACTGCAAGTGGCATTTTTACTCTTTTCCTATTATTTTCTTAATAGTTATCAAAAATCCTTCAACTATTTTTATTTCCTTTATTGTTTTGTAAAGTTCTTTTTCACTTATATCTTCATAAAAATGTGCAAAAATATTCCTTTTCTTTACTAAGTTATTAAGCTCGCCTGCTTGATTCTTATTAATAATATTTCCTTTAGCTAGTAAAATCATAATATCTTGATAAGTATTAGGTGCCCCTAATTTTTCAGCAGAAATCATCTCACTGCCTAAGTCAATTAATTTATTCAAAATTGCAAAGATTAACATAGACGACGCATGATAATTCTTACTTTCGTATAAGTCATTTAATGCTAAATTATAGTTATCAAGTTCTTTAATATGTTTCTCTATATCTGCAATAATTTTTCCTATTCTTTGGATATCATACATTTTTTATCACCCTTTTGTAAAAACGATTAATAAAATAAGAATAATCTAGATATTTTCTAAAGACATCAACTTTTATGTCATAAAGATATCTCTCATCTCTACAGAACATAATTTTGCCTTCTTTTAAAATTCTAAATTGAATAATTAAGGGCAATTTTGAAAAAATAGAGATATCTATTTTAGGACTTGAATATCCTATTACATCTAAGATTTGTTTTTCAGAAGCATCCTTTATTAAAATAGCAATATCTATATCAGAATCTTTCCTAGCCTTTCCATTTATTTGACTTCCAAATAAGAAAATACATGAAACATACTTCAATTTTTTTATCTTATTAATTATATCTTTTGTTATATTATCCATATTAATTGATATTTTCTATACTTAAAAAAGTTGCTTTTTTATCTATATTCTAATTCCAAACTTATCAAACAAAAGGGCTGTTCTTCTATTAGGATCCCATTTTAATAATTTATTTGCAGCTATTAAAATAGCTAAATCAACAAAATGATCTGCTGCCCCTATTTTTGACATATATTTTTTATGTCCTAGATTTTCTTCACGATTAGCCAAATATCCTTCTTTCAATGCATTTATCAATCTTTCAGGGTTGTCTCTAAATTGTTTATAATCATCAGGCATTTTTATATTTGAGTAATTTCTGCCCAATTCATAAATTGAATGTCCATCATCAGATACAAATTCTGTTAAATCAGGATTAATATCATCAGCCATTATTTTCTTAAAAAAAAGCCACGCCTCCATATTTGCATTCTTATACTTTTTAGTATCAATAGCTATTCCATTGTATGTTTCCATCAAATCAAATCTTTTAGTATAATCGGGATGAGATAAAAGAAAATTTCCGACTCCATGCTTATGAAAAGGATGATCTGCCGCTATTATCGCATTAAAAGCGTCTCCTTGATCTAGAACATCTTCTAAAGAAGCGCCATTCGCTATATTTTCGTCTTCGCAAGTTCCAACAAGTAAAATATGATATCCTTCTTTTGTTGGAACTTCTTGTCCTCTAACTGCCAAAATATCAGGCTCTTCAAGATAAACTCCATTTCCCGTATGTATTTTGTCGTATCTTAAATTTTTAACAAATAAATCCCATCTAGGATCAACTTCTTCTGTAGACGGATTAAAATTAATAACTCCAAAAATTCCTCCACGTCCAAGTCTTTTTGCAGCCATTTTCACAGCTTTATTTGCAGTCTCTGCAGTAATATGACTACTTGTTCTTAAGTGATTATGTGGTGTTGATTTTACAACTCTAAATCCATCCATAGATTTTTGCCCTATTATAACTATTTAAAGATTTATATAAACTCTCATTTAACAAACTCCACATTTTCCAAATTTCTGAATTCCTTATCGCCCGTAAGAAATTTCATATTATGCCTCTTTGCATAAATATATCCTATACAATCCGTGTAAGACATATCTTGTTTTTTATACTTTTTTCTGAATTGGATAGCTTCTTTCAAGGTATCATCATCAATTTCCACAACCGCGTCTTTATATTTATTGTATATTTCGTTTAGTTCGTTTTCATTAAAATTATCTAGACAAGACCAATAGATTTCAGCCAAATTAAAAATAGTTATTGTAACTCCATTATCTTTATATTTTTCGTAAGAAGGATTTTCCTTTAATATCTCTATAATTGCATAACTATCAAAAAAATATTCTATTTCTGACCCCTCCATTTTTCCTCCCTTTCTCTATCAGATTTACTAAGCCATCCTCCGCGCAATTCATCTTTAATTTCTTGAGCAGATTTTTTAAATCTTCCTTTCCCAAAACCCCAAAGGACACCCGCTTTTGGCTTTTTCTTTTCTACTTTAATAATTATCTCTTCATCTTCCTTAATTCTTTGCTTTTCAATAATTTCCCGAGGTATAACTATTGCAATAGAATTTCCCCATTTTCTGGTAATAGCTTTAACTTCCATAGAATTAATGAGACACAATGATATTTAAACTTTCCTAAACAACAATCCCTCTCACAACATATCCAACAACGAACGCAATCAATGCAGCAAGTGTACCTACAATAAAAGTCTCAATTGCAGAATGAACTTTTTCTTTACCAACAACTTCTCCTTTTACACTACCTATTACTAAAAAAGAAATTCCAGTTAATATCATGGAATAAATAAATTTATGATTATCTATAAACGGAGCAAATAATGCGATTACAAAAGATATCAAAGGAATAAGCCCTACAATTACAAAAGCAAAAAATGTTACAAATGCTGCTTTTCTAGGATTTTTAAAATGTTTATGTCTATAACTTTTTTGAATTTGATTTTCAGACTTTATGGATAAATAGTCCGACATAGCCATAGAAAAGCCGTCTGCAAATAAATTTGCAAATCCAAGAATCAAAATAATAAGAGGGCTTAAAGAAGCACCCATTGCTCCTGCAACAACCGCAAATGTAGTGACAGCCCCATCAATCGCCCCAAATACAAATTCAGGAAGATATTTCCTTTCAGTGCTCTTTTTCATAAATCAACAAGTTAATTTTAATTAATAAATCTATTCTGTTTCAATATTATCAATGACCTTTAAAGGCCCTTGGCATAATTTTAAAAAGCTAGAAATTTATCACTTTAAATGGAAGAAAAAAACCATACAACTCTAAGCAGTTATGTAACTGGAGCTGGAATAGAGCCGGATAAATCTCCTAAAAAATTAATTGATAACAATGAAGATTTTGACAAATTACGCGATAAGCTGAATTCTTTTAAAAAAGGGTTATTAAAAAAATTTCCATTTGTTCGTTCTCTTGGATTAATTCCAATAAAAGCATTTCCTTTATTTGAAGAAGAAGAAATACCTCAAGAATTTCAGAAAGAAGTAAAGGAAAAAAAACCACTTCATCTTATTATGATAATTCCTGAAGAAGAATATAAAAATTTAGCAAAAATAAAACCTGAAGTTGTAAAATTAGCAAAAGAATCTGGAGAGAAATTATGGGTTCATATAAAAACAGAAGTTGACCTATGGAATTACGGTTTAGACAGTAAGTTCAATTTTGTAGATGCTATATCTGCATGTATGCCTCTGCACGATTCTGGTTTTCTAGGCGCTTTAAGAGTTGCAAATATTCACAAATCTTTAGTTTTAGGAAGATTTGATAGATACATAGCCAGTTATGTAATCGCAGGAAGTCTTGTAAGAGGAAAAGCAGATCCAACTTCAGATATAGATGTCTTCATTGTTATAGATGATACAGATGTTAAAAGAATGTCCAGAATAGAGCTATTAGAAAGATTAAGATCAATAATATACGAGCAAATTAGAGAAGCAAATGCCTTAGCAGGTGTTAAGAATAGATTAGAACCTCAAGTTTATTTATTAACTGATTTCTGGAATGGAGTAAAAGATGCAAATCCTGTCTTTTTCACTTTCATTAGAGATGGTATACCTTTGTATGATAGAGGAACTTTCCTCCCATGGAAAAGATTATTGCTCATGGGCAGAATAAAGCCAAGCCCAGAGGCAATTGATCAATACATGAAAGAGGGAGATAAAACAAACGATTTTGTTAAAAGAAGGTTGATGGACACAATGATAGACATTTATTATGGTGTTGTTACGCCAACTCAAGCGTTAATGATGCTTGCAGGTCACGCACCCCCTGTACCAAAAACAATTGTTTCAGAAGTAAAGGAAGTTTTAGTTGACAAAGAAAAAGTTATGGATGAAGCAGAGCTGAAAACATTAGAAAAATTAGTCAGGTACTTCAAAGATTATGAGCACGGAAAATTAAAAGAAATTTCAGGCAAGGAGATTGACGAGTTAAAGAAAGAAGCAGAAGTTTATAGAGAAAAAATGAAAAAAATAAGAGAAAAATTAGAAATTAGAATGCAAGAGCATCTTATTGAAAAATTGCATTCTGAAGCAGAAAAAGTCTTAAAAAATATACTGGGAAATAAAAGTCAAGAAGCTCTAATTAGCGATTTAGATAATTTAGTAAAAAAAGGAAAATTACAGCCAAGAATGTCAGACATAGCAAAAGAAGTATTGAAAATAAAACGAAAAGTAGCTAACAAAAAACTTACGCAAACAGAATTACAAAGAATAGATAGGGACGCTAATGATTTAATTAATGCCCTAGTAGAATATACTCAAAGGAAAGATCTTGTTTCTGCAGAAAAGGGAATTGTGCAGATTTTATATAATAACAAGAAAGGAGAAATTGTCTTGACAGATTCAGGCATATTTTTAATATCAGAAAACGAGATAAAGAAATTATCAAACAAGCAGTTAATTAATTCTGACAAGAAAGAATTAGAAGAAGCGCTAGCAAAAACACATAATAAATTACAGACAAAATTAAGTTCAGAAGTTTTATTTATTTTAAAGAAAGAACTCGGTGAGTTTGAATTAGTTTTATAATGTCAAGATGTTTTTTACTTTTCGTTGCATCTTGAGCACAAGAAATTTTCTAAAAATTGAAAATTTCTGTGCAGCAAAATCCATAAAAGATTTTGCTTGCATCCAAAAGTCTTAAAAGACTTTTTGATTTTATTTCTTTTTAGCTTAAATTCCCATCTTTATTTTAGAAGCCCAATACATTCTTTCTTCATTATTTCTATTTTGTATTCTATCTTTGACAGGCTCCCATTCTCTTTCTAAAATATATTCCATTAAGCTTTCAGGAGTAGAGGCATGCTCTCTAAATACATTATCAAGATATTTTTCAAAACTTGGAAATTCTTGACGTTCTTGATCTGATCTTCTAGATTCATAGAATCGTACATTTAATCTTTTGTTTATAGCATCAACAGGACTATCTTTTGGATATTTAGCAGTCCATTCAGATAAATAGTCAATTAAATTATAACGTTGTATTCTTGTATACAAAGAGGATATTCTTCTAAGATTAGAAGTTATAATTCCGCTTGCATGATCTTTAGAACTGTCTGTCAAGATAAAATTAGGACTTTTTCCGTTATTAAATAAATCATTCAATTTACCTAGTTTTTTATTGGCCATGTTTAATATTTATTTTTAGAGTATTAAAAGTTAATTGTAGTTTTTAAAGTGGCAACCTTTAAAAAGCTTCATTTTCTCTCCCATTTATGAAAGGAATAGTAGTTCAGTTTAGACGTGGAAGACATGTTGTCCATGAAAAGCATTTTCTGTTAGACTTAGGCATGACTAGCAGAGAAGAGGCAAAAAAACTAACTGGAAAAGAAGTTGTATGGAAAAGTCCAGCAGGCAAGATCATAAAAGGAAAAATATCAGATGCGCATGGAAATAAAGGATTAGTAAGGGCAATATTTGAACGAGGATTACCAGGACAGTCTATTACAACAGAAGTAGAATTGATAGATTCAAAGGAGAAAAAGTAAATGGCACTAAGAAAAGCATTATCATATTCAAAAAAGAAAGCTCGCCCATTTACTAGAAAAGCAAAAATAACACAAAAGGCATATATTAAAGCAGTTCCGCCAATAAAGATTGTAAAATTCCATATGGGGGATATGAAAGCGTATGAATCAGGTAAACATCATTTTGCAGTAAGATTAATTGCAGATGAAAGCGTAATGATTAGAGATAATGCTCTTGAATCAGCAAGAATGGTAATCGGCAAAATAATGGAAGAGGGTGCTATGGGGCAATATTATTTTGCAGTTAAAGTTTATCCGCATCATATTCTAAGAGAAAATAAAGGCGGGGGCGGAGGAATGGCAGGAGCAGACAGAGTTTCTAGCGGAATGAGCCATTCATTCGGTATAAATATTGGCAGAGCAGCAATCGTAAATGAGGGAAAAGAAGTTTTCTTTATCTCATGTGAAAATGAAAAAACAGCTCGAATTGCAAGAGACGCATTAATACAGGTAAAATCAAAAGTCCCATGCAGAGCAAAAGTTTTGTTTGAAAAATTGGAAAAGCCAATAACAAATTAATAGATAATTTTTTAAACTTATATATCTTATATAAAATATGGAAAACTTAAATGTAAAAGCAGAAGATTTGAGAAAATTAATGAGGGATGTAGCACAAATCAAAGAGATACTTATAGCTAAAAAAGAAGAAAATGAAATGGAAGAAATAGAATTAACAGAATGGGCAAAAAATGAATTAGAAGAAGCTAGAAAACGCCCAGAAAAAGAATATATTTCATTAGAAGATGTTAAAAAAAGAGTCTTATCTAAAAGATGAGTTATTCAGCGAAAATAGATAAGAACGCGCAAGATTTTCTTGATAAGCTTCCTCAAAATATCGCCTTAAGAATTATTAATAAATTAGAGCAAATTAAAGAAAATCCATTTCATTTTCTAGAACATTATGAAGGAGAATATTATAAGTTAAGAATTGGAGATTATAGAGCATTAATAGATATCGATTTTCAAAGAAAAATAATTTTTGTTAGAATAATAGATAAGAAAGGAAGGATTTACAAGAGATAGTTTGAATTATTCAGCAAATAATAAATTTTAGATATAAATATTTATAAAGTTGATAATATATTAAATAATATGTCTAATTTAAAAAGAGATCCTGATTATCAGGCATTAATAAATGGTTACCGCAGACAATTATCAGCATTAGCAGAAACAGAACTTATGCTAGGATTGTACAACCCACATCACACTATGAATAAGGACAGGGCTGTAAATATTTTTGATAATTTTCTTGATAATTTAGAAAGACAATCTATAAAAGAAAGAGAACTAGAATTACTTGTTAAATGATAGAGTAATATTTATTAACTCACACTTCTAATTTATTTGATGAAAGAGAAAAAAGGTGAAGCACATCATTTTGTAAAATGGTTCTCAGAATTAAGCAATAAAGATGTGGCAATTGGCGGAGGCAAGGGCGCCAGTTTAGCAGAGATGTATAATAATAAATTCCCTATTCCTCCTGGTTTTATAATCACTGCCCAAGCTTATCAGCACCTTCTAGAAAAAGCAAGCTTGCATGATAGAATGAATTCTCTTTTAAATAAATTAAATGTAGATAATACTTCAGAGCTTAACAAAATTTCTAAAGAAGTAAGAGAATTAATTTCAGGAGCAAAAATGCCGGAGGATTTAGAAGAAGCAATATTAGAAGCATACGCTATTTTAGACGTGGACAAGCAAAGACTTTCAGGAGCGACTTCAAGTGCATTAGATATATTAAGAAAAAGTCATGAACCGCCATTTGTTGCAGTTCGTTCAAGTGCTACAACAGAAGATTTAGAAAGCGCAAGTTTCGCAGGCCAGCAGGAAAGTTTCCTAAATGTAAAAGGCAATCATAATTTAATACAAAAAGTAAAAGAATGTTTCGCTTCTTTATTCACAGCCCGTGCAGTTTATTATAGAACTAAAAAAGGATTTCCACACGACAAATCATATCTAGCAGTTGTCGTTCAGAAGATGATAAATTCCGATAAGTCCGGAGTTATTTTCTCCAAGAATCCAGTATCTAGCAACGATAATATTGTAATAGAAGCTGTTTTTGGATTAGGAGAAGGAATTGTTTCAGGTCAAATAAAGCCAGACCATTATGAAATTTCTTCAGATTTATCAGATTTCAAAATTTTAGAAACAAGTGTAGTTAACAAAGAAATAGCTATTGTTAGAGATTCAGCAGGAAACAACAAGACTGTAAAATTAAGAGAAGAAAAAAGCAAACAGCAAGTTTTGAGCAATTATGAAATAAAAAGATTAGCTCAATACTCCAAAGAGCTTGAAAGTCATTATGGTAAACCTCAAGATATAGAATTTGCAATAGAGATGCCTGAGATCTATATTGTTCAATCAAGACCAATTACAACAGTATTCTCAAAAAGAGCAGATATCGATATTAAAGGAGAGCTTCTTCTTACAGGATTAGGCGCATCCCCAGGAATTGCATCAGGAGAAGTAAGAATAGTTCATACAATGGCAGACTTAAGTAAAGTCCAGCAAGGAGATATTCTAGTTACAAAAATGACAAATCCAGATATGGTTGTCTCAATGCAGAAAGCATCTGCAATAGTTACGGATGAAGGCGGGGTTACTTCACACGCATCTATTGTTAGCCGTGAAATGGGAATTCCAGCAGTTGTCGGAACTAATGAAGCAACTAAAAAACTCAAAGATGGAGAAATGGTCACAGTAGATGGAAATGCCGGAAAAGTTTATTCAGGAAAAACAGAAACAAAATTATCAGAAGTAAAACCAGTAGTCAAAACAAAAACAAAAATTAAAGTTATTGTAGATTTGCCAAATTTTGCAGAAAGAGCATCAAAGTCAGGAGTAGATGGAGTGGGATTAGTTAGACTAGAAGGCATAATAGCAGGCTCTGGAAAACATCCTTTATGGTTTGTTAAAGAAAAAAAGATGGATGATTACATCACAGTGTTAGTAGAAGGTCTTGCAAAAATAGTTGAACCATTTAAAGAAATATGGATTAGAACATCAGACATAAGAACAGACGAATTCAGAAATTTAAAAGGCGCTGTAGCAGAAGTAGAAGGCAATCCAATGCTTGGAGATCATGGAATTAGGTTCAGTCTAAAACATCCAGAAATAATGAAAGCAGAATTAACAGCAATGAAAGAGATAGCTGAAAAATTCCCTCATAAACATATAGGAATAATGATGCCTCAAGTTATCAATGTTCTAGAATTAAGAAAAACAAAAGAGATAGCTGAAAAAGTAGGCATGCCTAAAAATATAAAGATTGGAATTATGGTTGAAACACCAGCAGCTGTTCAAATTATTAATTCTCTTTGTGAAGAAGGAATAAAGTTTATCAGCTTCGGTTCAAACGATTTAACACAATATACTCTAGCTATAGATAGAAATAATTCAGAAGTTCAATATCTATACAATGAAATGGATCCAGCTGTTTTAAACTCAATTGCTTATGTTATAGGAAGATGCAAAAAATATGGTGTGGAAACAAGTATTTGCGGTCAAGCAGGCAGTCGTGAAGACATGGCAAAATTCTTGATTTCTCAAGGAATTGACAGCATTTCTGTAAATGCTGACGCAGCCCATAATATCAGCCAACTAGTCGCTAAATTAGAAGCTGACATATATAAAGAAAATGAAGAATATATGAAAGAAGAAGTCGATAACAAACAAAATATTACAATATTAGAAACAAGCACTATTTTAGAAACAAAGCAGGATATTATTGTTCCAATGCAACCAGTAATTATGGAAGCACAAAATTCAGAGTTGTCCAATAAAGATGTAGAAGATGCAGCTCTGGAAGAATTAGGAGAAGACGAGCAAGAGCAGGATTATCAGCCAGGCAGTATGGATAAAGGCAGTAATATCCCTCCTTTAAATGACGCAATTCCAGTAGAATCAGAGCATTTGGAAGAAAATAAAAAAGAAGAAATAATAGAATTTTCAGAAAAAAAAGAAGAAACAATAGACGCTAAAGATACAAATAAAGAAACTAGCAAGGAAAATAATCAATCTCAATAGATATTGTTACTTTTTACAAGTAATAACATACCGAAAGATTTAAATACTCTTTTTATTTATGAAAAATATGACAAACTTAGAAGATTTCGTTAAGTACACAAAAGAAGGAGAAGAAATAGGTAAACTAGCAGAGACTAAAGAAAAAGATTCTCGAGCTGGCGAAAGAGATAAAGCAGATAAAGAGATAAGAAAAAGAGCTTATGAAACATTAAAAGACATAGGCAGTCCAGGAATAGATTTTAATACAGAAACTCCAGATACGATATCTGAAGATTATGTCAATGTAGGAATAAATACCAGAATTGGAATGAACAGACAAGATTCTGCAAGAACATTAACAAGCAATACTGATGATATTTTAAATTTAGTTAAACAAGAATCTTTAGAACAAATAGCCCTTGCAGAACCAATACAAAAAGCAGATATTAAAGGATATGATGAAGTTCTAAATCTATATAATGAATACTTAGGAACAAAGCAACTAGTTGAAAAATATAAAGCTGGTCAAATTAATGATCCAAGAGAAATGCAAGAAATAAGATCAGGCGGAGTAAAGAAAGCTGAAAGAGAAATAAGGGCGAAATTAAAAAATGCAGGATATAGTAAAGATTTGCAGGATTTAGGAGCAAATATAGCAAAGATAGCAGCCCGAGATGGTCAAATTAGTAAAAATTATGTTGATGAAGGCGCAGACGATTTAATTAAAGATGCAGAAAGTAAATTCAGAGATTATGAAACAACTAAAGGCAAGAAAATTACAGATTACGTTAAAGAAAGTATAAAGAATCTTGTAAAAGGAAATACTCAAGAGTTTGAAACAGCAAGAAGTCTTGTTTATCAAATTGCTAGAGGATAAATGAAAAACGCAACAAAATTACTTGAATTAGGAATATTAGGCTCTTGTCTATATTTATCAGGGTGCGAAGACCCTATTCCACAAAGAGTAAAAATGCATCAGAGTGGCCAGATAGTTGAAGAAGATAAACATCGCACAGAAAATGATATCTCATCAAAAGTAGAGGAAGTAGAAATGGAAGTTACAGATGTCCAATTAGGACAGATTGGTTATTACTTCGGTTCTAACGAATCGGGAGTTGCTCTAAATCACCCATTTCAATATGTTATAGGAAAAGGAAATGATAATAAAGACCACATTTTTATTTATCCAATTTCAACTCCAATTTTAAGAAAACACGTTTCTTTCAAATCAAATCCCTTATCAAGAGGAGCTATTAGTGTTAATAATTTTCTTAAGGATTACGTAAGAATAGATGTAAGACTTACAAGTTTAAATTATGATATTCCAGCAGAAGGTGTTATCCAGATTGGAAGTCTTGCTTACAGGGAGAAAAAATGAAAACACTAAAAGAAATATTAGGGGTACCGATTATAGCCTGTTTAGCAGGATATATATCAAGCGCATTAATATCTTCATATAAATCTGAACCTAAAGCAATAGAGTTTAGAGATATGGATGAAGACGGAAAAGATGACCTAGTAATTTCAACAAAAGAAGATGAAGCAGCTTACGTTTTCTTAGAAAGAGATGGAAAATATGTTAAATTTGATCAAGATTATTCTCCAGTAAAAGAAGAAAATAAAGAATTTACAATAATGGTTGAAGATAATATTGCTAAGCTAAGAGGCTTAAGGATGGAGCGATAATGTCAATAGAAAGAGCCTGCGTTAATTGTGGAAGATGCCATTATTATGGAAAAAGATATATGCCTGATAATAAAGATAGCTATTCAGATGAGAGGTTATATTCTGCTAGAAATGAAGCAATGATAGCATTAGAACATGTAGCCGATAAAATACCTCTCAATAAAGATGGAATAAATCTAAATGCTTTAGCAAATAGTGCTCTTCAAGCATGTTTATCATGTGACTATTCATCCCCAAAGATTGTAGAAGTAGTTGAAAATTTAACTAATCCTGAAAAAAAGGAATAAAATCCTAATTCTAATATGTTATTAATAACATAATTTATGTTACAAATAACAGAAAAATATATAAACTAAGTTGTTTATTCTAAAATATGCCATCCATAGAAGAGCATCAAAAAATAGTTAAAGAATTAATAGAAGATATAGAAGAAAAAATTAGATTAGGTGTAGTAGTACAAAGACAGAAAATAATAGGATTCTGCGTTTCAGAAGCATCAACAAATCTCTTTGCAATTTTTCTTCATAAAAACAAGCTCATCAATGCTGGATTTCAGGTAAATCATAATTTTTTTGCTTCAGAAAAAAGAGCTGAAAATACATTCCAATCAAATTTCAAAAATAAAGAAGAAATTCTTCAGACATTAGTAAGCATAGAAGAATTGCGTAATAGACTATGTTACGGAAGAGATAAGGAAGCCAAAGAAGTAAACGAGGCGATTGAACTTCTATTTAAATTAAAAAGATTATTGGAGGAAAATTAAGATGCTGGAATATATTTATGACTTTTTATCAATTTTTTTTGATAAATTAAAAAATAAAGAAAAAATTAAATTCATTATTTTATTCGGAAGTTTCGCAAGAGGAAATCCTAGAAGAGATTCAGACATAGACATTTTTATAGGTGTGGAAGAAAAAAATAAGATTGAAATAGATAAGATTGTAAAAGAGTCTTTGAATGAATTTGAGTTAAGAGCAGAAAATACATGGAAATTAAGAGGTATAACAAATCCTATTGTTCCAATAGTCGACAATATAGACAAAGAGCAATGGAAAGAACTTAAACGAGAAATTAAATCATATGGAATAATATTATATGAAAAATCTATTTTAAAAGAAGGAGAAAAGAAGGAGAAAATGCTAATCTCGTACGATATCTCAAAATTAAAACAAAAAGATAAGATGAAAGTTATTAGAGAACTTTTCGGTTATCAAATAAAAAGAGAAAATAAAGTATATAAGCAAATCGGTTTAATAGAAGAATTAAAAGCCGATAAATTATCTAATGTAATAATATCTGATAGGGCTAGTTATAAAAAAGTAACAGATTTTTTAAGAAATAAAAAAGTTAATTATAAGATTATAAAAATATAAAAGAATAATTATTTCTTATCTGCATTTTTAGCATCTAAAATTCTATCAATTATTTTAGTCATTTCAAGCAAAAAGACTTCAGCTCGTTTTTGCCATTTATCTATTTCGTCGCCTTTAATTTCATGAATATCTCCATGCATTATTCCTTTATGTAAAACATAAATTTCTCTTAATTCTCTGACAAATTCTATTTTCATTAAATTGTTATCGACAAAAGTAGTTTTCATCATTTGTGGAATATTCTCAGGGCTCGGAGGCAATTTGCTAGCGGTTATTAGTGCTGCTTGTGCAGCATCCATCATTGTCCAATAAACTCCTTCTATAGAGCCTAATATTGCAATTCTACTCCTAGCTAGATGTGCTGGCGCTCTTTGTAAAGCCATGTAAACTGCTTCAGGTGTCGAGCGCATCCTTCCTTGTAATAAAAGCGATTTTAATGGATTGAAAAATCCGCCAGAGTCAATTAACGCCTCACCATATCTTAGTATATTTATAACAACAGGATCGCCCTGAACTAAATCCTGCCACCATGTAGTTAGTTTTATTGTATTAATATGCAAATCTTTCGCGTATCTTTGCACAGCAATTAATTTTCCAAGTTCTTCTCTATACCATGCAATCAATTCGTTATCCCAATTTATCGAAGCATCATCAATAATTAAAATAACATCAATATCAGAACCAGGGCGTGATGAATTTGTAGCTTGAGAGCCAAATAAAACAGATGCCTTAATCATTCTATCAAACTTTTTATGAACTTTTTCTGCAAAATCCATTGCTATATCTTTTTCATTAATTAATTTGCTTTTTTCTAGAGGAAGTTTCTTCATAACCTTGAGTTTTTTTCTATTTCCATCTTCATCTCTCTTTTTTTCACCCATAAAAAATACAATGTTTATTACTATTTAAATCTTTAACTTTCTTCAGGAAGTTAAACGAGTTAAAGATGATTAATTCTTTAAATCTTTAATTTTAGAAAAATTAAACGAGTTAAAAATATCAATTTTTTAAATCTTTAACTTTTTCTTGAGCAATTATTCAGATAGAAGGTTTTAAAAGACTAAGAATTATGATATTAATAACATAATCCCGGGTGATCCTTTAGGTTGCCCGATGAAAAATAATGGAAAAAGCAGTGTTCTTTATAGATAGAGGTTATCTTTCTTTTATCTCAAAATATTTTGGTAAGGGCAAACCATTAAGAAACAAAATAGAGAAATTTGCTAAAAATATTGCTAATACTAAGAGTTTAGAAATTGAAGAGATTTATTTTTATACAGCACCGCCATATAAAAGTCCAATACAGACTACTGAAGAGAACAAGAGACGCGCTAATTACGACAATTTCATTAAAAAATTAAAAGAAGTATCAAACCCAAAAATAAATATAAGAGAAGGGAGAGTACAAAAAGTTGAAGGAGGATTTCAACAAAAAGGTGTAGATACATTGTTTACTATGGATTTATTTAAGATTTCACAAAAGAGTAAAATTCAGAATTTAATAATATTAACTTCAG
Source organism: Nanobdellota archaeon (assembly GCA_038044405.1). Taxonomy (GTDB): domain Archaea; phylum Nanobdellota; class Nanobdellia; order Pacearchaeales; family GW2011-AR1; genus JAUSIK01. The sequence continues at coordinate 82,645 of JBBTAC010000002.1, forward strand.
ATACAGACTTCGTGCCAATTATTGAAGAAATAAGAAGAGATTTTCGTGTTAAAGTTATATTGGCCTATTTTACAGATAAAAAAAGAAAATCTGCTTTTTCTTTGTCAAATCACCTATGGAATATCTGTGACGACAAAATATTTATTAAAAAGGAATATTTTGAGGATTAATTATTCAATCGGCGCGCCAGAAACCCTGCTTCGTCCTGCCATCTGTCCGCCCAATTCAACAGGCAAATTAGAAAACCCGCTTCCATATAGGGAATGATGAATTGGCGGATTAATAGCTCCCTGCCCTGCAGAATACTGTCCTGTCAATCCAGCTGTCTGATTCCAATAAGGTGCTTCTCCCCCATAGACAGAAGAGCCAAAAGCACTCAATGTTTCTCTAAAAGGAGTTGTCTTAAATGGCTCAAACCAATCTCCTGTTTCAACTATTTTTTTAACTTGTTTGTTATATTGACTTATCAAGTCAAGCATTTTCTTAGTCGGTACATTACCCATCCCCATAGGTAATTCAGTATGCTCTAAACCAAAATTATCTGATAAATGAACGTGTTTTACATATGGCGCTATTTTCTTTGTCTGTTCAACTATATCTTTTTCACCATAACCATGTCCTCTCAACATATTAATATGCCCAACGTCCCAGGTAACTCCAATTAATTTTTCAGCTCTATCCTTTGCTTCTGATTTTGACATCCCTAATTTTTCGCTAGCTTCCCTAACAAATTTCGCTCTAGCATTATCTACAATATCTCTTAAATCTTCAGCCCTTGCAAGCCCCATTCCAACAGGAGGATTTTCAATGCTTATAATAGGCGCGCTTCCTTTATATTTTTTATAGGCGTCTAAAGCAACATTAGCAAATGTTGTAGATGCCTTATCAACAGCCCATTCTCTTAAAGGCCTTAACAATCTTGGAGCATTAATATCTTTTAAAACTTGTATGCCTTTTTGCAATTCATCAGCAAGAGCATCTATCTTCGTAGGATCTTCTATATACTTTAATTTTGGCGCTATCTCTTCTCTAAATCGATTTAATTTTTCCAAGTCTTCCTTTGCACCGCCTCTTTGAGCCGCATCAAAAGCATTGTTATAAATCTCCTGAAATTGCTGATATGCTCTCCTGAAATTTAAATCAGAGAAAGTTATTCCATTCATAGTATTATTTATAGTGCTAGTTTCAATGCCTTCTTGTTTAAGAACTTCCATTATTTTTTTACCCTCATCTGTTCCGAGTTTCCCATATAAATCCAATAAATTTTTACCCTCATCTGATTTTTTAATTAGTTCTAACTGCTCAATACCTCTTCTTATATTGAAGTTAATAGAATCTAATTGTTCAAGCCAATTATTTTTATTTTCTTTTTCTAAATAAGTCTTAGGATCTTTCTTCTCTTCTCCAAAAAAATGACTTATTTTAGGAGCAATATTTCCAAACTGCCCTTTATATTCATCAACAACTAAAAAACTTGAAATTTCTTCTTCACCTTTTTCATTTATTATTTTCTTTTCCGGCTCTGGCAAACCATTGCTCGAATGAAATGTAACAACTAAATTTCCCCTTGGGTCAAGCTCATGACTCCTATCAATTGCACTTATCATTTGCTTTTCAGCCTCTATTCTATTTGATTCTGTCCATCCCTGCCCCTGAAATCCAGTTGCCTCAACCAAAGGTCCATGAAATGTCAAATCAACACCAGTCAATTTTCTTAATCTCTCTATTTCCTTAAACTGTTGTTTAGGAATTTTGTCCATTAATCCCATCGGACCTCTTCCCCCTAAACTAACTCCAGAAACTTCTATTGTCTTTGTTCCAGTCGATATCTTTTGAGAAACAGCCTGCAATTGATTAGCTAATCTCGGGTCAGAAGGAAATCCAAATTGTCCTGCAGGAATTCTGTAATCATTTCCTAAAAATGATTCCCCATAATTTTCATTAAGACCATAAGCCGCATTAAATCCAGAACCCAAACCATATCTTTTAGGATTAAAATCATCAATATCAGCCATATTATATTCTAGTCAACGATTTATTTAAATCTATCTCGTCTTAAATATAAGTTAATATTATAAATAATTAGAACTTCTTTATCTTATGGATTATCTATTCGAAATAATTGATAAAAATAAGAAGCTCATCAGACTCACAAATAAGCAACATTCTCATATAATGGATCAACATCCTTATATGCATAAGTATATGGAAGAAATTAAAGAGGCATTACAAAAGCCGGACAAAATAACTTCTTATTCTATTGATGAAAATGTTCTATATTTCTATAAAGGTTACAAGCACTTAGATAAACCAAACAAATATGTACTTGTAATAGTAAAATACTTAAACGGAGAAGGATATATTATCTCAGCATATTTAGAGACTAGAATAAGATGAAAGAACATAAAACATATGATGTATATTATGATGAAGAAGCTGACTTCTTGGAAGTATCTTTTGAAGAACCTGCAAAATCAGGAACAACAGAAGAGATACAAGAAGGAGTTTTTGTAACTAGAGATGCAGAAAATAAAAGAGTTGCGAACGTCGGAATTTTATCATTTAAGAAAAGAGTTGAACTTCTTAAAAAGGTTTTAATTTCCTTAAACAAAAGGCTTCCAATAGAAATAAGTATTGCTTCTAATTAATCTTGATTTTTATTCCCTTCTTGTCCTATACTTTTTTCTATCTACTTCCAATCTTTCATCTCTTATTTCTGAATCCTGCGCTGGAAAATTTTCCTTGATTTCTCCTTTGCCCATTATTCTTTGTTGAGGAGCTCTATTTTCAAATCTCATCACAGGCACACGAGAAGAATCTTCGGCATGAGAATACTCTCTTTTACTTTCTTCAAAATTCCTTCTTTCTTGATAACTTCGTTCTGCCCCAGCTTGCCCTCTAGGAGCATAAGTGATATTTCTTTCTTCAATTTTCTTTCTCTCCCTTGTTTCCTGCTGAATAGCTGTATCAGTTTCCGCTAAATCAGATTCAAGCACAATAGATGGAGGTTTAAAGTTAACTCTAGATAAATCTTGTCTAAAAACTTGAACACTATGTTCTTCAGCTTCTTTAACATCCTCGACTAAATCAGATTCTCCTCTTTTTATCTCCTTGATAATTTTTATCTTAGATTTAATCTCTTTTACATTTTTTATTTTTGGCATTATTATATAAAGCTCAAGAACTATATAAAATATACCGATTAAGAAAAGCCAGGCATTTCATTAGCCCCCTTGAAAGAGCCGTATAATTTGCTGCAATCTACTCTAGCTCTTATTAAAGCCTGATTTCTCATAACTCTCTCTACATCTGTATCTTTTGAAATTCCCTTTCCATCATCTTTCTTTTTTTCCGTCTTAAAAATAGAGAACAATGCACTAAATGGATTAATATCATTAGATTCTTTTTTCTCTTCTTTTTTCTTATCATCTAAAAATTCATCCAAATCAAGTTGAATTGCCCCTAAACTTTCAGAAGTCGAGCCTTCCAGCAATTGCATCAAATCTCCTAAATCATCTTTTTCAAGTTCTTGCTTGAAAATCTTAAGTTCTTCATCATTAAGTGCATAGCTTGTGAAGTCAATCTCAACTCGCCCTCTAAAGCCATATCCTCCTTGTTGAGTTCTCTCAGGAGCAGAACGATATTGAAATTCAACTATAACAAGCGGAATATATTTTCTTGTTTTAATCTTTTTAAAAGACTTAGGCAGTAATCCTATATTAACATCGTTCTCTATTTTATATTTACCAACTCCGAGAACAACTAATTCCAATAATGTCGTATTGAAAGCATTTACTAAAGAAGCAGTTGTTGTTGCCCTCTGTTCTAGCTGTTTTGCAGATTTTAAGTAGGGTTTTATCCATCTAGCATAAAGTTTAACAGAGCTAACTTGATTCTTCAAATAAACTTTTTCGATTTCATATCTCTTTCTTAATTCTTGTTCAGATTCTTTTATCCATTTTTCAAATTCCGAAACTCTCTGCTCCAAAATTCTTCTAACTCTTTCATTCAAGTCTATTTTCTTAATATCGTCAAGAGAATTAGCAACCATAAATGCGTCAATTATCGTTACATAATCATATTGCACAGCCAATTGCTTCAAGCTAGTTGTTCCTCTTTTAGCAAAATCAACCTGATCAAGCCAGATTTGTTTTAAAGATAAAAGCCCAGCGTTTCTTAACCCCCTATCATTAGACTTTAAATCGTCATAAGTAGAAAGTCTTATTTTAAATTCCTTTAAGTCATATATAATATTCAAAATAGATTTAACTATTGCCCCAGATGTTCCAAGCATTTTCATTGCCTCTTCCTGCATTCTTGTCGTCCTTTGGCCCATCTCTCCAAATTGTGCAGAACCTACTGAAGTAGTAAAATTATCAATGAGTTTTTCAGAATCTTCGTATTCCTTATTTATATAATCAACAATCCAAAAATAAATTGGCTCTAATCCTTGTGAAAAATTATCATAAACAAGAGAATGTTTTTCTATAGGGTTTTTTATCCCATTCAATTTAAAGGGATTTGAAAGAAGGCGCTCGCTTTCCAAGTCCATATATTCCGAATTTCTAACTTCAGCTTTTTCAGCAGCAGCCAAGTAACCCCTTTCTTTAGCAACAGCTTTAACCTCTGATTTCTTTTCAGGGTCGCAAAATACATCCGGATTTATTGCCGCTATTAAATTATGAATATTAACTGCCATATTATCCTCTTTGCCTTTTCAAGAAATCCTTTTATTTAAATTTAAGCTAAAGGAGGTAAAATTTATTAATCCCTTATTCTTAAAGATAATATGAACAAAGCATTCAAAATATTTGGCATGATATTTTTTGTGATGGGAATAATAGTTATTTTCAATTCATTTCAAGGAATAACAGGTTTTGCAATATCTGAAAATGTAGACATAAATTCAGGTTTTATTGTAGGAGCGTGGTTTATTCTTACAGGAATACTATTGTTTGTTTACGTCAAGAAACCTGAAGTAAGCAGTTCCTCGACTATCCAAAAGTCCCAAGCAAAAACAAAAGATAAATCAGAGAGAAAAATAAAGTAAAATGAGTTTATTTAGAAAAAGAACAGAAACAGTTGTTGATTTAACTGTTTTACAAAAAAGTGGAACTCTGCAAAGAGCCAGGGCAATAGCAAAAAGAGATAATGCTCAAACAGTCGCATCAAATGAATTTATTGACTTAACAAATTCATCTCAATCAAATTCTTCAGCATCTCCTATCTCTTCAGCCAGTCCTAATTTAGATTTTTTATCATCTATCGCAGGAGCGTCAACAATAGAACCAATAAGAGAATCAGAGAATTCAGAAAATTCAAATGATAATGTGCATCATCTAAAAAATAAAATAGAAGATTTAGAGTATAAACTAGAAAGATTAATAGAAAGACTAGGAAAAGTAGAAGATAAATTATTAAAAGAAGACTAGTAAAGTCTATTTTAGGGCTTGTAGTCTAGTGGCAAAACGTCTCTTTCACGTGGAGAAGCTCGAGGTTCGATTCCTCGCAGGCCCATTAATTTAAATTATCAAAAAAAGACAAACCTCTATAATTCAAAGCTTGTTTAATATCTATAATAGGCATATCTAAAATCATATTGCATTCTCTATCGCCTAATTTTCCAGTCCTTATTTCTCTCTGCAAATATCTGCATAATTCGCTAACATACCAATGCGGTGAAAGTGGATGCGCATCTTTAAATTCTTCAGGAACAGCTTTAATCACATCATCAAGTTTCCTTATTGTATCATTATTCATATTTTTACGCATAATGTAGGCAATATAAACCTTTCGAGTGAGAAGACTTAAATAACATAATTAACTTATTAAAATATGGCAAAATTCTCAAATGAAATCAAAGCATACGCATTAAAAAACGTATTAGAGTTTGACAAAACAGATGCTGGCAAAATTCTGCCAAAATTATTTCAGCATGGTTTGCAAAAAGAAGAAATAAAAGAGATTATGCCTGAAATTCAAAAAATTGTAAAAGAAGTTAATCATATTTCAAAAGAACAAAGAGAAAAATTATTTTTAGAATATAAAAAGTTCATGAAAGAGCATGAAGAAAAAGAAAAGGGTCTTCCAGAGCTTCCATCAAGTCATAAAAAAGTAGTTTTAAGGATAGCACCATTCCCATCAGGCGCCCTTCATATAGGTAACGCAAAAACATTTGTCCTTAATGCCCTATATGCTGAAAAATATAAAGGCGAATTGATTTTAGTTATGGATGATACAATTGGCAGTGCAGAAAAAACAGTAGAAGAAGAATCGTATAAATTAATTAAAGACGCTCTAGACTGGCTAAAAATAAATTATTCAAAAACGCTCTACAAGTCAGATAGATTGAAAACATATTACAAATATGCAGAACAATTAATTAAAAAAGATAAGGCATATGTTTGTCATTGTTCTCAGCCAGAATTAAAAGAAAATAGGGAGAAAGGAACAGAATGCGGTTGTAGGCAATTACCGTCGAATTTACAGCTAAAAAGATGGAAAGAAATGTTCAAGCTCAAAGAAGGCAAGGCAACATTAAGAATTAAAACAAATATGATGCATCCAAATCCCGCATTTAGAGACAGAGTTTTATTTAAAATATCCGACAGGAAACATCCAAGAGTCGGAAACAAGTATAGAGTATGGCCGACATTAGAGATGAGCTGGGCAATAGATGATCATGTTCTTGGTATAACTCACATAATTCGAGGCAACGACTTAACAATTGAAAGTGAAATGGAAAAATATATTTGGGACATATTTAACTGGTCTCATCCAGTAATAATTCATACAGGACTAATTAGAATAGAAGGAATTGAAGGCGCAAAAGTCTCAAAATCAAAATCTCAGCAAGAAATTAAATCAGGACAGTTTACTGGCTGGGACGACCCAAGAACCTGGAGCATTCAAAGTCTTGCAAGGCGCGGTATAAAACCAGAAGCAATTAGAGATTTTATAGAATCAATTGGTTTGAATAAGCAGGACATAACAGTCCCTATAGATGCACTTTATTCAATCAATCGTTCAATAATAGATTCAAAAGCAGACAGATATTCTTTTATCGAAGACCCAATTAAATTAAATATTACAAAAAAACCAGACTGGAAAACAATAGAAATTCCAAAACATCCTGATAAAAATGAAAAACGTATAATAGAATTAAATGATATTTTTATTTCAAAAAAAGATTATGATGCGCTTAAAGGAAAAGAAATAAGATTATTGCATCTATATAATATTGAGTTAAATAAAGAAGGCAAAGTTACATCAATAGATAATAAAAACATACAAAAAATAAACTGGATTTCAAATTATGTTAAAGCAAAAATACTTCTTTCCGATGGAAAATGGCTCGAAGGCATTGTAGATGAAGGAGTAAAAAATCTTAAGAAAAATGAACTCATTCAATTTGAAAGATTTGGTTTCGTAAAATTCGATTCAGTAAAAAAATTAAATAATGAAGATGTTTATGAATTTTGGTTTGCGCACAAATAACCGAAAGATTTATAAATAAAAAGAATTTAGTATGAATATGTTTGGAAAAAAAAGAGGTTTGAGTGATGTCGTTACAGTCACATTGATTATTCTGCTTGCAATCTCAGCAGTTGTTATTGTTTGGGTTTTTGTTCGTTCAACATTATTAAAAGTCGGCGGACAAGTTGAAGGCGGACAATGTGTTTCAATTGATTTAACACCATTAAGTTGCAATTCTATATCAAACAATACAGTGATAGCTAATGGCCCTGGAGATACAACAGTTACAAAGGTCAAGATTATTTATTACGCATCTGCAGCAGCCGACGCAGTATCTGAAACAAGAGATGGTAACTGTATATTAGAGCCATTATCTCAAAAGAGTTGTGCGCCAGTAGACCCTGATGGAACAGGACCACAAATGGCTGGTCCAGATCTTAACGGAGCAACAGCAGGTACAGGAATATTTAGAGTAGCAGTTGCTGCAACAGTTGGAGAATCAGTATGCACAATATCTGAATCAGTAATCTGCACTTAATTTTTTATTTTTCTTTTAGTTATTAATTTATTTTATTACCAACATGATAGAAGTAGAAGCAAAAATCAAAGTATCTAATCCTGAGGTATTCAGGAAGAATATCAAGAAGTTAGCCAAGTTCATAGGTAAAGAAAACAAGATAGATTCTTACTATACTCTGGAGAATGCAAGAAATTACCCTGGTAAGAGCCTTAGAATAAGGAAAAGAAAAGGTCTTTACGAGATTAACTTTAAACAAAGATTGTCCTATATTAAAGGCGTCCATGCAAAAAATGAGCATGAATTCCAGATAAAGAATATAACTCCATTTTTAGATTTAATAAAAGAATTCGGCTTTAAGAAATGGCTAATTAAAGAGAAAATTAGTGAAGTCTATAAAATAAACAATAATTTCCATATAGAGCTTAATCTCGTTAAACACCTTGGTTGGTTTATTGAAATAGAGTATTTAACAGATTACAAAGGCATTCCAAACGCAAGAAATAAGGTTCTAGATATAATTAACAAGTTGGGCATTAATAATAATGATATAGTAAAAGAAGGCTATACAAAATTATTATGGGTATCAAAAAGTTCTTGAATGCTTTGTTGGGCTTTTGGATGCAAGAAAATTCCTGCTGAATTTATGGAATTTTCTGCACAGAAATTTTCAACTTTCAGAAAATTTCTTGTGCTCAAGATGCAACGAAAAGTAAAAAGCATCTTGACAGAAAGGAAATTAAGCCTTTAGATATATTAATACAAATAAAATGTTAAGAGCGAAAATTGATGAGATTGCTGAAATAATTAGGATTACAGAAAAATCAAAGGCAACTGAGAAAGATGCAGAAGAATTAACAAATGAAATAAAAGAAGCTGTTTGGAAACATTATAGATGAAGTAGGCTCGATATGACATAATCATACGGGACAGTTATTAACAATATTATAATTTCCTATCTTTAAAAATCCTTCGGTTATTTCTTCGAAATACTTTTCTTCTTATAATCTTTAGAATCTTTCTCTACAATTTTAGCCGGTTTTGCTGTCTTTTTACCTTTATCAACAGCTTCTTTTAATCTCTCTTTCTCCTTCTTTATTGCTTCTTCAAGCCTATTGAGCTTATCCATTTCTTCTTCTGGATTTTCTTTCTCTTCAGCATCTTCTTCAACCACTATCTGATTGCCTTGACCGCCTTGCTGTGCCTTCTGTTGAGCTTGAAGTTGATCCATAGGTAGCTTCTTCATTATCTCTGAAAATGAAATCTTTTCCATTTTAAGAACACTCTGTGAAGAATCTTCGATGTGCGCTCTCAAAATACCCATTCCTGAAAGAACACAATTAACATTCCATATCTTCTTTCCTTTTATATTTTGAATAACTGCTATAATCTTCTTTATTTCTTCAGTCATGTTCCTGTTTTTCATTTCATCTTCTATAATACCATGAAGTGCATCAAGGTCTATTTTCGTCTCCATATTCAACTTCTCAGGCACTTTATCGCCCATAGTATCAACAATCTGAACATTAACTGCTTCATCTAGACTGAAAGCTGCAAATTTCTTTTCAGTTGGCAAATAGAAATCTATTTGATGCACATTCTTTCCAGATTCTAAATCAAGAACAAAAAATCCTGCAACTAAAAAAGCATCTTTGTATTTCTTACTAAACTGTTTATATTCATTAGAACCGTATAATTTTTCTACGTATGGTTGAACTTTCATTTTGTCTCTCTTATGTAATTATTAAATAACCAGGGTTTATAAGATTTGTGTTGCAAATCTTATACTGAAATAAGAGTGTTTATTTATAAGTTTTTAGTTTGTTAATTATCAAGAAGAGCTGTTTAATTATTTCTTTCTTCTAAAAATTAATTTACCATATTTATAACATTCAGCAAATAATTCACTAATAATATATCTAGACATTAGAGTTGTTGTAACAAATAACATTCCTGCACTGACTAAATCTGTGCCATCGTAAATTGTCTTTTCTATAAACTTAGTTGCTAACAAAACAGCAGGAATCATAGTTGCATCAGTAAGAATATTACTTCCTGTAGATGTATTTGCATGTCCCATTTCATGTAACAAATTCTTTGCTATTTTGTCTATCTTACCAGAATAAGGCATAGATATTTCTTTTTTATCTTTATAATAAACCCCACCCATAGCTCTTGATTCCAAATCAAATTTAACTGATATGCATGCGCCAAACCAAGTTTTACATGTAGAACTAAATGGATCATAATTTATTTTTATTCCTTCCCTGCTATAGTAATCAGCAATTTCACATGCTAAGCCCATAGTTTTCAAGCTTAAAATTACTTTAAAAATCTTCCTATAAGTTTTCAGATTCTTCGATCTATTTTTTCCCCAAGCTCTTTAACAAATTTATCCATCTTAATTCCAAACTCCGGCTTCTTTCCTCTCTCGCGAACAGCAAGTGTATTTGCCTTTTCTTCTTTATCCCCTATAACAATTATATATGGAATTTTCATAACTTCAGCATCTCTAATCTTTTCATTTACAGTTGTATTTCTAAAATCAGAATCAATTCTTAAATTAGGAATATGTTTCTTAAATTCAGAAATAACTTTTTCAGCGCTCTTCATATTTCTATCTGTAAAATTAATTATTCTTGCTTGAACAGGAGATAGCCAAGTCGGTAAATTGCCATTTAAATGCTCTAATAAAACTCCCATAAATCTTTCAACAGCGCCCAAAATAGCGCGATGTATTACAAAAGGCGTTTTCTCTTTATTATCATTATCTACATAAGTTATTTCAAATCTCTTAGGCATCTGCATATCAAGCTGTATAGTCGCACACTGCCACAATCTATCAAGAGAGTCTTTAATTTGAATATCTATCTTAGGTCCGTAAAATGCTCCTGCCCCTTTATTTATTTTATATTTTACTTTAGACTTTTTTAATTGCTCTTCAAGCATTCTCTCTGCATCATCCCAGTCTTTTTTATCACCCATAGATTTTTCAGGTTTAGTAGACAATTCCAGAAAATAATCAAAATTAAATTTATCTTTATAAATTATCTTGACCATCTTCAATATATTTTCAATCTCTTCCCCTATCTGTTCTTTAGTGCAGAATATGTGCGCATCATCTTGAGTAAACTGAATAAGCCTAAATAAACCAGCCAATACTCCAGAAAGTTCTCTTCTATGGTCTATTCCAAATTCAGCGAATCTTAAAGGCAAGTCCTTATAACTTCTAGTCTTTGTCTTGTAAATAAGCATTGCTCCAGGACAATTCATAGGTTTTACACCAAAATCTCTTTCCTCATATTTTGTCAACAGCATATTATTCCTATAATGCCCCCAATGTCCAGAAACCTTAAACAATTTACTGTCTAAGATTTGAGGCGTAGCTATTTCTTTATATTCAAAATCTCTAAGAAGTTCTTTAAGAAATCCTTTTAATTCATTAAATATTATTAATCCATTGTTATGCCAGAATATAGAACCAGAAGCAACGTCATTAAAACTGAATAAATCTAATTTCTGTCCAAGAATTCTATGGTCATTATCTTTTAATTTCGAAGTATCAAGTTTTGTCCTAGATATCTCTTTTAACAATTTAGAAATATCATAATCCTCTGTATCTTCAATAATTTTTCCAGCATTATCAGTTCTAAACTCTTTTGACAATTCAGCTAAAGGATGACCCTTGCATTTCAATTCAAATTCCTTGTAATGTCCAAATGGAGCTCTTGTAACATTAAAACCCTCTGCACGAAGGCAATTTTCTGCTTCAGATAAATACTCTAAGGCAGTATCAGGATGCGCAAGATTCGAAGATAAATGAGCATACGGATAAAGAACAATATCATGCGCCTTAACTTCTTTAGCAGTTTTCTTAATAGATTCTATAAGCTCTTTTACAGTGCCATGATCATCTCCTTTTTCAACAGCAGTAAGCACAACAAGAGGCTCTTTTATTTCCTGCTGTTCTTTTGACTTTAGCTCTTCCGCATTCTTTATAGCTTTCTTTAAGGGCTTAAATCTTATATAATCGCAATGTAACGTTATAATTCTCATTTTACTATTCGGAAAATAAGCCAGAATGATTTATAAAAGTATCTTTAAATGAGAGTGTTAAGTTTTCGTGGCTTGGATAAGTGTGTTAAGAGGCGTGGCTTTTTAATCTTAATCGATAGGGATATTATTTTTTATAATAAATGCTATCTTTGGGTCTGAAACAATGTATTCCTTTTCCATTCCAGGAGTATCTTCTTTTTCTCTGACAACGCCATAGTTTTTCATTATTTTAATATGAGAAGACCCTGCTTGATGCTCTAACTTTAAAACCTTCATAACATCTTTCACTTTGAATTCTGTCTTGCCAATATTTTTAAGTTTGCTAATAATTCCACGAATATCTTGTTTAGTTCCTTTTTGTGCAGGATATAAAGAGTAAAAATCGTAATTCTTCAAGAAATGTATTATACCTTGACTAACGGCTTGATTTGAAAACAGACTTGAATTAGAATTTATATTTGATTGTTGGTCGTAGATATTGCTCATTAAATGCAAAAAATCTCTAGGGGATTTATTAGCTAAATTAGCCAACATACTAATGTGACTTTTGTCCTGGAAAATTGATTCTAAGGTAGTATTTCCATTTGAAAAATAAATAATTCTTTTTTTCATAATATCTACTAGATCGTATTCTGCCCAGTTGACATCAATTGGTTTTATCTTGTCAAAACGAACTCCTTCCGAATTCAGTTCTTTTTTAACTTTAGACCACAAGATGAATACAAAGGCGAATTTTTTGTTTAATATCAACTGATTATTTTTCAATAGAGGAAGTAAAATTCTAACTTCTTCATCAATTTTTGAAGCTATTTCTGGCTGTTCGTCTATTTTATCCAGGAATAGCGTAGTGGTTTTGTAATCCAATTTAACTATTAAATTTAACAAATCTTCTAAAATTTCCAATGCACCGTTCTCCTGGATTTCCCCAAGATTTATTTTTTCCGTATTTTCTTGTATTAAAGGAATATATTCTTTGTAAAATTTTGCCCCGCCCTGATTTGGAAGACCTAAGGATTTAGAGACAAAATCGCTAGTCAATGTAACTGCCCCACTTAAAATATTATTTACTAGAGGGTTAATAACATCATTATACATCTTTTTACCAATATTCTCCTGAAATCTTTCAAATTCTTGCCTGGAAATAGTTGCAAAAAAGTTCTTTATTATAAAAGATAGCTTTTCTCTTTCAATTTGGTTTAGACTATTAACACCTTTGCCCTTTATTAGCAAATCTTGTATTAAAGTTTTGGTTATTTTTCTTATGAGAAACAGAAGATACTTTAAATAAAGATGATTTCCCTTACCGACAAAGTCCGCATAATTGTCAATTAAAACTATTAGAGAGTTCTCATCTTCTGCTAAATCTTCAATTAATCTGAACATAAGGGCAGATTTACCGCTTCCTCTTTCTCCAAAAACATACCGAGAGTTGTTATTCAATAAGTCCTGGAAAATTGTAGAATAATATTTAGGTTCATAGAAGATATATTTAAGATATTCAACTTCTTCTTCTGCGGAAAATCTGGAAAAGGGATTTTCCTTAAACCCCATTTTTTGATATAGTGTCATTTTTTCTTTAAGTCCTTTTTAATTAGTTCTTCAAGATATTTTGAAATATCTTTATTAGCATCGATGCAATGTTTTTTAGCTTCCTTCCAGACTTCCTCTTCTATATTAATACTTGTCTTCTTAATCATTCTTAGGTATATACCTACTAAGGCATTTAAATTTAATTGCAACAAAAAATATACTTCAAGTTCACGGAATGTTTAAACAGCAGAGGAGATATACCTATATAGGTATAATAGTATATGGAACACTTACTTAGTGCCGAGCCAGTTTTCAGATAAGAACACATTACTATTAAACTAAATTAAACAGCAAAAAGCCAGGAGCTTAAATCAATGAAAGCCACTAATTCCTAACACTCTCTCTTTAAATCCGTTTAATCTTGTATTTTTTGTAAAAACCTATCTAATTGTTTTGCTTTTTGTAGATAATCTAATATTACAAAGCCAGCTTTAATTGCTGTTTCGCCGAAACTAACAATGCCATCTTCATGTCCATCCATAGCAAAAATGTTTTTATTCATGAATTCTGGATAAATTCTCTTAACTTCTTCAGCCATTTCTGGAGTACCATATTCAACTTTTTTATCTGTTGAAGGTATTTTTAACTCCCCTCTGTATAGCCATATTTCTGGTGAATGAACATGAAAGACAAATCTTGCATCATCCGACAAATCGTATACCATTCCATGAGTCATTGATTCAGAAGAAGCAATTGCTTTTCCCTTTTGTGTTAAAATCAAATTTTTTTCAGGATAATATTCTAAAACAATGGCATAGTTATCTTCGGTTAAATGCTCTAAATTGCCAGTTTGCGAGCCTGTAATAACAAAACTTCTTTCATTTTTAGGAGGACTATTCTTTTCTAACCTCATACTTAAATTTCCATATCCATAACCAGAGTAACGATCTTTATCTTGTCCAACTAATTTATGCAAATATAAAACTGCTCTCCACGCATTTAAATCTTTTAAATCAGGCATTTTTATATCGCCGTCAACAATTTTATCCTGATATTTTCTGACGCCTTCTGATACCATGGTACTAAAAATTAAAGGAGATTTATAAATTTGTTGGATGTTTCTGTCCCACAATGTATTATCTGCTTTAGATGGTCTAAATGTGCATAATCCAATTCATCAGCTCTGCCCTCTTCAAAATATTTTTCTTTTGACATTGTGAATTTTACATCTTCTCTAATCTTTTCATTTACCTTTGTTTTTAATTCGACCATGAGAATTACCTTTCTACAAATGCACTAAATCCACCATAAGCCATTCTATTCATTTTAAATGGCATAGGCATATCCTTCATTTTTTCTGGAGACATAGCTGGATCTTTCATAACGGCAGCATTTACTTTATCTCTATGAGTTTTTGATTTATAGACAATGAAAGAAAAAATAACAGTTTCATTAGATTTAGTTTTTGCTAACTCTGTAAATTTTGCCGGCTGCATGTTAGGATCCCCTTTAGGATTTAGATCGTCTCCGATACACTCATAATACTCTAAAGCTCCGTGCTTCTTCCAAATTTTAGCCCCTAACTCCGCCATCTTTTTATAGGTCTTCAAATTTTTCTTTGGAATAGCGATAACAAAACCATCAACATATTTCATATTTTCACCTTATTATCTTAAATTAAAGAAAGTTTATAAATATAATGATTAGGTTGCTATTTACACCCAGAAAGCAATCTCAATTCGTCTAAATTTTTAATACCATAATATAACTTATCATTAATCTCCCATGCAGGAACACTTTCTAACCTAGAGCATTCTATTATATTATCAGAACATTCATAATAATTTAGATATTTAATCGCCTCATTTCCAAAAAGGTTTTTTTGTTTATCGCAAGAATTACAGTTATTAATAGTATACAATTTCGCATTCTTTTCTGTCAAGCATTGAGCTAATTCTTTATCACTATCTTCTCCAATAATATAGCCAGTGGCTTTAGAAAACCAGTCTGTAAAGAAATATAATACAGTAATTAATAAAATTAAAAAAGCAAAGGTGAATATAATCTTATGTCTCTTTTCCATATAATATGGTAAATTATTTCATTTTTATTCTTTTGCTTTATCAAAAATACAGAAACCGAAAGATTTAAATACCACTATTTAGTGACAATAATATGGAAAATACAGATACCTTGGAAGAAAACGTAAAAGATAGAAAGTCTCATGTTGCATATATTACTATTTTTAGAGAAGATCATATAGTTACAGAAGCAAAAGGAGATAGAACTCTAGGTTTATTCCAACTTCCAGATAGAATAGAGTGTCAATTAGGCACAGCTCGCCAAATAATGGAATATCAATTCAATACAAGGGATATATCTAGAGGAACAGTATATCAGGGCGTTAGTGAAGAAGCTTTTCACAAAATTTCTAAGAAAATATCAATGGCTGAAGATTATGGGGATGCAGCCCAGATTGCAAATTGGGAATTTCTTGAAGAAGACAGGCAATATAGATATTTAGGCAATTATATAGATTAATTGACATAGTTAGCTTTCCAGCACAATCTTTTCAGAATTAGCGCCTAATTTTTGCAGTATATATTGAATTTCTCCAACAAATCTTAATGGTCCGCAAATGTAAAAATGCTGATTAAAGTTTTTTATTTTATCTCTAAGAAAATTAGCGTCGATACGTTTATTTTCATATTTCACATTTTTCTCTCTTGTAAGTGTATAGATAACATTTAATCCCAATTTAGAAAATTCATCAAATTCTTTTTTTAATATAATATCCTTTTCAGTCTTATTTGAGAATATGAGTGTATTACCATTCAATTTATTATTATTTTTCAACTGCCTTAAAATTGCGATAAAGGGCGTTACGCCAGCGCCTCCAGCAATAAAAACTCCTTTTCCCTTATAAGCTATTGCGCCAAAAGGTTCCGAGATAATAAATTCATCTCCTTCTTTCAAGTCAATCATTTTTGCAGTTAAGCCATTTCTTTCCTTATATGTCTTAATTGTAAATTCAAGATTTACATGTTCATTCAAAGAAGTAAATGTAAAAGGTCTTTTCTTTTCTTTATAATCCTCTAAGTTTATAGATAAATCAACTGCCTGCCCCGGAATAAATTTATAATCCTTTGGCTTTTCAACAACAAATCTTTTCACATCATGTGTAACAAAATCAGCAGATATAATTCTTGTAATATTTGTTTTCATGATAATTCAGCATAACTAAATAAAACTTTGAAAGGCACACACCATATCAATACTTTATTATATTTATTTATGTCGATACCATCAGGAATATCATAATTAATATTTCCTTTCGTTCCTTTTATTGCGCCTAAATCTATATAATCGCCAGCATCCAAACTTGATGCAAGATAAATATGCAAGTCAGGTCCATTTATTGTTTCAAAATCTTCAAATCGTAAAATCTTTTTTTGTTCATTCTCAATTAATAGAGCTTTACCTTTAACTTCATGTGCGCTCTGAATAAAAATTCCTTCTGCTAAACTATCAGAAGTTAATGGGATATTTTCATTCTTTTCTACAACTTTAAAAGCAGGAGAAATTAAGTACCAAGCTATACCAACTGCAATTATTATAACTAAAATAATAATATAAATTGATTTCTTCATATAATCAACAATATCAAAGACTTTATATCTCTTTTTATTAATTATTAAAATTTAAAAATATACTTGCTCAAGTCTATTTTTCCTTCAACTATTTTAACACCTTCTTTTTCCAATAATTCAATCTTCTTTTTTATCCCTCCAGAATACATTCCAACATTTCCATCAGATTTAATCACCCTATGGCAAGGTATTGTTGGCGTATGCTGGTTTTTCCTCATTGCACTTCCAACAGCCCTATATGCTTTAGTATTCAAAGCAAAAGCAATTTCTTTGTATGTAGTAACTTTTCCTTTAGGAACCTTTCTTAAAAATTCGTAGCACCTCTTATTGAAATCTTTCATTTTTATACAGTATATGAAGAGGCATCTTTTATAAAAAGATGCTCAAGAAATGGAAGTAAACTCTTCTTAGATTGCACAATTTCAAGAACTTTAGCGTCAATAGATGCGACATCTTCTCTAGATATTTTGCGATAATTTTCATCATAGAAAAACTTAGGAGTATCTATTACTTTTAATGTATAGGCGCTCATTGAAAGAGCATCACCCCACGATTGCCTAAGTCCAACAGGGTTGTATGGAAGTTCTTCAATCCATTGATTAGCAGAAACAATATATTTTTTTGCATCTTCTATTTGCGGTACTAAAATATGATTATATGCCTTATCTAATTCATCTTTATCGCTTTCTTTTAAATTAACAAGTTTAGAATAATCCAATCCTTGTTTTTCAACTAATTCACGAGGATATCTAAATATTCCTTGTTCTGCATCTTTATGTAAATCACGAATATCATTTACTAATTGAAGACCAATTCCAAAATCATGTGCTGTATTAACTCCAATAGTTAAATCGGAGTGTTCAGGCATAACTTTTCTAACATTTTCATCACTAAAATATCCTGCTTCTCTTGTAAGCTCACTAACCATGTACCCTATTACTCCAGCAGCATAATGGCAGTATCTATGGTGGTCTTCAATAGTTTGGATATTTTGAATACCTGGATTGGAAAGCCCGTCAGCCATTTCATCACAATATCTCCTTATTATATCCTGTACAGCAGAGGGAAATTCGCCCAATGCCTCTTGAACAAATCCAATATTGCTAAGAAGTTCTCTATATCCCTCAGATTTATCCTGTTTTGGACCAACTAATAACTTTTCAAGACTTGATATCTCCTCCCTAGAACCGCCTCGCAAAATTCCTGGAATTCTTCTCATCAAATGTCTCTTATCAGCTTGAGCTAAATCACTATCTTCAAGCTCATCTTCTATTCTTGCTTCTAAATAAGCTGCGCCAAGCCACATAGAAAGAGGTTTTGGAAGTTTTGCAAGAGTATATGCAAATGTTCTAGAAGATTTAGCTAATAGTTCCTGAATTTTAAGATAAAGCTCTTCTTCATTTTCAGCTAAATGCCCATTTTTATGATTTTCCATTTTATGATATTATAACGATATATATCTATAAATAATATCGCAGTTAGTTATTTTTAAATGTTCCTACTACACAATTAACAACTAAATTATCACATCATCTTCAATTTTCTTATTCTCTCATTAATATCTGGGTGTGTTGAAAATAATCCCTGTATTTTTTTCTTGAAAGGATCTGAAATAAATAATGGGGCAATTTCTCTAGGATAATTTTTTCTATCTTGTTCAGATAAATGTTCAGACTTTATCTTTTCTAAAGCATTCATCAATCCATCAGGGTAACGAGTAAATTTAACAGCAGTTGAATCTGCCCCAAATTCTCTTTTCCTTGAAATAGCTAAAGAAATTAATTGAGTTGCGATAGGAGCCAATATTGCAACAGCTATTGCAATAATAAAAATCACCAACTGTGTCTTACCCTCTCTTCTATCATCGTGAGCAGAGAACCATAAATTTCTGAGAAACATCTCTGCAATTATAGCAACCATTCCAACTAGAACAGCAGTCAATGTCATAAATCTAATATCTAAATTTGCTATATGCGACATCTCATGAGCAATAACTCCTTCTAACTCTTGTTTATTCAACTTTTCAATTGCACCAGTAGTCATACATATAACTGCATGCGCAGGATCGCGCCCAGATGCGAAAGCATTTATCTGCGAAGATTCCATAACATACAATTTAGGCATAGGCAAACCAGAAGCAATAACTATTGATTCAACTGCGTGAAAAAACATTCTATGTTCGTTCCTAGAAGCAGGCTTTGCCCGAACAGATGCAATAGCTATTTTATCAGAATTGTAATATCCAATAAGAATGTAAGACAATGAGAATAATATGGAAAATATCATAATAATAAAGAAGTAACCTGGATTAACAGCCAGAGCAATAAAATATCCAAGAAAAATAAATATGATAAAAACTATAAAAATTAGAGCAATAGATTTCAACTTATTATTTCTAATTTCATCATAAAAAGATAGCCTCTCCATATTATAAAAAAGAAAATTATCTATATAAATGTTTATTGAGGTATATAATTAATAGTTTCATCTATTGCATTAATATAGTCGTCATTTGTCTGAAAATCTTTATATTCTTCAACAGGAACTTGTCCAGTATTTTTTTCCTCTGAATTTGCAAACTTATTATTCATAAAGGCAAATGCAGATAGAACTAACACTAAAACTATTATTAATATCACAATACTTTGTTTTTTCATTGTACACTCTTTATCATTTGTTTCAATTCATTTAATTTAACAACTATTTCTGCTCTCTTCTCACCATCTAAAATACTCTGTTTTATGTCGACTATTAAATCAATAATTTCCGCAGTATCAGAATCACTAATTGTACCAGCTTCATTTGCATCTTCAATTCTTTCCTCTAAACCATATAGCAATAATATCAAATAATTTCTTGCAGACAGCTCACTAGTGTTATTTTTAGAAAATCCAACAAGTCTTCTAAAACATCTATCTTTTTCTGCTCCAACATGATCATAACATTTATCTCTTTGAACATTTTTATAAAGTGCAATACATGAAGTAGGAGATTTCAATGTTCTGCACGCTTCTGGAACTCTAACATTATAATCCACATTTTCTTCCCTAGTCTTATTTTGCAATCTACATCTAATCCGATCAACTCTTATGTTTAAATTTTCACAATCCATTCTTTTCATTTCAGATGTATTGGTTGAATTTGTTTTCATTGACGAATTCCTTGGTATCTCTGCAGAACCAGCAGCATAGACAAATACAGAAGCTAAAAGAAGGAATATAAAAGAAATAAATAATAATCTTTTCATAATAATAACTAATTAATTTATTATTTAAATATTGCTATGTCAAGATGCTTGTTTCTTTAATTCTTTTGCTATATCTAAAAATCAACTTTAGGAACTATTCTTGCTTCTTGAGGTATCTGCAAAAATTCTTTCTTTTGCTTACTATATAATTTAGCAAAAAAAGCTCCCGGGAATGTTGCAACAGAATTATTGAAAGATAATACAGAATCATTATAATGTTGTCTTGCATATGCAACTTTATCTTCAATAGCTGCTAATTCTTGCTGTAATTGTAGAAAATTTTCATTCGCCTTTAAAACAGGATAATTCTCTGCAAGTGCAAAAATAGATTTTAACGCAGATTGTAATTCAGATCCAGCTTTTACCTTTTGCTGAATAGTTGTAGCAGAAAGCATAGCTTCTCTGGCTTTTGTTATATCCTTAATAATTCCTTTTTCATGTTTAACATAACCCTTTACAGAATTAATTAAATTAGGAACAAGATCAGCTCTCTTTCTTAATTGAACATCAATTTGAGATAAAGAATTGTCAATTATATTTCCAAGGACTGTAAATCTATTAAAATAATAAATAAATATTAATATAACAAATATAAAAACAGCCAAAATAATCCACAATATCAAATCCATTATTTTAAATGACGAGTTTATTTTATAAATCTTTGTAATCTCATATAACAAATAAAAAAGAGATAGATTTATAAATCAACTTTTCAAGTTATATTTTATAAACCAATGAAGTTAATACAGAGGAAACATGATAGACTACTATGAAATTGTTGAGAAGGCCCGAAAAACGGGAAAGATCGATAAAGGCACAAACGAAGTAACAAAAGCAATCGAGCTTGGAGTAGCCAAAGCTGTTTTCTACGCGTCAGATGTTTCACCAAAAGAGATTATAGCTCATTTAGTTGCTTTATGCAAGGAAAAAAGTGTTCCATGTATAGAAGTTGATTCAAAGCAAAAATTAGGTATGGCGGCAGGTATTACTGTTGGAGCAGCTTCTATAGCGGTAATTAATGGCGGCTCTGTAGACAAAGAGATCGCGCATTTAAAATCAAAATAAGTTTTTAAAATGGCAAAACAACCGCAAAAGATTAAAGATAAAAAATCAGAAGGGAGCACTCTAGTTAAATTCTCTACAGAGGGCGCTGTTAATGCGTTAGTTGAAGAAATTGTAGGAAGAACAGGCGGTAGAGGAGAAGTAACTCAAGTAAAGGTCAAAGTTCTAGAAGGAAAAAATAAAGGAAAATCAATGAGAAGAAATGTTAAAGGACCTATAAGAATAGGCGATTTGCTCACGTTAAGAGAAACAGAAATTGAAGCAAGAAGAATATTAGGAAATATAGGCAGGTCAGTATAATGGTAAAATGTAGTTTCTGCGGTAAGGAAGAATACGCGTTTAAGGGTTTGCATCTAATTAAAAGCGATGGCAGTATCGCCTATTTTTGTTCAAGTAAATGTAGATTCAATGCTCTTAAATTAAGAAGAGATAAAAGAAAGATTAAATGGACCTCTGCCTTTCAAGAATTAAAGAGTAAAAAATAATTTATTTATCTTTCTTATTCCCCAACTCACTCAAAAATCTATCAGATATATAATTTCTTCTCCAGTTAATTACAATCACGGAAATTATTGCGCCGACTATTACAATAATAATTGCTAAAGCAATATAAAATCCAGTGTTAGTTCTTGCTTGTTCTCCTTCTATAATATTGCTCTTAATCTCATCCAAGATTGCATTCGAATTTAATCCCATAACAACTCTTGCCCTCTCATCTCCAACACTTTCAACAGCCATATATATTTCGGTGCTTCCAAGTAATACCGGAATAATATCTGTCGACGGAATTAGATAATCTCCATTAAGCGCCTTGACAAGAACGCCGTCTTCTCTTACTTCGAAAGCCAATTCGTAAACATTTCCATATTGATCAATAATATTCTTCTTTTCCGTTGCTCCTCTTTCAACATCTACAAATGTAGGAGAATCAGAAACAGAAATCTGCTCTATACTATTATCTACTACTGTATCATTAGTTACTTTCTTTGCAACTACTAATACTTGAGCGCCATCTCCAGAATTACTGCCGGTACTTCCAGTATTGCCTGTATTTCCCGTACCTGAAGATACAGAAACTGTAAACGTAATATTTCTATCTGCCCCTATTTGAGTGTGGTCAACTCTAGCCATGAAAACTCTCAAAGTATGCAAACCATTTGAAACAGAAGAAAATACATAACTTCCATCATTATCTAAATCCATATATTCTGTTCCGTCTAAAATTAAATGTACATGATTAACATCCGTTAAATTTCCGCCTTCAGTATAAACCACTGTAACACTGCTTGTGCCGATAGTTGCTCCATTCGATGGAGATGTTATAGTAATTGTAGGGGGTAAAGATGCAACGCATACAGAATCTGCGCCATCAATCAAATTATTGCAATTATTATCTAAACCATCAGAACAAAGTTCAGCTGCTAAAGGATTAATATTAGCATTTCCGTCGTTACAATCTATAACAGAACCGCAAATTCCAGTCGACGTTGTATTATATCCATCCAAATCTACATCGATGCATGTAACAGGAACTGTACATGTAGGGTCGTTAGAATCTATTAGCGAATTGCAATTATTATCAATTCCGTCGTTGCAAACCTCGGTTATTCCAGGGTTTACAAAAAATAAAGCATCATCGCAATCAACTGCTCCGCAGCTTCCGCCAGTAGTTGCGTTCCATCCGTCAATATCCGTATCAGTGCAAACAATAGGAGTTAAAGTATTATTAATTATTCTGAAATTATCTGTGAATGTTCCAGTACTATTCAAAAACTGCACTGAAACTTCCGTTGAGTTCACAAAGAATTTAGTAAAACCAAATGTAGGATTTATATTATTTCCCATCCATTTTGTAAAGTATCCCGCCTCTGAATCCAAAGTATTGATATCATATAAAGATTGCCCAAATGTGCCATCAATAATTAAAACAGAACCAGCCCCCTTGGAATATAAATCATCACTTCCGTCATCAACAACACAACCATTATTATAAGAGTTTACTTGCGCACAAGATAGTTGTTTACTTCTTTCATAAACATGATCATGTCCTTGCAAGATAAGGTCTACTTTTTTATTGAACAATAAATTCATCAGGTCAGCTCCAATCTCACAGCTCTTTGTTGCTGCAGTGATGCAATTCTTATGCATTCCTACGATAACCCAAGGAATTCCAGCAACTCTAGCAGAATCAATTGTATTCGAGAGCCAAGTGTAATTAGAATTTCCAACAGTATAACTATATGCCGCCCCATTTATATTTAGATTTGGAGCAATCATGATAATTCTTGCCAAATTACTCACATCAAAATAATATTCAGCACCATATAATCCATTGGAACTCATTCTATCAGGCAAACATGCTGCAAAGTTCATGATATATCCATTAGGCCCTCCAGTTTCTTCATGATTTCCAGAAATCAATTCAAAAGGATATACTGAATTCAATCTAGATTTAATAAAGTTGCACCAGTTTGTTTCTGTTCCAGCAGCACCATAACTCATATCTCCCAAAGCAAGATAAAAGCTTGAATTTGACGCGTTCAACATATCTAAACTTCTATTTGTATTAATATTCCATCCATGATCGCCTGCAGCTGCAAAACTAAAGCTTGTTAATACAGGTAAAGGCAAAACATTATCCACAGTTACAGAAATTGCAGAAGTCCGTATATTCCCAGCAGCGTCTCTTGCTCTTGCAGATAAATTGTGATTTCCATTTGCAGTTGTAGAACTATTCCACAAAATACTATAAGGAGTAGTCAAATCCTCACTTCCAATATTTGCTCCATCAATTAAAAATTGAACTCCTGCAACACCAACATTGTCAGATGCAGTTGCATTTACAGTAATAGTATTTGAAACAATTGATCCATTAAGAGGAGTTGTAATTGAAACTGTTGGAAGTGTTGTATCAGGAGGAGGAAGCCCTAAACAAATGCTATCTGCCAGTGCAGTCACACAAACATATCCTCCGCTTACATCAAGTCGAGTATCTAAACAAGGAGGATTCTTTTGCGGGAAAAATACTTCAAAATTATCTCCAGATATTCTATTATGATTGCAAACTATGAGTCTATCAAGATTAGCAACATCTTGTCCAGGAGTATAATAATCCATACTAATTCCGCTGCCAGATGCAAAAAGATTATTCACAAGGATAGTATTGGGATCAGGTAAGTCACAACCATTGCAACTTCCAGGCGCCGCGCTTGTTCGGTGACTGTAATCAGCATTTCTAAAATAATTATTTTCATATCGAATAATATCACTTCTAAAATAAGGCCCTAATAAATTAGTATCATAAAAAAAGGAATTTCTTAGTGTATGATTTGCCGTATCATAATCTCCATAATGAAATGCCGAATTTGATTTATAAACTTTAAATCCATCAAAATCAAAATTAGAATCTGGATATCCATAAAAAGGATAACGAATGGTATTCCAAATCACAACATTTCTTAAAGTAGATATAGGGCAGCTATATCCGTTCTGATAAAGTTTATTACACACCCACCACAAAGTAAGTCCTTGGACATTACCATACATCTCATTCCCATCAAATTCAGAGATATTCATTGAGTATCCATTTCTCAAAGTGTACTGTCCTGCAATAGCAGTGTCAGCTCCTTGGAAATTTGGGATACGAAGATCAGCAACGCCTTCAATGTTTGAAAAATATTGCTGTTGATACTTAAATCCATACGATGCTTCGACATCTCCCTGACCTTCACCCATATTTGCAGCTACATTATTTCTCACATAATTATTTGGTCCTCTAAACCAAAATCCAACACCTTCCCTTCCAATGCCTCGTCCAGAAGGATCAGCTTCAATTCTCTGACCATTACTTGAAATCTTAGCAACAAAATTATGGTCAAAAAGATTATAACTTTCAGTTCCATCTTCAGTAACTATTCCAGAACCGCCTAAATTATACACAACATTATCCTGAATTAATCCATAATGGGAATTATGGATTGTTATACCCCATTTCTGTGGAGGAGGTTGAACAGCAGAACTATTTTCATAAATTGCATTTCCAACAAGTCTAAATTGATAAGGGTTGCTAAACCATGGAGTTCCAGGAGCAGGACCCATTGTATGATGCATATGCAAAGAATATCTTCCAATAGGATTTGTTACAGCGTTTAAATCATTAAAAGTAGTTCTCCCTAAATCAACAAATGCAGAATATCTTATATCAACACTAGCTCTTCCTGTAAAAAGAACATGCCCCCTCGTCCCAGTTTTACTTTCAGATCGGATAACAATATTTCTTCTCAGATTACCAATATGTGGTAAATAATCTGGCTGTCCATCTGCATTCTCATCAGTAGTTCCAGGATGAGTATAAGTTAATGCAGGCGAAAATGTAATATTTCTTCCATCTCCAGAGATTGCAGTAATAGTTCGTTCTTCTAATTGAAGATAAGTATAACGATTAGCCCCATTACCAGGATCAGGATAAAAATGAGTATCAGGAATAAATATTTTATCTCCAACTTTCCATCCAGTCACCGCCTGTGTCAAAGAAAACGTCGTCGCCCCCGCAACTGGCGTTTGTGAAACTCTCACAAAAGTAGGATTCATTAGAGAGCCATGCATACTAACTTTTCCTAAACCAATTAAAGCAGTTCCAAATTGCGCAGGATCTTCAATTGAATCAATTGGAACATCCCGAATAATAATTTCAGCAGAAATTCCGTCAGGAATAGGATTGCCCTCTGAACCAACTTCTAAAGTTCCTTCAGGAAATACTAAAATATATCCCGCTTTTAATTGAGTATTTTGTGTTCTTGAAAAGTTAACAACTCCGTGAATATTCAAGCAAGTAATATTAACTCCAACTGGAGCATCATACGTTACTCTATGACTAACGTTCACAGAATCGTTATGTGTAGGTATCCTATTCAAATTCCAAGTCGCAGGATCATTCCAATTTCCATTTTGAACAGAATAAATACTAGGCACAGGACATAAAATAGGAATATTGCCACCGCTTGTCGGAATAGTTGGAGCAAGTAATAATTGCTGGAAAAAGGGAAGATGTAATTTCTCAATATTTAAAAATAATTTCTGAACTCTCACTTCGTCAGTATGTCTGCTAAGAATTTTAATAAAAACAATTGAAAGCAATATAAATGAAATTATAAAAACTAGAAAAAATATAAAAGAATTAAAACTAACCTTCCTCTTATTATGCATTATTTAGTCAAAGAATAAAGATATATAAAGATATCCTTAATATTCGATAATATTAGCCAATTTTAACTTTATCGACGATAAACTGGCAGAAAGGTTTTTAAATGAAGTTTCATTTTTTAATACTTACTAAATCAAGATGACTGGCAATAAAGAATATTCTGCTGAAAAAATAACCGTATTAGAAGGGTTAGAAGCAGTAAGAAAAAGGCCTGCAATGTACATTGGAAGTACTGGCAAGTCTGGACTCCATCATTTAGTCTATGAAGTAGTAGACAACTCTGTTGATGAAGCAATGGGGGGCTATTGCAAAGAAATAGAGGTAATATTGAATAAAGATGGCAGCGTAACTGTCATAGACGACGGCAGGGGAATCCCTGTTGATACCCATCCAATATACAAACGCCCTGCTTTAGAAATAGTTGTCACAAAATTACACGCTGGAGGAAAGTTCGACAAAGGAAGTTATTCAGTTTCAGGCGGATTGCATGGTGTAGGAATAAGTGTCGTTGCAGCATTGTCAAAACATATGTCTGTTATTGTAAAAAGAGGAGGAGAAAAACACAAACAAGAATACAAAATAGGAAAACCATTATACGATGTAAAAGTTATAGGTGAAATTCCTAAAAGTGAAACAGGAACAGAAGTTACATTCATGCCTGACGATACGATATTCTCAACAACAGAATTCGAATTCTCAATATTGGCGACAAGATTAAGGGAAATTGCATTCTTGAATAAAAATCTTAAAATCACATTAAAAGATGATAGAAATGATAAAAAAGAAGTTTTCTTTTATGAAGGCGGACTTGTAGAATTTGTCAAATGGTTGAATAAATCAAAAGAAGCATTGCACAAACCAATCTACTTTTTGAAAGAAGATGGTGGAACAGTTATAGAATGTGCTGTCCAATATAATTCAAGCTATCAGGAAAATGTTCTTGGTTTTGTAAATACAATTAATACAGTTGAAGGAGGAACTCACATTGTCGGATTTAAGACAGCCCTTACAAGAGCAATAAATGATTATGCAAATAAAAATAAATTGCTCAAAGACGGAAACCTAACAGGCGACGATGTCAGAGAGGGTTTAACAGCAATAGTATCTACAAAAGTTCCAGAGCCGCAATTTGAAGGCCAAACAAAAACAAAACTTGGAAACAGCGAAATTAAAGGCATTGTAGATAAATTAAGCATGTCTGCGTTATCTGAATTTTTTGAAGAAAATCCAACCATAGCAAGAAGAATAATATTAAAGGCGACAGAAGCGCAAAAAGCAAGAAGTGCTGCAAAAAAAGCAAAAGATTTAATTCGAAGAAAAAGCGCTTTTGGCGGCGGAGGGTTGCCTGGAAAATTAAGAGATTGTGCAAATAAAAAAGCAGACAATACAGAACTATTTATTGTTGAGGGAGATTCTGCAGGCGGTTCAGCAACACAAGGAAGAAATAAAGAATTTCAGGCAATATTGCCTCTAAAAGGAAAACCTCTAAATGTAGAAAAAGCAAACCCTGTTAAGGTTTTAGGCAACGAAGAAATCTCTTCATTAATTACAGCTATTGGAGCAGGAATTGGGGATCAATTTAATATTGAAAATATGAGATACTCTAAAGTAATTCTTATGAGTGATGCAGATGTTGATGGAGCGCATATTAGAACACTCTTATTAACATTCTTCTATAGATTCTTGCCAGAATTAGTAAAACAAGGTCATATTTACATTGCA
The DNA here is from genome assembly GCA_038044405.1 of Nanobdellota archaeon. Lineage (GTDB taxonomy): Archaea > Nanobdellota > Nanobdellia > Pacearchaeales > GW2011-AR1 > JAUSIK01. The sequence continues at coordinate 111,108 of JBBTAC010000002.1, forward strand.
GTTTCTCCATTATACAGAGTTAGAAAACGCGGAGACCATTATATCTATTCAGATGAAGAATTAAAAGAAATGAGGCAAAAACTTGGACAGAACATTGACGTGCAAAGATTTAAAGGTCTTGGTGAAATGAACTCAGAACAATTATGGGAAACAACAATGAACCCAAAAACCAGATTGCTAAAAAAAGTTACAGTAGAAGATGCAGCTGCAGCTGACAAAATATTTTCTCAATTAATGGGGGATGACGTTGAAGCTCGCAGGCAATTCATTGCAGAACGAGCGCATGAAGCCCAAATAGATATTTAAAATGGAAAAGAAAAAAATATGTCCAAACTGCGGAAACAGATCAATGATATTAGAGCAAACTAGTGTAAACGATAATAATTTTCTAAGAACCCCATTAGTATGCAAGGAATGCGGACATATAGATCTAATTATGGAAGAAGAACAAGAAGCTAAAATGTTTGAAAAACAAAATTCAATGAACAAAATACCTGGAGAAAAAGAAATTCTCTCAAAAAGAAAAATATCTAAAAAACCTAGAAAAAAACAATGACATCAAAAACAGACGAAGAAAAAATTGAAGAAGAAATAGAAGAGAAAGAAAAAGAAAGAAGAAAGAAAAATATGATTGAAGACGGCGTCCAAGGGGCTGAGATAGTTGACGAAATGAAAAAGTCCTATATCGACTATGCGATGTCAGTCATAGTTCAAAGAGCTCTTCCAAGTGTAGAAGATGGTTTGAAACCAGTCCACAGAAGAATTTTGCACACTATGAACCTATTAGGTCTTGACCCTTCAAAACCAACAATTAAGTCAGCTAGAATAGTTGGAGACGCAATGGGTAAGTTCCACCCTCACGGAAACATCGCTATTTATGATGCATTAGTAAGAATGGCCCAAGATTTTTCTTTAAGATATCCTTTAGTTCATGGTCAAGGAAATTTCGGTAGCCTTGACGGAGACAGTGCGGCAGCAGACCGTTATACTGAAGCTAAACTAAGCAAGATTGCATCAACCTTATTGGACGACATTGATAAAGAGACAGTTAAAATGATGCCCAACTATGACAACTCTTTGAAAGAACCAGAAACCCTGCCTGGAAAATTGCCAAATCTCTTATTAAATGGTGCAACAGGAATTGCAGTTGGTATGGCTACAAACATCCCTCCGCATAATTTATCTGAACTATGCGACGCAATAATGGCCTACGTAGACAATCATGAGATAAAAATTGAAGACTTAATGGAAATTGTAAAAGGTCCTGACTTCCCAACTGGCGGATTTGCAATGGGCCCTGGAATATCTGAAATGTATAAGACAGGAAAAGGAAAAGTAATTATGAGGGCCCGAACAACAACAGAAGAAAATAAGGGAAAAGAACAGATAATTGTCACCGAAATTCCTTATATGATTAACAAGGCAGAATTAATAAAAACAATAGCAAAATTAGCAAGCGAAAAAAAATTGCCGGATATTTCAGACATATGGGATGAATCTGCAAAAGGAAAAGTTAGAATTGTTATCGAATTGAAAAAAGGAATAGATCCCAAGTATACTTTAAACAAGCTTTACAAATTAACTAATCTCCAAACTAATTTTGACGCAAACATTCTCGCATTAGTAGGAAACCAGCCAAAAGTTCTAAATTTAAAAGAAGTAATTATAGAATATATAAAATACAGAATAAGAATTGTTACAAATAGAACAAAATTTGAATTAAAAAAAGCAGAAGACAGAATAGAAATTGTCCTAGGGCTGCTAATCGCCATAAAACATATTGATGAAATTGTCGACTTCATAAAGAAAAGCAAAGCCGTTGCAGATGCTCACGAAGGGCTTATGAAAAAATGGAATTTATCAGATAGACAGGCAAAAGCAGTCTTAGAAATAAAATTACAGCAATTAACTTCTTTGGAACATACAAAACTGAAGGAAGAAGAAGAAAAATTAAAGGAAACAATCGAATACTTGAAAAAAGTCTTATCTTCTGACAAAGAAATATTAAGAATAATCAAGAAAGAAGTCTCTGACTTGAAAAAAGATTATGGTGACGAAAGAAGAACTAGAATTATAAAAAAAGTAGATGAAATCTCGGAAGAAGACATGGTTGAAAAGAAAGACGTCGTAGTATTATTGACAAACTCAGGATATATTAAAAGAGTGGATGTCCAAACATACAAAGAACAAAAAAGAGGCGGAGCAGGAATAATCGGAGCAGAATTGAAAGAAGAAGATTTTGTTAAAAAATTAGTTACATGTTCTACTCATGATTACTTATTATTCTTCACATCTAGAGGCAGAGTATATTGGCTTAAATCACATGATGTTCCTGCAGCAGAAAGACAAAGTAAAGGAAGAAGTATAATTAATCTATTAGACTTGAAAGAAGAAACAATTGCAAACATAATTGCACTTCGTAATTTTGAATCAGGATACTTAATATTCGCGACAAAACTCGGAATGGTTAAGAAACTGCCCTTGAGAGATCTAGCAAAACCAAGAAGCACAGGCGTACGAATAATGAGTCTTCCATTAGACGGATCAGACGAAATAATTAATGTAGGTTATGTTGAAGACCATCAAGAAGTCTTATTAGTAACAAAAAAAGGACAAGCAATTAGATTTAACTCAGACCACGTCAGACCAATGGGCAGATCTAGTTATGGAGTAAAAGGAGTTGACTTAGGAAAAACAGATGCGGTAGTTTCATTAATGGAAATTCCAAAAGACGGCAAAACAACTGTCTTAACAATTACAGAACATGGATATGGTAAACGTTCTGACCTAGAAGATTATAGGATAACAGCAAGAGCAGGAAAAGGAGTTATAAATCTAAAAACAACAGATAAAACAGGAAACATAATCTCATCTGTTTCTGTAAACGACAAAGATTCAATAATTATCACAACAACGCAAGGAATGACAATAAGAGTTACAATGAAAGAACTGCGTGTAATGGGAAGAGCAACGCAAGGCGTTCGAATAGTTAGATTAAAGGAAAGAGATAAAGTTGCAGACGTAGTTAAAGTCGCAATGGTCGCTGAAATTCCAGTAATTTCTGTTTAATTATACAAATAGTATTATATACTAAAATATAAGTATATTTATAATATTTAAAACATTCTTAAAAATTATGGTGGATTTAGAAGATCAATTAACAGAATTACATAAACAAAAAAAGCAAATTCTAGGAAAAATTGATGTAAGGAATAAGAATAGAAGAATTAAATGCGGTGGATGTGAAGATTCTCATAAAATCAGAGATCTTACAGCAATCCAAACTCATTGGTATACTTCTCCACATGGATGCACAGGAGGAGATTATTGGAATGAAGGAGAGCTACAATTTATTTGTCCTGAAACAGGCATTATAAACAGACTATTGTTTAATAATCATGATGTTCCTTGGGAAGAAAGAGATAATTACACGAATGATCCTGAAGAACAATTCAAAATAAATTATAAAGGGCTATTCAAGGAAGTTAAAGATAGTTATGACAAAACAACTCCAAATAGATGGGTAAATAATTACTATGCAGATCAAAATCGTAAAAAGTTTAGACTCGTAGAAAAAAGAAAGTGAAATAAACTCCAATCAACAATAAATTTAGAAAAAATCAATATCTCCAATTATAATATCCTAAATGAGGATCATATCTTGGAGCATAATAATAGGGCTTATCATAACTATAATCCCTATCATAAACGTAAGTTCTGTCGTACATATAATTTCTATCGTATCTATAATTAGAACTTGAAGGGTAAGTATATTTGTATATTGGCGCGTATCTATTTGGAGCATAATAATAATCGTGATAAACAGGATAATTCCTTTCCACTACTCTTTTCTCTGTTGTATAGGTAGTTTTCTCGTAATAACTATAACTATCCATAGGATAATAACCAGAATAATGACTAGGGTAATAATATCCATCATATGCAGATACGAATGATAACGACAATATTGCTGCAAATAACGCAATAAATAGTAGTTTTCTCATATTATTCTAGTTGTATTTTCATATTTAAACCTTGTTTACTACTCGCCTAGATAAAAATTAAGGATAAAATAAGCAAAATATATAACTCTTATATTATTAAATAGATAATGAATATAGACAAAAGGGATAAATTATTAATAATTATTTCTACAGTTGTAGCTATTGTAGTTTCTAAGATAGCTGATTTCATATTGCCCCAATTAATGAATCTGCATTTATTAGATAGCCAGTTATTAGATCCTTGGATTAATCTATTAATTAGTTTGATACTATTAATAGGATTTACACTATTCTTTTTTGAAATTGTAAGTAAGTTAGCTTATCATACAATAAAAGAAGATTAATTTTCAAGGATAAAATCCAAAATCAAAAAGTCCTTGAGTCTCGTACGGGACTTTTGGATGCTCAAAGTTCTCACGGACTAAAGTGCTTAGTTTCCCAGAACTTTGACATAAGCGTCCAAAGAATACGCGCCAGCTCCTAAGAACAACAATGCAATAGATACTCCTAAAATTAGAAAGTCAAATTCCCATCCAGGATGTTCTTTAGGAGAGAATTTAACGCCCCACTTAAACATCTTCATATAAATTGCCCCAAGCATTATAATTCCAAAACCAATGCTGGTAAATTGCACCCATATTCCAGAAATTACAGCAAGTGCGCCAATAGTTTCAAAGAGCCCTAAGAAACGGAATGTAACAGGAGTTCCAGTACCAAATAATTTACGTGCTCCATGTAATAAGAAAATCAATCCTACAAACACCCTTAAAGCCAACAATCCCCAATCCTCAAGACCATTCAATATATACATTGCAATATAAAAACTCAGATATTTATAAATTTATTGAAATTTCATCTAAAAAACCATTTTTCCATTAAGTTAAGTATTTAAATAATAAAATACTATTTTAATAATATAACCATGAATATGCAAGAATCAAATTATCAGTATTTTATGGAAACGGATATTAGCAATTATGTAGGGGAATGGATAGCTATTTGTGGGGAGAATATAATAGCGCATGGTAAAAATTTGAAGAGAGTTGTAGAAGAAGCTAAAAAGAACAGCAAAGGAAAGAAATTTCTACTGGCAAAAGTCCCAAGCGAAGAAACAATGATATTTTAATATGAGCCTAACATTTAAGTATAAAAGAGTGAAAAGACCAAATAATATAGAAGTTAAATCTCCATCAATCCCTATAACTCTTTGGGACGCAGGACAAAGATTTGAGTTTATAGCTTTATTGGATTCTGGAGCTGATATTTCTGTAGTTCCCCAAGATGTAGCCGAGCTTTTAGGGCTAGATCTTAATAAACCAAAAGAAGAAGCTAGAGGTATTGGCGGGAAAGTGCCAGCTATCCAAACAAACATGAATATAGAATTAAAAAGATCGCATGAGGCATATAATTTCAGAATTCCTGTAAAAGTTATTTTAAAAGATGAAATAGAAGAAATGCCCATTCTTTTAGGCAGAGCCGGTTTCTTTGATAAATTCATCGTCACTTTTAATCAAAAAGAAGAAAAGATTACATTGAAAAGAAATTTATAAATCTTATCAGTAAATTTATCAGTTAGTCATTAACAACAACTACTCTACCGTAACCAATGGAATCAGCAAGATGCCCATCGCCGGAACCCCAGCCTCTGCTCATGTACCTGCCGAGGGAAGTACAAGATAAACCTTCATCTCTCATATAATCCCATTTAAAATCATTCAAATCTCTTATTGATTTTTCTGCCTCTTCTTTTAAGTCAATAACGACGCCATAGCCTGAATCTTCATAATCTGCTAAGGAAAGAACACCAAGAGGAATTAATTTTCCTTTTCCAGGTTTTATATTTCTGTGTTTTAATTGATCTGTAAGTCTTTTAACAAGTAAATCATTAGGAGCATAAGGGTCTCCTGCTGTTATTAAAGCTAAACCAAAATCGGTATAATGTCCTCTTAAAAAATCTGAATCTTGTGATTTCGCATATTCTAAATCATCTCTTGTCGCTAATCTTACCCCCTCTAGAAGTGCATCGCAACTTGCTAATTGAATAAGCATTAACGGGCTTGAACCAGTTAATTCTCCATCGATTTTGCTGAATTTTCCCAAAGATTTTCTTGCTTTTTCATTATATCCTTTAATTGATTCATTATATGCTTCTAAAACAGAACCATCTAAAATTCTTATTATTCCATTTTGTTTTTTAACCTGATTTGTCATAATTTTTCTAAAGATAAAGTGTATTTAAATATTATTACAATAATCTTTTAAACTAAGGGGTTTAAATGCGTGAATGAGCAGGTTAACTTTTGATTCTGAAGGCAGATTAGCAGGTATTGATGCAGGACCTGTAAAATATAAAGAAAATTTTTCTTGGAAAAAAAAAGAAAAACGTAATTTCAATGAAAATGACGAAGAAGAAAACTTTTCATCTGGACAACTAAAAAAAACTGAAGAAAGAGTCTGGAAAAAACTTAACAATACACAAGAAAGGGAATACTGGAGTTTATATGAAAATGGAAAAAGATTAGAACCTCTAAAATTCTCTAATGGAAAGACGCAAGAAGATATTGTCAAAGAAATCGTAGAATTAATTAAAGGGGGAACTAAATTAATATTCTTAAAAGGAATGTGTGGAACAGGAAAGAGTTCTATTGCATTAAATATAGCTCGTTCATGTAAGGCGGCAGTTGTTGTGCCTGTTAAAAGCCTCCAAAGTCAATACGAAGAAGATTACATGAAAAAAATGTATCTAATCAAATCAAACGGAGAAGAATTAAGAATTTCCATGATTACAGGACGAAATAATCACGATTCTTTAATCAAACCAGGAGTTTCTTGCGCAGACCCATCTCTTCCTGAAAATATTCAAATTATAGAAAAGAATTTTAAGCAAGTCAAAGAATATTACATGGAAAACCCATTAATTAAACATAAAGAACTAGACAATATCAAACAATTCAAAAGAATTTCTATTGCGCCAGCAAATCCTTACTGGAGTCCAATTATTCCTGCGGAATACAATATCCAAATCGGTAATGCCGAAAAAAAGAAATACATGGGTCTAAGAAATAGAGAATTTACTTTCCATCACAGAAAAAAGGGATGTAGTTATTATGATCAATATCAATCATATATAGATAGCGATGTAATAATTTTCAACTCTGCTAAATATAAAATAGAAGTGGCATTAGATAGAAAACCAGAAACAGATGTAGATATTATTGACGAAGCAGATGAATTTCTAGATAGTTTTTCAAGTAAAATGGAATTAAATTTAACAAGACTGTCAAATTCTCTAAAAAACGCTCTTTTCGATGATTATGATGTCCGAGCTATTATCGATAGTATTATAGAATTAATTTCTCTGGAGGAAAAAAATAAGAGAGCCATAGGAATAGACGAAGACAAAATATTCCATATAAAGGAAACAAATTTAGGAAAAATCCTGCAATCATTTACAAAAAATAAAAATGTTGAATCAGAAATTTCCTTAGATGAATTAAACTATGCAAACAAGGGAGTAGAAGTAGCAAAGCAATTTGTAGACTTTTTAGAAGATACCTATATTACATATAAAAGATATGAAGACAATTTATATGCCAATTTAGTCACGACAGACCTATCAAAAAGATTAGGTGAAATATTAGAGAAAAACAAAGCATTTGTCTTCATGTCAGGCACGTTACACTCTGAAGAAGTTCTGAAAAATATATTCGGCATTAGGAATTATAAAATTGTTGAGGCAGAAACATCTCCTCAAGGAGAAATAGATATTCAAAAAACAGGAAAAGAGTTTGATTGCAGTTATAAAAATTTCAAGAATGGAAATGCATCCAGAGAACTATACTTGAAAGCTCTAGAATCCTGCATAGAAAAAGCTGAAAAACCAATGTTAATACATGTCAACGCATTTGAAGATCTCCCAACAAATGATGAAATTTTCAGATATAATTTAAAAAACTTAATGTCTAAAGAGAAATTAATTGATTTACAAAATAATGATAAAACAGGGCGTTTAGTTTCTCTATTCAAGGCAAAATTATCCGACACACTATACAGTACAAAATGTTCAAGAGGCGTTGATTTCCCAGGAGATATTTGCAAATCTGTAATCTTCACTAAATATCCTAATCCAAATGTACAAAATAGTTTTTGGAAAATTCTTGAAAAAACACATCCGCAATATTTCTGGGATTTCTATAAAGATAAAGCAAGAAGGGAATTTCTTCAAAGAATTTACAGAGCATTAAGGTCAAAATCTGATCATGTCTATATTCTCTCTCCAGATTCAAGAGTCCTTGACGCAGTAAGAAAACTGCAGAATGAATTAAATTGAAATTTTAATAATTAAGCTTTAGAAACTTTAGAAGCTTTAGGGCCTTTATCGCCTTGTTCTATTTCGAATGTAACTAAATCTCCTTCTAATATAGAAACTCCTGAATTTAGTCCAGTGCTATGAACAAAATATTCGTTTCCTTCGTCACTAACTATAAATCCAAATCCTTTCATTTCATTGAAAAATTTTACTTTGCCTTTCATTTGATACCTCCTACTCGCATACAAAATTAGACAAATCGCATATTATAAAACTTTGCTTTAAATAAAAGATACTAATTTTCTTGTTTTTCCTATTATGCATTAATAAAGTTTAAAAACAACTTTTTTCTCTGTAATTCGTGCCTCAATCGTATAGTGGCTAGTACACTGCCCTGTCACGGCAGAGACCCGAGTTCGATTCTCGGTTGGGGCGTTTTTCAGAGCTACAAGCTCTGCCCAATCTCGAATCGAACGAGAAGAGTTTGATTCACTTCAACTTAATAAATAAAAAGTCGAAGTATAAATCTCTCAAGTAAAAATCATTCTAAACAATAACCTTTAAATAGTATTGGTTCATAATATTACCATATGGTACAAAATAAGACCAATTATAAGAAAGTTGATTTAGAGATCATCCTAGTTTTAATCAAGGGAGAATCTCATGTTCGCCAACTAGCAAGAAGCATAGACGAATCTCATCCGACAGTTTTGAGAAAGTTAAATGGTCTCATAAAGGATAATGCTGTAGACTTCAGAAAAGAGGGTAAAAATAAAGTTTTTTTTATAAAAAAAACTCTTCAAGCAAAAAATTATGTCTATAGTGCTGAAAGATATAAGTTCATGAATCTTTTGAGAAAATATCCTGAACTGGGCATTGTTTTAGAAGATGTTCTTAAAAGCGTTAATGGCCATATGATTATCCTCTTTGGAAGTTATGCAAAATTTTCAGCAGAAAAGGAAAGCGATATTGATCTATACATTGAAGGAAAAGATAATACATTACGGTCTAAACTTAAAGAAATTCATTCAATAATCAATGTTAAAATTGGAGCTTTTGATAGAGATTCTTTATTAATAAAAGAAATTATTAAAAATCATATTATATTAAGAGGAGTAGAGGAGTTTTATGAACGAACAAAGTTTTTTGAGTAAACTGAAAAAAGAAAAAGTGCTAAAGAGCGTAGAACCTTCTGAAGAGATTAAAGAGTCCTATTTGAAAAAAGCAAGTGATTGTCTTACAGCAGCTAAAATCCTGTATAATAATAAATTATATGAGAATTCAATTGGAAGTTCTTATTACACTATGTATGATGGATTAACAGCATTATTGTTTAAAGTAGGGATTAAATGTGAAAATCATAATGGATCAATAACTATTTTTAAGACCTTGTTCAATCAATCTGAACTCTTAAAAATTATTGTCTTTGGAAAAGAGGAAAGAATAGACAAACAATATTATCCTAGTTCAAAAGATAATCCTGCACCTACTGAAGAATCTACAAAGGATATGATTTCTAAAGCTGAAAACTTCTTAATAAAAATAAGAGTTGTGATGAATTCTCTTTCTCAAGAAGAGATTATTAAGTTAAGGGAAAGATTTGAGAAAATATAAGTGCTGTGGCATCAGTTGGGGCGTCTTAATAATCGAACAATCTAAAATTAAAATCTAAGTTCAAGATAAAGTCCTCCAAAAGGAAAAATTTTATTGACATCAACTTCAACATCCCTATTTTTCTTTTCATAATCTACAAATCCTGCTCCAAATCTAATGCCCCATCTTAAAGCCCAATCTACACTCATACTCTCAATTGCAACATAAACACTGCTTTCTTTAATATCCCCAATTTTAAATCTTTTATCTGGGAGATCTGGATCGCCCAAAGTATCTATTCCATTTATTACTTCTAAACCATATTCCCTATATCCTCCACCCAATACAAACCATCCATCGCCCTTTTCAGTAAGTTTTAAATGAAAATCTCCTCTTAATTCAGGTATAAAGAAAGGTTCATATCCTGCTCCAAAATATGCACGTTTATGTCCCTCTTTTGAAAAATCTTTCTGTAAATTTTCGTCATGTTCATGCAAACCAAATCCTCCAAACAAATAAGAGCAATGAATATTTCCAGCTCCGTAAATATCAAAAAAAAATCTTTCATGTAATCTTGTTTCCAATCCTAATTTTCCAAATCTAAAGTCTGTAAGTGTCCCTGGTGATACTGAATTGCCGTTTACCAAAATATCCTGGCCATAAGTGCCCTTAACAGTTCTCATTCTTTCAGGAATTCTTTCTATTTTATTTATAGGCATACCTGCTTGTACATCCAAACTTAAAGATATAATAGGTTTGATTATAGAATCCTTGTCTCTTCCAAAAAATTTTGCACTAGTTAATTCAAAATTCTTTTCTGGCTCCTTAATTTTAATTTCTTCACTAGTGCTGCATCCATAATTCAAAGATAATAAAGTAGTGCATAATAATCCAAACCTTTTCAAATAGCTCATTAAAATTTTAAATTAAATAACAATTTAAAGATTATGATATCAAATAATATATAATATAGTCTTAGAATAATTTATCTAAATTATCATTTAATAAAGTTCAACCCTTCGCCTTCGTATAAACCTTGCTAACATTAAAACTCTTATAGATTCCTTCTAAAATATCAGTTCCAGCATAGCCAGAAAGCAAAGACAATCTATAATCAAAGTCGAAAACTATCCCAACAAAAGTTCCTATAACTGTCGCTATAAAAACAGTAATTAACCAATAAGGCCAAATTATTCTCCTCCTTAAAGCCAATGCCTTCAATAAACCAACAATGCCTCTTGTTAACCCTCCTAACGCCCCAAGAGATGCAGATACTACAATTATATCTATTGCCATTACTTCTTCCTTTTCCCTTCAAGCTTATCTATTCTAGCTTTATGTCCGCGTGTTTCCTGAATAAGATGCCCAATTACGGCAACAATAATTGCAATTACAATCCACATCCAACTATTATTCCACAATGCAAAAATTAAGATAATTCCCGCAATAGCATGAAGTACTGCATTAATAGGATATTTATGCCACTCAAACATTTTTTTAATATAGTCTTTCATTTTCTTCTCAATCTCCCGCTCATTTTTCTGCTGAAAATACCAACGAGTGCATCATCTGCGTCTCCACTAACTGTTACAGTTTTAGAAGCAGCACTCCTCCTTACTATATCTTCTATCATCTCTCTTAAAGATAACATATTCTTTTTTGCCCTCTTTTGCAATCTTGCTATAACCTTATCGTCTAACTCGATGGTCACGCTTTTTTTAGACACTCTTAAGTCAGCAATTCAAGTTATTTAAATCTGTCTAAATTTAGCTCTTTATCACAAAGAAATAAAACAGCACAAAAAGAACAATCAAAGATACTGCAATTGAACCAAAAACAAATAAAGTGAAAGATAAAACGTTTTCTTGAACAGCTGGACCAAGACCAGGAGAAAACATTATATCTGGCTGCATATAAATATTTAATAAAATTAAATTAAATATTACTATTATTATAGCAAAAATGAAAAAAATGCCTATCTTTAATTTCCTGTTCTTTTTCATCATCTAATGTAGATTTTTTGTTTTATATATTTTACTTAGAGTAGAAGTTAATATTATAAATAAAAAGGATCTCTATTCTTAATGAATAATGTTTTTGAGGTAATTGATAAAAAAGGAAGAAAGATAAGACTTACCCAAAAGCAGTGGTTGCATATTAATCATAATCATCCAGATGTAAAGCAGGAAGAAATAGAGCAAACTATTGGTGCGCCACTAAAAATCGTTGAGAAAAGCAAAAACAAACTATTTTATTATAGGTTTTTTAAATATAAATCTTCTCCTTTCTTTTTCCTGAGAGTCATCGTCAAATATTTAAATAGCGAAGGGTTTATAATAACATCCTATTTCGTAAAAGAAGCACACTAACATGGAAGGCAAATTACATATTTGTTATGATGAAGAAGGAGATTACTTAGAGATATTTATATCAAAACTTAGCCCAAATTATGGGGAAGATATAGATGAAGATATCACGATATTTAAAGACCAAAAAACTAATGAAATTATAGGGGTAGGTATTCTTAATTTCAGAGAACGAGCAAAAAATCTCAAAGATATAGAATTAAAATTACCATTCAAGATAGTTTCCACCTCTTAGTGGCTTTGTATCCTCAAAGTGTCCAGATTTGTCAAGCACTTTGACATCAAATAATTTATAAACCTAAAAACCTTTAATACAATATGAAAAAAAGAGCCGTAGTTAAAACCAATAAAGGCAAATTCAAATTAAAATCGAGTAATTTGATTATTGGCGCAATAGTAATAATTATAATAATCGCGCTATTCTTTCTATTCAAATCCGGAGGAATTAAAAATCTAGGCAATGCAGGCAGAAATGAGTTCACGATATCAAATGTTTATCAGGATATAAACAAAGATTTCCCAAATAAAGAAATACCTTATTATGGTGAAGACTATTGCAAGAAAAAATTCTCAGAAAGATACAATAAAGAATCAGGATATTGTGCAATATCGAGCGTTAAAACTCTTGCAAGACTAAATCCCCTTGTCACAGAGATAATCTGTTCTTGTAATTAGTCTAGTATAGAAAATGTAATAAACGTCTAATACCTGCTAACTCTATGAAAAAAGAGCACTTAGAGGCTGACAATAAAAGAAGTAGTGTAAGAAAGATAATACTTAATTCAATTAGAATTATTCTTATAATAGTATCCTTTTTTGCATTTTACGAAGGTAGAAAGCTCATATTTGCAATATCGATATTAGCTTTGATTATAACAATTCTACCATTCTTATTGAAAAAAACATTTGGAATAAAAATACCAGCTGAATTTGAAATAATTATAATATTCTTTATTTATGGATTGTTCCTTTTAGGAGAGGTTAATTCTTTCAATAAAGAATTTACATTTTTAAGCCTATTATTCAATTTTGCATCAGCTATCGCCTTAGGTTTTATTGGATTAACCGTCATGCATACTCTGTATAAAGGAGATAAAATCCATGCAAGTCCCCAGATTATAGCATTATTTTCTTTCTGCTTTGCAGTTGCTATAGGCACTGTTTGGGAATTCTTTGAATTTTCCTTAGATAGTGTATTCGGGTTTAATCTTCAAAGAACAACAGGAGATACAATGAAAGGCCTAATAGCAAATATGATTGGCGCTTTAATAGTATCGAGCGCAGGTTATGTCTATATAAAAAATGGCAATTCAAATCTAATAAGCAGGCTAGTATCTAAATTCATAGAAAGGAATTCAAACATCTTTGGAATAAAAGTTAACGAAGACAACAATCCTCAAAAAATCATCAGCTTAATTAAAGAAGGAGAAAGTAATAAATTGGAATTTAAATCAACATTGCGAACAAATCTGCATACTAATCAGACAGATAAACAAGTCGAGCATGCTGTCCTAAAAACAATCGCTGCTTACCTAAATTCAGATGGAGGGACTCTATTAGTAGGTGTTTCAGATACAGGAGAAATATCTGGAGTAGAAAAAGACAATTTTGAAAACAACGACAGATTAAATCTGCATTTTAATAACATCATTAAAGACCATATAGGTGCAGAATACCTCCCTTTCATAAAATCAAAAATTATTAATATCGATGGGAAAAATATTATGAAAATAGATTGTGATAAAAGCCGTAAACATATCTTCCTAAAAAATGGAAAAGAAGAAAAGTTCTTCGTAAGAAACGGTTCCTCAACAACAGAACTCTCAGGGAGTTCACTAATAGAATATATCAATAATAAATTCAAAGAAAATAACTAAATTTCAATCAACTAATTTCTTAGATTTTAAATACCATGTGAAAAACATAAGCAATACAGAAAATATAATTCCTCCAATAGTTATAACAGTGTTAAATATGTCGAAGGATTTATCAGCAATCTCTCTAGAAATTATTATACCATAGATTATTAAAACTATTATCTGATTTAATATGTCAAGAATTGTATTTATAAAGAGCAATTCTTGAGCATGCTCAAGAACCAGACGCCATACACTTTAGTAGATGGTTCTTGACACTTCTAAAACTTTAGAATCCATCTACAATACTCCGAGGTTCCTTAAAATTATATAAACTCCACCAATAATAATTAGAATTCCAAATATGATAAATATTCTATATAATATTTTTAGTAATTTCTGCCTCATTTAATATAAAAAATAAATTTACTTCTTAGTTAAAGCCCACTTGCCTGGCCCCGTTAATGCAATTGTTATTAATCCTGCTATTCCAATTAAATGAAAGAATGAATTACTAGATCCAATCCCACCATTAGGTATAACAACTAATATCTCGGCTATTAGCAAAACAAAAGCTAGGGGCCATGCGGTATATTTGACCTTATATCCAACAAGGATAAGTGCTCCGAATATTGCCTCAGATAAAATAAGTATCCATGC
>JBBTAC010000003.1:0-2026 GCA_038044405.1 Nanobdellota archaeon
CCTTTCTTCTGAATAAATGTTTTGATCAACTCCTATAGAATATTTGCTTATGTCTCCACAGATAGCGCTATTAATTCCGCATATTGTAAGATTATAATTTAGTGCCGGATTATTAATTTTTTCCTTAAAAACCTGCAATACTGTTTCTTCTGCTTGACTTGAAACGTCGTCGTCTGTCAATATTGCCTCTCTTAATGTTGAATTCTTTGAGATTTCATTCAATATAGAACGCAGATTGCTTCCTATAGACTCTTTTTCATATACTGTTTCTTTTTTTGAGAGTACTATTAAAATAAAAGCAGTTATAACTAAAACCGATAGGGTTGCTTCAATAACTCTCCAAATTCCTCTTTTGTTCATTACCATACTCTCACTATTAAATTTGCGAATTGAACTTTTCCATTTGTACGAAGAACCTCTACTCTCTTTAAGTCTGAAAATAGCTCTACGCCTTGTGGAACTTTTTTTTGCGCTTCAATAAAATCATTAGAATTGAATTCCAACATAAAACCGAAATCAACTCTTTCAGGTAGATTGAATCCTTTCTTTAAATTTTGATAGTCGATGTTATAAGAATTGTTTAGTTCTTTAATTTTATTTTCCGATAACAACTCGAGATTATTATAAGAAGTTATTTTATATTTATCTTCTTCAAGCTGACCACCACCTCCTGTTAAAGTGCCTTGTGGAAAATCATAACTAAATTTAAAGATTGCAAATCCTTTAGTTGGGTCATTGTCATGAACTAGACTAGTATCAAATTCGGTGTTGTCGCTATTTCCATCTCTTCTAGATGGAACTATTGCGCCATGTCTATTTTCTACTACTGCATTTTTTGAATTGTCAACTCCGGCTATCTTAATTTTTCTTATAATGCCTCCGCCTGAAACATCCATAGTAATGGAAAATGTTTCTAAATTAACTGTTGCGTTATTTATAATTTCTCTAATTGCGTAGTCTAAAGAAGAATCTATCAAGCGAGATGATTGCTGAAAAGGATTGAAAAAATATAGTGCAAAAATTACGAAACCTGCAAATATGAGAAAAGATAGCATTACTTCTATATGGCTAATTCCTCTTTTGTTCATATTATGAAAATGAATTATAGATTTATATAAGTTATCCTCTTTGTGAAAACATGGGCTTGAATAAAGAGCAGATAAAAGAAAAGATAAAAGAAAAGAAAGAACTTGGAAATTTGGATGATTCCCTAGTTCATGATATTCTTGAAAAATATTTAGATAGGTATAAATTGTCTTTGGAAAATCTTGATAAATTTAAAATTAAGATTATAGTAAAAGAGATTAGAGCAGAACTAAGACTTTATGCTGGAAGGTTTCAAAAGAGCTTAAAGGATAGAATGAAGCTTTTAGAAGAGGGTAACCTGGATGAATTATTAAAAACACATACTTCTACATCTGAAAGACTTGAATTTTATCCAAAGATAAAAGAATTATTAAAGGCCTTAAAAATAAGGTCTGTTCTTGATTTGGGCTGCGGAATAAATCCAATTGTATTGGCAAATAAGGAAATAGAATATAACGCGATTGATATAAATAATGATGATTTAATTTTGGTGAGAAAATTTTTTGAAAAAAATGACATAAAGGGAAAAGTGTTTGCTTATGATTTAAGAAAAATAAAAGAACTTCCGAAGGCAGATATCTGCATTATATTCAAAACGCTGGATATACTAGAAAAAAAACCATATAATTTGACTGAAAGAATTATTAAAATTGCAGACTGTAAATATTTCTTAATAAGCTTTGCAACTAAGACTATATCTGGAAAACCTATGAAATACAAAAGAAGAAAATGGTTTGAAATTTTATTGAAAAATCTTGAAATTAAATATGAAATTTTAAATTCTAAAAATGAGATTTTTTATTCTTTTTCTAAATCAGAAAGACATTAGCGCCTGTTGAAATTAGAAATGCTGCAATAGCTAATATAAATGAGTGCTTGATTCCAGCCTTTATACTTCCTTCTGCAAGCTTGCCAATTGTCAAACCAGCTAAGAATCCTT
>JBBTAC010000004.1:0-13712 GCA_038044405.1 Nanobdellota archaeon
AATCTTTCCAATCAGCCCATAAACATCATTCCTCAGAAAGCCAATCTCACGAACACCATCAACATCATAAGAAATAATACGTCAATCTAAATAAACTTTATTGAGTTTTGGGATTATTCGTTCAAGAAAATCTAGAACATCATCCGCATAACTCTGTTCAAATCTCTTTCCATAATATTTTATTCCATTTCTATAATATCTAAGGTTATTTAAAAAATCTGTATCTGTATCTGAAAAGCCAAGTTCTTTTAGATAAGAAACTTCTGCTTCATGAGCGCCTTCTCCATACGCCTTAAATCCATCCAGATAAAGTTTGGCTCTTAATACATTCATTATTATATCATAGCCATGCTCGACAATATCGTTTGCGTTATCGTCTGTTAAACCTATTTTTTCCATGATTAGCTTAAGAGTTTTATTTTTCCTTTCAGATTCCTCAAAAAGAGCTTTGGCTCTAGACTTATTTTGAGAGATTTTAGTTATAATTCCATTATCTATAAATTCCCTAAATTCTTTCACAATGTAAATCCTCCTTTAAGAACTATTCCATTCAAAATATTTTCTTTTAGAGGAATTCCTATTTTTTTAAAATCCGGATAAAAATGAAGAAAGATTAATCTATCGAGTTTTTTATTATATTCTGAAAGTTCTATATTTTTTTCTTTTGCATCTATGATAGCTATATCTATGTCTGATTTAATAGTATCCTCTCCTAAAGAATAACTGCCGAATAAAACTATTGTTTTTCCAGGAAAACTATCAGAAAGAAAATTCACTAATCCTGATTCATAAATCATTCTTAAATTTTCTACTCTTTTTAATCGCATTATTGTAAAACTATCGCGATTTAATTCTATAGACACTCTTTTAGATTCTTTATCTTTCTTTACTTTTACTATTTGATTTTTCTCTAAACTAGGAAGAGCTTTAGAAACTGCAGTAGAAGAAACTTCAAGAGCTCTTGCTAAACTTCTTAAATTAAACGACAAACCTGCCTTTATAACTAAATATCTAAAAATTTCCTGCTGAAGTACAGTAAACTTTAGTTTATACATATTAACCACGGTTTACATATGACAACTTAAGTTTATAAATATTTCCAATTTTCGTCCTTAAACATATTAAAAATCATAGTTATCAATCTTTCTTTTCCTCTTTCCCGCTTGCAACCAATACCCAACTTACAACAGCGCATATAACTAATAACAATAAAGCTCCAAATACTCTGGAAGTATAAATTATATCTCCGGCAGGATTTCCAGGCAAGTATGGTCCAAGCACATCTGAAAATACAATAAATCCAGAGACCAAGAAAATAACAATCAATACAAATATGAAAGATGCTCCAATCCCTTTCTGCATAAATTCAGCAGGCTTTCCAACAAATCCTATAATAAACAAAACAAAAAATAAGCTTACAACTAGCATTGCGAACCATGGGGTTATAGTCAAAACATAATCTCTAACACCTGCGCCAGAAACAAAAATCGTAGCAACTAAAAATGAAACAAATAATTGCACCCAAGCATTTTCTCCAATTAACTTTGTTCTATTAAGCAATGCAAATAAAATAACAAATACAACTAAAAAAGCCAGTATCGGTGCAAAATAACTTATCCATGAAATATCTATTGCCATCTTTT
The DNA here is from genome assembly GCA_038044405.1 of Nanobdellota archaeon. Lineage (GTDB taxonomy): Archaea > Nanobdellota > Nanobdellia > Pacearchaeales > GW2011-AR1 > JAUSIK01. The sequence continues at coordinate 1,644 of JBBTAC010000004.1, forward strand.
ATTTAACTTGCGTTTCGCCCTAATGGTACCCACATACCCATATCTCTTTCTCCTGCAGCTCTAGCCCTCTCATCTTCCGGAGCTGTACTGACTATAACAGTTATTAAAATAACTAAAAACAAAGTAGCAATTATTATCCATCCAGCTATATCTGAACCTATAGACCCATAAACCCACCCCAGTCTATCAAATGTTTGATACAAAATAACAATAATAATAACGGCGCCAACACCTAAAAATATCCAAGGTAAAATCTTCTTCTTGCTAAACTGAGTAGTAAACAAACCAACTAAAATTAAAATTGCAAGAAGGATAGTAACTCCAATTCCCAATCTAGGAAATAGTTCAGAATAAAAATCAGTAAAAACTTTAAATCTAGTTGCCATCAAACCAATAACAAAAGCAATAATAACACTAACACCTTTATTCTTTCCAAAGAGACTAGTATAATTCAAAATCGCAAAAACAAATGCGAATATAAGCAAGAAAGGCAGTACAACATCAAAAATGCCGTAGCTCTCTAATAAGTATAACACCTCTTGAACACTGTAAACCATCCTATTTATAATTAAAAATCGTTTAAATATGTTTCGCTAGAAATCTTTTTGCAAAGCTAAAAGACTATTTTTTAATAAAGGACTATTTAGTTATTACTTTCCCTTTCCGCTTTCTTTGTCTTTCCCGCCCCAAACAACAGCGACAATTGCTCCAATAATTACTAAAACCAAAACTCCATTTATCAATAATCCAGAATTATCGCCGTAAATGAAAGTAAGAAGATAATCCAATCCCCCAGTTAAAATCAACACCATTGCAATAACTAAAATTGCAATAAGAATCCCAATAGCCACTTTTAATCGCCAATCTATTGAAAATTGCCCTTCTCCATAAACGCTTCCAAGTAGAATCATAAAAATCAATATTACAATTAAAGCAACGCCTAATATAGGGATCATTCTAACAACAATATCTGTTGCTCGCCCAAAGGCGACAAAAATTAAAGATATAACGAGAGCAACAATAGCATCAATCTGTCTCTTGCCGTCTCCCAGTATTTTAGTCTTTTCTAAAATCGCAAAAACAACAGTAAAAATAAGTAATAACGGCAATACAGTTTCAATAAAGAAAGGATTAGTAAATATTGTCTCGACCATATCTAAAATTATATTTTATTATATTTAAACCTTCACATTTTTGTAAAAAATGTGAATGGACTAAAGATCTCAATCTTTAAGTCTTCACTTTTTCAGAAAGAAATTTACATATTGGCAAACTGCTGCTGTCCGGCATCTCCGGCGTTCTCTAAAGAAATGCTTTCGTCTTTATCAGGCAAAGAAGCCTTATTTATAATAAATATCTCTCCAATTGCTTTAACAAATTGGTGAGGTACAACAACCCCTTTAGCACCGCCAAACATACTCAAAAACTTGTTTCCAACTCTTATCTTCCATCCATCAATCTTGTTTTCAATAAGATTTACTTCTTCAATCTGCCCAAAAAAATCACCATCAGATGTAAAAACATTCTTTCCAATAATTTCACTTATACTTTTTATTCTTAACATAACTTCTCGTATTAATCAGGGTATTTATATTTTATGCTTTTTGACAATATCAAAAAGTTCTTGAGTAACATTTGAACTCATCAAAGTTTTATAGACTTTGAATGCCATCAAGAATCTTTTAAAGGATTCTTGAGGTTTGGATGTTCAAGATAGCAATCTTGACATAAATTTCAAGTAATAAACTTTATATAAACTCAAATCCAAAATATAATATGAAATCATCAGAACTTTCACATATCATTTCTGCAATTGTCATTCTCGCAATAGTATCTAGTTTTTCATTTGCAGTTAAACAACAATGGGTAGAGCTTCCCAAGATATTAATTTTTTCAACATTAATTATATCCCTTTCCATTCTTGCAAAAAAGCTTACTGCTTATTCATTAGATTCAGATATAGAGCATGAAATATGGCAGACGCATCATCTTCCAAATCTGCTTCCTCCTTACAGAAGATTAAAAAACCCATTCAAAGCGGGTGCAATAATCCCTATTATTCTTTCAGTAATTAGTTTAGGATTTATAAAATTTACACCTATTCTAACCTATGAAACAAAAGCCTTAAAGTATAGGGCAGCAAAGAGACACGGCTTCTATTCATTTACAGAAATGACTGACTTCCACAACGCCTTAATTGGCGCCTCAGGAATAATCATCACATTGCTATTAGCGATTGTATCTTACTTTTTCCAGCCAATAAGCTATCTTTCAAAAATAGCAATATACTATTCATTCTGGAATCTTCTTCCAATATCAAAATTAGATGGAGCGCAAATTTTCTTCGGCAACCGTATTCTCTGGACAATACTTGCAACGATCACAACCCTATTTGTTATTCTATCAATTGTAATTATTTAACGCTATAACATTTATAAATGACCAAAAATCTAATCCTTAATGGAAAATAGAATTATAGAAAATTTGTTCAACCGTGAAAGTTGTTTAGATCAAAAAAGATTAAGCGACGAATCAAGATTAGGTTTGGGTCTTCAAATAAATCCTGTAGACAATCCTTCTTATTTTTATCTTATACTCCTTAAGCATGAAAAAAGAATAGAATATGGTCCAAAATTTGAAGATAAAAAACAGGCCTATGATGCCTATCAATCAATCTCTTCAACAGCAGATTTCAGAAGATGCAAAGAATCGAGATAATATACTAATCTCGTTATCTAAACAAGATATAAATATCAATAATCTTCTTAAACTAAATGATAACTCCTCGTGCTTATCAGCAATCTATTTTCGAAACAGCAAAAAATGCTAACACTCTTGTTGTTTTACCCACAGGGTTAGGCAAAACCTTAATCGCGTTATTGTTAGCAGTCCATAGGATAAAACAATATCCAACTTCGAAAATTCTAATGTTGGCCCCTACTCGCCCTTTAGTAGAACAGCATTTCAAAACATTTCAATCCCAACTTCCAGAACTTTTCGCAGACCTTCAGCTATTTACTGGATCTACGCAATCAAATCAAAGAAAAAAAATCTTTCAAACAGCAGACATAATACTTTCAACCCCACAATGTATAGCAAACGACACAAAAAGTGGTCTCTATTCGTTAAATGAGGTCTCTCTGCTTATCATAGACGAATGTCATCGTTCGCTTGGCAACTACGATTATACTTCTGTTCTGAACTATTATAAAAGACAAGCAAACAATCAATTAATTCTTGGTTTGACTGCTTCTCCTGGTTCTGAAGCAAAAAAAATAAAAGAAATTTGTAGGCATCTAAACATCGAAGAAATAGAAGTCAGAACAAGAGATAGTGAGGACGTAAAATCCTATTTGCAATCATTAGAATTCGAAAAAGTAGAAGTTCCTTTTCCATCTGAATTTCTAGAAATAAAAACTATTCTCAAACAAATATACGACAAAAAAATAGATCAATTAAAGTCACGCAATTTGCTCTTCGGCCCTGTAAATAAAATAACTCTTCTCCAACTCCAAAACAAACTAGCGGCGCGTATTCCTTTCAGAGATTTCAATGCAATGCAAGGCATGTCATTAACAGCACAAGCAATAAAAATCTCTCATGCAATCGAATTATTAGAAACTCAAACACTTTCTGGTTTTAAAGAATATCTAAACTCTCTTCTTGAACAAGCAAGAAATAAAAAAAGTAAGGGTGTCCAATCTTTAGTCAAACTTCCTGAATTCAACGCTGCCCTTATCTCATTATCCAATTTAATCGCAAAAAATGTAGAACATCCAAAAATAGAAGAGCTTGCTACGATAGTAGAAAATCAAATCAAAGAAAATGAAAATTCTAAAATAATGGTTTTTTCCCAATTTAGAGAAACAGCCCAAACAATAGCGAAAAGATTAAACAAATTAACCGGAATAAAGGCAAGTACTTTCGTAGGCCAAGCAAAAAAAACAACAGCTGGAAAAAGTTCTGGCTTATCGCAAAAAGAGCAAAAACAAATAATAGAACAATTTAAAGAAGGAACAATAAACACTCTAATAGCCACCTCTATTGGAGAAGAGGGCCTAGATATTCCAGAAGTTTCAGCAGTTATTTTCTACGAGCCAATACCTTCTGCAATAAGAAAAATTCAAAGAGCAGGAAGAACAGCTCGTCTATCTCCTGGTAAACTAATTATCTTAGCAACCAAAGATACAAGAGACATAGCATTCCATTATGCCTCTTCAGCAAAAGAAAAAAAAATGTATACTATTTTAGAACAAGTAAAAAAAGAGTTAAAAGAACAGCAAAAGAATAAAATAAATACTCTAAGCAATTTCACCTAAGATGCCTTTTTTTAATATCTTCTCAAAAAAACCAATAAAAGAAAAGAAAACTAAAAGAATAATAGTAGATAACAGGGAGAAAAATTCACTAGTAGTATCTGAACTGATTTCACAAGGTAACAAAATAGAGTTTAAACAATTGGAAATAGCAGATTACATAATAGGTGAAATAGCGATAGAAAGAAAGACCATATCTGATTTCATTTCATCAATGTTAAACAAAAGACTATTTATCCAACTTAAAAATTTACAGCAATATGAAAAATCCCTTTTAATAATAGAAAATTATCAAGAAATGGATTTAAGAAATACAAATCTTAACGAAAATACAATTCGTGGACTTATCCTCTCCATATCATTAGAATACAAAATTCCTATAATTTTTACAAAAAATGAAAAAGATACAGCTCTATATCTCTCGCTCATTGCAAAAAAAGAAAAATCAGATACATCTCTTAGAGCAAAACAGCAAATGACTGATTCAGAAAGATTAAAATTTATCTTAGAGGGTTTTCCAGGCATAGGTCCAAAAACAGCGAAAAAACTTCTTAAAAACTACAAAACCCTAAAACAGGTCATAAACGCAAAAGAAGAAGAGTTAAGCTCATTTATCGGAAAGAAAGCAGAGAAATTCCTTGAGTTAATTAATAAAATCTACAAGAATAAAGACTAATGTCACAATGCCCTTGTTTTTTGCATCTAGTTAAAAAGAAAGGTTTATAAAGCGAATGACGAAAATAATAATATGGTTCAAAATGAAAAATTACTGGAAATTGTGATCGTACAATTAGGAGAATATCTTCTTCAACATAATCCTGGATTTAAACTTTTATGTGGGGATCCTATAACGCACAAAGAATCCCAAGTCGCACAAGAATGTCTTAAAAATGGAATGGGCACATTAACTGTTGATGAACCTCATATGATTAGATATCAAACAAGAATTGGAGGACATCCAACATTATTAACATTTGGGTATGATCTCAATATCGAATCCTCCCATGATAGATATTTAGGAAAAATTGCTTTAAAAGAAATTCCTAATGCAGAACTACTTGAGAAAATTGTAGACAATGGAACAATACAAGATCCTTCCAATCCAAATCAACAATACGGTTGGTGCATTGCTGAAGTTCCTTCAAAACCTCTGCATCAGCATAGAGCCAAAAAATCTCCAGGAATAATTGCTGTAATTAAAGACTATTTTAATAGGTCCTCTAAATAATAATCTAATTTCTTACTCATCAAAATTCATTATTCAATACACATTTATTATTCACTTCATCACAAGTTGCACCTGGATCCCACTCCGTAGATTTACACATTCCTCCATCTCCCATGCCTGCTCTTCCATCTGCACACACTGTTGGTAAATTCTCGCAACTACATTCACTTTGAGAAACTTGCTTACATTTTACAACAGTGCCTTGAGTATACGTCGGAGCAATAGGCCCTTCACACACCATTGAACAGCATCCTATATTCGAAGATGAATCAGGACCATCTATACCAACCTCTATAGGAAATGGCTCATCAGGCGGCAGAGCTCGGGGGGGATAAGGTCTTTTAGGACCATCATCATCTGCTCTTTGAGCAAGTTCTTTTTCCCCGCAATCAGGCAGAATAATTTCAGCATCTAAAAATCCTCGAAAAGCACCTATGAGAGTCCCAATAGGAAATGCTTTAGGCATCCATTCTTTTACACACACAACTTTCTCCTTTTCAGTTCGATCTATCTCATCGTCTTCTATTTCTGTACATTTACCATTATGATAAAAAGTATCATCATCCCCTATAGTTCGTCTGCCGCCTTTCAAAAGTTCAGGCTTATCAATTCTTGGACCTGCAATCATAAGATCTTTTTTCCCTTTAAGATATACAGGGTCTTTATACAACTCCTCAACTTCAGTATCTCCATACAATTTATCCAGCCCTTCTCCTCCACAAAGAATGTCGTCATCATTTTGCCTTCCTTTTTTCCAATTTTCAATATTATCCCCTATATCTTGATAATCCCCATAAATTTTATCATCTCCAGCTCCCCCATATAATAAATCAATATCTAATCTCCCTTCAAGAACATCTTCACCGCTGCCGCCAAAAATAATATCTTTATCTTCTTTATTTTCTGCCTCGCAAATGTCTCCAGAATGATAAACATTATAAGTTTTTGTCTCTCCATTCCCAACATTTATTGTTTCCTCTCCCGTTTTGATTTTCTTCTGAGCGCTTGTTCCAGAAATAAAATCATTTCCTTCTTCGCCAAAGATCATATCGTTTCCGCAACTTCCTGAAATTACATCTGATCCGCCGGCGCTATTCGGAATTTCTCCTTTAGTCATTAATTGTTGAATAATTAAGTTTTCCAGTTCTTTATACTGTGCTTCTTGAATTTTCTGTCGAATTGCCTTTACATTGAAATCAGAGGAACTCTTTATTTTAGCAATTTCCTCGTTCACTATTTCTTCAGGGTCAAAAGTATCAGGTCCTTTTTTATCGCCGAAAATTAAATCATCTCCATCACCTCCTTTAATTATGTCGGGAGTAACTATTCCATCCTGATTTGAACCTGCATAAATATCATCATCTCCTGGACCTGTATCAATAAAATCCATATCGGACTCTCCAATAACAAGATCATCTAAGTCCGAATTTGCATCCGGAGAAAATATTATTCTCTCATCAAAAATACCAAATGAGCTATGAACATTGTTTTCAGGGAAAGAATCCCCATAAATTCTATCCTCTCCACCTCCTCCAATTAAAACATCATTGCCTCCGGAACCAAAAATATATTCCTCAAGGGGGTGTCCAAAAACAATATCTACCCCGTTACTCCCAATATATACTCCTGAACCACCACCAAGTACAAGTGGATTACGTCCGGTCATTGCAATAGTATCTCCAGATTTTTGATTTGATATTTTAGTAAATTCTAAACTCCAATGTCGAATAGTTTTTTTATCTGATTCAAAATAAGGATTTAATCTTGGTCTAAATTCTGAATTTTTCACAAGCCCTAAAGTTCCATGCTCAAAATTTATAAGATTATTTCCTCCATTAACGATCACGGTATTAACTATATGTCGATTAAAGCCATAAATAAAATCATTTCCTTCTCCAGTTATTAGATAATCTATAAAATTAGAATGATCATCTTTGGGTAAATTACCAAACAAAATCATATTATCCTGGGCGTTGGAACATTCAACATTAAATCCATTATTAACGTTACCTCCTTTAGTTGACCGAGTAAACCTAATTAGATCATCTTTTTGATCTGAGGCGCATCCAATATAATGCCATTTACTTTCTTTTCTATCAGGTTGAGAAAATACCCATAACAAAATAGGAACAGTACAAGAAAGCTGATCGTTTAAAATTGGAAAGTAACTTTCAAACTCATCTCTTCGTAAACAAATAATTTGATAAATAGTATCGGTATCTTTAATCTGAGTATAAACATTCTCCTCATTAATCACATCCAAACCTTTCTTATTCGGAACAATAGGAACCTTTGGGCCTTTTCCTCCAGAAAAAAGATGACTAAGCAAGCCAATAGCATCAGAAATATCAACAATTCCATCTCCATCATAATCAACAGATTCTTCATCACAGCTTGGAGGAACTCCTTGGTTAAATAAATAATTTAACAAACCAATAGCATCAGAGATATCCAATTCATAATCTCCATTAAAATCTCCAACTCTACAAAGTGATGGCTCTTGCGGAGAAGTTTCTTCAGCTAAAACAAATGAACTCGAAAATAAAAAAAGAAGACTACATATTCCTAAAAATAAACTTCCTCTTTTCATATTCCTATAACACGAATAGGATATTTAATCCTTTTCGTAATTCTAATCCAATTCATAAATTTCCAAATCAGTATAAATTGGGCCCATCATCTTCAATTCGCTTTCCTTTAAATTAAAATTCTTAATTTTAAATCTTATATCTTTTAATCCAATTTCACCAACATATTTTTTAAACTTTTCCTTATCTTTTACATATTTTATCCTCGCAATAGTCATATGGCCCATAAACCTCTCTTCCAATTTAAATCCTAATTCGCCCATCATTTCATCTATTTTCTTCTGTAATTCAAAAATTCCTTTTCCCTTAACTTTAATCCAAACAATTCTAGGATTTCCTCTAAAACTAAATGTTCCAATATTTTCAAGTCTTGCATCAAAACTATCAAATTTAATATTCTTCAATTTATTTTTAACTTCTTCCAATTTTTCCAAGTCAACTTCGCCCAAGAATTTAAAAGTTAAATGCAAATTCTCCAATTCACTAACCTTTCCAGTAAAATTCAACTTTCTCAAAATTTCCTGAATTCTAGCAACTTCTTCTATGACTTCAGAAGGAAAATCAATAGCAATAAAAACCCTATGCATTTTTTTGTCAGGCATATCTATTTCGGCAGAACCATAGCAGTACTATATCCTTTAGTCAATTCCTTAGCTAATTTCTTAACATCGCTTAACTTAACCGCTTTTATTTTTTCTTGATAAGTATAATAATTTTTAGCATCATCAATCAACTCGAAAGACAATAATTCCTGCATTACTCTCGAGCTATCTTCTCCTGAAACTTCTCTCAATCCAATAACTCTACTTTTTGCTTCTGCCAAATCTTTCTCGCTCATAAGAGTTATGCTATTAAACTCTTCTAAAATTATTTTCTTAACCTCCTCAACCTTATCCTTCGTTGTCCCAACATAAATCAAATAATAAGAATAATTCTTTTCAGAAGAAATAGAACTTTTAACAACATATGCTAGTCCTTTTTCTTCTCTTATTTTCAAAAATAACTTTGAAGACATTCCATCTGCCAAATAAGCATCCAAAACTTCCAAGGTAGAATATTCTTTCTCACCCATTAAAGGGGCGTGTACTGCAAAAATAAAGTTTGCCTGATCAATCCCAGCTCGCTCAATTTTTATCTCTGCATTTTTCTTTTTAATCTCTAATTTATCTACTCTCTTCTTTTTCTTTTCGAAATTTTTCTCAAAGTATTCGCAAACAGAATCAAAATCTGCATCTCCTACAATGCTGACAATATAATTCCCACTATAATGCTTTTTATAAAAGTCAAAAACAAAATCTCTGTCCAGAGCAGAAACAGTCGCCTCACTCCCTATAATTCCATCTCCAAGAGGTGGGGCGAATAAAGCTTGCTCAATTAATTCGAAAACATGCTTCTGAGGGTCATCTTTATACATTTTAATCTCTTCCAAAACAACTCTCTTTTCCTTCTCAAATTTTGTAGGGTCAAATTTAGGATTTTTTATAATATCTACCAAAATATCAAGCCCAGAAAACAAATGCTTGCTAGGTAATTTAAAATAAAAACAAGTTACTTCATTGCCTGTAAAAGCATTTAATATTCCGCCCTTCTTTTCAATTTCTCTTGATATATCTTCATGCGTTCTAGTCTTAGTCCCAGTAAAAACCAGATGTTCAATCAAATGGGCAATACCTTTTATTTCACTCTTCTCATAGGCCCCGCCAAATCTATTAGCAATGCAGGCACTTATAAGAGGCAAATCTCGCTTCTCCATTAGAACAGTTATTCCATTTTTTAATGTCTTTTTGAAAAATTCCATCACAATAACAAAGTAAAAACCTTAATAAACTTTATTCATCTAAATAAAATGATGCCAAAGCAAAAGATTTCTAAATTAGAAGTAATTGGATGGGTAATCGGTTTTATCGCATTATCTGTCTTGATATTTGGTATAATTAGAGAACTATTCTTAAAATGAAGGTTAATGATAGACTGCAAATAATTGTTCATATTCTAAATTTTGTCATATTTCTTTATTTCTCCATAATATTAATAAGAACAAATCCGGTAGATATAATCAATATAATAATCAGTGCAATAGGATTATTTGGGTCATTAGTCATTAGCATTATAGAGGCAATTGAAAGAACCATTAAATAACAAACTTCTTAAAATAATCAATGTTAATAAATTCATGCCAATCAACGCAGGATATGAATATATTGCCGCAGAAAATGCTTATCTGAATGCTAAAACGCTGGATGAAAAAATAAAATGTTTAGAAGAAATGATAAAGGTTGCTCCTAAACACAAATCTAGTGAAAACCTTCTAGCAGAACTAAAAACCCGACTGAAAAAATTCAAGGAAAAAAAAGAGAAAAATAAAAAAATCGGCAAAACCTCGCAAAAAGGAATTAAGAAAGAATATTTTCAATGTGTTCTTATAGGACTGCCAAACTCAGGAAAATCTTCCTTATTAGCAAAATTAACAAATGCGCATCCAAAAATATCTTCTTATCCATTTACTACTTTACATCCTGAAATAGGAACAATGGACTATCAAGGAGTCAAAGCTCAAATAATTGATATGCCTGGTATAGGCTCAGAAAACATGGATCAAGGTCTAATAAATAGTGCAGACTGCTTACTAATTTTAATCGAATCTATTTCCGATCTGGAAAAAATCTCACCATATTTATCAAAATCGCAAGGTCGAAGAATAATACTTATCAATAAATCAGACCTTCTTTCAAATGAACAAAAAAGAAAATTAGAAGCAACAATAAAATCAAAAAAACTAAATGCGATATTAATTTCAACGTTAAATAACGATAATATAGAGGAAATAAAAGAAAGAATATTTCAACAAATGCACGTAATAAGAATTTATACAAAAGAACCTGGAAAACCAGCATCAAAAGAGCCTATCGCTCTAAAACAAAATTCAACTGTAAAAGATGTCGCTGAATCGATCCTTAAAGGTTTATCAAATAAGATAAAAGAAACAAGATTAACAGGCCCTTCATCTAAATTTCCAAATCAAAAAGTAGGTCTTTCTCATGTCCTAAAAGACAAAGATATTATAGAATTTCGCACGAGATAAAAATTACAGCAATCATTATAAATCAAACTAAAATTTATATAAAGTGTCAAAATCATTTAGTAATGCTATTTTAGTCTTTGCATCTATAATTTCATTTACACTAAGTTTTATACCTCAAATAGACGCTCAATTTAGAATAATTCTATTAGTATCTGCTCCAATTATATTATCCTTAGCTTGTTTCTATATATCCTTAAATAAAACTGATGAAATGGAAAAAAGAGTAGAAAAATTAGAAGAAAAGCTTCAAAGAGCAGAAGATTTAATTAGTATAAAGGCAGATATAGAATACTTAAAAAGAAAATAAAATGAACAAAAAAGGATTAAAACAAATTGATGTTCTAGAATGGATAAAGATAGCCATAACTCTAATAATTGGATATATAATAATTAAAGCTCTTCTTTCAGCTATTTAAAATTCTTTCTTATTGGTGCAATAATTTCCTCAAGAGAAGAAGCAACGCTATTTTTCAAATCCATGGGGTGCAATTTTCCAGCAGAAAAATCTCTTTCCAAATCAACATAATTCGAATATTCTAAATTCCCTCCAAATTTTTCAGGTCTCTTAATTTCAAATTTTTTCAATAAAGGAAAAACAATTAATTTACAAATCTCGAGTATAGGATTATTTTCAGCAATTTTTTCAGGACAATAAGCTCCAGTAATCGTTTTTTTAATCTTATCATAAGAATCTGTTATAGAAATCCAAGATCCTTCGATAGATTTAGACATTTTCTCTCCAAGTCCTTTCAATGAAGTTATAAGAGGCGTATGAAAAGCAACAAACTTATGTCCCAAACTATTTTCGTTCTCTCTTCCAACCATATGGATTTTTCTCTGCTCCATTCCTCCAAC
>JBBTAC010000004.1:13722-32742 GCA_038044405.1 Nanobdellota archaeon
TATTTTATATCGACAACCTGCATCAAGGGATACCATAATTGAGAGATAGTCGCATTTTCTATGTCTCTAGCTACTTCCTGCATTCCTCTCAATCCCCTATTAATCGTTAAATTTTGGGCAAGGCGCATAACATCCAATTGATAATCTTTACTAAATTCAAAATCACTTCCTAAAACCACTTCCGCGTTTACCCCAATTGCTTTAATAGTTTTTTTCCATGCATTAACTTCTTTTTTAATTTCATCTTCACTTCCTTTTCTATTCAATAAAGCATGAATATCTGCCAATAATATCTTTACATCAAATCCAGCTTTTTCTAAATCCATCAACTTTAATATCGTAACAAAATGACCTAAATGCATTGGTCCAGAAGGTTCATAACCGCAATAGGCGGTAGGTTTCTTCTTTTTCCTTAATAATTCTTTCAAATTATCTTCAGTTACAATCTCTGCAGAATTTCTCGTAATCAATTCAAATCTTTCTTCACTATTCATCTATAAACAATAAAACAATTTAATTTAAATCTTTCCTCAACAAAGGATTATTTATAATAATACTCTAAAAATGCGTTTCCTGTAATCACTGCATCTGTACCGCTCGCAGTCTCGCTAGTTCCTTCTGTTGTAGCTGTTGTAGTTCCACTTTCAGGAACAGCTTCATTCGGAGTACATATTCCATTTTCATAATGATAACCAGAGCCGCAATTCTCTTCAGCATTAAATCCGTAATCTCCTGTCCCAAAAGGAATACATCCCGAACCACTCCATTCATAACCTTCGGAGCAGCTGCTTCCATCAGGGTTGGAACCCTCTCCAGAATTTACACATCCTTGCCAAGAATCACAATAGTTTGGGGCAGGTCCACAATCCAACTTTGAACAGTCATACTTGGCAGTCTTATCTACATAATCAGAATCTCCTGGCTTTGGAGGATTATAGTCTCCAGAATTTTCTTGAAGCTCTCTTTCTCTCTCTTCAGGTGTAATGCATCCACGATAAGGGCTGCAAATCATCCCTTCAGAACAAAACATCACAGCACAATCATAAGGGTGCTCTTTCTCTTCAAATCTTCTCTTCCCTTCCTCACCTGTTCTCTGGCTTTCTCCCCATGCCCGCATAATTTTCTCACAGCTCTCTCTGGTAAGTGCCTGTGCTTCTTGACATTGCGGCGGCCATCCTCCAAACTGCCCTCCTTCACCTCTTCCAAGCTCTCCTGCTCTTAACAAAGCCTCATCAAAACATTTTAATCTCTCTTCAGGATTCTCAATGCTTTTGCATCTAAATCCGGCTGCAACAGCATGATCAGAAGGGCCTCTTCTATCGCCAAATTTCTCCCCCATTAGTGCCTCGCATTTTTTATGATCGTTTCTATGCTCGCCAGTTAACCCGGCTTCAATGCACTCAGGAGGCGCATTATTCTTAAACATAAAAATACTGCATTCTCTAGGATCTTTAATTCCTGCTTCGATGCACTCATCAGGAGCATTAATCTCAAACATAATCCTTTCACAGCTCTCTCTTGCTTCCTTCTCATTATCAAAACTAATCTCTCCATTTTCCAACGCTTCTCTGCACTCATCAGGAGCATTAATCTCAAACATAACTTTCATACATTCTTTAGGATTTCTTGCATTTCTCTCCCTGCATTCTTTAGGCATGTGAAACTCAAATTGATCCTCTTCAAATTCATCTTCAAGTCCTCCTAAAACATCGCTTAAATAATCAGGCAACAAATCTTCTATTCCTTCTGTTGCCTCATCCATTGCCTCACAAGCATTTTCATCTCCTCCGTCGCATTTAGCAGCTAAAGGAGCAACAACACTGCATCTATCGGCAAAAGGTTTAATGCTAATCTCCTCGCATCTGCACTCTCTCCCTTGTGTTCTAAAACATTCACCCATAATACTTCCAAATGCGCGAGCTTCTTTTCTCTGCTCTTCAGTTAAATCACGATAATGCTTTTTTTTCCATTCTGGAGCATCTTCATCATCTCCAACTCTGCAAATCCTTTCGTATTCAACAGGATCTATTTTAGACAATTGCTCACATAAATCCCTTATTTTAAAAGCAATCTCTGCAGCATTTTCAATATTATTCTCCTTATCTATTATATCATCTACAAAATCTTCTTTCTCGTCATCAGAAATTTTTCCTTCAAATTTTCTCACAGCTCTTTTAATAGCTTCGGAGCTTCTATCTGCATCGTCTTTCTCTTCAGGCGCAACTTCTTTTTCCAAATTATTTGCGAATTCTTTATATCTCTCTAAAGCTATTTTCGCGTCTTCAATATTTCCAGCTTCAATCATAGCCTTTATTTCAGAGATCTTCTCTTCCCTATTTTCTAAATCACTTCCAAATCTATCAAAAAACTCATCAATGAAGTAAAATGCGCTATCAGGTGTAATGCCTGCGTCAACCTCTAATTCCCCGCCCCCTTCAACGGTCAATTGTTCTTGAGCAATTACATTAACTGCTAAAATTAAAGATAGAAAAATAAACAAGAAAATCATCTCTCTTTTCATCATATATAATTAAACAAATTAAACCTTTTAAACTTTCCTTTTTACATTAAATATAAACCTAAATAAATATCATGAAAAAAGTCTGTTTAATTATATCTCTCATAGGCCTATTATCTCTGCTTATAACAACTCTTTCAACTCCGCCAATAAAAATTAATTCAGAAGCTCAAATTGCTAAATTTCCTCCAAATCAGCAATTCGTAGTAGAAGGGCGAGTAATAAAAGAAACCCAAACAAAATATAATAAAATCCTGCAATTAAATAATAACTTTCAATTAAGTTGTCCGTTGGATTGTCCTCCTCTTCTAAACAAAAATATATCTGCAATAGCTGAATCTGAATTCTACAATGATAAATACTCTCTAAAAATTTTAAAACTTTCATATAAAAAATAACAAACATGCTAAATGAAATTATTGCAATAATAATGGGGTTAATCGCAGGCACTTTCACAGGTCTTTTTCCAGGAATTCATGTAAATCTTATCAGCGTCTTTCTTATCTCTATATCTCCAAAACTCCTAAATTTCACTTCTCCTCTAGCTTTGGCGATATTTATAGTATCAATGACAATTACACATTCTTTTCTCGATTTCATCCCTTCAATATTTCTCGGCGCCCCTGATGAAGATTCGTTTCTTTCAATATTGCCAGGTCATGAGCTATTGAAAGCAGGAAAAGGACATGAAGCAGTTGTATTAACTTTATACGGTTCTTTATCCTCTTTATTAATAATATTACTATTTATCCCTATCTTCATTTTTATATTGCCAATTTTATATCTATCAATTATACCCTTAATACCTTTTCTCTTAATTTTCATCTCACTATTTTTAATTTTTAGAGAAGACAATTTCATCTCATCCATAGCAATATTTATCCTTGCAGGCTTCCTAGGTCTTATAACCTTCAATCTTCCGATAAAGGAACCTCTTCTTCCTCTTCTAACAGGCTTATTCGGCTCATCAGCGTTAATAGTTTCTCTAAAAAATAAATCAAAAAATATAAGCAAACAAAGAATTTCTAAACTAAAAGAAATAAAATTAACAAAAAAACAACTTTCAAAATCCTTCTTTGCAGCAGCAATATCTGCACCATTATGTTCTTTTCTTCCAGGCATAGGTTCAGGCCATGCAGCAACAATCAGCTCAGAAATATTCGAACAAGACAATCGCTCTTTTTTATTTTTAGTCGGTGCAATAAACACCATAGTCTCTGCTTTAGGATTTATTACAGTATATAGTATAGGTAAAACTCGTTCAGGCACAGCCGTAGCAATAAAAGAAATTTTAAAATCGATATCCAATTATGACCTTATAGTTATTATAATAACTATATTCGTCTCAAGTATTTTTGCATTTTTCATAGGCATAAAAATATCAAAATTCACTGCAAAATTTATCAATAAAATAAATTACAAAACGCTGTCCATAATAACTTTATCAATTCTCCTAATAGTAAATTTAATCTTCTCCAATTTTCTAGGTCTAATCGTATTAATTACATCCACATCATTAGGAATTTTTGCAATTATGTCGAACTCAAGAAGAATCAATCTAATGGCTTGTCTATTAATCCCTTCCGTCTCTTTCTATCTTGCAAACTAAAATTTTTTCTATATTCAAAAAAATTTATATACTAATGGTTCTTTATTTAATTAGAAAAAAGGAGGAAAAATATGGCAAGAGAAAAACATATGGATGAATCTGCCTACGAATCTATCGTAAAAGAGATAAATGCTTTTGGAGAATTAGTAAGGACTCATCAAGATGAAAAGCAAGCAGCAATGGATCAATTTGATAAAGAAAGAGATAGATATCATGCAGGCAAAATTTCAAAGAAAGCATTAGCTTCATCTGTACAAAAAATCAATAAAGAACTTAAGAGACTAGATGCCTTAATAAGAAAAGACATATCTAATCTTACAAAAACTATGCAGCAAGGAAGAAAGTTTGTTGTTAAGCAAGCTCCAAGATCACTTCGAGTATCGCTTTCAGGCATAGGTTCATCAAGAAAGAAAAAATAAATTTATTTTATTATTTTTAAGATTTTCTTTTTATGCTTATATTCCTATCTTTTAGAATTTTAAAGCGATATCTCTCTAAATCTCTTTCCACAGGGTCATTATCAATAAAACCAACATAAAGAGTCTTTCCTTCTAAATTTTTTACGTCATTCATCAATACTTTTACTTCTTCCAAAAAACAAACTCGATAATGATTATCGCTCACAAGGTCAGTTTTAACTAAATAACCATTATGTAATCTAACAACAGTCAGATCATTATATTCTCCAGATTCAATCATCATAAATTTAAAGAATATAATGCCTTTTTAAACCTGACTAAAACCATTTCTGTAAGCTTTCCTGTTTTTCTGTCTCTTTCCCAAAAATGCTTTGAATATACATTTCAGTCAATTCTAAACTCTCCAATAAATAAGGGCTGACATTATACACCCTAGCCAATTCCAAAGCTTTTTCCATATATTTCAATATACTTCCCTCAGATATTGTAAATATCAATCTCCCTCCGCATTTTGCACATTTTCCCTCTAATGGCGGTCTCCTAAATTTCTCATTGCATTGAACACATCTAAAAACCTGCATTGAAAACTTTCTCAAGTTTCCTCTAATGTCTCTAATAAAATGTCTTTCAATAGTTAAACGAGCAACATCAGTCACATCTACAGATCTAAGCTTTTGACATAAATCCATTTGCTTATCGACTTTTTCGTCCATAGTTGGCAAAATCTTATAAGATGAATTCAAAATTCCTGAATTTATATCTATGCAATTATGTGTAAAGCTAATATTGCTAAAAACATCTTCTTCTTTTTTCAATCTCATTCGAACTGTCTCTAAAGACTTGCATTCGCTGGAATGTTTCTTTTGTTCAGCCATTTCATAAAGCTCTAAAGGATAAGCTCCCAGCTCAAAATCCAAAATCTGATCATCTACATCCCCCGCCCTTATAGCGGTGTTTAATACTAATGGAGCGTCTTGAGTTCCGCCTCTATGGGCGGGTAAAAAATTCCTAGAAAAGTTCAAAAGCAAATCCATCAACAACATTACTGCGCATTCATCTCCATCACAATCACGCCTCATAGCCGCATGCATATAAGGGCTCGCCAAAAATCCCTGCGTCTTCGAAAATCCAATTATTCTTCCAACAGTAGCAGTACAAATATGGGGTGCTATACACACGACAAGAGTTCCCAGCAAACCCTCTCTCTTCTTAATATTGAAATGTCTTTGAAGACCATAAAGCCCTTCTAACTCATCATCGATAAAATTAGTTATTTTTAAAAAAACATCGTCTGCTTTTTCATCCATTCCGTCAGGACAAGACGGAAGAATAACATCATGGGGAAATAAACACAAAATCTGATCATCTCTTTCCAATTTATTCCCATTAATATCTTCCCAATATCCTAATTCCTGTAATTTCTCAACGCTAGTATTTACCTCTCTAGGCTTAAAATGGGTAATGACCATCTCAGTCATATCGTACCTAATCGTACCATCTTTGTTTACATTTAATCCGTGTTTAGCTCTCAATAATCCTTTTCCAAGATTTTCACAGCTATGACTTTTACTGCTTGTACCTCTAACACCTTTAACAATTGGAATTTCTTCTTCTCTAATTCTCAGCTGTTTTTTCGCTTTTTCAAAATAATATCTAACATCTATTTTCTTCTCACTATACGCTCTTCCTTCTTCTTCAACTTTCCTGCAAAATTCACCGCAATCAAGACACTTAGGATAAACCCAATCTTTCTTGCATTTATCGCAATAAAAATTAGGGAATTCAGCAATAACATTTCCTCTTTCCATTGCTTCTTGGAAACTTCTAAGTCTTCCTCCCTCTTCACCAACAGGAAACAAAACATGAGGGCTTCCAACTAACTTTCTTAACTTTGCCTTTTCAGGCCTTCCCATTCTAGCTCCAATAAAACTACCGCTCTTATCTTTAATTTTAACACTGCACAATTTATTAACTATTTCAAGAACATTTCCCTCTCCAATTTCCTTGATTTTAACACTTGCTCTTTCAATCTCTTCTTTGAAGTTATCTGCGTTTATACCTAAATTAAACAATAAACTCTTTCCTGTAACAATTACATGTTCAATTGAAACTGCATGTTCGCAACCCAGCAATTCAAGAGCTCTTTTCCCAATAACAAATCTTTCCTTATCGCCTTTATTATAAGGCAGAATCAATTTTCCATCTATGAAATCTCCGTGTGCAATCCAATCAACTAATCCCAAAAATCCATCATAATCTATTTCATTCCAATAATAAATATAACTTGGGTATAAGGGAATTTTATATTTGTCTGAAAACTCCACAGCTTTCTCAAAACTTACATTAAACTTATCCTCTATTTGATGCCCAGCCTTCTCCAATTCAAGAGCCCACCATTCCTCAACATATCCTGGAGAAATCAATTCATAATTTCTATTTCTTACATCTCCAAAAGAAAATAAAATATCTCCCAAGTAGATTATTTCATCTGTGTTTGAATAAACTTTTTTAGCCTCATCAGAATCTTTTAATTTAACAACACTCCCATCCTTTAATTTTACAATAGGCCCATCTATATCGTCACACGAACTTATTACACATCCTTTTGTTGGCTTCTCTACTTTAAGTTGTGTTCCAGCAGACATAAACCCTCCTGAGATAGCCATTGTTGCAGGATGCACTGAAACAGCAGAAAAACCACTTGTCCTGCTTCGCCCATATCTAAATCTAAACCCTCCTGATCTCGAAGGATGTCCAAAAACAGGTCTACCAGCAACTAAATCTTTTATGTAAGTAGGTTTACTATCTTTTTTATCTCCTTTCTTTCCCAATTTAAATTTTTTAATAAATTCATCTAAAAATTCCCATCCAGTACATTTAAACCCCTTTGCTTGAACTCCTTTCCATAATCCAAAACCTTTTTGTGCTTTCTGCGCCAATCCCTCAGAAAAAATCAAACACATTCCTCCTCTAATAAGACTAGTATGCACTCTTGGCAAATCCTTATAGTTAGAAACTTCTCTATCCGCAGTTTTCTCTCCATCTATTTGAATTGGCAAATTTCTAGCTAAAAATTCAATTTCAGCTTCACTAGGCAAATATTGAAGATTATTGACCCTTTCATGATAATCATAATTTTCAGTAATGTATCTTTTTATCTCGTTTTCATCTGGATCGTATTTAGCAAAACCAAAACACTCTCTCAAATAATCTATTAACATTAATACCATGCAAGATGCTGTTGTACCGGCGCTTCTTATCGGTCCAGAGAAGAAAGCAATAAAATAATCTTCTCCATTTTTAGTCTTTCCTAATTTAATTTCAGTAAATCCCTCTATAGGTGAACTTACAACTCCAATGGTTATATAAGAAAACCCTACTCTTATTCCCGCGTCTATTGCTTGCAGTAAACTTTCAAATTTGCAAAATTTCTCTCGGGCTATTTCTTCTGCAATTTTAAATGCGACAGCCGAATCAAGAGGGCCATATTCCTTTTCTAACTCTTCAATTCTATCAATAACATTTCTGCCCAACTGAGGATACACAACATTAATCAATCCCACTGTCTTTTCAGCTAGAGTAGTGGCAATAGGTATCTCTACTTTAGAAATAGGATCAATTCCAACAGCCTTAGCCTTGGTAGCAATTTCAAATTCCTTACTAATGCTATTCTTCAAGTTATCAAAATATTGTTGTGTGTTCATTTTTTTATTTATTCGTAAAAAATGGATTTGTCTTTTTGCTTAAAGATTTTCTTAAAATCTTTAGCTTGAAATCGTAATTTCAGTGTATTTATGTTAACAAAGTTATTTTCTCCTCCCTAGAAAACTCTTCTTTATCTAAATCTAAAATCTTCTTATAATCTTCATTAATTTCACTTAATCTTGCAATCTTTTCGTTATGTAAAACCATGGGATTAACAAAACGAAATTTGCCTTTAAGAAAAAATGAATCTTTCCCTGAACTTTTATTTATTTTAAATCCTTTCTTCAAAAGATTCAAATCTTCGATAATTAAATCATTCTTGCATTTTTCTAACAAACTCAAAATATCATAATCATCCTTGCCTTCTATCTCTTCAATAGAAAGTATCTTTTCAGAAAGAGCAATTTTTAAAATCCCCGCCAAAATATGATATCTTATTTTTGCTTCATTGCCTGCCCAATGCTCTCTATTAAATTTAGCATAGTAGTTGGAGAATATAAATGCAGAATCCATATTATTAAAAATAATTCTGCCATTATAAACCTCTAAACTATCTAAAATTCTATTTATATCCTTCAAATCCTCTTCTAAAGCCATCTCCCGCAAGGTATAATCTATTCTATCAGCGCACAAATCAGGTGCAGGATAATCCACTAAATGAAAAGAATGTAAATCTGCTATTTCTTCTACAAATAAATCATATTTTTCCAAAATCCCTGTAAGTGAAGAATTTCTAATAAAATCCAAATGTCTATTATCTTGATAGTCTTGTTCATTAGGATCTCCAATAACCCAATCAACAACATGCGAAAAAGCAGTATGAGAAACATCATGCAATAAACCAACAATTTGTTCTTTCAAGTTCCCTCCAAGCTTTTTAACTAGAAAAAAAACTCCCATAGAATGTTCATATCTAGAAAAGCCTTTTTTGTAATAATATTCATCAGGCATGCCGAACTGCGAAATCTTCTTTAATCTCTGCATCTCCGAAGAATTAATTAGCTCTATCAAAATCTCTTCTTCTATTTTTTGCTCACCATAAACACTATCTAAATATATCATCTCAATTAGCTTTGCTAACCTCCTCTCCTGTAAAATCAAAAATTTTTAACTCTCCTGTCTTCAAACTATATACTGGAACTTTGCAAGGATCTGGAACATTTCCAACCTTTTCTTCAAAAGGCGTCTGAGACTGCCAGCAGCTTCCAGTCATAATTAAAACCCCATTATAATTCTCTATATCTAATCTATGAACTTCTCCAGTGCACAAAATGTTTGGCACTTCATTAATAACTAAAGGATCCAAATCTGCATTTGGTATATAGACTACTTCTCCATGTACCGGTGCTAAATGTCTTCTTTTCAACATATGTCTAACTGCTTTTGCAGGACACTTATGGGCCTTCATATCTCGCAGCTCTTTTATTTCATTAATAAAACTATGAATGCTCGCGCCATGATACATCAAAACCTTAAACTCTTTTCCTTTTTCTTCCAATTTAATCAAACAAGGATTAGTAACTAAAATCAAATTTTCCACAGAATAAAGACTCTCTGCATATCTTTTATCAATTATCGGCTGCGGTTCAGCTACCCTTACAGCATCGTGTTGTCCAGGACACATAAAAATAGTAATATCTTTAGGAAGTCTTTTTAAATAAGAAGCAAGCAAATCATATTGCTCAGTCATGCTCTTTAATTCCAAAACATCCTCTTGTCCTGGAAAAATTCCAACACCATCTACATTATCTCCAACAAAAAAAATATATTTTATTTTTTTTGCAGAAATATCGTCGCTATTTATCCATTCTAAGAAATTTTCAAATTGCTTGCCCAAATGCCTATAACTTCCACAATGTACATCAGATAAAAAAGCTATATTAATATCTTCTTCGAATCTTGTTTTATCAAATATAAAAGCGTCAGGAAAAAATATATCTTGTATAAAAATCATATCCCTATTTCCACTCGCCTTAATTCCTACAACATCGTCCAATTGCAATTCGTTGGCCTTGTTAAAAACCTCTTCCCTATCACTTCTAACAAGCGCACTTATACTTCCGCTCAAATCCTCAAATCTAATTATCAAATTTTTATTTTTAGTAATCCTTTTCTCGCTGACTATTCCTATTATACTCAAATTTGTCCTCGCACTAGAAATTTTCCCGATACTAACTAAATTCTGCAATTCTGTACGGGACATCAAAATTCTCTGCAAACTCTGATATCTTGCTCTAAAATGACCTGTAAAATCTTTTACTTCTATTTTTTTATCTGGTTTTGTATTAGCATAAAATATCTTATAAGGCAAATCGCTATTCTTTATATTAGCCTTGACGTCAACTATCTCACTTTCTTTTATAACTTCTAAACTGACTCCTAATTTAATAAATGTTTTTTCAATTAAATTTTTCTTTTCCCCATCCAAATTTTTTACAACATTTTGCACAAACTCTACATTCCTATTTAGCAAATTTGTACTAATATATTTCTGACCAGATATCTTTTCAATTTGAAGTAAAAATTCCTTAGCCAATCCAGTATCTTGTAAACATTCAAGCAATTCTAAAACGTTTTTCTCTAATAAAAGCCCTCTTTCCCTAATTAAATCCCAAATTTCCTCTTTCATCTTATCTACAATTTTTTTAAATTATACAACTATATAAAAATAATTATGGTGCACAATAAAATATTAATAATTATCTAAAAATCTTCACAAATCCAAATTCTTATCTAAAAAATCTTTAGCTTTCTCTCTAACACCTGGAGGAAGCATAAGCTTAATCTCTCTAGTCCTTCCCTGCCTTCCTTTGCTCACAACTCGGGCATTTATAATTCCAAGCATATCGTATTCTGCCAATATATCCGATATTCTGCGTTGAGTTAATATCTCATTGTTAGTTTTCTGGCAAATCTCTTGATAACTGTTATAAACATCACCAGTAAAAATCCTATCATCAACCATATCGCCCTTTTTCTTCCTTTCTTCTCTTCCAGTTTCCAAACCCATTATCGCATATAGAACTAATTGAAATTGCATAGGTTCGCTTTCAATTACATCCAACATTTTATCTTTTTCTATTTTCTGATTTGCCATATCAATATGTTTCAATGTTATTTTTTGAGAACTCTGTCTTTCAGCTAATTCTCCGGCAACTCTAAGTAAATCCAAAGCCCTGCGTGCGTCCCCATGCTCTCTAGCAGCATAAGCAGCGCATTTAGATATTATGCCCTCTTCTAAAATTCCATCTTTAAATGCGACATTGGACCTTTCTTTCAAAATATCCTGCAACTGCAATGCGTTATAAGGTGGAAAAACTATCTCCTCTTCTCCAAGGCTGCTTCTTACTCTAGGATCAAGATTATCCATAAAAGTCAAACTATTACTAATCCCTATAAGGCAAATCTGAGCATTCTTAAGTTCTGAATTCATTCTAGTCAATGTATAAATAAAATTATCAGATATCTTCTTAACAGCCTGATCTATTTCATCCAACACTAAAATAATCATCTGTTTCTTATTATCTATCATCTCTAAAAATTTAGAATAAACAACATCAGTAGGTAATCCTGTATGAGGCACTTTACCTCCAAGAGCTTTAATAAATTCAGCTATAATTCTATACTCTGTATCTGCAATCTTTTTTAATTTACAATTCACATAAATAAATTTTAAATTATCTTCTCCTAATTGTCTTACCTTCTCCAACATCTTCTTTTGTACATGTTGAACACTCAATGTCTTGCCTGTATTATGGGAGATAATACCATTAGCGATAAAACTATGATTTCGTGGAACAGTCAAATCATAAACAAACTCTTCATAAGTCTCTTCAATCTTAACTATTTTTGAGGTTGAGTAAGTTTTGTCATAGATACCCATATTACAAACATATTTATTTAATAGGGTTTTCAATTTTTCTTGCTTTGTCTGATTATAAAATCCGATTTTGTTATAAAACTTAACCAAATTCTCCTGCCCGGTAATATACAATCTATAAGAATCAAAATATTTTCCATTACATTTAGCCATTTTCTTTTTAACAGTACAAGAAATACCCTCTTGGTACAATAAACAAGAAATCTGTTGAAGAAGATTTTTAGAGTTAGAATAGTACTCTATCAAATAATTACTCTGGCTTACTGTTCCATCACCTGAAAATAAAGCTTTCAAAAACTCTCTTTGTACAACGGAAGAGGCTTCCAAGATAACTTGGGGTATCTGAACAATGCTGCTTTTCCTGCCAAAGGGTACTCCCAACATATTTAGAGTGCCGCATACTTGCTGTGAGATGACATTCACATGTGCACATCTATCAAGAGGAAAAATAATGCGTGGAGTACATTCATACAAACTAGTTAAATCAGCCTGAACAGTTTCTAATAAATTGAAATCTGCACTAAAATAACGATATCTTTGTCTATTAGAATTATAATCTCCTCCCCTCCAATGCTTTACTCTTCTTTTTCTTATATTTAAACTTCCATCACTAATAGTAAATCCCAATAAACGAGCTAAAGCTAGAGGAATTTCTTTTCTTGGAGAAAAAGGTAAATCATAAGCTAAAGCTATCTCGTCACTAACAAGAAATTCATGTGCCTTCTTCCATTTCATTGAAGAAAGTAATAAGGGATGATCTTTAGTGACAATAAGTTCTTGTCCATTATCAAAAGTAATTTTTAATAAATTATCCTTGTTTTCGAATCTTAAGAATATAAAATCACTCCATTCATATTTTTTATTTTTAATATTAAAACTTAAAACTTTTTCTTCTTCTTGTTTGACTTCTTTTATTTTTTTCCATCCGTTACTAGTATAAACTAGACTATCTCCAGCAATACATCCTGTTTTTCCAAATAAAAATAAATTACTAACTCTTTGTCCTCTTAAAGCAGGAGCTAAAATAGAAGCAACAGATTCCACTTGTTCAGCTCTATGTAACATTAAATCAGGTATGTAATTTGCCTGCAAAACACTTTTATCCTTAAACAGATTATTATTTATGTAAGAATCAAATATAGTATCTAGTTTGTCCATTAAGTCACCTTATTTTTAATTAATAATTTTTAATCACTATTCTATTTAAACTTAACTACATCGAAACCTATATTTCCACTCCAATATCACAACTTCACGAAGAAAAAATCAAATAACCATAAAATAAAAGCAAAATTACCCACACCATCATTTCCACTCAAGAATTTAAAAAATAAAGGTAACACTAAAACCCTGTTCAAACAAAGAAGAAAGATAATTAACTAAACGAACTAATCTACAACATACAATATAACATATATAATTATATATATTATATAATATAAATATTTATAAATAAAATTCAATATATATAATAACTATATATTTTTATTTTAATTAATAATTTTTAATCATTATTTTTCATTATATTCAAATCTTAGTCTTACTAATTTATTTTTGTTTCAAAATTAAAAGAACTTTTAACTCTATTTATCTATATTGAAAAAATTTATCCTCTATTAATAATATATAATCTATCAATTAATCTATATTAAATTATTATAAAATCATTCTAAAAATCGTACAAAAAAGCAAAACCCACATTAAAATCCTACAATTAACCATAAAAAATTCCCCTAAAAACTCTAATTAACCCTCAAAATCCCTTTTCACACCCAAAAATCTCCACACGAAACCAAGGACACCTCTCTCAACCCTCATATATCCGCCTTACACTCCCCTCAACACATCATACGCCTACCTTACACCTTTCTTATTCTTTAATATCTAGTTCAAAAGGCGCAGATTCTTCTATTAACCCTTCCAAATTACCTAATAGCAGATGTCCACTCCGATCTTTATTATAAGTTATACCAATCTCAGTTTTTCCCGCTATTTTACTAACTACAAATAAAGGATATATATTATTTTTATAATACACTCCTTGTTCACCAAGAAAAATTATTTTTTTCCAATTTAATGCACTTCTTTCTATACAACTCATAGGATTAGAATCCTCTTCATATTCGCGCATACGATGATGATACGCTCCGTTAAAATCATAGGAAAGTCTAACAACCTCCCCATCTTGAAAATACATACTACATTCTCTACACGATATTTTATTAGCCATATTTAATCAACTTCAACTTATTTTAATAATATATAAATTTAATTACATATTAAAAAACATGGAAAAGTTTAAATATCAAATCTATGTTATGTTTCCATGTCAATAGAAAAGAGACCATTAAAAGCAGTTTTAGGAAAACTCGTCGTTACAAAAGAAGGCAAGCGTTTAGGTTTTGTTAAAGACGTTACATTCGAAACAAAAACAGGCGAATTAATCCACATCGTTCTTAAAGATTCAACTCCTTACGCAAGAAATCTAAATTTAGAATTATCACAAGGCAAAGAAGCTCTTGTCCCATATAACACTATTATTGCAATAAGCGATTTTGTTGTAGTTAGCGAAGAAGATCTACTTTAAAATATCAAGCATAACTTTTCCATCTATTCCTTCAAAAGGCAGTATATTCATTACAAATGCTCCAAAAGACACAATCCCAGCTATTAGTATCATTTCTGCAAAAAAGTTTTTTTTCCTAAATACAAAAAAAAGAGTCATGAAAATTAGTCCTAAAATCAAATTAACAAAAGGCCCCATAGATACAATAACGAATAAATTTTCTTTATTCCCATTATCTATAAAGCTTGTTGAAGCAATAGCCTTGCTTTTTAAACTAAAGCTCAAAGCATCTCTTACGCCATCAATATCAAACTCAATTTGAGGTTCAAGCCCGTATTGAACAGCAGCCGCATAATGCCCTGCTTCATGTAAAACTACGTTTAATAAGAATACATTAACAAATACAAAAATACACATTAATATATACAAGCTCTTCTTTAGCATATCTTTAACTATCATAAAGTAACAACATTAAGCCAATATATAAACCTTTCTATTGTATTAACTATATAGTTACAATAAAATATCACAAAAATAAAATAATACAATAAAGTTTAAAAACAAACCTAATTCCCTACAATAATGCAATTAATCGGTTTCAATTTAAATAAGATAAAGGCAGAGAAATCACCTTCTTTTAAAAGAAGCTCTATTAATACAAACATAGAGTTCATAGATGTAGAAAAAGATAAGTTGGACTTATTAAAAGACACAGAGGCACTAAAAATAGCTTTTATATTTTCTATTGCTTACACAGATGCAGAGAAAGATAAACAAGAAAAAAAAGAGGAGACCAAGGAAGAAATAAAGAATGAAGGAGAAATATCATTTGAAGGCACAGTATTATTTTCAGCAAATAAAGATGAATCAAAAGACCTAACAAAATCCTGGAAAAAAAAGCAAATTCCAGAACAATTCAGAATTCCATTAATAAATTTCATTCTAAAACGTTGTTCAGTAAAAGCCCTCTCTTTAGAAGAAGATCTTAATCTTCCTTCCCATATTCCATTCCCTCAAGTCAGAAAAAGTCAGCAAGAACAAAATCAGTAATTATTTTAAATCCATCTTTTCAACCAAAGAACTGTAGTGTTCAGCAAGTTTTCTAAAAAGTTCTTTGCCTTTTTTACTTTTAAGAACTTTTTCAACAACTTCTCTACCTTTATCTTCAATACAGACTAGATACCTTGTTGCATTTTCTCCATAGATATCTCTATCCCCTCGTCCAATAAATTCCCTATTAACAAGGCGGTCTAAAGTCAACTCAAATTTCCTTTCTTCTTTTGAGGTACGATCTTCAAAATATAAATATCCATTATTTATCAAATAAATTCCAAACAATACATCAAATTCTTCTCTTTTAGATATAGACATTTTCCCTAAATTAGATCCCATAATAATCTTTCACAGAAAGACTATTTAATATTTATTATAGTTGAAGGCAATATCTTATATTATTTCAACTCCTCTAATCGTCCAAAGTCTAAAACCTTCAAACTTTCTTCTTCGACAATCTTTACATCAAACTTATCAAAATTAAAATCCCACGCCATCTTCAAGTCGCTTTCTCTAGGATCGCTTCCTTCACTATATTCAAAAAAACTCGGCAAAATAATAATCGAACGTCCATCAAATCTTCCAGTTAAAAAACATTTATAATCCTCAACTTTAACACCGTCACTTAATTTAACAGCAGGATGTCCATGCCCCATTATCCAATATTTAATTTTCTTATCATGAACCTCAATAAAATCCTTATCACCATGTAAAAAAGCAATTTCATTAAACAAAAAATAATCTCTCATTTCAACAAAATCTCTTTTTCTTGTAATAGGCGCTAAAACAACATCATGATTGCCTTTCGTTATAATTATTTTTCCATTCTGATTTAATTTATTGAGTAAATAATCAAAAAGCGCAAGAACATCATTCCATTCTTGTTTCAAAATATCACCAAATTTATGTTTTATATCTCCTAATAAAACAACATAATCAACTTTTTCAACAGCAGAAAAAATACCATCAAAATAGGCAATCATCTCTTCAAACATCTTTCTAGTTAAAAAAACTCCTGCCTGATTTAAGGTCTCTTCATATCCAAGATGCAAATCCCCAACTGCAAGAATCTTCTTTCCTGCGTCAGAAATCAATAAACATTTCCCTATATACTTTATTTCCATCATAAATCTCCAAGAACAAGGGTAATTAAAATTTATGTTTTAATAATATTTCTTTTCAGCCTTTATAACAACTTCATTATTCTTCATTTCAAAAATAACATTATCCCATTTTTTAAGCTCCAGCATTTCTCTCACAGGTTTAGGAATGACTACCTGTCCATTTCTTCCCATTTTTCTTTTAAATATCATATTTTAATAAATTAAGATAATCATTTAACTCTTTCCTTTCTCTTCAATAACCTTTAAGTGTAGCTCATGCATTCTCTTCAAGAATTTAGCTCTATCTTCCATTCTAATCAAATCAGAGCGTCCTTGCATCATTAAAGTCAAACCAAAAGGAGAAACAATAGGCGTTTTAATGACCTTAATCTTTACACTTCCACTTTCAACCCATTTCAAAACCTTAATAGCATTATTTATATCCATTAAATCTTCAAGCACTTCACGTCTAGCTTCTCTTAAAATAGGAAATTCATTGCTTATCTTTTTAATAGCAGCAAATAGAAATCCAGAATGAACTTGCTGTTTTCCAACACTTTTCTCTCTCCCTTTATAATTTCTTAGAATCATCAAGCTTCTTGAAGCACAATGTCTAAATCTTCTTTTTAAAATCTCTGTCTTTTCAATAGCTTCATCCAAAACAACTCTCAAATCCTTTGCCTTTACAAGAGAAATAATCTTATCTTCATTTAAGTCCTCTCCAGCTATAAAAAATCCATTATCGCTAATCCCCATTTCAACATCCCTATGTTTTAATCTCGCCGCAGCATAAGCGTAAACTCTTGCCAAAGCATCATTTACCCTTCTACCATAAAGAGTATGAAATAATAAATATTCTTTTTCTTCTTTAAATTTCTCAATAACTATTGTTTTATCATCGGGAATCATACTAAATCTATCCTGTTCAATAAAATAGTCGTAAATTGCTTCAGCCACATCTTTTTTACAATGAACATAATCCATAATAAAATTAACACATTCTGATTTCTTATCTAATCTTTCTTTTATCAATCTTCTAAATCGTGCAACATCAAGCGCTAATTCAAAATTCAATGGCAGCATCTCACTAAACCAGGAAGGTATCGTTGGATTTCTCGAAACATCTCCTCTAACAAAAGCCTTCATACCCCTAGAGTATAAGAATTGATATTTCACACCCCCTAATACAAATATATCTCCTCGTTTCATTCTTTCTAAAAATCCCTCATCTATTTTTCCAACACTTCCCTTTTTATCAGTAGGACTTTGCACAACAACATCAATATAACCTTCCTCAGGTATTGTTCCTAAATTAGTCATATAAATCACGCGCGCCAATTTACCTTTTTTCCCAATCTGTCCAGTCACTTCATTATACCATATTTTAGCATAAACATGTCTATGCTCCAAGGCGTAATCTCCAGCAAGATAACTAACAACAGAAAAGAAGTCCTCCTTGCTCAAGTTGGAATAGCAATAACTCTTTCTAACTAAATTAAGCATTTCATTAACATCCCATATCTTTGAAATAGCCATGCCGTATATCTGCTGAGCCAAAACATCCAATGCATTCTTAGGTATATCAGTATTATCAATCTTCCCTTCAATCATATTTTTCATCATTATACTGCATTCAACCAAATCATCTCTATCTAAAACAATAAATTCTCCCTTAGGGTTATCATGCAATTTATGTCCTGCTCTTCCTATTCTCTGCAAAGCTCTGCTAACACTCTTAGGACTTTTTAATAATACAACTAAATCTATACTTCCAATATCAATACCTAATTCCAAAGAAGTAGAAGAAACAACAACCTTTAATTTTCCCTGTCTTAACTTATCTTCAATCTCAAATCTCTTTTCCTTGCTCATCGAACTATGATGTGCACCAATCAATCCAGTATATTTGCCGGGAAAATATAGATCCAAATAATGAACCATTCTTTCAGTAGCAGCTCTAGTATTGGTAAATATCAGCGTAGTCCTATTTTCACCTATTAGCTCATGTAATATTTTATATAATTCCTTTTGATTTTCAATACTTTCAGATTCTAAAATATTTTCTCCAGGAAAATTTAACCCTAATTCTATTTTTTTAGTTAATTTTACATTAGCAATTAAACAATCTCGGTTAGTTCCAACTAAAAATTTAGCAATTTCTTCAAGT
>JBBTAC010000005.1:0-41665 GCA_038044405.1 Nanobdellota archaeon
CAGACGAAATAATGCAGAAAAACGCCTTTCTCAAGCAAAATGGGGCTAAATTTGTTATTCCCTCTGCTGAATTTAAAATAATTTAGTTAAAATTAAATGATATTTGAGGAAAATTAACAATGCAAAATGAGAAAAATAGTATAATACTCAGAATGTTTCTATTAGGGCTATATGAATTTTTGCTACTCGCAGCCGCAATCATTATTGGTTTTGCTTTGAAATATCCAGAATTGAATCTTCTAACACTTTTTACATATTCCATAATTTTAGTCATGTTTTTGGTTACTGCAGTCATGGCAAAAATTGTAGAAGAACAAATTAAATAAAAACTTTTTTCTTATCTTTTCTTTATTTTAAATTCATTATATCTGTCATAATCTTCTTTTGACACATGCCTAGTAACTATTGTTATATAATACTCGTCTGTGATTGACTGCCCAATATCATAGTTAAAATGTTTACACCTAAAAGAACATCTTTTAATAGGAACAATAATTTTATGTCTTCCTGCTATTATCTCAGAATAATTATTAGTAATAAAAAATTTCGCTCTATATTTCTTTCCCTTAATATATGCATATGGTTTAACTCTTAATCTATCTACATATTTAAAATTTAGATTTATATCGCTATCTAATTGTACATTATCGTGGAAAGAGTACCATTTATATTTCTCAGGTTTCCAACGATAAAACCACCAATCTAAAAATCCCATTATAATTTCTAAGAAATTAACTTAATAAATTAATTGTTTCTAATTATCTTTTATCTTCATTCGTAAGAATAATTTCTTTCCGATTTTCATGTGCACTCTTCAGGTTATCTGATGTGAATCCTACAATTTCACCCTTATCCATTCTTCTTAATTCACAAATGTATTCTTAACTCTTTCTGATTTCTTCCAGTATATAATCCAAATAACAGAATGAAGTGTCGTCAAAAATATTGTGCTTATACCTTCAATAAACAAGAGTTCTTTAATTGGGTCGCTAAAATCGACATGAAAGATTTTCCATGCTTCAGTTAAAAAAGTAATAAAAATCAGAAACCATAAAAACTGTAGATTCCAATTCTTTGCCTTTTTGGATTTCTTTATAGTTTTAAAAATGGCAATAAATCCCAGAAATAAACCTATTAATAATTTTATTTCCGGGTTACTATCAAGAAAGTATGCTTCACCAAAGATTACTAATAAAATTGAAATTAGACCTATAGTCAGACCTATAGAGAGCTGGATTAAATATAATAACAACCACCCCCCAATACCTTTAATCTGTTTTTCAGGCATAATAAGGCATAGGAAGTATTATATTTAAACCTATTTTATAATAATTGAATTAGATGAGAAATAATTTCTATAAAAAAGCAAATCAATCATCTTTTTATCTCCAAAGTAGGATGCCTCTTAATTCCTAACTTATGCATTACACATCGCCCTAGTATTTCAAGAGTCTTGAACCCATAAGCTATTGTTTTGAAAAGATTTGTTGATTGATTTTCATCTTCGTATCTTGTAGGTATTCCTACTTCAGCGAATTTTCCGCCGGCCATGTATGTTTGCATAACTATCTCTGAATGAAAAGTATAATCATCGTAATTTAAATGATAAGGTATATTTTTTGCGACAGATGTCCTTATAGCCATAAGCCCTGAATGGAAGTCTTTAACTTTTGTGCCCATAATAAGATTTTCAAATATTGTAAGCCCTCTATTTCCCAAATACCTATACAAAGGCATATTGTTTAGACCCTTTCTGGCGCCAATCATTCTCGAACCTATAGAGAAATCAGCTTTTTCTTCTTCAATTAGCTTAACCATCGCAGGTATTTTAGTGGCATCGTACTGATTATCTGAATGCAATATAACTATTATGTCTGCTCCTTCTTTTATCGCAGAGTTAAAGCAATTTTTAGCATTACTTCCATACCCTCCTTTTCTTGGATTTTTATACACTTTTAATTTTAATTTTTTTGCAATTTCCAACGTAGAATCTGTGCTGTTATCGTCCGATAAGAATACATTTTTTCTATAATTTTTAGGGATTTCTAAGTATGTTTTTTCCAATGTTTTTTCAGCATTTCTTCCAAGTATTGCAATAACAGTTTTCATTTTAGCATTCTTTCTAAATATCTTTTATGTTCAGAGCTTATATAATCTTTAGCCCCATATTTAAACGATGTATGCTTAATTCCAAATTCATTCTCCCAATTTCCAGAGGAGAAAATATCTCCAGCAGTTAATGCTTTCAACTGTGAATCCTGATATGGCTTTTTTCCTGTAATTGCACCATATAATTTTAGCAAAAGCAGAAAAATAGGTATTGGCAATGTCAGAAAAATT
Source organism: Nanobdellota archaeon (assembly GCA_038044405.1). GTDB lineage: Archaea > Nanobdellota > Nanobdellia > Pacearchaeales > GW2011-AR1 > JAUSIK01. The sequence continues at coordinate 2,341 of JBBTAC010000005.1, forward strand.
CTTCTCTGATTTTTTATCTTAGTAAGTGTTTTCATCATGTCTATAAAGAATATTTGTTCTTTGCCAACTATATTATAAACCTGTCCTTTGGGCTTGGAGTCAATTAGCTTAAGAATTACTTTGCAAAGGTCTCCGACATAGATTGGCTGTCTCAAATATTTTCCATTGCCTGGAAATGGGAGCACTGGCGTCTTATCCAGGATATTTGCTAAATTGCCAAGGTGTTTTACTTCGTAACATCCATATATCATAGACGGTCTTAAAATAGAATGCGGAACTTTACTTTCTCTAACTATTTTTTCTCCAATAGTTTTAGTTGTGCTGTAATTGTCTCTGGCAGCAGATATAACGCCTGTTGTGCTGACATGTATAAGATTCTTAACTCTGTATTTCTTGCAGACTTTTAAAATATTTTTTACAGTTTTGATATTATTAAAAATGTAGTCCTCTTTTTTAGGAGAAGATATCTGCGCCTGCAGTTGAATTACACAGTCTGCTCTACTAAAATATTTAGCCCATGTTTTTTTAATCTCTGCAAGATTTGCATTTATTAAACTAACTTCAGGTTTAATTTCTTTAATAAATTTTAAATTATTTTCATTCTTGTCTATGACAATTAAGTTGTATTTTTTTGAGTCAATTAAATTTATAAGATTTAGTCCAACAAAGCCGGCAGCTCCTGTAATTATTACTTTCTTTTTCTTCATTTTTGTTCTAAATTTAAATTGTTCAAAGATTCGTAGTCTTCATCTGACATTTTCCATCCTATTGATTCAGAGATTTCCTGCAGATGCTCTAATTTTGCAGATTTTGGTATTGCTACTACATTATCTTTTGAAATTAGCCAATTGAGTGCTATTTGCGCATTAGTTTTTCCGTATTTCTCAGCTAATTTTTTTAGTATATCTATTTCATCTTTTACTATGTCCCCCCTCATTAATGGGCGATAAGCAATGAATGCTATATTTCTTTGTTTGCAAAATTCAAGAATTTTTTCTTGTCGTTTCAAAAGATTATATTCATCTTGTATAGCTGATATTTCTGATTCTTTCAAGTATTTTTCAGCTTCTAAAATTTGTTCTACTGTAAAATTACTTAATCCAATTGCTCTGACCGTTCCCTTTGCATTTAGATATTCTAGGGCTTCAATTGTACCTTTTAAGTCCATATTTGCACTCGGTCTATGTATTAAATATAAATCCAAATAATCTGTTTTAAGTCGTTTAAGAGTTGATTTTAATGCATCAATAACTCCCGCATAAGTCAGATGATTAGTCCATACTTTGCTTGTTAGGAATAGATTAGCCCGTTTATACGGATTTATGGCCTCCCCTATTAATTCTTCGGTAAAACCCTCGGCATAAAACTCAGAAGTATCTATATGGGTAATTCCAAGTTCTATTGCTTTTCTTATAGCTTTTATTGAATAGCTCTTTTGAGATAAATCTTTCTCTGCCTTTCCGCCTATTCCCCAGGTTCCAAGCCCCAAAGTTGGTATTTTAATTTTACCGATAGTTTTGTATTTCATAATTCTTCTGAAGAAAATTTGTTTTTAAATATATGTAGCTTCTAACTAAGACTCAAAGAATTGAATACTTTAATTGCTTCTTTATCTGCGAAAAAATTTTTAGATTCTAGATATGATTCAAATGTTTCTGATGAAAAAGTATCTGAATCAGAAGGGTTAAAAATACTCTTCCTATATTCTAGAAATACAACATCCGTTATAGCCCTATATGTGTGAAGAATATCAGGGCATATAATTATTTCTGTTCCCTCTTTCTCTATAATCTTTTCGATGGTCTCCTTGCCATCGCACATTATTAACTTTAATTTTCCTGAAATTAAGAGAGTTGTCTCAGGGTTCTTCGATATATCTTTTCCTTTATGATAGTGATTTCCCGATATTTTATCTGCTTTTCTGTAACAAAGAGTAAGCTGTTCGCATCTTCCCCCTTTCATCCATTCATAAGTAAAGCCCCTTATATCGTAGAGATTCACAGCTTCTAATTCGTTAATTTTAACACCTTTCATAAAAAAATTTGATAACAGGTTTATTTAAACTTAATCATTCATTAAATAGAGAGATCCCCATAAGAAAATTGCTGAAGATGTAATAAATGCTATTGAAAATTGAAATAAGTTCGAGGAAAATACACTTAGCAGAATTATTTCAATTATAATAAAGATAAACAGATAAGCATGATTTTTTATTTTATTTCTTGATAATTTATAAAGAAGGGCTAAATTTGTTAGAGAGATGAAACTAAATGCTATTCCTGAAAAAAATAAAATGAATGCAGCTTGTGGAATATTTTTTCCTGAAAATATTTTTATTATTAAATCCGGAAATAAGTAAAATATAATAAGCGCCGTCATTATGAAAACAATAAGTATTGATAATGCATTTCTGAAGATATTTTCAGCTTTCTTTTTATCTGACAAATTCTCGGCAGACATGGGGAACATTGCTTTGCTTATAGGCAAGGTGCCCCAGAAGATTATTTTTCCTAGAATTGATGCAATAGCATAACTCCCTGCAATTTCAGGAGCGAAAAATATTCTTGCTAAGATAACATCGAGGCTATAAAAAATAATAATTATAGAGTTTATTAAAAAAGCAGGCTTTGCGTAATCATAAATTCCTGGAGTTTGCGCTGTCTTTTCTTTTGATTGAAATATATCTTTTAATTGAAAGAATGTGAAGAAGAAAGCAATAATTCCTCCTGCTAGAACTCCTGCTATGGCGCCATACACCTTAAATCCAAGATATACAAACAATACTCCAAAAATTAATTTTGAACCTGATTCAACAATCATATTTATACTGAGAGATTTAAATCTTTTTTTTCCCTGCATAAGCCCTCTTGAGATTGGAAGGAAAAATGCAAGAAATATAACCAGTCCATTAATAGACAAGAGAAGATAGCTTATTCTTAATATAAATGACAGAGGTATTGCTATCAAAAGATAAAAAATAAAAAGATATAAGGAAATTTTAAAGCACTTATTATAAGATTTCTTAGTAATATTCTTTAATTTTCCAGAATCAGATTCATTTGACGAGTATTTCGCTATAATTGTTTGAATAGACTCGGTTAATATCAAAGTGATATAAATTATGGAGAATAATACTGCTAAAATACCATATTCTGATATATTTAACATTCGAGCCATGAAAAATTGAAACAAAAAATGCATAAAATTAAACAATCCAAACCCTAGCAACAAAATAGAACTTCCCTTTATTAAGTTTTTATTTAATCGCATTAAAAATGCCCTCCCTGAATACGATAAATCCCAATATTATGATAAATATTTGGAAAATCCAGATAGAATAAACGACTCTTTTTTCAGTTGGTTTCATCTTAAATTTTTTCATCAAATATATTGCTAAATGCTCTAAGCCGTAAATTTTTTCATATCTTAAATCCAAACTGTTATCTTCTAATGGTCTGCCAAAACTCTGCTTAGTCAATTTTCCTCTTAATTTTAAGATTGTTTCTATAATATATGGGGTGTAAAAGAAAACTGCAATTCTCTCAAAATTGCCTAAAATAGCCATTATTGCGATTAATCCGCCAACAGAATAAGTCAAAGAATCTCCAGGGAATATTTTAGCAGGAGAGAAATTATAGATTAAAAATGCAAACAAGGCAGCAATCATGCACAAGGCAATTACGCTAAGCCAGGCATTTCCCATGAAGAATGCAGCAAGTCCCAAGGCGCCTAATAAAATTATTCCCTGTCCTGCTTCTAGGCCATTAAAGCCAGCAAGAATATTAAATGTTGTAGTGGCGCCGATGATTCCTAAAGGAATAATGATTAAAGGGTAAATTATTCCAAGGTCTACAACTCCAAGAAGAGGAACATTTACAAGGCTTTTTCCAGCATTTATAACCATTAAAGGAATTGCAGCAAAAAAGACTAAAATCAGTCTTGATTTAGCACTCAATCCACCCCTGTGCCAGCCCAATAAATCATCTACAAGCCCAATTCCTGCAAGAATTAAGATAACACTCAAAGATGCAAATATCTGCACTAAATTTGAATTATTATTATTCAGAATAAAAACTCTGTATGCAATATAGATTAAAATTCCAATAACAAAGCCGAGAATAGCAATTATTCCTCCAGATCCAGCTACTTTTTCACTTTTGACCTTATTCATATCGTCCCATAAAAGCCCAATCTGTTTAGCTTTTTTTATCCAGAATGGAATTAAAAACAAAGTTACAAAAAAACTCGTTAATATTGGAATAACTAGAACATAATCTGCCATTTTTACGTGTAATATATTTCTTTAGGAGATTCGGTTTTTATATATTCTTCTTTGAATTTTATATCGCTAGGATAATTAATTTCCCATATTCTAATAGGACCTCTAACTCCCTCGAAGAATACTATATCTCCTAAATCAGGATACATAGATTTAACCTGTGCAACAATAAAGTCATCTTCAGTATGAACTAATTTAAAATAGGGATTTGTTTCTTTATATAAGTACAATCTTGCAAGCTGCGATCTTACTATTCTCTTTGGCAGATATAACATCGCGCCATCTGGCTCAATACTATTCTGCTCTATCTTTGGAAAGATATACACGCCTGATTCTACGCCAGAACCAAAATCTATAAAATTATTGTTTACATAGGCATATCTTAGAGGCAGATTATATTGCTTATCCTGATAAACAAAAATTCCTATAGGATTTGTTGTTAAATTTCCAGAATTACTTTTTTCTATGAGAATTGCACCTATACCTGATTTACTGGCTGGTAGAAATATTTGTGTACCGTTGTCATCATAGATTAAATCTTCGTCTAATCCAGAACCTCCGCTATAAATAAATAATGTTGAATTTTTCTTTTCTACAACTTGATTTTTATCTCTTAAGAAAGTTGCAATATAGCTTCTTCTATCATAATTGGTATCTGAGCCTATACTTGAAAAAGCCCCATATTTTCCTATATCTGATGAATCAATAAGAAAATGAGTCGTGTTATGGGTGTAAAGAAATTCTATAGCCTCTCTGTTGTCAATTCCAGTTAATGCATATCTACCCATTAAATGATTCCAGTATCCTATGGAGTTTCCTCCATCTAATACTGTGGCTCTTTTTCCTATAGTCTGAATCCAATATCCATAATCCCACCAATGTCCAAATACAGAATCCGCCCTTGTATTTTCCCTCACCCAAGCCATTGCTTTCTGCCATTGCTGATTATATCCAGAAGGAGCGTATATTTCTGCTTGTCCGCTAATCTCTTTATAAAATTGATAACCTGAGAACAGAGTCGCAATAAAAATTATAGTAATTAAAAGCCATCCAAATATTTTCAATGTGCTTTCTTTTAATTCTTTAGTCTTATTCAAACTTGCCGTAAAAAAATATGCGACAATAATTGAAGCAGGAGGGGCAAGCATCATTACTGTTCTTACTGCTGCTCTTGCCGCAACTATGCTTAATATAAATAGCATAATCAATAGTATTAAATTAAAATCTATTTTTTTTAGCTGTTCTGCTTTCCCTTCTTTATAATATTTAAAGCAATAAAATCCAGCACCAAACAAAAGAATTATGATGCCTGCCGCATATAAAATTAAGCTTGTAAAATTAGTTCCATTTAAAATACTGCTCTCCGAATATCTGCTGAATATTATACCAAATAAAAAGATAAAATAAGTAAGCGTCAAATACAGTCTTTCTTTTTTTGCCAATATAGAAACCATATTATAAAATAAATAAATAGAGCCTGTAAAAAATAGCCAAAAGAAAATTGGTATGTTCCGTACAAAGGGACCAAAATTGCCAGCCCATTCGCCAAAGAAAGGCTGCCTATTTTCAGCGACAGTCTGGATTAAACGGCTAATAGCTGGCTGAACAAGAATGTTTACGACACTATTAATTTGAGAGGGTATAAAAGATACACCTAAGAAAATTGTGGATAAAATAGCTAAGAGCGCAATAGAAATAAATAAAGATACAACATAAGGAGGCATTTTAGGTAATCTTTCAATTTTTAGGTAATCTTTCAATTTTGTATTAAATATTGCAAGATGAATAATTATTATGAAAAAAACAACGGCAGAAGGGGCTGTGCTAATCGATATTAACAATCCCTTAAAAGAATATCTTATAGAAGAAAAGTACATTAAAATGAAAGACGAAAATAGCCATATGGTGTAGGTAAATATTTTATTTTTATCATTAAAATGCCCTAAAATGAAAGCTACAAATGCTGCTGGAGCTAAACTAAGAAATATAAAAATATATCCACCCCATATATTCGCCATAGCCGTAGTCGCCATACCTGCGAACAAAGCAAAAGCGTATCTAGAAATTTTTTTATCTGCATTCCAAGAACATAAAAAGAAGTAAAATGCAAGAAACATAAATACGAAAGCCGCTGATTCTTTCTCTGGAATACCAGCTATTGTTCTAGGCAGAAATATCGGTAATACCGAAAGAAAGAATGCAGAGACCAATCCTATAATATTTGCCTGTTTTTTCCCCAAGCTATTTAAAAATATTTTTCTTGAAAGAAAAAAGAATGCTATTACTGTTAGGGCGAACATGAATACAGGATATATAACAGCAGAATATGTTACTGAATCGCTTCCAAAATAAACCGCTATTTTATGAAACCATGCAATTAAATAAGGGTGCAATAAATATTCTCCCTGCATATCAAATCCAAAAGGAACATATCGCATCATATCAATAGCGAATAGTTTCCCATGTTCAACTATATACTCTGCAAGTCTTAAAAAGTAAAAAGGGTCTAAATCAGGGCCAAGCGTCCAGGTTTCTGTTGTTACGTCTTTTAACTTGTCTAAATTACTTGTTCTAATCCGTGCAGACAACAAAACAATTGCAGCTAACAATATGTAAGTTATCCAAGTATATTTAGTTTTAAGGAATTTAATTAATTTTTCTTTTCTTATTTTTATAAGTTCGCTTTCTATATTAGCCCTGCCTTCTCTATCTTGAATAATCTCGCTTTTAAGATCGACCTCAGCATTATTCATGAAATCATATAAAAATCCTGTTTTATAAATCTTTCAATTCTGCGGCACCATATTTATTTTCTCTTTTTAGCTGAAATGCCCTTTTTAAATAATGAATTGCCTGCTTTATTGGAATGTTCCCTATTTTTGATTTTCCTTCTTTTCTGTCGCGGTATATAAATGGAACTTCTTTAATCTTAAAATTCAATCTTTCTGCTCTATAGAATAACTCCTGCCCAAATTCTGCGAATTTGCAGGGATATCTAAATTTTATTTTATCAATTGCAGATTTTTTAAAAATCCTGAAGTTTCCCCCCAAATCTTTGACTTTTGTGCCTATTATAAAACTGCAAATTTTATTTAGAAAAAAACCGCCCCATTTTCTTGTGAATGTCGATTTCATTTCCCCACCTTTAGAATATCTAGAGCCAATTACTATATCATAGTCATTTATATAAGAAAGCATCTTAGGAATTAAATGCGGAGGATGGGATAAATCCGCATCCATAGTTAAGATATATTTTCCATTTGCAATTTTTATTCCGTCTAAAACCGCTGTAAATATCCCTTTTTTATTTCTCAATAACGCAATAAAATTGCCATTTTTTGCGAAATTTTTTAATATTTCTCTAGTTTTACCATTTGAATTATCATCAACAATTATTATTTCATATGAACTTTTGAACTTTGTTTTCGCCATAACTTTTTTCAGTTCTCTTATTAAAGGCTTTAAGTTCTCATCCTCATTATAAGAAGGGACGACTATAGAAAAGTCCTTGCTTATTTTATATGGCTTTTTAATTCTATCAAATTCAAAAGTTTTTTTATAGCCGATATATTCATATATTGCCATCTAAGTCTATCATTGCATAATTTTTTAAATATTTGGTTATTCGGAATTCAATGGAAAAACTTAGTAAAGCTGAATTTAGGATATTTCTCCTAATAATTATCCTGCTTATTTTGGTAACTTTATTGACAAGATTTGAAGGCGGGGCAGATACTTTTGATTATACAGATACTGCAAAATTCTTTGCAGGAGAGTATAGTGCCAAGATAAGGACAAGCCATTCTTATTTATATGGATTGATACATTCACCCTTTGTTGGTTTATTTAAGAGCTTTTGGATTTTTAAAATTACGAGTTTAGCATCTCTTCTATTAATAATTTATTCTGTTTATATTATGGGTGAGAAAGATAAGAGAGCATTATGGCTCATGGTTTTATCCCCGATAGTTTGGTATATAGCTCCCTGGGCAAGCCCAATACAACTATCCAGCTTATTATTTTTATGGGGATGGTATTTTATAAGAGCATGGGATAAAAAACTTAAAAAAAACGTTTTATATTTATTTTATTCCGGGATTTTGATAGGTCTTTCATGGGCATTTTGGGACGGCATATTATTTTTCATCCCGCTTATTGCAATAAGTTTTCTTTACGATAAGAAGCTAATTCATATATTTTATTTCATAATTTTTATTTTAATAGGCGCGCTCCCTAAATTAATTTTAGACCAGATTTTATTCGGTTTTGCATTTTTCACGACTGTTAGGCATGTAATGGCCTCATTAACTTTGACTTTTCTAGGAGGTTTTTACAGCCAAGGAGGATTATGGGGAATTACAAATTTTATTTTATTAATAATCTTCTTTCCAATATTTACTTATTTAATCTTCAAGAAAAATACATTCAAGGAAAACAAAAAATCCGTGATATTTGTTTCCCTATCAATTATTTTGCTAATACTAAACTCGCAAATAAGATTTGTTTTACTAATTGTTCCAATAATAATTTTAATTATAAATAAATATCTAACACATAAGAAATTTATTGCTCAAATTACTTTTTCATTTATATTGATTTTACTTGTATTGAATCCTTATGTATTGCAGATAAAGTGGGATGTTGGAAATAACGATAAGGGAATAGAATTTACTCATTTTATAAAGAATATAGATAATATAAATTTAAATGGTTTTGACAAAGATGCTATAAGAAACGATTTAGCAGATATAAGCAAGGATTATCCAAACGAATCATTTATTGTTGGCAATTATCCAGATAGCTACAGGATATTGGCAAGTTTTTATTGGGGAAATAATGTAAAGGAGTTTGTAAGCATAGAAGATTACAATTTGCATACGAGAAACGATTCAATTATTGCAATAAGAGAATTATGCTCAAATGTTAAAATAAAAGAAAGAAGAGACGTCTGTATTTCAATCTGGATAAGAAAAGCATTTAATGACAGCACAAATTATAATGCAATAAAATATGCAATAAGCGAAGAAGAAAATTTAAATCTAGAAGATTTTAAACTAATTAAAAGATATAGATATTTATCTCTTTTTGAAAAAATCTAAAATAGTATAAATGTATTGACAGCCTTTAAATCAAACAGAGGGATTTTCATATCTTATAATTCTTGCAGGATTTCCTGCAACAACAGCATAATTAGGAACATTTTTTGTAACGACCGAGCCTGCCCCTATTTGAGCATATTCACCGATAATTACAGGAAATAAAGTGGCATTGCTCCCTATCATTGCACCTCTCTTTACCAATGTTTTTTTCCACTCTTTTGTTGTTCCAGTTATTTTTCTTGATGGCGGGTTTATGTCGTTAATTGTTACAACATGATGTCCGATAAAAACATCATCTTCAATTTCAACTAAAGAGCAAATAAATGAATGCGAACTAATTGTCACATTATTGCCTATTTTAGCATCATCTTGAATCTCAACATAACTTCCAACATTGCAATTTTCCCCTATTTTGCATCCATAAATATTAGCATAATGCCAAACTTTAGTTCCTTTTCCAATTTTTGAATCGCTTACAATTGCTTTATCGCTTATCATATTTTCAAGGCTCATATAAGTGTTATAAATCTTTTCATTTCAAAGGCAGAAAAATTTCTTTCCCAAGTTTAGTAGATAAATGAGCAGCTTCAATTATTTCAACGCTTTTTCTGCCCTCTAGTGCGTCAACAATAATGGCGTCTTCGTCTCCAATTATTTTTTTTATCACTTCCCTAAAGACATAATCATGCTTTGAGGACGAACCCTTATAACTTCCGTAATCATTTGCAGGATGGCTCTCCTCACTTTTAATAGGCAAGGGATATCCCTCAACATTCCAATGCTCAACTTTATTTAGGTACTCTCCGCCAATTTTTGCGCTCCCCTTTATTCCTAATACAGTCAAAGAGCCCTCTATGTTTTTATTATATGCGCATACAGTATAATAAATCGTGCCGAGCGCACCCGATTCAAATTTTAATATTATCGCCCCAGTGTCTTCTGTTTCAATATCATGATTAAATCTTTCTGTTTTAGCATATACGCTCTTCACTTTTCCACCAATCCATTGTACGATGTCTACAAAATGACTTGCTTGTGTTGCCAAAGCTCCACCGTCTAATTCTTTCTTGCCCCTCCATGGCTCTTCATTATAATATTCTGCTCTTCTATTCCAAATAATATTTGCATTTATGCCATACAGCTTGCCAAACATTCCCTTGTTCAGAGCATCTTTTAAAATTCTGATTGGCAGATTGTGCCTATTTTGTTTTACCACGAATAATTTTTTATTATTTATTTTTGCTGCCTCTATTATTTTATCTGCGTCTTTAACATTCAAGCACATCGGCTTCTCGCATAAAACATGTTTTCCAGCATTTAATGCGTCTATGGCCATTGAAGCATGCAGCCCTGTAGGGGAGCATATATTGACAAGGTCAATTTCAGGAATTTTTAGCATCTCTTTATAATTTGAATAAATTTTTGCTTTGCATTTAACAGCAGCATCTTTCATTCTCTTTTCAATAATATCAGAGACTCCTAAAACCCTAGTTCCGTCTATTTTAGTAAGGAAATCTATATGTTTTGTGCCTATTTTTCCACACCCTATTATTCCAAAGTTCACCATATTTGTTTTTAAAGAAAGAGATTTAAAAATATATGTGTAGACAAGCATTGTTAAGTTAGTGTGCATCCAAAAGGCATATGTTGTCTGCGTGCACACTTACTCTAATACAGATAATCTTTTAAATAAGGCAAATATTTTTATCCATGTTAAAAAAAGTAAAAATTATCGCGACAATAGGGCCTGGCTCAAATAAGCCAGAAATACTTGAAAAACTAAAAGATAGAAAAGTAGATTTTTTTAGGATTAATCTTTCTCATACAGAAGAGGAAGATATTGAGCAAAGAATAAAAGATCTTTTAGGGTATAATATGCCGATTATATTGGACACTGAAGGTTCGCAAGTAAGAACAGGAAACTCTTCTGAAATAGAATTTCTTGAAGGAAATGTAATAAAATTACACTCCAAAAAAGTTGCCTGTGATGCATTTAATTTATTTTTGAAGCCCCTCGTAGTTATCTCTAAATTAAAGGGGGGCGATTTGATATCCTTGGAATTTAATTCTGTCTTATTGAGAGTTATAGATGATAGCTATCTTGAGAATGGATATATAATCTGCCAAGTAGCGATGGGAGGAAAAATCGGGGGGAAAAAAGCTGTTCAAATTGAGAGCCCAACTTTTAGCCTGCCTCCATTCAGTAAAAAAGATCATCTGGCAATTGAATTAGCCAAGAAGTATGGAATAAAGCACTTTACTTTGTCTTTTATGGAGTCTTCAGATAGCGTTATCAAATTTAGACAGCTTTATCCAGAGACGAATCTTTATTCAAAAATTGAATCTAAAAAAGGCCTTGATAATTTTATTAAAATAGCTGAAGTTTCTGATGGAGTATTAATTGACAGAGGAGATTTAAGTAGCCAGATTACTTTGGAAAAAATTCCTTTTATTCAAAAATTAATTTTAAATAAAGTCCGGGAGATGGGAAAGGAGGCATTTGTTGCAACAAATACACTGGAGCAAATGGCTTTTGCATTGAAGCCGAGCAAAGCAGAAGTAAATGATATAATTAATACAATTTTAGATGGGGCTACGGGTATAGCTCTGACAAAAGAAACCGCTATCGGAAAATACCCTGTTGAAACTGTAAATATGCTTTCAAATTTAATATCGCAAGTAGAATTTATCCAAAAAGATGGGGGAGATTTGATTAAAAGTATAGAAAGGACGAATTACGCATATTCTGAAGAAACACCAGAACTTTTAATCAAACCCCATGGCGGAAAACTAATAGATAGATACACTCCAAACTATAAAGAAATTATTCCTAAAAAGAGCATAGATATAAATGAAGAGGCTTTGATGGACATAGAGCAAATAGCTCTTGGATCTTTTAGTCCGCTTGAAGGATTTCTTGGAAGCAAGGATTTTCATTCAGTAGTTAATAATTATAGATTATCTAATGGGGTAATTTGGCCCATTCCAATTGTGCTTGCAATCGATGATAATAAAAGAAAAGAAATTTCAGAAGGAGAAAATATCGCATTAAAATTCAATGGAGAGATATGCGCCATTCTCCACCTTGATGAAATATATGAAATTGACAAAAAAGAAGAAGCGCAAAAGCTTTTTGGAACTTTAAACCTTGAGCATCCAGGAGTTAAAAATTTTTTGGCTTTGAAAGAGCATTTTCTAGGAGGCAGGATAACATTATTGAAGAAAAGACATTCAAATTATAAGGTCCATGAGCTTACCCCAAAACAAACAAGAAAAATATTTTCTGAGAGGGGCTGGAGCAAAGTAATAGGATTTCATACTAGAAATGTTATTCATAAAAGCCACGAATTTATACAAATTGAAGGGATGAGAAAAGGATTGTGTGACGGCTTGTTTGTGCATCCCATAATCGGAAAGAAAAAATCAGGCGATTTTGAGGCAGAGATTATAATTAAGTCATATGAAAAGATGATAGAGGAATTTTATCCGAAGTCCAAGGTTATTTTTGGAACCTTTGCGACTTATTCAAGGTACGGAGGACCCAGGGAGGCTTTATTTACTGCTCTTTGCAGAAAGAACTTTGGATGCTCGCATTTTATCATTGGGCGGGATCATACTGGATTTAAAGATTTTTATCACCCTAACGCATCTCATGAAATATTTAAAAAGTTTACAAAAGAAGAACTTGGAATAGAGCCTATTATGTTTGGTAAAGTATTTTATTCTGACCTTGAAAATAAGCATATCAACGAGCCGGAATTTATAGATCACCCCGAAGAGAATAAAATTCATATATCCGGGACGCAGGCAAGGCAAATGCTTCTATCCGGACAACAGCCTCCTGAATGGTTCATGAGACCTGAAATATCTAAGATAATAATTGACAAAATAAAAAATGGGGAAAAGGTTTTTGTGGAGTGATCTTTCACCTAATAGAAACAAATAAAAAGCAAATTCGTTCTTTCAAATAATGGACAAGGAAAGAGAATTTAATAGTTCTTTAAAACTTATTGCAAAATCATCATTTATAGTTTTTATCGGGCTTTTTTTCTCAAAGATTCTATCTTATATTTATAGGATAATAATAGCAAGGGAATTTGGGCCGGAAGCTTATGGATTATTCTCTTTAGCCATAATGCTTTCCGGATGGGTTGGAGTAATAGCGGCCTTTGGCTTGAGTGACGGGCTATTAAGGTATATCTCAGTGTTAAGGGGAAGCAAAGAAAATAATAAAATAAATTATCTTTTCAGAAGATCATTCTTCTTTTTATTTTTTACAGGCTTGATAGGAGGTGTTTTGCTTTTTATCTCATCTTCTTTTATAGCAAATAATATCTTTAGAGAGCCAGAGCTAAAATTATTCCTGCAGTTATTTAGCATAGCCATGCCATTTGACATTGCAGTTGTGGCTTTCATGTCTCCGCTTAGAGCTTACGAAAAAATTGGCTGGCGTAGCTTTATCTCAAATATATTAGTCAACGTTCTAAATTTAGGGTTTATACTGCTATTCATTGCATCAGGTCTTGGAATAGTATCAATACCATTGTCCTATACAGTTGGAATATTCTTTGTTTTTTTGACAGCTGTTTTTGTTCTGAAAAAACAAGTTCCTGAAATTTTTAAGAAGAGTGATTACAAGGGAAAAAATCTCTTTAGGAATGTTTTATCATATTCCTGGCCCCTAATTTTTGCAGAGATAATTTGGAGAATTTTCAAATGGACCGATTCATTTTTTATAGGATATTTTGAAACAGTAGCCGATGTTGGATTTTATAATGCTGCCTTTCCGATAGCCCTTCTTTTAACTTTTTCATCAGATTTATTTATGCAAATGTTTGTTCCATTAATAAATAAAGAATATTCAAAAAATAATATTGAAGTTGTTAAAAATTTAAGCCAGCAAGTCGGCAAATGGCTGTTTTTTACAAATCTTCCAATATTAATCTTGTTATTTTTATTTCCAGAGGGATTTTTGAATATTCTATTCGGAAAGGAATTTATTGTAGCTGCAGATTCCCTAAGAATTTTAACAATAGGAGTTTTATTTCTTTCATTTGGAGGGGTTTCAACAAGGCTTCTAGGGATGTTGGGAAAATCAAAAAAAATTCTGTTTGATGTAACTGCTACAGCTATTATAAATCTAATTCTGAATATTTTATTAATTCCAAAATATGGAATAACAGGGGCGGCAGTAGCCACATCATTTTCTTTTATTGTCTTAAGTCTTATTTTGATAATTCAGGTATATATGGAAACAAAAATAATACCTATAAGAAGAAAAAATCTTAATATTTTAATTGCCGTAATTATTTCTTCAAGTGTTCTTTTATTAGTTAAACCTTTGATTGCAATAACGCCATTATCTTTAATTCTATTGTCGATATTTTTTCTAGCATTTTACACTCTTCTTGTTTTTATCTTTAAGGGTTTTGATAGAAATGACTTTATGATTTTTAGAACTTTTTTAAGGAAAGGTTAAAAAATAGAATTTAACTGAATTTTATCTTCTATATTTTTCAATTAATTCAAAATATTTTTTTTCCATCTTTTTCGCGCTTTTATTCCAATTCATTTTGTCAATAACGGTTTTTCTGGCGTTTTTGCCAATCCTATTTCTCAATTTCTCGTTTTTTAACAATTTGATTATACATTCAGCGAGCCCATTAAAATCCTTTTGATTATAGATTAAACCATTGTAATTATGCTTTATATATTCACTAACTCCTGGATTATTTGCGAGTACAACTGGCAATTCACAAGCCATTGCTTCTACAGAAGTCATTCCAATACTGCTGCCGGGCAGGCGTCTATTGAAGCTGTCCACATAGATTAAAGAAGAGTTTAAAAGTTGTGGAAGTTTATCATGAGGGATCCATTCTAAACTTTTAATGTTTTTTTCTAGTTTATATTTTCTTATCAACTTTTGAGCCTCCGGATAATCTTCGCTCGTTAGCATTGTAGAAATAACTTTGGGAAATTCTTTTTTGACTAGATTAATTGCCTCGATATAAGTATTTATAGAGTACTTTTTTGACGTCTTTCTTAGATATAAAACATGAATTTTCTTTCTTTTTTTTATTGGTTTAAACACAGAGGGGTTTAAGCCCCAAAGTAAAACATATATTTTTTTACTATTCAAATTATATTTTTTTGCAAGAAAATTGGTTGTTGCTTTATCAAAAACATGTATCAAATCACTCTTTTTGAGAATGTATTTGAAAACGGAATTAGTTATGGGATTTCTTTCTCCAAATAAAGTTATATCGCTTCCCCAAACACTACTAACAACTGGGCGAAACCCACTTAAAATACATAAGAAAGCAAATGCGCTTAGAAAATGTGCATGGATTATATCAGGATTTATCTTTTTTATTAGTTTTCTAATTTTCCGATATGTTAAAAATAAATTAATAAATTTGTTATGTCTAGTTTTAGTAGCATATACTTTGGCCCCGCTTAATTCAGCATAATGCGGACTGATCACATGGACGTCATGACCAAATTTAGAGAAACTTTTTGTCCAAGGAAGTAAATGGGGAGATCTTGCATCTCCAAGATAGCATATTCTTAACTTTTTATTTTCCATAGGATGATCTATCTGTTAAATACAAAATTTTTTATCTCTTTGGTTACTTCCATTAAATTTTCAGATGTTAAGTGTGGGCCAATTGGCAATGATAAAACTTCCTCTCCCGCTTTTTCTGCTTCTGGAAAATCCGCTTTTTTATAGCCTAGATGGCTATAGGCAGGCATTAAATGTAAGGGGGTTGGATAATGGACATCTGTCGGTATTTCTTTTTGTTTTAAGTATTCATGCAAAGCTTGTCTATTTTTAGCTCGGATAACATACTGATGGTAAACATGTTTAACATTTTTCTGCTTTGATGGTACTTCTATACCAGGTAGTTGCGAGAGTTCTTTATCATAATATTCTGCGTTTTTCTCCCTTCTTAAGTTCCATTCTGAAATTTTGTGAATATACTTTAGCATTATCGCCGCAGTCAATTCATTCATTCTATAGTTTAATCCAGTTGTGTGATTAAAGTATTTAGAACCTTCTGGAGAGATACCATTATTTCTCTTTTCTCTTAGAAGTTTTGCAATCTCATCATTATTTGTTATTATCATGCCTCCCTCTCCAAAAGCACCAAGGTTTTTTCCGGGATACAAAGAGAAACAGCCTATATCACCAAATGTTCCGACAGATTTTCCATTATACTCAGCGAGGTACGCTTGCGCTGCATCCTCAATAATATTTAGATTATATTTTTCTGCAATCTGTTTTATTTTGTCTAAATCTGCAGATTGACCATACAGATGAACTGGAATTATTGCTTTAGTTTTATTAGTTATCTTATCTTCAATCTGGCTTGGATTTATATTAAATGTATCTGGATATATATCTACGTAAACAGGTTTTGCTCCAGTAGAGGTTATAACATTTGAGGTTGCTATGAATGTAAATGGAGTTGTAATAACCTCATCTCCAGATTTTATATCTAAAGCCATAAGAGAACAATGCAAGGCAGCAGTACCTGAAGAAACAGCAATTGCATATTTAGCATTATGAAGTTTAGCAAATTTTTCCTCAAGCTCTTTCACGCTTTTATTCATTATAAATCTAGAATTTTCAAAAACATCTTCAAAAGCTTCAAAAATCTCATTCTTCATGGGAGAGTACTGCCAGTGGAGATCTAAAAAGGGCATTTTCATGATCTTACCTCTTGCAAAGACGAATTTAATTCTCTGACTACGAAATCTTGCTCTTCTTCAGTCATTCCATTATAAAAAGGCAAAGCCATGCAAACGTTGCCTAATGCACTAGAGTTTTTAAGTTCTCCCGATATTCTTGTGTTTTGAAAGGCCGCCTGGTCATGCAAAGAGATAGAACCTACCTGGGTTTCTATTCCTCTTTTTCTCATTTCCTCTATGATCTTATTCCTATGTGGGAGGAGTATGCAATAGCTTTGGTACGAATGCTTTCCCTTGGGTGTGACTTTTAAAACTTGGACTTCTTCCATTGTTTCTAAAAGACAGCTATATCTTTTAGCCAAACGGTCTCTCTCTACTAACAGGTCATCTATAATTTCCATCTGAGAGATTCCTAATGCAGCATGTAAGGAACTTAACTTGAAATTACTTCCATTCATTTCAAAATTATTCTTTACTATTTCAATTTCCCCTTCCCTTATTTCTGTTCTCATACCAAAATATTTATATGATCTACAAAATCTGGCTATCTCTGGATTATCTGTGGTTAGCACACCACCTTCACCTGTAGTTACAATCTTTCTTGGATGAAAGCTAAATATAGTTGCATCGGCAAGATTTCCCGTCAGCACACCATCATAACTCGAACCTATGCTACAGGCCGCATCTTCTATCAAACGAAGACCGAATTTATTCTTTATTCTATTTAGTTCTGCGTAGTCTAGGGGATTACCAAATAAAGATACTGGAAAAATTGCCTTTGTCCGAGAATTTATTGCTTGCTCTATCTTAGAATAATCTATGTTCCCTGTGTTTTTATCTACGTCAACTAACACTGGTTCAGCACCAGTGGCATAAACTGCATTTGCTGTTGCTGGAAAAGTATAACCTGGGATTATTACTTCATCCCCTTTAGTTAGCCCGATGGATCTTAACGCAGTTTCCATACCAGTAGTACATGAATTAAATGATACACCATATCTTGCCCCTATATAATTTGCTACTTTATTTTCAAACTCGTAAGTCACGGGGCCATCTGAGAGAAAGCCAGATTTTAGAACCTGTTCTAATCTGCTCATTGCATTTTCAGGAATGAATGGTCTAGCTAAAGGAATTTTATTCATTATAATTACCAAACCTCCCGCGTCTTATTACTGGATTATTCTCGCCACTGATTTCATAATCTAATAATCTTACGTAGCCTTCTCGGCAATGAACAATTGCATTTGCACCATCATGCATTATCTCTCCAGGTTGTAGATGAGAATTTTCAGGTAAATTTTCAGCTGGAGAAACTTTCCATAATAAAGTTTTTTGGTTTCCATCAAGATAAGTGTAAGCACCTGGGTAGGGTTTAGTTTGTGCTCTAACCCAATTATATATCTCTATTGCATTTTTATCCCAATCAATTATCCCATCAGATGGAAATCTTAGTGGGAAATAAGTGGCTTGTAATTCATCTTGTGTTCTAACATCTAAAGTTCCAGACCTGACTTTTGGGATGGTTTCTATAACAATCTCAACACTTTTAATATTTACTTTATCATATAGAGTGCGTATATCATCTTCAAAAGCTATTGGAATTCTAGATTGAGCTAATATTCCTCCCGTATCTATCCCTTTTTCTAAATAAAATAAACTTACACCAGTTTCCGTTTCCCCATTTATAATGGCCCAAACTAGCGGAGCTCCGCCGCGGTATTTTGGAAGTAGTGAAGCATGTATCCCTGCCGCACCTTTCGGAGCCATTCTTCTTATCTTCTCAGGAATGATGTGGTGCCAACCAGCAACTAACATAAAATCCATTTCTGTTTTTTGCAAAAAACCAACCAGCCCTTCATCTTTCATACCTCTATCGCCAATCTCATAGTAAGGTATTTCATGTCTCTTTGCAATTGAAGAGAAATTTCTATGCAGAACATTCTTGGAGGTATGGGGAGTGGAGGTTATTTTAATATTCTCCGGAGCAGAAATAATCCCCGCAACATGTTCTCCAAGATCAATTAGTTTTTGACAACAAAGCATGCCTAATTCAGTAGATCCTGTAAATACAATGTTCATAATTATTCTCCTTCCCAAACGACGTTTACTTTTATATTTTCTAAAATTATCATTTATAATTTAACGGTGACCCCTTTTTAAGATTTTATATTATAAAATGTATAAGTAGCCTTGCAACCAGGTATAAAAATTTATAGCTTAAGGTAATTTTGTGTTGCACTTCTCACAAGTTTTCCCCTCGAGTTTTAACCCACACTTGCAAACATAGCCTACAAGGCGTGCGGGACATCCAACTACAAGACCATAATCAGGAACATCCTTTGTAACAACAGAGCCCGCCCCAATCATAACCCATTTGCCTATTGTTATTCCTGAAAGAAGAGTTGAATTTGCTCCAATAGAAGACCCTTGTTTTATATGTGTCTTTTCAGGATTCCAATCTTCCAACCCTTTCAGTGTTCCATCATGATTAATCGCCCTGGGAATTTTATCGTTTGTGAAGCAAACGTGAGGGCCTATAAAAACTCCATCTTCAATTATCGCCTTAAAATAAATTGAAACATTATTTTGTATTTTAACATTATTGCCTATTTCAACATTACGGTCTATATAGACATTTTTAGAGATTATACAATTTTCCCCTATTTTTGCTCCCTCCCTTATTTGTGAGTGGTTCCAAATTTTTGTCCCTTCTCCTATTGTTGCTTTCTCAGAAACTTCTGCTGTTTTATGAATGAACATTTTTATCTCCGCATTTTAATGCATAAATCGCTGTTTTTAGGGCTTTGAGACCATCTTCGCCGCTTATTTTAGGCTCTCTTTTCTGAGAGATAGAATTAAGAAACTCTTCAAGTTCAACTCTCAGAGGTTCTTCTTTGTCGACTTTTATTTTTTCTATTTTTAGGGAAGTGGAGGTCATAAGAAATTCTTCATAATTCTCATACTCTGGTCCAAATTTTCCGTTTGTGTATAATTTGAGCTCTTGATTTATATTGTCAATTTCGAGATATCCCAAAGTGCCTGTCAAAAAAATGTTTCTCACTTTTATAGGGGTTATCCAATTAACTTGCGAGACGCATCCTGTTACACCATAATCAATTAGGATTTCTGCTGTGTTTATTCTTTTGCTGTTCATAGCATTTGTATTATGGCAGTATACTGAAACAGGTTCTTTTCCCAATATATAATTGAATATATCAATGTCATGTACAGCAAGATCTGTTATGACATTATCTTCTTTTATATTTTTAGGATATCCTCCAACTCTTTTTGCTATAATTGAGACAACTTCACCAAGAGCTCCGGAGTCTGTTATCTCTTTCGCTTTTTTTATTACAGGATTAAAACGTTCAACATGCCCCACCATAAGTTTAACGCCTTTTTTCTTAGCAATTCTTACAATATCCTCTGCTTCTTCAACTGTTTCTGCTATTGGCTTCTCAATCAAAAGATGTTTTCCACGATTTATAACTTCTAATGATACTTTATGATGCAGTTTTGAAGGCACAACCACTGAAACCGCATCTATTTTTTCTTTTTCCAGCATTTCAACATAAGAGGAATAGAATTTGCATCCATATTTCTCAGCGATTTTTTTTCGTTCGAAATTTATATCAGATATAGCTACAAGTTCAGCTTCAGGAATCTCATAATAATTTCTTGCGTGGTGCACACCCATGTTGCCCGCCCCAATAACCGCAACTCGAATCATTGTTTTTGAAATGAATATCACTTTTTAAAGTTTTAGTAAGAAAAGATATTCTATAATATATAAATCGACATTAAATAGACAATCAAAAAAGTAAAAATATATAAAGGGCAATTCGTATTTAATAAAGTTTATAAAAAAATGAGAACACTTTTAGTACACCCAAGTAATACCCATATTTATCAAAAAATAAATGATGTTAAGGCAAAAGTTGCAGCAAAGCATGGCAAAGACACCGCAAAGTCTCCACCAATAGGAATATTATATGTTGCATCAGTATTAAGGGAGAATGGTTACAGAGATGTGGCAATTCTAGATGCGGAGGCTGAAAATTTAAGCTCTGAAGAGACAGTCGATAGGATAAAACAATATAATCCAGATGTACTGGGTTTTACAGCAACTACTCCTATTTTTCCTTTAAGTGTTGAACTAGCTATCGCAGCAAAAGATTTTAATCCAAATATTAAGACTGTTTTTGGAGGGCCGCATATTTCTGCACTACCGGTCGATAGTTTGGATAAGAAGGCTGTAGATTTTGTAGTAAGAAATGAAGGTGAATATAAAATGCTTGATTTAGTGCGAGCATTGGATTCCGGAGGAGATTTTTCAAAAATTGGAGGAATAGGATGGAAAAGAGATGATGGAACTATGATGGCTAATCCTGAAACTGTAGTTTCAGATGGAAGCGGTACTGTATCTGTGCTTGAAAAATTAGTAAGTATCGGAGATGGGAAGAAAAAATCATTAATTGAAGAATTAGATGGAGTACCATTTCCAGCAAGAGATTTAACAGACAAAGATTTATATCGTAATCTTTACACTGGAGAGAGATATACTTTCTTGGTGACCTCTAGAGGTTGTCCTGCGGCTTGCACATACTGTGATTCAAAAGTAACATTTGGAAGAAAAACTAGATTCAGAAGCGCAAGAAACGTTGTCGATGAAATTAAGCAAGTTGGAGAACAGTTCGGAATAACGCAATTTACTATAACTGACGATACATTCACATTAAATAAAAGAAGAACACTCGAGCTATGCCAATTAATTATAGATGAGAATTTAGATATAAAATATTATGCAAGTTCAAGAGCAGATACAATGGACAAAGAAAGAGCACAAATGCTAAAGAAATCTGGATGTTATATGGTTACATTCGGTCTAGAGTCCGGCGATCCTGGAATCATGGAAAGAATTAAAAAAAACGCTACAGTCGAGCAAGGCCGAGAAGCAGTTAGAGTAGCAAAAGAGGCCGGATTAGGAACTCATGCAAGCTATATGATTGGAAATCCTGGAGAAACATCTGAGACTATGCAGAGAACAATTAACTATGCGCACGAATTAGATACGGATTTTGCTCAATTTAGTATAGCAACACCATTTCCAGGAACTGAGATGTGGGATGATGCAGTTAGAGATGGATTAATAGACCCAAAAGAAACATTTGATAAATTTAGTTGGTATTACTCTCCTGTCTTCACTGCAGGCGACTTCGACGGAGAAACCCTAAAAAGAATTCAAAAAGATGCTTATGATTCATATATTAACAGAAAGGCAGCTAAAAGATTTGAACCTGCTTTAATATGTTAATAAGTGGGTTTGCTGAATTTTTCTTTATACATTTCTGGACAAAGCAAATTTATGGAAAGATTTATAAAAGCCATGATTTAAAGAACGTAATATGGCCTCTTTAGAAGACAAAAGAATTTTAGTGATTGGCGGTGCAGGATTTATTGGCAGTCATATAGTAAACAAACTTTTAGATGAAAAAGTTAAAGAGGTCAAAATATTTGACAACTTTTCAAGAGGAAAAATTGGGAACATAGAGACCTCGTTAAAAGATCCTAGATGCAGCGTATTTCCATTAGGGGGCGATATAACTAGAACAGATGTACTTGACGAAGCGATGAAAGGTATGGACTATGTCCTACATTTAGCTGCACTTTGGTTGTTGCATTGTAAAGATTTTCCTAAGAGCGCATTCGAAACAAATATAGGTGGGACATTTAATGTTCTGGAATCTTGTGTCAAAAACAGAATAGAAAAAATGGTCTTCTCTTCTTCAGCCTCTGTATATGGGAATGCTGTGGAAACTCCTATGACAGAAGATCATCCATTTAACAATAGAAATTTCTACGGCGCCACTAAGATTGCAGGAGAAGCAATGTGCAGAGCATTCAATGATAGATTTGGGCTTAGTTATGTAGGTCTTAGATATATGAATGCTTATGGTCCGCACCAAGATCAAAATGCAGTCTATTCCAGCGTTATACCAATAATGCTAAACAAAATAGCTAAGGGCGAATCTCCCACAATCAATGGAGATGGAACTCAAGCATTTGATTTTATATATGTTGACGATATTGCAAGAGCAAATGTACTTGCACTTAAAAGTAACTCAACGGACGAATTTTATAATGTTGGAACAGGAGTTCAGACCAGCATAAGAGAACTCTCCGACTTAATACTTAGGCTAAAGGATAGTCAGTTAAAAGTGATTTACACACCTTACTCTGCAAATGACACCAGATCATTGGTCAGTAATCGAGTTGGTTGCCCAGAAAAGGCCAGAAAAGATTTAGGATTTGAATATAAATATTCTTTAGAGGAAGGACTTAAAAAGTTAATAGAATGGAGAGGCGATTGATAACCGGCGTATAATAGTTGTCTACAATATCTGGATCAAAAACTAATTAAAATTAATATATTTCTTTTCATCACCACGTCAGATGAATTTTATATAGAATTATTTATAAAGCATTCAACTCATAAAATTTCATGACTAAAAAGATATGCTTCTTTTCAGCAGGCTTTGCTTTTAATAGACTAAATAGAATGAGATTTTATGAAAAAGCTCTTCCAAAAGACACCGAAATCTATCTATTTACAACAGATAGATGGCACGATAAGGAAGATTCTTATCAATTTGAATGGAGTGGATTGAAAAGAACAAAAATCTTTGTTGCAAAATACAACTCAACTTTACCGTTGCAATTAAGAAAATTTTGCAGGGATAATAAAATAGATACGTTAGTCAATATTGGGAATAGAGCTTCTATTGCTTTATTTTTGTTTGCCTCGTTATTTTCAAAAACAAGATATATATTTAATATGATGGGATGGGTGCCTAAAGGAAGAGAGATGATAAAAGATAAGATACCAAGAGAAATATGGGACTATTTATTTTTTTATATTTTTTTAATTTTTGCTAATAAAGTGGCCTCTGTTGACAATGGCGTATACCAAAGATTTATTGGAAAAAATAAACCTTTATTCTTTAGACTTTTTAATAAAAAAGCGGTTTACCTTCCTGCTCCAGTAGATACAGATTTATTTTATCTTAAAGATAAAAAATCTGCAAGAAAAAAACTAGGACTCCCCTTAAACAAAAAAATCGTAATTTTTGTAGGAAGAATTAATCCAAATAAATGCGGTGATATCTTAGTAGAACTAATAAAAAGAAACCGAAATATTTTATTTGTAGTTATAGGCAGGTCTTTACTAAAAGAATTTGATAATTTAAAGGCAAAAAATCTTATTTATTTCAACAAAAAAAATCCAGAAGAGTTGGTCGATTATTACAATGCAGCAGATATTAGTTTTTTATTAATGAGATTAAGGGCGTCTGGTTTAGGCCAGACAACCGAAGAGTCTCTAGCATGCGGTCTACCAGCCATAAGCAGGGAGATGGAGGGGGTAGATAAGACGCCTGCTTTAATCCAAATTCCGCCGCAAAAGATAATTTATACAAAGCTAATTTATGATTTTTCTTATGGTGTTAAAGAATCAGAGAAAGCACTCAAGAAATATTTTAAAAAATCTAAAAAAGAGCGATTAGAAATTTCAAAGGCGGCAAGAGAATATGCACTAAAGAATTATTCTCATAAAGTTTGGGCAGAGCCCCATACCAAGGCATATTTAGAATGAAAATTCAGAAAAGTATTTATATGCTTCAAATTAACGCTGAAGATGGAAATAGTAAAACCTAACGCCTTTATTGTCGGAGTTCCGAAATCCGGAAAAGTATCATTAAGGTATTGGCTAAGCCAGCATCCTGAAATGTATGTCTGCATGTTCGATACAGACTTCTTTTCAGCGGATGTTGAAGGCAATCAGCGGGACAGGGTTAATTCTATAGAAAAATATTTATCTTATTTTAAAGACGGAAAAGGTAAAAAGATTGTACTTGACCAAGTATCAAGATCGGCAGTATCAAGGGTTGCTGCTAAGAAAATAAAGGAATTTAGCCCAAATGCAAAGATTATCATTAATATACGCAATCCAGCAGAGCAGATGTTTTCCTGGCATAATACTCTAAGAAGAATTGGATTTGAAACAGAGCGTGATTTTTACAAAGCAATAAAATTGGAAAAAGAAAGACGCAGAAAGAATAAATCAGATATAATCAAGAATTATTATTATAGAATGGTCGCAGACTATTACCCGCAAGTTAAAAGATATATAGACATATTCGGCAAGAAAAATGTTAAAGTCGTGCTTTTGGATGAATTAAGAGACGAGCCTGAAAAAACTTATTATAGTATATTGAAATTCTTGGGCGTGAAAAAATTCAAGGCAGATTTATCAGTTCAAAACGAAACAAGAAGAGAACCAAGAAATCAGCTTACTGTTCATATTCTTAACTTCCTTCTAAATCTTCCAGAGCAGCTGCGTACGTCCTTGAAATCTTTAATTCCACCAAAACTAGTGGCTAAAATAAGGTTAAAAACAGTAAAGGAGATAAAAGCCAAAAGAAAAATAGATCCCAAAGTCAAGCAGGAGATAAACAAATCATTTGAAAAAAACCTTAAAAAACTTGAGAATCTAATTGATAAGGATTTAAGCATGTGGTATTCCTGATGTCAAAGTGTTTGACAAACCAGCACTTCGGTGCGTGAGACACTTTAAGCGCTCCAAGAATCCTTTAAAAGATTCTAGAGGACTTTGATGAGTTCAAATGTAACTCAAGAACTTTTTTTGTATTTAGTTATACTAACATTATACCCTAGCTTATATCCTTCTTCACCTATCCAATTTACATTTGGACCACAATCGCCTAGATTCAAACAAATATCTGCTCTTTGGTTTTTCCATTCATCATTTAAGCAATTACAATTTTTGTCACATTGTTCTCCTCCAAAAAGTCCTTTTTTGAAAGTTACAATACATTGCGCATTAGCTATAGCACATACAGTCTGTGCTTCTGCTCCTGCCCAAAATTTCAATCCAGGTGGATTTTTTGGCAGGCATGTTCCCTCAAGAGAAGCACCTTCTAAAAATATCTGCGAACCTGCTTTCCATAAACAATCTCTTCTGTCCGTATTCTCACAATCTTTTTTATCTGTTTGCGAAATACAATCTTGCCATCTATTAACTCTGCATGCCGCCTGCGAGAAATCTCCAAGAGATGTTTCTATCTTATCTTGTATGCATTCTTCTTGTCTAAAATCAGCACACTGTTCTAAAACCTCTTTTCCATTAATACAAATATGTTTGAAAAATCTACTGCCCACACTATCAATTCCATTGCCTGTTTCGCCCTCGTCATTAAAGATGCACCAAGATTCTCCATGTTTATACGATTTACCGTCTTGTGTATTTTTGCAATTTAAATCGGCACATATATTATCTCCGTATGTTGCTCTTCCAGTATCTGCACTTACATCTCTGCAATAACTTCCCAATAAATAATTGCAATTCCCGCATGCTGCAGAATCGCCATTTGCTGAATTTGGATTGCAAGATTCTAATTTTGGTTTTATGTTGGACCAATAATCTTTATCGTTTATTTTACTGGCATCATAAATATTTGCTGCGTTGCCACAAGTATCTGTAAAATAAACTTCATCTTTTCCAGGAGCACAGATTGTATTTTTAGTTGGACCGCAATTCGTTGCTAATTCTTCAGCACTGCATAATTTATCAACAAAGAATTGACCTTTGACAATATTTTCTCCAACACCTTTCTCGCATTCAGAACGTGTTGTGAGTTTGCATGTTCTTTCAAATTCAAAATCATAAACACATGCGCCCTTTTCTTGTCCAGCTACACTTAAAACACATTCTACTTCACTTTTAATCCCACTATTATAATTTGTTTCCAATCCTAAAAATGAAGATAATTTTTTGCATCGCACTAATGTTACAAATGCAGCTTGATCGCCCAAAACACAGCATCCCAAATCGCATTGTGCAGGACTTCTTTCATTCCAGATGCCATCATTAGCATTACAAACTAATTGAGGCGTACTTTCTGTGCAAGTTCCTTCATTCGAATCGTAGCATACACCTGGCTTGCAATATGACGTAGATTGGCAAGATGTAGGGAGTTGTTTTACGCCATCTTTACATTCGCTTTGTGGAACATCTTGGCAGTATAATCCTGACTTAGTTTGTTCACAGCACACTGTCTGCTCTGTCTGCGCAGACACAAAAGCAAAAGCAAATATTAGCATTAAAATAATAAATTTCCTCATAATTCCAATTACTGAAATTTCATATATAAACTTTGTGTAAATTTGTTGGATCATTGTTAAACAGTATACGTTACAATCAAAACAGGATCAAAAGCACCTTCAGAGGAATATATTTGCGTTAAAGTCCCAGGCAGACCTTCACTTGTCCATTTAATGCCAACGCCAAATACATTATTACTTAAATTGCCTTGTAAATGAGAATCTGCAATTGTTCCTAAGTCTGTGCTTGAATTATATTGTCCACAAAATCCTCCAGAACTTACATAAGTTGTGCCATCCCCTATATCATTGTAAAGATTTTCATTAGACGTACTGCCTAAATTCAGATTCTCAATGGATTTTATATCACAACCAGAGACACTTCCTATAGTAGATAATGAAAGATTTAATGTCGTCTTCTCTATAATAGCAGTATCTTGAATAAAGGATGTGTTAAATTGTATATAACTCCTATAAGTATTCGCGCTATCAGATGCCCCTATGCTGATAGTTGAAGAGCCGCTAGATCGCGAATACGTTGGCGGAAATCCTAAATATTTATGTATATAGCCATCTTCTGTTACATTGCCTTTTGTGAAATCTATTGTAGTATTTAATCCTATCCTAAAATCTCCATTACTTTCATCCCAGCTACTATTTAAAATCCCATCTGTAGCTCTTACTCTCACCCTATAAGTAGAAAGTTTTGGAAAATTAGAGATATTCCAAAAATATTCTGTTATATTGAAATAGATATTAATATCACTTATATTTATTCTTCCAGCATTATCTGAATGAATTTTTATTGGAATGGTACAATAACCTTCGGAATCAGCAGTACAACTCGCCAAGGCACTATTCAATTGAGTTGTCAAATTATCAACAGTCTGCGTGTTTACAAAATAATTATCCTGTTTCCAAACTATAGTATTATTAACAATTATAGTAACATTATAGGTATAATTTCTATCTATTTTTATAGTCTGGCTGTTAATTGTTTCTGTATTGTTTGCATTGTCCTTGCTCTGATACCTTATGTAACTTATTCCTCCAGTACTTATATCAAAAGGAGAAGAATAGATTGTCAAAGGCGAGCAAATGTTCGTAATGTCTGTACAATATTTTGGATAGTTATTCTTACAACCACTCGAGCCATCACTACAACTTAAAGTTACTCTTACGCTATCATTGGTTACTGTTCCAAATGTGTACGAAAACCCTCCTGGCGGAGATGTTGCAGATGCACTTGTAACTGGAGCAGTTGTATCTGGAAGAGTATAGGTTACTTGAATATAGGGCACATTACCTATTGTGCTATCACCTAGTCTAACCCTACAATCTTCTGGAGAGCTTCCAGATTGTGGTCTAACAAGACCAACATCTAAAGAATCCTCTGGAATACCGTCTATATTATCCTTTATTTCGTTATATGTAGGACTATTTAAACTAGTGCATTGGTATCCGGTAGTTGAACTACCCTTATCATATATGTTCCCTAAAGATATCCCACTATTTAAACCAAGAAATAAGTCACTTTCTTCTTGTTCTGTATCTGGAGTTATATCATACTTTTCTGCGTCAAACTTGTGAATACGCATATCAAAATCATTTACGCAATCGGCGTCATTTACAGAGCTATAATAAAAACAAGCATTTACATCAGTAATATTTGATTCGTAAGGCAATGTACCTACCTCAAACTCCACATGCGACCTATACTCTTCATTTTTTGTACAACCATCATAACAATTAGAGCCCGCCCTTAAAACATCGGCTGTCCAAGAATAAAAACCATTACCATAATCTCTTTCCGCAAAACCATTATCATCCGCATTTAGCTGAACTGTAGGATCGATATAACTCAAATCCCTGCCGGAAAACTCCACACTTTCAGAAGATATATTAACACTTAAATTTTGACTATTAACTGCATCAGAAAAGTCTATCCTCTGTTCATCACAAACAAGAAAATTATTTTCTCTTCCTCTTCCACAAACGACATTTGTCGTTAAAATTTCATATCCAATTCTGCTTATAAGCGGCGATACAATATTAGACAATGTATGATTATAATAATAGGTTCCTCTCCCTTTCATTATATTAGTCTTAAATTCTAGTCTCTGTCTTTCAAGAAATGACATCTCATTTAATCTTTTTTTGTTATTTAACATATCAACAATATATATTTCTAATCTTACAGATTTATCATTCCAATTTATCAATAAATTATTATTATCAAAAGAAAACTCTGTAACTTCTTCGTAAGGCTCATAATCTCCAGATAAATTTCTCATATTAACATTTTTAGGATAAATAATAGCAGTATAATCTTTAGATGTTTTATTAAAATAAAAATCGATATTTTCTGTTCTATTAAATAATCTAATCTCGTTATTTTCCACATCTTCATCTATATTAATTGCAGATACTACCCAGACTAAAAATACTAAAGAAATTATAAAACCTATTTTTATTCTTCTTTTCATCTTTTTTCTCCTATTAAATCAATTCTTGCACTTGTAACATTTGCTTTTTTAGGTATTCTAATGTACACAATTTTATCTTCGTTTCCATTAAATGTAAGCTCTTTCTCTATCGAACTATCATTTAACTTATTTTCATATCCATAATTCGAAAGGATACTATACCAATTCGTTCCAGAATTATTTGAGTATTGTAAATCATATCTTACAAAATCTCCATCACTATCTCCAACTAAACTCCAATTTATTGTTATGTTTGTCTTAAAACTCTCCCCTCCATTTGGATGTAGTAAAGTTGGATTCTGTGGGGTATTAGTGCTAATCCTGCAACTTGGGGTACATCCTCCATCTCCAACCTCTTTTTCATCACAATTTATATCCCCAAATCCCGTAGAAATCTCGCAATATTTCTTCTCTTGTCCATCGAAAGAATTATTATATGGCGTAAAGCATACTAAATCATCAGATAATCCAACACCATCATTATCGCAATATCCAGAAGAACACTCGGAACTACTGGCACAGCTTTGTCCATTACCTTTCTTTAGAACACAATGCCAATCAAACCAACTTGCATTTTTGTTACAATAATATCCGCTTTGACAATCATTATTATCAAAACAATTTAAAACATAAATAGGATTACTAGCACCATAGTTCGGACTAAATTCATTAAACCATGTCCAACAAGCGGCAGTAGTAGACGTATCGTTATAGCCCAAAATTATTTCCCTAAATGCAGTTCCTGGTGCATTGACTGTGGCTTTTGTCCCTACTAAAGAAACCTCTTCCCCTGTATCACAGCCGCCATAATCACAATCTTTAGTGCCGTCTATGCCAGGATCAATTACATTGTAATATACTTTCTTAGATTTAACTGCTTTCCATCCGAAGGTGTAATTTTTTATTACATACGGGTCAGAAGAATCATTAACAGCGCCCCATTTAATATTATTAACACTTGTGTAATGATTAACAGCAATACTCACATTACAATCCCCAATACTATATCCAATACATTGATCATATCCTGTTTCAGTACAATTGTATATGGTTCCTGAAACAGTAGCATTAGTAGAATCTAAAGAATCAATTGCAGATAATACATTTATTCTTTTCCAATCTCCAACACTTATACCAGTATTTTGTAATATCGTCTTAATTTCATCAGGTTTTAATGTAGGATCTTTTTCTAAGAGCAAAGTAGCGGCTCCTGCGACATGCGGGGCTGCAAAAGAAGTTCCACACTCTTTAGTTGTCCAGCCATATCCTCCATTAACATTAGTAGAATTAATCTTGCATCCTGGCGCCAATAGATCTAAAAGGTTTCCCCTATTAGTAAAACATGTTATTTTATCAGCTGCCGTAAATATATCAGAACATACAGGAAAAGATTGAAGATCAACATTATTATCATATACGGCGCCTACGGAAGTAGCTCCTCCCACACAAGCGGGATAAGCTATATGCGTTAAATTAGCATCGTTCCCGGATGCTATATCTACGAATATCCCGGAAGAATTTGCATTATAAATATCATCAACTGCCAAACGAAGAGCTTCACAATCATTTATATTATTATATAAAACTGGAGACCTTGTACCTAAACTTACTGTAATTACAGATATATTATATTTCGAGCTATTATTATCGCACCATTTAATAGCTTTTTCGAGGTCACCATCTGCCCAATTCTCGCTACTATTAGTAATTTTTATTGAGACTATTTTAGCATCTGGAGCAGTTCCATTGATTTTTCCCTTAGCAGCCACAATCCCTGCGACATATGTCCCATGACCCACATTGTCTTTTGAATTATCATCTTCAGATGTTCCATCCGGACAACAACCAGAACTCCCGCCCTCATTAAGTGAACAATAACAATATTCTGCTACAACTTTTCCATTGAGATCGTTATGAGTAGAATTAATTCCTGTATCAATAACACAGATAGTTTGATCTTTTCCTGTATATCCCTTAACCCAAACATCAGGATTCACATTAATTAAAGGAAGACTTTGTTGTAGCAATGTAGTTCCAATTGTCTCTTCGTGAATTATTGAAATATATGGATTATTTTTTAATTTTTCTAACCCCTTTGGCTTTAGATTTCCACTAATCCAATTATCATTACTTGACTTACTTCTAAATTCAAATTCATCTTCTGCAAGGATAGAAATTAATTCTGATTTAATTGACTCGTAATCTTGGCTGAATGATTCATTTATTCTTATTACGACCCTTATTTTTGTATCACTTTTATTCTGTACTTTTAGCATATCAAGTATTGTTGATTCTATAGATAACATTTCATATTTTATCAATTTTCTTTTAATTTTAAGCGAGTCAGAAGGGACCTGAAATGATCTTTCTATAAGTTGGCCTGAGATGTTTTGTTGGACATTTCTTTCCAAATTCGCATTTAGCTTCTGAAATTCTTTTACCCTTACACCACCCGCGCCTCCTATGCTTCCTAAGGAATTTTGAGAACCAAGCGGAAATTCTTGAACTAAACTAGATTGATTAATAATATCGCTTTTAGAGTCCAGAGATACCACGGGTTTTATTTCAAAAATTGAGACAAATAGAACTAATAGAATAATAACAAACCCTAAACGCGTACCTCTCTTATCTTCCATTTTATTACATTTAAACTACTTTTTTCTCTTTTTAATTTTTCCTATAAAATACAAAAATATGAGAATTAATATAACAAATATTAATAATGACCAGATTAAAGTTTCTTTTTCATTTATTTCGCTAGATTCTTTTCCCTCTTCAAGAACATTACTCTCTTCATCCAATGTAGTTCCAATTGTCTCTTCGTGAATTATTGAAATATATGGATTATTTTTTAATTTTTCTAACCCCTTTGGCTTTAGATTTCCACTAATCCAATTATCATTACTTGACTTACTTCTAAATTCAAATTCATCTTCTGCAAGGATAGAAATTAATTCTGATTTAATTGACTCGTAATCTTGGCTGAATGATTCATTTATTCTTATTACGACTCTTTTCATTTGATTTTCCCACAATGATTTAATAATGGATGATTCAACTAATATATTCCCATATAGAAAAAATTCTCTTCCTCCGATCATTATAGTCTCATCAAGAGTATGCCCAATAATATCTTTATAAATAGCTTCAATTCGTGGGTCATTAACTAGTTTATAAAATCCTTTTTGAGTCAAACTCCCTGCAAATCCTCGTGTACTCTTTCCAGGATCTCTAAATTCGCCTCCATTTAAGGTAGATAAGACTTCATCAATAACAGGCTTAAACCATTCATCTTTCTGTCTTAATAACTCTCTTTTTTCTTCTGTTGTTCCAGTTACATTAATACCAGAATTGTCTTTTAGTCTAACTATTACCCGCACCCATTCAGATTCATTTAAAGCTTTCTCAAGTGCGGGATCGACATATATCACAAAATCGTTCGTACTTACTATTTTATCCAGATTTAAGCTAACAACTCTCGAATCATTTATTAACTTATTAAATCCCTCTTGTGTAATTTCTGCAATAAAATATGGAGAATATGCCCAACTAGAACTTTTAATTTTCATTTGATTTTCTGTAATATATCCAAAAAGGTATTTGGGCAGACTTATATTCATATAATATAAAGTTAATTCCTCTTCATTAAGATTATTAAGATCATCTTTATATTCGTATCTGACTATAACTCTAACCCACTCCGCTTCATTAAATGCTTTTTCAAGCGCAGGATCAATATATGGCTCAGAACTATTAATCTCGTTCTGCGCTACAACAATAC
The DNA here is from genome assembly GCA_038044405.1 of Nanobdellota archaeon. Classification (GTDB taxonomy): domain Archaea; phylum Nanobdellota; class Nanobdellia; order Pacearchaeales; family GW2011-AR1; genus JAUSIK01. The sequence goes on from JBBTAC010000005.1 coordinate 35,857, forward strand.
TAAGGGATATAATTGTAAAAATTAGTGTAAAGTTTAATACGATAGGTCTATTCTTCATATTAACTAATAATAAACTTTAGTTTTAAACTTATTCTTTCCAAGAACGTCTCTAATAAAATAATAAACAAAAACTTTAAAAACGGCAAAGATTGGCATTTTATATGAAAACAAAAGCATTTTTGCTGACAATTATAATATTATTAGCGATTAGCCCAGTATATGCTTTATTAATAAATGAAATAGAGCTAAACCCAGAAGGCATTAATGAAAATGAATGGATTGAATTATATAATGAAGGGATAATCCCTTTAACAAATTACTATATTGAAAACTCGGCTGGGAAAATTATAAAACTTAATGAAGATGTCTCAGAATATCGAACCATAGCAGTCTCAAACTTTTTTATTAATTCCAATGAGAAAATATTTCTTAAAAATAACGAAGGTCAAATAATTGACGAAACACCTATTCTAAGCGATAGTGGAGATAATTATAAAACTTGGAGCAGATGTCCTGGATTCTCTAATGGATGGTTTCTCGGACCCCCAACATTTGGCGAAACAAATATATGCCCTGATAGTGGCGAAGGAGATGGCGGGGGCGCATTAATTCCAGTAATAATTAAGGATATATTGTTTGAAAAAGACGAAGAAGCAGGAGAGTTACACGCAAGATTAACTATTAAAGCAAATAAAGATGTAGAAGATGTGCGCATTAGGGCTTGGATTGATGGAGAAAATGAACCATCAGACACAACATCAAGATTTGATGTTATTGAAGGACGCAATTATTTACAGACATTAACTTTAATATTTCCCTTAAAAAATATACCTCAAGAATTTATTCTTAATGTAAGAATTGAAAGCAGAGAATTAGGAAAAATATTAGAAAGAATATTCAGAATTTCATTTCCGGACTCTCCTAATTTTAACTTTTGCAAAGTAGGAGAAACTCGTAGAGATCTTAGAATAAGCAATATAAATATTGATAACTCTGCAGACGACGATGAAGAATGGGAATTTCTTAACAATATTGAAATAGAAGTAGATATTGAAAATGTAGATGAAGATGATATTAATGATATTATTGTTGAACTCGGATTATTTGACCCGAAAGGGAGGAATCAAGTAGGAGATTTAGAGTTTAAAAATGTAGACGAAGAAAAAGTAAATTTAGGAACTATAAAGGCAAAGGATAAAGAAACAGCCATATTCTTATTTAGAATCCCTTCAGATATTGAATTAGGCAATTATAAATTAGTAATAAAAACATATAGTGATGATTGGGGAGAGGTCAATCAGTGCACAAGCATATCAGATGATTTAGATAACAATTCTTTCCAAATAATTAACATAGATAGAGAAGAAGATGAAGGTAAATTTATTGCTTTCGATAACATAAGATTGGTGCCCTCTCCAGCTACATGTGGAGATAATATAAAACTAATAGCGGATATGTACAATATTGGTGATTTCAACCAAGACAGAATTAAAGTTAAACTTACAAGCCCCGAGTTAAATCTTAATTTGGAGCAGGAAATATTAGAGGATTTAGATCAAGGTGATAAAAATATAATAACCTTTGAATTTGTTATTCCAAGAAATTTAGAAAATAAAGATTATGTATTGGGATTAGAGGCAGAATATGACTACAGAAATAGCAGTTATAGAGAAGTATCTGATGAATCAACTAAGTTTACTCTAAAAATAGAAGAATGCTCTCCTCTCCCTTTCTTTATCAGAGGCGACTCTAATATTGACGGCAAGGTAGATATATCTGATTCAATTAATACTCTAAGCTGGCTTTCATTTGAAGAAGGAAAAATTATGTGCCAAGATGCAGCAGATGCGAATGATGACGGCAAAATAGACATTACAGACTCTTTATACACTTTAAATTTCCTTTTTAATGGGGGATTAAGCATATCTGAACCATATCCTGCCCTTGGAATTGATACGACTCTAGATATTTTAACATGTGAATTCTATCCTGTCCAAGCAATGGGTGGAGGCGGTTCTATAGATAAAGTAAAAGATGCAATAAATGAAGCAAAAAGCAGTGGTATGAATAACGAAATAAAATCATTCTTTGTTAGTTACTTAGATTCTATTCCAAAAGGAACTCTTTCTATATCTTCTTATCCTTCCTATGCTTATACCTATGTTGACAATGTCTACAAAGGAATTGCTCCAATAAGCATTACAAATCTTGCACCAGGAAATTACAATGTTAAATTGGTAAAACCTGGATATGCAACTTATTCAAAAACAGTCAGTATACAATCTGGAAAAGTTACTACAGTCTCTGCATTATTAGCTCAAACTTCTCCAAATCCTTATCCGAGTCCTTCTCCACAGCTTTTTTATTATAAAAATTAATTATTTTTTTAAGTTAAACTTACAATCATACTAATAGCTATCTCACTCTTGTTATTGATATTCTCGATGCTCAAACTTTTATCAGCGGTAACATAATTCAAATCCCCTACTGAACTCTCATCAAAATAAACTTCAATCAAATCATTTATAATAATAGAATTCTCGCTACTTTTTAATTCATTAAAAGTCAATCCTTGCAAATCTACTAAAGAAAATTTAATGCTCTTTATATTTTGTTGAAATTCTTGTGGCAAATTGCTAAATGTTGCGCGGTATTTATACTTCCTTGTTTTCTCAATATTATAATTAAAAACAATTTCAGGATAAAGATTTTTTATTTCATTGATAGTATATTCCTTATTCTGATTATCAACTATAATTGGCTTTATCTTTACTTGTTTTCCTTGCCAAGATAAAACAAATGATTCTGAAAGATTATTCCATTTTAAATCAACAATATCTGTAAATGGCTTATACGCATCATTGTCTAATATATTTACAGGATTTGAGTAAATATAACTTTGATAAGTTTTTATAATTGTCCCATTTTTAAAATCAGTTGTTTTAATTAAATAAATATCGGAATTATCGGTTCTTTTATCTAAAGTGTTATAATAAATAATTTCTGGCTCATTGGAATATTGTGCTAACGTGAGGGAAACAAAAAATAAGGCAGTCATAAATATTAAAATAACGACAAGAGAAAAATACCTTTTCATACTCCCTCCAAGCCGTAGCCAGCTGGCCAAGCCAAACTTCGCGATGCAAAGCTAAACTCTTCACCGCTAACAACATCGGTTAATTTATAAATTTTAGTTCCTTCGCTTAGTTTTACTTTTTCTATCTTCAAATTAGGATAATATTGAAGGTATAATTCGGTTGCACTGTCACCTAATTTTGCCTCGTAATCAATAATACTTGAAGCGATAAAAAGAAGATCATAAATTTCGCTGTCTAGTTCTACATCAAATCCTTGGAATTGCTGAGTTGTTTCTCTTGTTACAGTAAGAGGTACGTTAAATCTAACAAATATTTTATTTGGAATAATAGAAACTTCGGGTTTTATTTCTCCAGAAGATACAGTATAACCTCGTTTTTCATATTCTGAAATTAAATCTCGCGCGCATTGATCAGCCTTATTTTTTACTAAAGAATTTAACTCTCTTTCAAAGTTCTGCTTTATCATCGGCTGTTGGACAACACAAGTTTTGTAATAATCATTAGTATAGCAAAGATATTGTATTTTATTTCCCTGATAAAGAATAAATCCTTCTGGGTTTTGATAACTGCCTTGAGCTGCAAGAACCTGAACGCCATGTTTTATTTCTGGAGATATACATTGCGCCAAATAACCTTGCGGAGAAAATTCGCCTCCAAAGATACCTGTCAAACGAGACCTAAAAAAGAATAATAAAATTACTCCAGCTATTAGCACTATCGCAATTATTACAGATATAGTTAATTGACCTCTTTTTTTTATTAATAACATATTATTATCAGGGAAATTTTATTTATAATACTTACTATCTCTAATCTCCCCTCTTAACAACAATGCTGCATTTTCCAGGCGCATTTTCAAAATTATCCTTGCATTTTATATAATAACTGTCCTTATCAAATGAAGTTGTGTGTATTTTTTCTTCTCCGGACATCATTGTAGCATTTGAAAATTCAAAGTTGCAATTACCAACTTTATCTTGTTCTACAAATGCGCATTTTGCATTTTCATTTGTAGCAATTATTAAATTATTGTCTTTATTATATGCTCTTGTAATCCTTGGAGAGTCTACATCTAATTCTGCTGTAAAGCTTGAAAGTGCTTGAGCCTCATTTCCAGCGCTATCAGTGCATATTATTGGGAATTCATAATTGCCTGAAAATATCTGATTAAATGTCTGTTTATGTATTGTTCCAAATGTTTCTTGTAATTCCCCTCCAAATAATTTACATGTTGCTTTTCCGTCAATTCCCCCAGAAGTTTTAGCTTCCAAGACAACTGTCGCAGGTACAACACCAAATATTAACGTCCCGTTAGGTTTTATATAATCAATATTCAAAGTCGCCTTTGTTCTCTTGACTATAAATTCGTAACTCTCAGTCATAACATTTCTTTTTGTTTCATTAGTTTCTATATTTTCAGAACCCTCACCCTGCCAATTTTCACCATACCAGGGCTGATCTTTGCATCTAACATAAAATTTATTTTCAGTTTTCTCAATTGGAAAAGTCGTACCACATTTCCAGCCGAAAAAAGAATTTCTTTCTACAACGTCATTTTCACATTGCATAGAATATTTCATGCTATCATAATTTACATTATCTAAATCCCATTTACATTCAGCTGGCTCTGAAACAAAAACAGAAGCGTCTAATTTCTGAGCATCAAACTTCACAAACTCTGAAAATGGTTCTCTTCCAGTTATTATCGGCTTCGTTATATCAAATCCAGGTTTAACACATAGATTGATTAAATATTCCTTAGAGTCTTTTCCATTGCCTTTAGAATCTATGCATCTTATATGAAAATTCAAATCAGCTCTTCTGTTAGGATCTAATCCAGGAACTAAACTTGTTAAATCAGGTATGGTAAAAAATTGAGTGTGATTATATAAAAATAAATTTCTTGAGCCAAAGTCAAGCCCCATATTATCAAAATTACTCTTACTTTCATATTCATATCTGCAATATCCAGGTTCATTTAAAGAAATTCCAAAGACAATATTTTGGTAAGATGAAATACATCCATCGTTGTCATCCGAGACAATTTTTACCCCTTTGTCAGAAACTTCTTGATACTTGAATCCTGGACTTAATACGTTGTTCAATGGACCTATTATAGGTGCAGAAACATCTCCTGGGTTAATATCTACGCATTTTTGTTCTTTAGCACCTTCATTAATAAGCTGACAGCTTTGTCCTAAAGATTGACAGGCATATTTAGAACACGGATAATCATCTTTTCCGCATTGAGAGCATTTATCTCCTCCAAGAGGAGCTTGCCATGGCTGGCATTGAAATTCAACAACTTTCTTCTTTACGTCTCCTATCCCAATCGCTTTAAAGATAACGATTACTAAAATAACTACTACAATTAAAACCCATCCTATTATGGGAATTAAAGTTAATCCTGTTGTAAGAGCACCAAGCCCCCCACCAAGTCCGCCAGCTGCAAAACCCGATACAAATGTTGCTCCAAGTATTGCCCCTCCGACTGTGCCAGCCCCAATTAAAGTCCACACAACAGCAGGATCTAAGCCAGCCCCAACTCCAGTATATTGAATTAATAGCGCTGTAACAGCAAAACCAATCGCTGCTCCTGCTAATGCTCCCCCAATTCCTGTTAATGCTGCTGATGTTCCTGTGCTTGCTCCTGTTCCACCTGCTACCCCTACTACCCCTGCTTCACCTGCTACAGCAGCTGTCGCAAGAGT
>JBBTAC010000005.1:41765-69495 GCA_038044405.1 Nanobdellota archaeon
CACCTGCTACCCCTACTACCCCTGCTTCACCTGCTACAGCAGCTGTCGCAAGAGTTCCTTGACTAACTGCCGCAATAATTGCAGGAGAGTAAATCATTAAAACTCCTAAACCGCCAGCAATCAATCCCAGAGTATTTAGATCGCCATAGCAAATAGAATCGGCTAACTCTCCTCCTGGCAAATTTTTGCAATTATCCGGATTAAAACTGCCTCTCAATTTTTCAATTCCCCCAATAGCATCAAAATAAGCGCTTACATTTACTTTAGCATATTTATCTTTAACTGGTTCAGAATATTTTTTAATTTGATCAATATACGACTCCCCTAACTTTGGCGCATTAATAACTTTATAATTTTCTGTAAAATCTCCCTGGTAATTTACACTTGCTCCGCAATCTCCCAAACTCATACATAAATCATTCATCTGTTCTGTAAATCCTTGTTTTAAGCAGCCCGCGTTTACCTTAACATCCCAGCCGTCTATTTTCTTTACAGATATAACAGTGCATTTTTGACTTCCGAAAGCACAGCTTAATTCTCCTCCCTCTGCATTTTTATTTAAATCAAAACCAGGTGCGTATTTAGGAACACATAAATCAAATTTGAAATTATCTGCTGCGTCAACTTTTTTCAATACACAAAGAGGATTTTTATTGCACTTTTCATTTCTTGCATCAAGAGAATTCTGTCTATCTGGGCCTTCTCCTTTAACTTCAGAATTATAATTCAAACATAATTGCCATAAATTAACTACACATGCAGAAGAAGAAATTTGCTCGTTATCGCCATCTCTTTTAGCTCTTTCCTCAATACAAATTTCGTTTCTATAATCTGCACAAGAATTAACTTGAACTTCTCCATCAACACAAGTTGCCCTAAAATGAGTACTGCCAGGAGTGTCAACACTTCTATCAAGTCCTGAAGATCCTTTCTCAACACCAATATCTCCTTGATATTCGCACCAACTCTCCCCATTTTCTCTTATCATGCCAGTTTTATCTTTACATCTTAAATCAAGGCATACAACATCAATACTATTATCAGACAATTTTTCATTAGATGTTTTTTGTCCGCAAACACTCCCTGTTAATCTATTGCAATTTCCGCATGTCTTAGGATTACCATCACAAGATTCAAGTTTTGATAATACAACCCCATCATTCCAACTTTTAACTTTATTTGCGTCATATATATTTTCTCTATTTCCTTGATTATCAAACCAGTATATTTCATCTTGACCTTCTATACATTTTGCAGTTGCCTGCTTTTGATAATTCATCCCTAAACTAGGATTTGTGCATAAAAGTCCTTCATTAAAAATACCTCCATTTTCCAAACATTCTCCTTTTGTTGTAAATCTGCATTTTTTTTCTCCTTGTTCAAATACACAAGCACCCTCTACTTTTGCACGAGCTAAAGCAAGACAAGATATTTCATTTTTTATTTCTGGATGATATGCTGTTGTAATGCCTTTTATTTCGCCAATTTTTGTACATTCTCTTTGAGTTATCAAAGGAGAAACATCATCGCCAATAAGACAGCATCCTTTTTGGCATTCTAATACGTTTCCAGCAGTATTATCAAACCATTTGCCTCCATTTGATTCGCATTCATTTTCAGAAGCTCTTTCCTGGCATATTCCTGAATCAGAATCATAGCAAGTCCCTAATTTACAGCCAGGCACATTTTCTCTCGTAGATGGAGCACATTCTACTCCACATTTTTGCGAGCACTCGCTTGAAGGATATTCTTGACAAATACTTCCATCCTTTCCTTTAATACAAGTTGCAACGCCATTGCTTAAATCAGAATTCTCAAAGGCAGAAACAAGACTTTTTTGATTGAAGATTACATTAATGCTTAATTTTAAAATCAAAGCCAATAATCCAATAATTCTATTTTGTTTTTTTATAATAATTATTTCCTTATCTTTTACTTCAGATATAATATAAGCAAACGCAAAGATAGACATTACTAATAAAATAATTTGTACACAACCCTTAAATATATGTTTTTTCATTTTAAAGTCCTGGAGGAATTGCACAGCTCCTTATTGCAATATTCATTTCCTTTTCTGAGCGTTTGTCTTTTATCGAATAAATTTCAGTATTGTCCGACATCGTAAATCGCTGTATTTTATATCGCGGATATAAAATTGTATACCCTATATATTCAAAATAGCAATATTTTGCCTCTTGGCTTGCTATTTCCATTGCAATTCTCGCAAGATTATAAATAGGGCTAATTATTTCAAAATCAAAGTTGTTATAATTATAGCTTTGTTCTTTGAAATTAACATTTACATCTCTTTTTATATTCACAAATACTCTATCAGGTACAAGCTCTACAATAAAAGCCATCTCTCCCAAATTAATTATGCCTTGTCTATCTTCAACCTCTCTTTTGTAATCTTGGAAGCATTTATCAATTCGGGGAGCAGCATAATTTTTTATTTCATTCTTTATTTCTGTTAAAAACAAAGAATGTTCATTTACACAAGGAATATAATTTCCAGCATTATAACAAAGATAACTTACATTTATATCATTATAAATTTTTGAATGCCCTGAAGAGATAAAACCTCCTTGAGGAAGCAGGATATCGATAGCATCATTAACATTTTTTTGAACACATTCCTCAATAAATAAAGAAGGATTTTCTTCTATATTTTTAATGTTTGGGCCTGCAATTTTGCTTTTGTAAATGAAGAATATTATTATAACGGCCACTATGGCTATTGCAACTATTGCCAAAATTGTTACCTGTCCCTTTTTATTTATTTCTTTTTCAACCATATATTAACACCTTCTTTTTTGATTCTTCTAAGTTTATTATCTATAACTAAATCTTTTAGATAGCTTTCTGCTGTATTCCAAGAAATTTTTAAGAGTTTAGCAACTTCGGAGGTGGTTACAATTACATTTTTTTTAAATAAATTATTTACTTGACTCTTAATAGAATAAGGAGATTCACTATCAAACTTTATTAATTTAATATTATCTACAACAATAATAGGCACTTTTAATTCAATATCCTTTTCGATACAAATAACTTTATCAACATCATTAATTGAATGTTTGTGTAATAAAAAATTAGAAGATTTTATTTCTAATTCAACTCTAATTTTTTTATTATTTTCCAACATTGTAAAATCGGGAAATCTATCTTTATTATCTTTAAAGATACTAGAAAATCCTAATTTTTTATAATTCTTTCTGAACCAATTGCCAAAATCACCCTCATTTCCTATTCTTATCATTTTCTTCACCCCATAATAATTCTACTGCTTTTTCTATCACATGAGACATATTTCTATATTTATTATTCTTCAATAATTGCTTAAGCATCTTCCTAGTCTTATCCTCTATTGTTGCGGAAATTCTTTCTTTCATATTATTTAGTAATATTATAGATTACTTTAGATTATTAAATATTACTATAATATTAAAGATAAATTAAATATATAAATCTTAATGTTTTTGTATCTGGATGCAATTAGACAAATCAAAACTCGGTCTTGTTCAAGTTTTTTGGGGGGATGGTAAGGGTAAAACAACCTCGGCATTAGGAACTGCTCTAAGGGCATGCGGAAATGGATATAATGTTCATTTAGTTCAGTTTATGAAAGATGGAGCCATGGACGCTGAAATAGACTATCCTGGGGAAATTAAGGCGTTAGAGAATTTTAAAAATTTTACATTTAAAAGATTTGGCGCAGGAACATGGATTATAGGAAAACCTAAACAGCACCATATAAAAAAAGCAGAAGAAGCTCTAAGTTATTTAAAATCAGTTTTAAATGATTATGATATAATTATCGCAGATGAAATTCTTTATGCAGTACAATTAAAACTTTTAGAAGAAGAAGAAGTTATAGAACTAATAAAGAATAAACCAAAAAATAAAGAATTAATTTTAACAGGTTCGCATATTCCTTTTCCAGGAATTTTTGAATTAGCTGATTTAGTTACAGAAATAAAGAAGAATAAACATCCATATGATAAAGGCATTTTAGCTAGAAAGGGGTTGGAGTATTAAACCTCAAACTCTGCTTCTTTTGTTTCATCACGACCGTCAACTTTAATATACCTTATAATTTTTCCCTTTTTCTTTGCCAATTCCCTTATTTTCACAGGATCATTAACTCCTTGAGGCAGTATAACCGAATCTATAATCAATGTGTGTTTTATTCTTATTTCCTTAAAATCATGAAAATCAAAAATTAATTCGTCAACAAGTTCTTTCTTCGAGGTTTTCAATGAGCAAAAATCTGCCTTTGGTTCTTCTTGACCGCCCTTTTTACCAGGCTTTCCGCTTTTTGGAGCTTTCGCCTTAATCTTTAGTGTATTGTCAGGTGTTGAAAAAGATAAAGCATAGAAAGCGCGAGGATATTTAGCCATTGTTTCTAAAAGGTTAGAAACAGAAACTTTTGTATTTATGATATGCTGTTTTACGCCTGCAAACTGTTTTATTCTTTCTATATTAAACTTTAAATCCTTTCTTAAATCAGTAGTGCATATAATTGCGCCAGTTACATCTATTTCCCCTTTAACTTCCTCTAAACACTTCTTAACAAGAAAATTAGCGAATTCAGCACCTGTTTTAATACCCCATAGGCTTTTCTGTTTTTTTGCCTCAACTAAATATTTATTTTGAAACATACCACGTCCAAATTTAATCAATTCTTCATGCACTGTATTGTCAAAATGTCTAGAGAATATTTTCTTCAAAAAGTTTTCCATTTCAAGTTTAGCAAGTAAATATTTATAAACCTTATGAAGGGCAGATTTATAAATATTGGATGATAAATTAGATAATGGATTTCAACGATAAAGATATTAGGAAGATTTCATTATTAATATTAATTTTAGTTCTTGCCGTCTTAGTATTCATTCTCGTAAAACCTATTCTTTTATCAATATTAGGAGGGCTTATTTTAGCATATACTTTCTTTCCCCTATATAAAGTAGTTTTGAATAAGATAAAAGCAAAGAATACAGCCGCAAGCATAATAAGCGTTTTTGTTATACTTTTAATAATTATTCCTCTTTATTTCTTAGCGCCCTTGATGATAAATCAGGTTTTTGAGGTTTTTCAATATGCTAAGACTGTAAATAGCCAGAATTTTATAAAAGGTCTATTTCCATCTGCCCCAGAATCCTTTATTGTTCAATTAACAGTTACTGCAGATAATATAATTAGCAAGATATCTTCTGGCGTATTAAATTACCTGATTAATTTTCTGCTTGAAATTCCTACAATTCTATTTAATCTTATTATAGTTGCTTTTGTATTCTTTTTTGCACTAAGAGACGGCGATAAATTATCTGAATTTTTCTCCGCCTTATCTCCTTTAGAGAAGAGCCAGGAAAAGAAATTAGTCCAGCAGTTTAAAGATATAACAAATTCAGTAGTATATGGCCAGATTATGATAGGACTTGTGCAAGGTATAATTGCCGGACTGGGATTCTTTATATTTGGTATTCCAAATGCCCTTATTTTAACTTTATTAGCGGTAGTCTTATCAATTATACCCCTTATAGGGCCATTCATTTTGTGGGGGCCAGCAGTTATCTTTCTATTTTTGAAAGGAAATACAGTCGCTACAACAACGTATCTTATTTACAATGTATTTATAGTATCGACAATAGATAATATACTCAGAATTTACCTGCTCACAAAGAAGACCAAATTATCTCAAGCAATTGTTCTTATTGGAATGATAGGCGGATTATTTATTTTTGGAGTATTGGGATTAATAATTGGACCTCTTTTATTGGCCTATTTTCTTACATTTTTAGAAGCATATAAAGATAAAAACTTTTCAAGTTTATTTAAGAGTGATTAAATGCCAAGAAAAAACAACTATATAGGGGAACTTACAGATTACATAAATAAAAATTTAAAAAAGGGCTATACTAAAGAGTCCCTTAGATGGGCGCTTGCTGATCAAGGACATTCAAAGATAGAAATTGATAGGGCTATAAAAAAAGTTGATGAAGATCTTGCAAATAAAGCCCCCATCCTTAATACAAGGCCAACTATTAAATATGAAATAGTCTCAGATGAATATTCCAGCAAAAACAATGATTCTGGAAAAAAGTCTTTCTGGGAGAGGCTTTTTGGTAAATGAAAAACCTCCAGCGACAAGCTTTTAAAACACCATTTGGGTAATATATTGGGCGCTGGTAGTTTAGTGGCAGAACCATAGCCTTCCAAGCTATTGATCCGGGTTCGATTCCCGGCCGGCGCATACAAAACAAAATGGAAAATCAAGAAACCAAAGGAAAGGACTGGTACAATAAATGGTACAAGATTATGCTTTTAATTCCGCTAATTATCTTTATCATTAGTCTAGTCTATCTCGGAATCTTTTATAAAGCTCATGGAGATTTATTTTTTAAAGATTCAAGTCTTGCTGGAGGAAGTACTTTTACTATAAATGGCGATATAGATTATCTCTCGCTTGAAGATTCTTTAAAAGAAAAATTTGAAGATGTAAACGTAAGAGAAATAAAAGATCTAGGAACAGGAGAATCTATAGCAGTAATAGTTGATTCATCTGCACAGCCAGAAGATTTAGAGCAGGAAATAGAATCGATTCTTGGCTATGAATTAACGGATGAAAATTCAAGCATAGAATTTACAGGTCCAAGTCTAAGCAAGAACTTTTACAAGCAATTTTTAATAGCAATAATATTTTCATTTATTTTAATGTCTCTAACAATATTCTTTCTTTTCAAGACATTTATTCCAAGTATAGCGGTTATTTTTGCAGCATTTGCAGATATTATAATGACTATCGCATTAGTAGATGTTTTAGGCGTGAAACTTTCTGCCGCAGGAATAGCTGCATTTTTAATGTTAATCGGATACAGTGTAGATACGGACATCCTTCTTACTACAAGAGTTTTGAAAAAATCAGAGGGCAGTGTAAATCAGAGAATTTATGGTTCATTCAAAACAGGAATATTTATGACAATAACCGGTCTGCTCGCGGTCTTGCCTGCCTTTTTCATAATAACAACACTGCCAGATTCCTTTAGACAGATATTTTTAATATTATCTATAGGTCTTCTCGCAGACATATTAAATACTTGGTTTACCAACGCCAGCATAATTAAATGGTATGCTGATTCAAAAGGAATAAAATGAAAATAACATTTAGACTATGGGTTTTGATAATCTGTATTTTATTAGCTTTGCTCATGATTTCTCCAAGTTTTACAAATGGGATAATAGTGAAAAGCATTGAAAAAAACTCAACAGCTTTCCAAGAAGGCCTTAGAAATGGAATGATAATAAAAGAATTGAATTCTAAAGAAATAAATTCTTATGAAGATTATACGAAATCTATATTAGATGGAGTAAAAGTTGGCGATCTTACAAAATATGAGATAAAGACAGATCAAGGAGACTTCATATTTTTAGAACAGGGTGCGCCCAAAATAACTGTAGACAACATTCCAAAAACCAAAATAAAAACAGGATTAGATTTAAGCGGTGGTGCTAGAGCAATCGTTAGACCGATAGATGTAGAACTTACACAAACACAACTCAATGATTTAGTTTCTGTTACAGATCAAAGATTTAATGCGTTCGGCATTTCAGACGTCAATATTAGATCAGTTAGTGATTTAGAGGGAAATAAATTTATGCTGGTTGAAGTTGCAGGCATAACGCCGGCTGATTTAAGGGAGCTTGTTAGCAAGCAGGGAAAATTCGAGGCAAAAATAGGAAATAAAACTATATTTATAGGAGGCGATAGAGATATAAGCGACGTCTGCAGAAATGACGCAACTTGTGCAGGAGTTACTGGTTGTTTTCCAACTCAAGAGGGAAACGGTTGTAATTTTCAGTTTGTAATTTATTTATCTGAAGAAGCTGCAGATAGGCACGCAGAAGTAACTAAAGATATCTCTCTAGATGAAACAGGTCAATATCTCTCGGAAAAGTTAACACTATATATAGATGACACAGAGGTAGATTCTTTATTGATAAGCTCTAGTTTAAGAGGACAAAAAACAACTCAAGTTTCTATTCAAGGAAGCGGTTCAGGATCAACAAGTGAGGACGCATTAAAAGATGCAAAGGAGTCGATGAACAGACTACAGACTATTTTAATTACAGGAAGCTTGCCTTACAAATTAGAAATATTAAAACTAGATACAATTTCACCCTCTTTAGGCAAGGAATTTTCAAGAAGCATTATTCTACTAGGGTTAACAGTATTCCTTATAGTTTCAATATCTATTTTTGTAAGATATAGAAAAATAAAATTGACTCTAGCAGTAATACTTACAATGTTTTCTGAAGCAATAATAACTTTAGGCATCGCAGCATTTATAAGATGGAATCTTGACGCCCCAGCTATTGCAGGAATTATAGCAGGTATTGGAACAGGGGTAAATGATCAAATAGTCATTATAGACGAATCCTTATCTAAGTCAGATAATTCTAATATAAAATCTAGAGTTAAAAGAGCATTATTCATAATTTTAGGAGCGTTCTTCACGATTGTGGCGGCTATGCTTCCTTTATTCTGGGCAGGCGCAGGTTTGTTTAGAGGTTTCGCACTTACAACAATCCTCGGTGTAACAGTAGGTATACTTATAACTCGTCCTGCATTTGCAGATATAATAAGACAGGTAGGGGAGTAAAATGCGGCCCTATTATCACATAATATTCGGGGCAATTTTTTCGATATTAGTTTGGATAGCCGCACCACAACTTAATTATTTATATGCAATTCTATTATTTTTGTCAACCTTTTTAATTGATTTTGATCATTATTTATGCTCTGCTCTAAAAACAAAGAAACTCGGCTTATTTCATTCTTTTGCATATCATAAAGAAATTAGGAAGCGTGAATTGACCGAAAAGGCAAGGGGCATAAAGCAAAGAGGAGATTTTCATTTGTTTCATACAGTTGAATTTCATATTTTAGTCGGTCTATTGGGTTTTGTTTGGATAGGTTTTTTTTATATTTTTCTCGGCATGATATTTCATTCCATAATAGATGTATATTCTCTATTATCTGATAAAATGATGTACCGAAGAGAGTTTTTCTTAACTTCTTGGTTATTAAGACAGATTAGATAAAGCTGACAATTCCTTTTTGTAAAAGAAAAAAAGCTAAAATCCATAATAGAAAGGCAGGCATAGAAAAAAATAAAGATAAGAATAAAATAAAAGAGGAAAACAGATCAATTATACTCGATAAATCCCCACTAAATAAAAATAAACTTTTAACAGCTAAAATCCCTCCAAAGAAGATTAAAAATATAGCCACAATATTAGCATTAAAAGAAAGTGAGAGCAATATTAACGCTGAAAAAATATCCAAGACGCCTAGGAATTTTAGTATCATGAGATTAGTTATATTTTGATATTTTAAATATCTGCATTCTGAACTATATATCTTTTTATAGGCATATTTTTAAGATGGAAGAATCTGAATTTGGAATGAGGAAAGCATTAATAACAGGCATAACTGGACAGGACGGCTCTTATCTTGCTGAATTTTTATTAGATAAGGGGTATGATGTTCATGGTATAGTGAGACGAGTCGCTTTAGAAGATCCTATTCAGAGATTGGGAAGGATAAATCATATTAGAGACAGAATTACTTTACATCCAGGAACAATAGATAATTATTCAAGTTTCTCGCCTATTTTTGAAAGAGTAAAACCTGAAGAATGCTATCATTTGGCAGCACAGAGTTTTGTTGCGGAATCATTTGACGATAGCGCATCTACTATGAGAACTAATATCGAAGGAACATTAAATGTTTTAAATGCGATTCATGCGCATAATTCCCAATGTAAGTTTTATTTTGCCGGTTCTTCAGAAATGTTCGGCAAAGTCAAAGAAACCCCTCAGACAGAAAACACTCCATTTCATCCGAGAAGCCCTTATGGAATTACAAAAGTGGCTGGTTTTGACTTAACTAGAAACTTTAGAGAATCGTATGGCGTATTTGCATGCTCTGGAATACTTTTTAATCATGAAAGCCCTAGAAGAGGCGGGGAATTTGTTACAAGGAAAATAACTAAAAATATTGCAAGAATAAGAAAGGGAATGGATAATGTCTTAATTTTGGGAAACCTTGACGCGAAAAGAGACTGGGGATATTCTAAAGATTATGTTGAGGCGATGTGGCTTATGCTTCAGCAAGATAGTCCAGACGACTATGTAATTGCAACAGGCGAGAATCATTCAATTAGAGAATTTTTGGATATTGCATTTAGACATGTCGGCTTAAAATATTATAACGTTGATCTGCATGCCCTCCAAAGTAGCCAGGCAGATGAAACTGTAAAAGAATTAAGAAAAGAAAAAGAAAAGATATATGTTGTGCAGCACCCTATTTTTTATAGGCCTGCTGAAGTTCAGGAACTATTAGGGGATTGCGCAAAAGCAAAAGATAAGCTTGGCTGGACATCACAAACTTCATTTAAAAAATTAGTAGAAATTATGGTTGATAATGATTTGAATTTGGAAAGATAAACTGCCTTTAAAATATCTCAAGAATTTTCTCTTAAAGATTTAGTAATGCTTCTTTTTCTTAGCAAACCACCATACAACGGCTATAACAATAACTAATATAATTATTAGCCAGAACCATACTGAGCTGGCTGTACTTGTCGATGGTGCTAATTGCGGCACTGGTGTTGGTCTAGGCGCTTCAGCAGCCACTACTGCCGTTTTTGCTTTTTCACTTATCGCAAAGAAGCTAAATGAATTAACAGCCGTCGTATAATAATAATAATTGCTGTCCTCTTCTTTATAACTTGTTGGTAATTCACTCCAAGAGTTGCCTACGAACTTTGATATTACTACATTTTCTTTGGATAAACCATTCGCATTTACCCATGCTTTTTCTACTTTTATTGTAATTGTTGCTGAAGCTAATTTGCCATCTAATTTTTCTTGAGTAATTTGCAGATATTTGTATACTTTTCCTTCTTTTGTAGTAGTTGTTGGAGGTGCGCTTGTAAATCTAGACACAATTATTTTAACATCAGTTGCTTTTGTATTTACAGAAATTGATATTTCTTTTAATCCGTAATCTGTACCAAAATTCTTTACTGTTGCTGGACTCTCTGGATTTATTTCTACAAATTTAGTACTCTTTTGTTCTTCTACTCCAGTTGTTGTCCCACTACTGCCTCCACCACTGCTACTAGATGCACCGCCACCAGTGCCTTCTACTGTATATTCTGCGCTTAAAGTTACTGAATTTGAAGCTTTATCTGTTATTGCGCATGTTGTTGTATAAGTTCCTGTATTTGCTGTTGAAGGATTTGTTGTGTAGGATGAAGTATCAACTCCAGATGTTGCATCAGAAGGATTACAAGTGCATATTAAAGTATCTCCCCTTACTACTGGGCTAGGTGTGCAGGAGAAAGTCCCAGTTGGCTTTGTATTGTCGAATATTACACTCTTTAGAGGTGTAGTGGATGTGCCGTTAGCGCTTGAATTAACATTTCCAAGTGTATCATTTGCCTCTATTGTAATATTATACTTTCCATCAGAGAAATGAGATGTATTTATATTTACACTCCAATATACACCAGTTCCTTCTCTAGACGCTACAACAGAAGAATTAACGCCTCCTGTTAAATTAACTATATTAAATCTAACATTATCTATTGTAGAAACAACAAGATCAGGTATAGATACGTTTAGTGTAAGATTTCCTGAACTACTTTTTACAGAATGATTAGTCCCACTTGTTAAGACAGTTGTATTAACATTCACATTATTATCTATTAATATTACTGTAGAATTTGCTGTTGAAGTATATATCAATGCTGTGCCATTCCATATGCTTGCATTTACTGTATAGTATCCATCTGAAAGAAGAGTGCCGTTGAAAAGAGCAGAGGCATTAAGAAGTGCCCAGCAACTCATATTATTATTCATTCCACTAGCTTCATGAGTCAAGCATCGAGTAGAATTCCCGATTGCGACCCATTGTGCTGAACTTATATTGACCCAGAATGTGGCATTAAACAAACGTCCAGCAGCACCACCTGTGCCATTTGTATCACTAAATGTACTAGTTCCATTAAGAAAGGTGACATTAAATAATGTAGGAAGATTTCCAGTAGCATTTTGTGATGAAAAATTGTTTCCTGTAGCAGGCGCATTGACTTTTACACTGTTTCCTGTATTTACTAAAACACCAGCAATTACGAAAAAAGCAAAAAATGTTATAATTATAATTGCAAAAATAAATAACAAGGATTTACTAGATTTTTTAATCGCCATCTTTTTATTGTAATACTTAACATTTTGTCTTTATAAATTCTTCGGTATTTCTCCTTATTATCAAAAAAATTAAAACAACTGAAAAATAATAAAAAATAAAACTATCATAAACTGGATATTATCTTCGATACTTTTGGAAAAAAGCAAATTATAGATTACTCATTTCTGCTGAAAAATCGACACGATAGTTTCGCGACTAAGAAATTTTGAATCAAATAAAAAGATTTAATTAAGGACAATACACAAAGCCAATAGATTTATATCTCTTGAATTTTCTAGAATTTTATGAAAGTTTATATTGCCGGCAAGATAGGCACTGAAAGTGAATTAGAGGCGCTTGAAAAAGTTGATAGATTATGCAAGTCTTTCGGATTTTCAACTTTTCTACCGCACAGAGATGTTGGAATAGCTAAAGGAATTGAAGACGCAGATAGAATTTTTAAAGGAGATATAACTGAGGGATTTAATAATATAAAATTAGTAATCGCTGTTCTTGATGGTCTTCATGTTGGGGCTGGAACAGCTTGGGAATTGGGTTATGCTTATGCAAAAGGAATTCCTGCAATAGGATTAAAAACAGACGAGCCTGTTTCTGAAACTCTGCCTTACCTAAGTGCAATTTTAATTGGTTCAACGAAAATTGTGAGTTCGTTTGAAGAGCTAAAAAAAGAGCTAAAAGAATGTCAAATTAATCAAGAGTCTTAGTTGATTCAATCTCTATTTCTCTCCAGCCGTCTTTATAAGATTTGTTTCGCCTTAATTCTTCAAATGCTTTGGCATAAATATTTAATCTTGCAAGATATAATTGCATTGTCCAAATAATCTCGCGAAAATTCCGGGGATAAGTTAATGCAAACAAACTCCCTTCTTTTATCTCATTAAAAAATGATTTTGTCCTTGGCATGTCTGGAGCGATTTTATCAAGATTTTCATGCGCTTTTATATTCCTGATTTTTTGATTTTTCCAGTCTTTCCAATTACCAGGGTTCTTTACATAGACTTCTGCTTTATCTGCATAAGCTATTTTATATCCTTTTTTCCAAAATAGATATGGAATTATGCTGTCTTCTGAAGTCTCCATAGGGAAGTCAAAAATAACTCCCTTTCTTATAGCAAATAAATACCCTGAACATTCTAGAAACCTCCCTATATTGGAAAGTTTTCTTCTTATTTTGTCTATTCCTGCAAATAGCAGATGCGACCAATAGCCGTATTTTGTTCCTTTGCTGTCTATTGAAACAGGCCTGCCTGTTACGCATCCAATTTTCGGGTCTTTAAATTTATTGAGAATTTCTGAAACTGTATTATCTGAAATATAAACATCCCCATCTGTAAGTATAAAAATATCGTTCTTATTTTCAGAGCCGTATTCTTGGAATAGAATATTTAGAGCATAAGACTTGCCCTCTCCAGGATCTAGAAAGAATTTTACTTTTTTATTCTTGATATTTTTCTTTAAGAATTTCTCAACTTCAGGAAATGGGTCAACAACTATTATCTCAAAATCATCCTGTATTTTTTGATTAAGAAAAGATTTTACAGCCCGGGCTGTTGCCTTTGGTTCGTTATATGATGTGATGATTATATGTATCATTTATTCTGTTTCAAAAGGATAGTCTTCTGGGCGAATAATCACTATTCTCTCTCCCTCTTTAGTTTTTGCTTCTATTCTGCATTTTCTTGCCGCCTTTTTATCTTTTATAGAGCTTTTTCCAGCAGTATCAGAAAATTCCATATTTACAATATCGCATGATTTTCCAGAGATTTTAATCTTGTCTCCAATTTTTAATTCTCCGGCTTTCTTTTTCATATTTTATCTGCAAAAGACAAATTTATAAACTTTATTAAAATTGCAGAAAGATGAAAAACGCGATAGTTTTATGCTCTGGAGGAATAGATAGCGTTACAACTGCTTATCATGCAAGAAACGAGAAATATAATCGCATTATTCTTCTATTTTTCAATTATAAACAAAAATCAGCAGATAAAGAAAGAAAATGTGTTATCATAACAGCAAAAGATATTAAAGCGGATTTCAGAGAGATAAAATTGCCTGAATTAGGAATTCTCTCAACATCTTTAATTAACAACCAAGGAAAAATTAAAAAAATTAGATTAAAAGATTTAAAGGATACCAGAGAAGAAGGGAGCAAATGGTATGTGCCTTTTAGAAATGCTGTTTTTTTAGCTTACGCTATTGCTTTTGCTGAATCGCTATATATTAAAGAAAAGGAAAAATATGATTTATTATTAGGATTTAAATCTAATATCGGGGAAGGATATCCAGATACAAGCTCTGAATTTGTCAAAAAATTTGAGGAAATAAGTAGATTTTCTAAAGCAGAGGGATTTAAGATTATAACTCCTTTTATAGATAAAGAAAAAGAAGATATAATCACAATCGGACAAAAATTAGGCATTGATTTTAAAAATACAATGAGTTGTTATTGTGGAAATAAAGAACATTGCGGCATCTGCTTGGCCTGCCGATTGAGGCAAGAAGGATTTTATTGGGCGAATATAAAAGACCCGACAAATTACAAGGAAATAGCTAAAGATTTAAGATCTGCCTAAAATTTCATTATAAATTTTTAGAGTTTTTTTGGCAATTAAATCCCAATTATAATTCCTTGCTCTTTCTAAATTATTTTTTCTTATACTTTCTCTTAATTTATTATTATTAAGCAACTCCATTATTTTTTCTGCAAATTCTTCATTATCTCCATAATTTACAAGAAAGCCGTTATCTTGATTCATTTCAAAAGGAATGCCATTAACAGGAGAGGCGACAATAGGCAAACCAGATGCCATTGCCTCAAATAATGTCAAGGGAAGCCCTTCTCTAAAACTTGGAATTACAAAAATGTCTGCTGACTGGTACATTTTTATTATTTCTTCTTTGTCCCTTGTTTCTGGCATTAAAATTATATTTTTTTCATTTTTTATAGACTCTTGAATAATTTTCTTCATGCCTTCATCAGGGCCCCTTATTATGAAGATTACATCGTCTCTTTGCTTTAAAACAAGCTTTGCTATTTCAACAAATTTATCAGGACCCTTTGTTACATTTAACCTGCCAAAAAATAATACGATTTTATTCTTTTCATTTATTTTATTTTTATTTTTAAAATTATTATTCTTTATTTTTTTAAAAAATTCAGATGACATGCCATTTGGGATATTGATTATTTTTTTATCTTCTCCTCCGAATTTTTTAATAAAGTTAAATTCCCATGGCGTTATTGCTATAATCTTATCTGTCAATTTTAGAGCTAATCTTGAAAAAATATTATAGCTCACTAATATTCCTAATCTTGAAATTATTGAACGATGCGCATCTGTCCAGGGGCAATGTGTTGTATGAACATGCTTTGCTCTAGATAATTTAGCTGCCAAAGAAGATAAGAAAAAATGCAGATGTCCAAAGACATGGCTGTGAATTATGTCAAATTTTCCCTTTAATAATATCGGAAAAAAAGACACATATATTATAGAGAAATTTCCTATTCTTGCGATATGCTTAAATCTATGAATATGAACTTTATTTAGTATTTCTTCTTTCTTTTTTAGCTTCTTTTTTTTGTCCCAATCGCTTGTGAAGACGTGCACTTCGTTTCCTTGCTCTGCTTGCCTTTCTGCCAGCTCTTCTACAACTTTTGCAACACCACTAATTGCAGGAGCATATTCATGAGTTACATGGGCTATTCTCATATAATTTTTCTCAAAGTTATCTTATTAAAGATTTGTATAAGACAAATTTATTAATACTGTTAAATGATCTGATGAAAACATTTAAAACCTTATTTCTTTTATCTAAAAAATGAAAAGCCAAGATACCAAAAGATTTACTGAATATTACAGGCAAAAGCGTGTAACAGGAACTTATGACAAGCAAAGAGAAGGCACAGAATACAGGAGAAGAAAGAGAGCCTTGGAGTTAAAGCATTTCTTGGATTTGATTGATAAAAAGCCAAATGAAAAGGTTCTTGAATTGGGATGCAGTTCTGGTTTTTTAACTAAATATTTAGGCAAAGTAACAGCAATAGACACATCAGAAGATATGCTAAAAATAACAAATAGCAAAAATCCTTCTGCAAAATGCCTCCATGCAGATATGTTTGAAATGCCTTTTAAGGATAAATCTTTTGACAAAGTTGTGACAATGAGGGTATGGAATCATCTTGATTTTAACGATTTAAGAAAAGCAATAAAAGAAGCTAAAAGGGTTTTGAAATCTCAAGGATATTTAATATTTGACATTGAAGAAAAAAGCGCATTAAGAAGAATTGCAAGTGTAATTTATAAGGAAATATTTAATCCAACAGGTTATAAAATATATCAGTATTCTGTTCCAGAAGTCAAAAAGATATTGAATGAAGAAGGATTCAAAATTGTAGAGGGAAAGAGCTTAAAGCACAGAGTTGGCAGACAGGTAACATTAAAAACCCAACTAGAAAAATAAAATGGATTTTGCACAAATATTAGGATGGACAGCTACTTTTTTATTTTCTATTATGGTTATACCTCAAATGATTAAAACTATTAAATCGAAAGATACTAAAGGAGTAAGCTTGCTTCTTTTTATGATATTTTTAGTTGCTAATATAATTGCTTTAATATATGCTATCTTAATTTCACAACCTCCTTTGATAATAAAATATATTATTGCTATTATAACAACTATTGCTTATATTGGAATATTTTTATATTATTACAGTAAAAAAGATAATTCAAAATGATTTTTCATAAATTTCTCTCATTAATTTTTGGTCTATATTAGGGAGGGGATCATTTTCAATATTTCCGCTGGTTTTTTCTAAGAACTTATCAATATAGCTCATCCTTGCGTAATCTCCTAAACTGCAATAAATGCCTATTTTCTGCATGAAATTAATAACAGCTTGATGGCTTTCCCCTGTATTTCCAAGTAGTTCTGAAATTTTATTAAACTTCCCCTCTCTGTAAGGAGAGACTTTTTCCAGCCATGCAGGATATAATGTAGCCATGCCCCTGCCATGAGAAATATCTATAACAGAACCCATTGCTTGCTGCATTCTATGCGGCAGGCAAGTTCCTGTATTTGCTATATTAACTCCGCCCAATAAAGAGGCAAACGCCATTTTTTCCCTTGCAGATTTGTCATTTCCATTTTCTATTGCCTGAGGTAAATATTCATAAATAATTTCAATAGCTTTCTCAGAGCATAAGTCGCATATAGGATTAGACTTGTTTGCGACATAGGTTTCAATTGCGTGTGTTAATGCGTCAAATCCTGTTTCTAAAGTTGTCTGCCTGGGCATAGTATAGGTTAATTCAGGGTCTACTAATGCTAGTTTTGGAAATAAAGCTGAACCTCTTACTCCAGATTTTAGATTTCTTACTGTATCTGTGATTATTGCTCCTTTTGTGACTTCTGCTCCTGAGCCAGAAGTGGTCGGAACAGAAATAACTGGAATTGAATATTCTGCTTTTTCTATAGCTTTTCCCCCTATAAGTTCTCTAATTGAATCGTAATTTATTCCGACTGAGATTGCTTTAGCAGAATCTATCGCGCTTCCGCCTCCTAATCCAATTATTAAATTATAATGTCCTTCCCTGACCAGGTGAATTGCCTCATCTACTTCGTCTGATTTAGGATTTGAAGAAATTTTATCAAAAACAACGCTGTTAATTCCGCTTTCTTTAAGATTGTTCAGCACCCTTTCTAAACCTCCATGTCTTCTCATAGAGATTCTGCCTGTGACAACAAGAGCATTATCTCCATATCTCCTAGCTAATTTTCCCAGCTCTTTTATCCTTCCATTTCCGAAAATTATTTGAACAGGACTTAAATACTCAAAATTCATATTCATGTTTGCGGATAATTTAAAGTATTTATAAGGTTTGTTATGGATAAGTTTTGTTAATAAAATTTACTCTAATGAATAAAGATATTTAAGTTCGTCAATAGAGTCTCCATCTATAACACCTTCTTTTGAGCATATGCTTCTTTCATAAAACATCCAATCTCCATAATGATTCCTCAAACCAAGTCCGTGCAACAATTCATGCAATTCTATGCCCCCACAATTCCTATTCTGGGCAAAAAAAGTAATTTTTACTTCATTTATTTTACCATTGTCCTCAAAATAATATTCTGGTTGCGCAGCAGGAAAGTAATCAGTTGTTGTCCAAAAATCAGTATTTTCATTTAATAGAATATCGTCAAATGAATCTTTACAATAAAAATTAACTTGTGATTTGCCATTTATTTCTTGTTCGTATAGATTAAAACCTGCATATTCTTCTAATATCTCTTCGGCTAGTATAATATTCTTCTTTTGATTTTCATTACAATCAAGCACAGAATATTTAACTGGTAGATTATCCCACTTGAAATCCTCAAAAGAATCTGTTTCATTTGACCAAGGAAAAATATTTCTATCAGAACAATCTCCAGATAGATTGCCATTTGAATAAATATATTTTAAACAAGAGATAATTTGTGGGTCTATTTGATTAATCTCACATGATTTTATTCTAAATTTAATAGGATACATAACTTCTTTATTATTATTAAATGTGTGTCCAAAACCAAAAGCATGGAATATCTCGTGTAGTTCAACAATAGGAAAATCTTCACATTCTGCATATTCCCATGAGAATTTAATATTGAAGCCTACAGAATATCCTGTCGCACAAAAAACAACAGTTGAATTTATTATTTTATTACTTGTATAATTTTCAGGACCAGCAAATCCCTCTCTCCCATCATACGTTTCGTTCTCATTGTAGCAATAAACATCAGGAACACCCAAAATCCTTATATCTGGATTTTCATCTTCTTTTACTTCCTTAAAGACCATTAAATTATCCGTTGATTTTTCTATTAAATCAAAAGCCCATTGAATTCTTTTTATTTTAAAATCATCTGTAGTATCGGTTCTGTATACAGTCTTATTAAAATTCAAACGAAAAGATTCTGAAGTATTTACATTTAAACTATAAGTAATGGGCATATGGTTGAAATGTATTTCTTTTATGTCTGAAAATTGATCATTTTCTTTATCTTCTTTTTTATTCTTATTGTCAAAATTTAAGAAATATATGGAAATTAGAATAGTTACAAATACTATTATTAACCGCACATATAAATTCTTTTTATTTTTTATTCTCTTTTTCATTTTGTACTACGGAAATAACAAAAATATATTATATAAATATCTTTGGATTAAAATAGCTTTAGAACACAAATTTTTATAAAGCATTTTACTAAGTTTTTTTATGAACAGCTTTGATTTGTTACTAAACTCGTACTGCCTAAATGGTCCCCATGATAAAACTGCTTATTACCAGAATTATCTTTCTTAGCCACTAATTTACCATTTGCATAATAATATGTTTCATTTAGGATTGTTCCGTTTGTTATCCTAACCTGTATAAAATTATCACTAATATAATAGGTAGTTCTATTGTTCTTAGCACTATCTATGTTATATTCAATCTGCTTAATCCTTTGTCCATTATGATCATATTTATATTCGGCAATTATATTTCCCGAAGCATTTTTGTTTCTAACTCTGCTTAGTTGATTAAATGAATCATATTCATAGTATTTTCCTAAACCACTAACTAAATTGCCCGCACTAGTGTATGTGAGGCTATAATTAGCATTAATTGTTACATTTGAGAAGATTAAGGTATAATTGCTGTTGTTAAATGCTTTATTACTGCTATTATCGATTGCAAAATAATTCCAGTAGAATGTGCCGGTGTAATTTAATGTGTATGATAAAATTTCACAATCTATTTCATATTCTAGATAGAGTTCTTCTTCGTTGTTATAGCTATTTTCTGGTGAGATTGGTGTC
This sequence comes from Nanobdellota archaeon, assembly GCA_038044405.1. Classification (GTDB taxonomy): domain Archaea; phylum Nanobdellota; class Nanobdellia; order Pacearchaeales; family GW2011-AR1; genus JAUSIK01. Next base: position 61,892 of record JBBTAC010000005.1, read on the forward strand.
CAGATGAATTCTTTATTTTTTTGATTTGTTATGGTTTGCATTTTTCCTCTTTTTATAAAATTTTAAGATAAAATGTCCAATTAAACCGCCAATTGCACCAGCAGGTATAACATAAAGTAGATTATAATGTGTTGCTGTTCCAACTGCAACAATTAATATTATTATTGGTGTTGTTCTTATTAGACTTTCCTTATCTTTTTCTTCCATCTTTTTTTATTAATTTATCTAATTTTCTTATAGTTTTTTCTACTCTTCTTCTTAATTCTTCTTTGTCTATATACTGTAAGTCTAATTCTTTTTTAGTCAATGAATGCTCTTCAATTAATTCCTTTAATAACTTTGGATCGGAAACAAAGGCATCGACATCTAAAAATAGAGTATTAAGTAATCTTTGTATATTTACTTTAAATTCTAAATTTTTATCACGTCGGGTTTTCCATAATTCCATATACTTATTTTGAAAATATGCTCCGCTAATTTTTTTATTTATAAAATCTTTCAATAGCCTTATTACTTTATCTAAATCTTTACTCGTCAGTTTCATTTTACGTTTTTCCTTACTGTTAAATCTTTAACTTGACTTTGTTCAAGTTTAAATCCAGTTCTGAACTTACCACTGGCGTCTTTAAATACCCATTGCCTTGTTGAAGGATTATAGTAATGTGTACCCTGATTAGTTCCCCTATAAGTTCCTTGTATTACTTGCGTATCTTTTGAGTTTACAAATGTTTGTATCGCTTCTTTGAATTTTTGAGCATTTTTTTTGTTATAATTGCCTTTTATTCCGAAATCTCCAGCATGATAAAACTTAGATTGAACTTGTTTATCTGAAATTGAGACCTGTCTAGAAGTTGATGCACTACTTGCAAATTTACTCCCAACCCCTCCAGCAATTCCCCCAGCTAAAGCATTTGTCAACGCTCTTGTAGGATCAAATGAATAATCTTCTCCAGAAATAACGCTTTCTGTTAATGCGCCTACTTCTCCCGCACCAAATCCCGCAACTGCACCACTCCCAATTGCTGATGCAGTTCCTCCTCCGACTAAACTAGATACAGCTCCTCCAATTGCTCCTCCAGCTAATCCAGAAACTGCACCAATAGCCGCAGATTTTCCTACATCTGCCCAATTAACTTGTCCTGTAGAATAATATTGTGTGATAATTGAACTCCCAGCGCCTATTCCCGCTCCAATTAAAATTGGCGCGATAATTGGAATATTCCCACTCTCATCAACATACTTATACGGATTGTTCAAAACATAACTATACCTATTCAAACTCTGTGGATTATAAACATCTGGAATAATAGAATCGGGTTGTATAAATCTGAATAAATTAGATGCCTGATAATATCTCGCTCCATAATAATACAAATCAACTAATTTATCAAACTCTTTTCCTGTAAATAGATGTCTTGCTAATTCCAATCCAGAGTAAATATCACCAAATGGCAAGAAAAAGTTCTCCTCAACAATATGCCCACTCTGATTTGTAACTAATGTAGTACTTCCAAGATGATCAGAATGATAAAATGTCTTTGTTCCAGAATTATCTTTCTTCGCTACTAATTTATCATTTGCATAATAGTAAGTTTCATTGTAAATAGTATTATTTGTTAATCTAACTTGAATGAAATTGTCTGAAATATAGTATGTAGTTTTATTATTTCCTGTCGCATAATTATACTCAATACTCTTTATCCTTTGTCCGTTGTGATAATCAACTATCTTATTTCTAACATCAATATATTCATCATAACTAATATTTCTAATTCCCAAATCATAGCTTTCATTGTGAAATATTAAATGTAGGGAAATTCCTTGTTTTAGCCAATAAATATTTAGTTCTTCGTCATAAATGTAATTATCTAAATTTTTATTATTATTTAATCCGTAAATTGTGAATGTAAAACATTCTCCTAGAATAGTATTGTTTGTTTGATTATTAGGGTAGCAGATATAGGTAGATTGTGAATAGATAGGGTTTGTTTGGTTGTTTGTTTTGTTTATATCAATATTATCTTCTGTATTATTTTGTGCGAGGGAGAGATTTGTAAATAAGAGGATTAATAAAAGTGCGAGGGTTATTTTTAATAGATTCATTTTCTCAACTCTTTTCTAAATATAATTAGCAAAATAAAGAGAACAATCCCAACTACATTAGGTAAAAAAGTTACATCTGGTTTATTTTCTAACTCTATAATTTTTATATAAGGCAAAGTGAAATAAATTAATTGGCTAAAATTAAATAAGGCAGTATCTCCTATTTTTATAATAAATATTTGTAAAAAAGCCCAAATTAATGATAAATAAAATCCTATTCTTTTGTTTTTTAACAAAAGAAATCCCGCAAAAATACCCAAAACTGCAAGAAAGAAGTTAAGTGGAATAAAAATAAATTTTGTTTTAACAATTGAAATAAAAATAAGTAAATGAACTGTTAAGCTAGCAAATAGTTCATACCATGCTATTATTTTTAGTTTTTTTAATTCTTTCTTCTTTTGATTTTTGTTTTTCATACTAATTTAGTTTGCCCTGAAAAAAGGCAATTATTACAGTTATTATCATCCATATTATAATCAATAAAAAGGATGTTAGTGTATAGGTTATCCATCCCCTTATCATTTTTTTCAAATACAGAATTTTTTTATCATCTGTATCTTTGCTATTATATATATAAGAAAATTGTTTAAAGGGATCTCCTATTCCAAATCCAACTTCGCGAAACTTTAAATAAGATTTCCATCTTTTATAATAATACTTTTTAAAATAAGAGTTTAGTAGAATACCGTAATAAAAAATTGTTGCGCCTCCAAGTCCAAAATTAATAAATAGAAATATAAAAATAATTAATATTATATCTATCATCTTTTAGTCTCCTTTATTTTATTTATAAATTTATTTAATAAATTGTTCTGTTTAGATTTATCATTATTTTGATTTTGAGAAGTTATTCCTCTACTATTCTGATTAAATCTTGTTCCGCCTACATTATTGTTTTGATTATTTGGATTTGTAAAAATATTAGATATTCTATTTATTTGATCATTAATTCTTTGCTTAACTGTATCCACAGCATTTATAGTTTGTGTATTTGAGCGCATTACTGTTCCTTGTATTGGACTTGTTTGTTCACCTATTCCAACCGAAACGCTGTAACTCGAAGGTTTTTGCCCTACAATTGTTCCTTTATCAGATAAATCAAAACTAACCCCTGCTCCACCAGTAGTAGCTAATAGTGGAATATTGCCACTAGCTTCAAAAGATATACTTTGTCCTTCTAGATCTTTCAGACTTTGAGCTCTTGGAGAGAATGTGCCCACAACAGATGTCCCCGCACTAGCTCCACCAAATAAAGCGCCAGTTCCGCCAGTTCCATAAACACCTAAATCTATATGCCCACTATCACTTATAACAACAGCAATTCCAAACTCTCCAGTAACTGCTGCTCCAGCTCCAGCAAGTCCTCCTAATCCTGCTTGTATAGCCCACAATCCATTCGGATCAACATATTTGTAAGGGTTGTTGAGAACATAACTATAACGATTAAGATATTGCGGATTATAGATATTTGGAATAGTTTTATCTGGTTGAATAAGTAATCTTAAAAACGGACTATAATATCTATTAATCAAATAATCTAAATCTACTAACTTATCTCTTTCCTTACCTGCGAATAAAAATCGGCTATCTTCCTCTCCCGCATAAATGTCTCCATGTGGTAGATAATGATTTTCTTCTATCACATGACCAGATTGATTAGTAACCAAACTCGTACTGCCTAAATGATCAGAATGATAGAATGTCTTTGTTCCAGAATTATCTTTCTTAGCCACTAATTTACCATTTGCATAATAATATGTTTCATTTAGGATTGTTCCGTTTGTGTAACGGATTTGAATGAAATTATCACTAATATAATAGGTAGTTCTATTATGTCCATTGCCAGCAAAATTGTATTCTATTTGTTTAATGCGATTGCCTTCGTGGTCATACTTATATTCAGCAATGATATTTCCTGATGCGTTTTTGTTTCTCACTCTGCTTAATTGATTAAATGGATCATACTCGTAATACTTGCCTAATCCTTTTATGAGATTGCCTGCATTATCATAGGTTAAATCGGTATTGTAAGTTACGATGAGAATAGGATCGAATGAGGATTCTGATGCGTATATTTGTGTTAGTGTTCCAGGCAAGCTCTCTGACGTCCATTTAATTCCAAGGGCAAATAGGTTATTGGCTAATTTATCTTGAACATGGAGATCTGCATTTGCAGTTAAATCTGTGCTTGAATTCTGCGTGCAGAATGAGCTTGATACATATGTTGTGCCGTTGCCGATGTCGTTGTAAAGGTTTTCATTTGATGAGATTGGTGTCCAGATTAATTCGTTATTTTGTTTTTGGGTTGTTTGGGTTTGCATTTTTAATTTTTCTAACTAATTTAACAATCATCCACCCAACTAAAATGCCTAATACCATTCCTAAAAAGTCGAATAAATAAGGATTTCCAATGGATTCAAAAATAATATCAAAAGAAAAGAGAGAGATTATGCAGATTAATATTTCTACTTCATTTAGAGTTACATTTATTCCAAAATATTTTTTCACTTCTTCCTTTTTGTTTACGACCATTCTCACTACATATGCTATGATCAAACCAAGCAATAACCCGATCAAAGCACCAATTGCAACAGGAATTAATTTAAATTCAATCCCAAAAGTCATCCAAAATACTATAAAAAGAGCAAAGATAATTGAATAAATAAAATAAATATTTTTATTGTTTTTCATTAATTTATACTGGTTTTCTTTCTTTTTATCTCTTTCCATTTTAATGTCCGCAGCTCATGAAGCTACCGCATCCGCTTCCGCAACTCATTGTAAATCCACATCCACTACTTCCTCCAGAACCTCCACTACCAGATGAACCTCCTCCCGATGACCCTGAACCTCCAGGAGTTGCACCATTTGGAGTTTGGAATAAATTAGGGTTTCTTCTACCCACATCATTTTGATTTGCATAAGATTGGTAGGTTAATTGATTTTGTTGATAGGTCAAATATTCATTTTCTGATAATCTTCTATCAGGATCTGCATATGGATCGCTATTTTCAAATCTAAACTCATTATCTAATGTAAATGGTGTTGGATCAATTGCACTTTCCATTAAATCATTAATATTTATTTGGTTACTTGTTCCATAAAGCTTATTGAGTACAGATTCTCTAGCACCAGTTCCAGCAGCACTTGCAGCGTACCCTAATAATCCAGCTTCGCTTAATGCTGCACCTCCAGTAGTCGTTACTGCTAAATATACTCCCCCTACAAAAGTACCAGACTTCACGAAACCTTCAGCTGCTCCAGCAGCAAAATATTTGCCAGCATCTGAGTAACTTCCTCCGCTTGCTCTATAAGCGCTAACCCCGCTGATTACCCCTTGAGCAAGACTATATCCTACAATCACTCCTCCTGCAACTAAAAGAGGGCTTTCTCCACTCGGATCCACATATTTATACGGATTATTCCTCACATACGAATATCTGTTTAAATCCTGTGGATTGTAAATATCAGGGATTGTATTATCGGGTTGTATAAATCTAAATAAATTAGAAGGTTCATAATACCTTATGCCTCTTAAATATAAATTAACTAAATTACTAAATTCCTGTCCAGCATGTAGAAATCTATTTGATTCTGCTCCACTATAAACATCCCCAAACGGCAAATAAAACTCCTCTTCAACTATATGACCACTCTGATTAGTTACTAAACTTGTTGAACCAAGATGATCAGAATGATAAAATGTCTTAGTTCCAGAATTATCCTTTTTAGCAACTAACTTATCATTAGCATAATAATAAGTTTCATTTATTATTGTGCCATTTGTATTTCTTGTCTGGATAAAGTTGTCAGATATGTAGTATGTTGTGAGATTATTACCTGCTCCATCTTTATTGTATTCAACCTGTTTAATTCTATTGCCTTCGTGGTCATAACTATATCTTGCTAATAATTCTCCAGTAGCATTCTTCTTTCTGACAGAGGATAATTGATTAAATGAATCATATTCATAATACTTGCCTAATCCCTTGATTAGATTGCCATTGGCGTCGTAAGTGAGATTTGTGTTATATGTTATTATAAGGATTGGATCAAAGGAGCTTTCGGATGCGTATATTAAATATAACTCTTCTTCAAAGTTCTCATAAATATCTTTATTTGTTGGGATTGATGTCCAAGTGAATTCGTTATTTTCTTTTTGGATTGTTAGTGTTTGCATTATGATTTAAAAAATAATTCTTTTTCTTATAAACATAATAAATAAGAAGTAAATAAAATATGGAAAATAATAAACTTATAATTCCCAGAACTGCAGGATTAAGATATTCTATTGCATTGGTATGTAATCCTCTTTCAGTTCTAGATTTAAAGGCAAGTTCTTTTAACAAATCTGTATTAGAAATACTCAGGAAATATGTAAATATTATCAAGACAATATTTAAAATAAAGAAGGATATTAAGATTTTATAGCCCCATTTTTTCTTAGTGAAAATTGCATAAATAGAAAGTATGTTTAGAGTTATTATAATAAAAAAGAAAATATTGCCTAATAGTGACAAATTGTAATAATTTAATAGTCCTGCATCTACTGAAACATGCCCGCTTAGAGCAGTTCCTGCTTGTTTAAGGACATTCCAGATTAAAAAGATAATTAATAATATCATACCAACTGGCATTTTTTTCTTTTGTTTATGTTTTTTTATATTTCTCATCTTTTTCTCTAATCAAATTATTCTGGAAGTTCCAGCAGCAATAAAAGCCAATAATAGAATTATTATTATAATTACATCGATAGTCTTCTTTATTTTTTTATTTTTTATAAATCTCTTAATAATTGTTCCAATTACGGACAAAAGTAAAAAGAGAAAAATTAGGATATACAAAATAAATTTTATTGTATTATCTTTATTTAATAATATAATATCAAATATATTCATATTTTACCTCTACCCTGATTAAAATTCTTATCATTTTTTTGGCATTCTGTTCCCTTACATCCCATCCCTGTAGAAGTGTCACTTATCTTTTTCGATACTCTATCTCTTCCTTCATATGCGTAGATGACGCCATCTTGCCCAGAATCCCGCGTAGTGCTAAATAATTTTTCATTGTATCTATTCTGGTCGTTAAATAATCTAGATATGGGATTTTCTTCTTTTCCATTATCTGCTTTTTCCTTAGATTCTTTGTTATTTTTATCCGCGTCTAATTTCTCATCTTTTTTTGTATCTCTATATTTATCTTCGATATCTTTAAAAACACTAAAGGCGGCTTGCTCAATTGCTTCTTTACCAACTTTTTCTTTAACACTTTTTATAGTCCCTCTATATATAAGTCCAGATGGACCAGGGTTGGAAATAGGAGATATAATATCTGCTATATCTAAGGCCAATGCAACTTGATTCACAGCACTTTCTGGGTCAATAGCTAAACTAATTAAACTGTATGTGAAACTCGCTACATCTATTAGTCCTTCAATTACAATGTAGGCTGTTACTGGTTCATTGCCACTAGGATCCACATACTTATACGGATTATTC
>JBBTAC010000006.1:0-39535 GCA_038044405.1 Nanobdellota archaeon
TCTATCTTTTTCTCATGGTTATCCAGGCTTTTCTAGCACCTAATTCTTTAGAACTCAAATTAAAAGTTTCCATGATTTCTCTATCTGGAATCCCTATTTGAATAAATTGATATATTGATTCATTATCATCATTTGATAGTTTTTTCTTAATTTTTCTATTTTTAATATCTTCAAAAATTCTTTTAGCCATTGGGATAGGAATTACTTCATAAAGTCTCTCTGCATTGATAATGCTTTTCCACATTGATTTTACTTCTTCTGAATCAGGGATATTTTTTCTGCCGCGGACTCTTAGCTTTAAGTCGTCAAAAAAAGCATAAATTTTTGTGTCCGAGACTTTTTTATCATATAAATCTTTATACCACTCGCTTGAAAAGATAGAATCATAAAAGAGTCTTTTTCTTTCTGGGTTTAAACAAGAAACATCTTCGTCAAAATAAACTATTCTAAGTTTGGCGTTTTCAGAAAGTCTTTCTCTTTCAGAAAGTCTTCTTAAATGATTTAAAGGCGCTATTTGGAATAACTCTTCTGCTTTAGGTTGAATTTCAAATCTTTCAACTTTCTTCTCCAATTCTTCTTTTGGATGAGAATTATCTGGTTCTTTTTCGTATGTACCCATAGTTCTATGTGCCAAAAATGCACTTAAACTTCCTTCCAAATGTTCAGCGACGCGATAATCTCTTTCAATCTCTTCGCGACTTAGTCCTTGCTCAACTAATTTTCGCAATGAATTTTTGCTTCTTATTGGAGGCTTAAATGAAGAACCTAGGTATATTCGTTTTTGAAGAAGGTTGGTCCGGTTAATCAATCTCAATAACTTTGTAATATCTCTAGATATACTTTTTTCGTAATTTCTTACTTCAGTATAGTTTGTTGAGTTCATGTCGATTCTTGCAATTTTTCTTATATGATTCTCTGAAAATGGACCTTCACGAAATTTTACTGTAAAGATTGAATCGTAATATTCTTTATATTTTTCATGTAAGTTCTTTTCTTGATCTAAATAAAAAAAATCTGTAAACATAATAGCCCCTTTATCGCTTGTATAAGAGTAAGAAGCTAAATCGTGAACAAAATATCTTCTAGATGAGATATTTTGTAGAATATTATATAATCCTGGTATATGGCCTCGTTCCATAAGATAACGCACAATACCTAGTTCACAATTATGTTCATCAATAATTCTGGAACTCATAATTTTCAAAGCTTCATTATCTGAGGAAAAATCTGCGAATGATTTAAGAACTTCTTTCTCACGTTCTAATTGTGATTTATCCATACGAAAAGTTGATTTAGGTCTAGGATCTATACTTTTTTCTCTAGTTTTATATTCTTTGTATCTTTCATAAAGTTCTGATTCCCCCGAACCCATAATGAAGATTGTTATAATATTATCGGTTATAATAACATCTCTTTTTGTGTTCAAGTCAGCATCATTTAATATTTTATTTCCATTATTTCTTAATGGTTGGTCTAGATGGATAAGTTTCTGGGTTGTTCTTCTCATTTTTGCCCCTAAAACAGCCCCAAAATAATCTGCTGCGATAGACATATCAAAAATCTTTTTGGTTTCTTTAGGGTCTCTTTTTGCATAAAAATTGCTAATAAAAATACCTTTATCAGTCAAACACTGTCTTTTAGAAATTTTTTCGATAGTATCATGGGTATCTCTTGTATATGGCCCATCATAATCAAGACTGATTATATCAAAGGGCTGGCCTTGATAATTCCTAAAGAAATCTAAAGCCTCAATTGGTTCTTTAGTTACATTAAATCTATTATCTCTTAGCCAGTATTCATGTCTTGATGAATCTCTTTCCAACGCAGTAATGTTATTGGGCGGTATTCCAAGAGTTTCATAGCATAGTCTAGATTCCAGAGCCTCTGTACCTGGAAAAAATGCAACCCTTAAGTTCTCTGGTTTTTTGCCTGCACTTATAATTAGATGTCGATGAATAAAATCTCTTTGCTTTTCGATAATTCTACGTTTAGTTTCTGTGTCATAACTTTCTTTTACCATAAGTAAAACGAGTAAATATGAGGGTTATAAACCTTATTATTTTTTATTGAAGTGCGTGATCTAGGCATTTATGTTTGTATCTTACTTTTTGTGGAAGAAAGTTTAGAATATACTAAAAATTTAAATAATTTGAACTTATAGGATAATATGCAAAAAATAACTCCCTGTTTATGGTTTGATCATCAAGCTGAAGAGGCAGCTAAATTTTATGTTTCTATTTTTAAAAATTCAAAGATAAATCACATTGAAAGATATGGGAAATCTGGAGCAGAGGCATCTGGAATGTCTGTGGGTAAAGTTATGACCGTAACCTTTAGTCTCGATGGTAATGATTTCATGGGTCTGAATGGCGGGCCAATTTTCAAATTTTCAGAAGCAATTTCTTTTATGATTGAATGTGAAGGCCAAAAAGAAATTGACCATTATTATAACAAGCTTTCAGCACATCCAGAATCTGAACAATGCGGCTGGATAAAAGATAAATTCGGATTGTCTTGGCAGCTTATTCCAAAAGGGTTTTCTAAATTGATGGAAAATACTGATGAAAAGAAAAAAGAAAGAATAATGGCTGCTCTAATGAAGATGAAAAGGATTGATATGAATAAATTAGAAGATGCTGGAAATGGAAAATGAAAAAATATACATTTAGAAATTACATAGAATATCTTAAAGATAATCCAAAGGGCTATTGGTTTAAACGTAAACTTTATGGTTGGGGCTGGGTTCCTGTAAAATGGCAGGGATGGGTTTCTATTCTAATACTTGTTGCATTCTTAATTCTGAATGGTTTTTATTTAGCTTCTAAAACACAACCATCAAATGCTGATTTTGCTTTATTTTTTGCAAGCATTATAATATATGGGATAATTATTTTTTTCGTTTGTTATAAAAAAGGTGAAAAACCTAAATGGACTTGGGGAAGATAATTTTTATATGGTAAAGAAAGATGATTTTCCATTAGTTGTTATTTATACTGTAGAGGATTGGAGAAAATGGCTTGAAAAAAATCATCTTAAAGAGAAAAAAGTTGGTCTAATTAGTTATAAGAAACATACTGGAAAACCTTCGATAAGTCATAAAGAAGCTATGCATGAAGCAATATGTTTTGGCTGGATCGATACAACTATTAAAAGATTAGATGAAGAAAGATTTGTTAGATACTTTGTAAGGCGTGGAGAGACTGCTAATTGGAGCATAAACACCTTAAGATATGCTAAAGAATTATTGGCTGCCGGGAAGATGGTTGCTAATGGCATATTAAGGTATAAGGAAGGGATGAAAAAGAAACCACATGATTATGGGCTTGCTAAAAAACCAGATATGCCTATCGAATTAAGGAATGCATTAAATGCAAATGGATTATTAGATAATTTTGAATCTTTTCCACCTTCATCTAAATATATGTTTTATAGATGGATTTTAAGAGCTAAAGGTAATGAGACAAAAACTAAAAGAATTGAAATAGTTGTTAAAAAAGCTAAGGATAAGGACAAAAGTTTAATATGAAAATTAAGTTTAGCAGCTAAATATTTAAAGCCAATATGCCTTTATTTATTATGAAGGTTAAAAATAAAGTTTATCAGCAGGAGACAATAAGCGCAGTTTATGGATTAGGTTTTATTGGCGCTGTAATTTATTATATCTCTACTGCGACTGGTTTTTGGAATGGTTTTCTAGGATTCTTTAAGGCAATTGTCTGGCCAGCATTTCTGGTATATGAATTGCTTAAATTTTTAGGCGCTTAAATTTAAATAGTAATAAAGATTATTAGTATAATGAATATAAAAAGAGCAATTTGGGTTGGAGTTGTGACTTACATTTTATCATTTATAGTTGGAATGGTTTCGGCTATATTGATTGGATTTGATATAAATCAAGCTGAAATGCCGACTAGTTTTTATGTTATAGGAATAATTATTTCAATAGTCTTAGCTGGATTGTTTACTCTAGTTTATTTTAGAGATAAGAAAATAAAAGCTAGTGCTAAAGAAGGATTTTACTTCGGGCTTGTCCTTATAATAATAGGATTTATTATGGATATTATAATTTTCTCTATCGGAGCTGCTGCGGGCTCTGAAATGGACATTCTTGCTTATTACTCTAATTCTATGTTTTGGATAGCTTTGGTATTATTTGTTGCTACAACAACGATCGTTGGAGCAATTAAAAGGAAGAAATCTAAAAACTTATAAAGCTAAACTATCTTGATAAATAATGGCAGCAACACCACCTGGACCAAGAAAAAGAAAACTTGAATATATGGTAGATCAGACTACTTTTGATGAATTTGTTAAAGCGTGTAGTAGAAAGGGATTTGCTCCGCAAATAATTCTTGAGCAAGCCATGAAGAAGTTTACTCAGAGCGGTCAGGTTTAATCCTTATTAGGTATATTAATTTGTATTTTGTTTATATGCAACACAAGACCTAAAATCTAAAATAAGAAAACCCACTCCATAAAAAATTATATAATTGCAATACGCTCAATAAAGTATATTCTTAAAGACAACAGGATAATCCTTTACTATTGGTTTTTTAGTTATGTAATCTTTAATTTTATAAGTTTCCAAAAATACTTTAGTTTGATTATCAAGTTCTCCTTGTAACCTAGAAGTATTTTTAAGGATGTTCAAGTTTTTTAGTTCAAGAGTTCCATCTTTAAACTTAGAATAGTAATATGTTTCATTATCGAAGTATCTAGCCTTATGCTTCCATAATTCTTTTTGATCTACTTTCTTTATAGGGGCATTTGGATTAAACTTCTGAGGATCTCTATTTATTCCTACAATATTTGCTCCCCCTATTGATGAAAGAATATCAGATGCAGCGCTATTATCTGCTTTGATATTGGAAGATATTTCTCTCTTTATATTTGTAAAATAGACTACACATTTATCGAAAATTCCTTTTTCGTTAAGAGTTCTTCTGATATGCCTTATTCTCGCAGAGGCGTTTTCGTTCAAAGACATTCCTTCAAAATCAAACCAAATATAATACCTTTCTTTTTTTAGATAGTGGGCTAACAATTTCTTTATTCCAGTCATTCCAAATCTTGTTGAAATAGGTACAAATATCGGCTTTGAGTTCATCGAGTTCAAAAAGTCGTAACAAAAGTCTACAAATTTTATATAATCATCAACATCTATAAACTTTATAGATATATTTGGAATAGTGAGTATATTCTTAGAGTGGGTGTAATAATATTCTAAGAAAGGTTCTAGTTCCTTTAACTTATCATTTGTATCTTTAAAAGGATTAAATTCAAAAGTTAAGTTTATAGTTTTAAAATAATAATTTGTCCATTTCTTACTATCAAAAAAATCATTTATTTGTTTTTCATCATTACTTTCAACTATCTTCTTTATTTGATCAAAATTTTTTATAGTCTTAGATTTCTCGAGAATTGGGTTTTTAGTTTTTATTATGTCTGTAAATTTTTGGCTTATATATCTTACGTCTACAGTTTTTTCTGGAAATTCGAAAACTTTATTTCCTATTTTAAACTTTTTTAAATTAAACTGGCTAGACTTATCTTCAACACATTCAGTTATTTTTATATCACTCATTTTTGTTTTGAATTTCCTTCTTTAATTTAGTAATTAGTTCCTTAGGCACTCGGAATTTTGAATTACTAATATTATCTAATATTTTTAAGCAATCCTGCTTATTAAATATTTCATATTTATCAAAACATATCTTTACAAAAGTAGTAGTTCCACGTAAATAAGGTAACAAGTCTGTACAATTTATTTCTATAAACTTTCTTGGCTTACCGTCATCTAAAATAAAGTAAAAATCTCCCTTAGAAGTTTGTGAACATATATATGCTAGGACGATAATATCGCTCTCTCCTTTCTCAACTTGTTCTTTTGAGAAAAAGGGGTAAAGCGCTTTGCCTATGTCTATCGAATTCTTTTTGAATACATTGAGATTAGTATGTGAGGAAACTTTATACCAATTCTTAGATTTGCTAATCTCTTCGTGTATTTTTTTAGGAATATGAAATTCAAACTTTTCTAGTATCTTTCTAAGTGAATTTGAGTCGTTTATATCATCTAAGAAACACATATAGAATGTAGAATCGGCTGCAACTTCACCATATTTATCTAATAAGGTCATTTCAGTTCCTCGTACCTTTCTTCAGTTATCAATCCTTTTCTTAGTAGATTGTTCAAAATTCTTTTTTTGGTATCTCTCTTGAAAATTTCTTCCTGGATATCTGACATTTCAGTATATTCTGGATAAGTAGAGTAAATTAAGAATAATAGTTCCTCATAAGATAGCCTCTCATATATTTTTCTAAGAAATTTTAACAAAGGAATGATCTCTTTATACTTTTCATCTTTGCTTAATTTAATAAAATCCTTTTTACCTTTTTCAGTAAGTAGAATTTGATTATTGATTAACTTAAATGAGTCTTCTAAATACAAAGGCGAATCAAGAGACGAGCTTACTACATCTGAATATGGTCCTTTGTAATGCTTTTTAAAATTAAAGACTAATTTTAATGATTCATCAATATTTGAAAGAATGAATAGCTCTTTTTGTAAGAAAATTTCACTTACATTATGTCCATCTGAACCTAAAAGTAAGACAATAAAATTTTCTACCTCTTCTACTTCGTCTAAGTTGTTCATTTTTCACCTTCTTTTTCTAATAAATCTAATATAGATCTTTGTACAAAATACTTATCGGATGGATATTTTATAGAGTTTTCTTTGCTCTTTTTCCTAAATTTCTTTATTTTTTCAAGCAAATATTCTTCAATCCTAACTTTTTTATCGGACATTTTATGGGTACTTTAAGTACCCCAATAGTACCCTTTGAAAGTATAAAAACCTATCCTCCGACTTAAGTTTTATTTTAGAAGTTGGATATTCATCTATCCACCCCATTTTATGAAATTTGTGAAGATATGCAAAAGCTTTAAATCTCCTGTTTTTCCATGAATTTTATGGCTGACTTTTCATTTGAAATTCTGGCAAAGGAAAAAAATTCAAGAGCGCGAGCAGCATTGATTAAAACGAGAAATGGGGTTATAGAAACACCTTATTTAATTCCGGTAGCTACTGAAGGAAGCATAAGAGGATTGACGCCAAACCATTTGCGGGAATTAGGTGTTCAATGCATTCTTGCAAATACCTATCATTTACATTTAAGGCCTGGAGATGAGCTTGTAAAAAAAGTTGGCGGATTGCATTCTTTTACAAAGTTTAGTGGGCCAATTGTTACAGATTCAGGGGGATTTCAGGCTTTTTCCTTGGGTTTGGGAAAAGAACATGGGGCTAGTAAAATAGGTTTCTTTCCTGGGAATAAAAGAATTAATGATAAAAATAAAGAGAAAAAATTAGCTGTTGTAACAGATCAAGGAGTTAAATTTAGATCAATATATGACGGTTCTTCGCATTTTATAGGCCCTAAGGAGTCTATGGAAATACAGGCAAATCTTGGAGCAGATATAATAATGGCATTTGATGAGTGTACTTCTCCTTTTTCAGATTATGAATATACTAAAATGGCTAATGAAAGAACTCACAAATGGGCTATTGAATCTTTAGAACACCATGATAAAAATCAAGCGTTGTATGGCATAATTCAAGGAGGGTATTTTGAAGATTTAAGGAAAGAATCAACACAATATATCAAATCACTTCCCTTTGAGGGCATAGCAATAGGGGGTTCGCTTGGAAAGAATAAAGAAGATATGCATAAAATTTTAGATTGGATAACTCCGCAATTAGACGAGGAAAGACCAAGACATATGCTCGGAATCGGATATATTAACGATATCTTTGAATGTGTGGAAAGAGGAATTGATAGTTTTGATTGCGTATCTTTAACAAGAGAGGCAAGAAATGGAAGACTATATGTACATCCTGAATCTGGCGGGAATCTAGAGAATAAATTTAGTATAAACATAAGAAATGCTTGTTATGCATCTGATTTTTCTCCAATAGATAAATTATGCAGATGCCCTACATGCAAAGACTATAACAGGGCAGAACTTAGACATTTAAATAATGTAAGGGAAAAAAATCTTTCTTATTATAGCTTGGCTACAATTCATAATCTTTATTTTATGCTTAATTTAATGAAAGAAATTAGGGAAAATATCAAAGACGGAACTTTTAACGATTTGAAGAAAAGATGGCTGGGAAATTAGAATCCCTTTTTATTTTTCAAATATTTAATTAATTCTTTACTCATAAAAACTTTATCATTTTTAATAGGATATTTGTAAGGCAGTATTACAGATTCTACTTCGTTTATCTTTATCTCTGCTGAATCTTGAAATTTCATTTCAATAATTTTCTTGCCTTCAAGTATTTGTTTTACAACATATACTGCACTATCTGTGCTTAACTGATCTTTTCCTAAGTTTCTCTTTTGAGTAAATTTTATAAAATTAGACAACACCTTTGTTCTTTTTTCAGGAGGATTATTCCCTAAAATTCCTCCGAATATGAAATAGTCAAATTTCTTTGCTCCCTTAGAATCAAGCTGTTCTTTTGCCCAAGGGTCTAATAAACATACGTTCTTCAAATCTAAATCTTTTACAGACTTCTCAATAACCCGCCCGTATTTTTCCAATAGTCTGCCTTTTTCTTTTATATTTGTAAACCATAAATTTCTCTTTCCAACTATTTTTGATATATTCTTATATTCAATTACGCACCATTCCCATAATTTCGGCTCTAAATGCTCTATAATAAATATCGGTTTCATTTTTTATAAAAATAATGACAATATAAAAATCTATAGTTTGATAAAGAAGAAAAAATAAAAACCCTGAAATTCTGTATTAAAAATGGAAGATGGAATATATTTATTTATTGCACAGCATATTATTGAAGGTGTCAGCTTTTTGCTAAAATCCGGATTAGAAAAAAGGCTATTTGATGAGAATTATAAGAAAGCTAAAGAGGAATATCGCAGACAGGTAAAACTCTATAAAAGCTACGAAATTGCCTATCGGCCTAGTTTTCTTGAAATTTACGAAAACCAAAAAGGTAAAGATAAAGATTAAATAATAAAAATAAAAATTTGTTTTGATAGAATTATTAATTAAATTAATATTTCTTCTTTTTCATATAGCATTCTTTGCAATAAACAGGCTTGTCCCCAGATGGCTTGAAAGGAACTTCACATTCATTCCCGCACTCTGCGCAAGTTGCTTTATGCATTTCACGTGGGCCGAAGTCTCTTCTGAATCCGCCGCCGCCGTGTCTCTTAAAGTCCAACTTATTTTCCTCCGAATTATTAATTCTATCTACTTTTATGGGTTTATAAACCTTCTTATAATGATTTTCTACAGTCATAGAAACTCTTATTAAGATATTAAGGCAGTTAGTCCCATGAATTTAACTGAAATACAAAAAAGGATGGGAAAACTTGGCAATTGGTCTCTTGAAGGCGATTCTATTGTAAAAGACTGGGTATTTAGGAATTTTAAGGAATCTATGGAATTTGTCAATAAAATTGCTGAATTAGCCGAAAAGCATAATCATCATCCTGCAATAATTATAAATTATAATAATGTACGTCTTAGTTTGACAACCCACTATGCGAAGGGCTTGACAGAAAAGGACTTTGAGCTCGCAGAAGAAATTGATAAAATTGATTAAACCCTTCTTTGATAATTTTCCAATAATTTTTCTGCTAGCGTAACTCCTGGAAGTTCAGAATCTAAAGGAACATAAAAATCACAATTTTTCAATACATTTGGATCAGCAGATACACTATAATCTGCTTTTTCTAAAAGAGCTATATCGTTTTGCCTATCGCCTATTGCCATTGCTGTAACTATTTTATTCTGCCTTTTCCTAAATTCTTCCTTTATTCTTAAAAGACCTGTTCCTTTTGTAATATTTGGATCTCCTATATCGTATGCCTCTCCATTCCATATCATATAATGAACATCTTGATTTACAATTTCTTCAATTTTGGAAACTCTTTCTGCACAATGTATAGTTAAGATAGTTTCTTTTGGCTCAAATCCTAAAATCCTTGAGTCTATTATTTTTCTTAATTCATTTCTTAATTTAGAAAGGCTTCTTAATTTTTCTGGATTATGTCCAGCACTGATTTCGTCAGCACCCCAACTTATTCTTCCACCATTTTCCGCTTGCATAATGAATACGTTGCCATTATATTCTTCTCCTACTAAATCTGCAAACATTGTTTTTAGAGTCAGCATACTTCTTCCTGAAGAAATTGCAACATTTGTATAGGGAAGAAGATTTTTAGCAAGGGTTATATATTCTCTTGGAGGGAATTTTAAATCTATTGTTAAAGTTTTTCCATCTTCTTTTATTTTTGTCCCTCTATGAACAATTACTCCATCAACATCAAAAACTAATAGGTTTGGAAAAGGCAGTTCATGCTCGTAAATTGATTTCATATTTTTATTATAATAATGCCTTAAATAAACTTTATGCACATGTAATATTTATATAGTAATATTATGTTTATAGAATATGCAGGTGAAAGATATAATGAAAGATCCTTTCATAATTGATAAAGATATTGACCTTATAGATGCTGCTAAGATAATGAGCTCTAAAGGCATCCATAGTATGTTATTTGTGGAGAGAAGCAAAGCGAGAGGAATTATTACTGAAAGTGATTTATTGAAGAATTTCGGCAAGCATAAAAGGGTCTCTCAAATAATGTCGAAGAATATTATAACTGTTTTTCCTGAAAAAACAATTGAAGAAGCATTGCTAGTAATGAAGGAAAATAAAGTAAAGCAACTCCCTGTTGTTGATAAAAAGAAACAGCTTGTTGGAACAGTTTCTATGACTGATATAGCTGCCAATGTTGATAAATTAGAAGGTGACTTCTTCTTTAATTGATATGGTAATAGAAATTATAATTCTGCTATTAGCTATTCCTACTGGATACTTGATAGCCTGGCTTGCAAATGATGAGTTAGTTATAGGGAGAAAATGGTTTACAGCGCTTATTATTTTTTCTTTTTTATCTGGGTTTATCTTTTATTTTATAGATAAAATTTATATAACTCTAACAAATGTTTTTATAATTGTTGTGGCCTTTATCAGTTTAATGAAGAGCTACGATAAGAAATGGATTCGCAAGATATAAAAGCCTTATTTTAGATAATCTTCTAGGAAGGAAATATGGATGAAAAAGAAATACTAGATTTCTGGAAAAAGAATAAAATATTTGAAAAATTGAGAAAGAAGAATGAAGGAAAGAAGAAATGGAGCTTTATCGATGGGCCTATTACTGCAAATAACCCTATGGGCGTCCATCATGCTTGGGGACGAACATATAAAGATTTATTTCAGAGATTTAAAGCTATGCAAGGTTATGATCAAAGATTTCAAAATGGTTTTGACTGTCAGGGATTATGGGTTGAAAGAGAAGAAGAGAAGGATTTAAAATTAGATACAAAAGAAGATATAGAAAAATTTGGAATTCTAAATTTTGTAAAGGCTTGTAAAAAGAGAGTTGAGAAGTTTTCTAAGATACAACAAGAGCAATCTATTAAATTAGGACAATGGATGGACTGGGATAATAATTATTATACTATGAGCGATAACAATAATTTACATAATTGGCATTTGCTCAAGAGATATTTTGAAAAAGAGTGGCTGTATAAGGGAAAAGATGCTGTTCCATGGTGCTGGAGATGCGGAACTGCTAATTCAAAACATGATATTGCTACAGAGGGGTATAAAGAAGTAACTCATACTGCTTTATTTATGAGATTTCCATTGAAGAATAAAAAAGATGAATATTTTTTAATTTTCACCACTACTCCTTGGACTGTTCCTGCAAATGTGGCAATTGCTGTTAATGCTAACATAAAATATGTTAAAATTGAAAATAAAGGGAAAAAATATTGGATTGCCAAATCTAGGCTGAAGGAAATTAATGAAAATTATAATATATTGGAAGAAAAAACTGGATCTCAACTAAAAGGAATAGAATATACAATGCCTTATGCTGATTTTAAGACTCAAAAAGGCTCTCCTCATAAAGTTGTTATTTGGGAACTTGCTTCTGAAGAAGAAGGTACAGGTATTGTTCATATAGCGCCAGGGTGTGGAACTGAAGATTATGATTTGGGGAAAAAAGAAAAATTGCCTGCAATATCGCCATTGAATGAATCCGGATTTTATGCTGAAGATTATGGAGAATTTAGCTCTAAAAAGTATTCTGAAGTAAATAAATTAGTCTTGAAGGATTTAGAGCAAAAAGGATTTTCTTATAAAACTATTTCTTATAGGCATAGATATCCTCATTGCTGGCGATGCGGAAATGAACTTGTTTTTAGATTAGTTGATGAATGGTATATTAAATGCTATGAAATGAGAAGTAAACTTATTAAGGAAAATAAAAAAATAAAATGGTATCCTGAATATGGAAAGATAAGACAAGAAGAATGGTTTAAGAATATGGGTGATTGGTTAATTTCAAGAAAAAGATATTGGGGGCTTCCATTGCCTATATGGGAATGCAAATGCGGAAAAATAGAAGTTATAGGGAGCTTAGAAGAATTAAAGAAAAAGGCAATTAATAAAAAGAAGGTTGATGAATTGCCCGAGATACACCGTCCATGGATTGATGAAATCAAAATTAAATGTGCTGAATGTGGAAATGAAGTTGATAGGATAAAGGATGTTGGAGATGCCTGGCTTGATGCAGGAATTGTTACATTCTCTACTTTAAACTATCTGAATGAAAAAAATAATTGGAAGCAATGGTTTCCTGCTGATTTTATATGTGAGAATATGCCTGGACAATATCGAGGATGGTTTAATGCATTGATGTGGGCTAGTGTAGCTTTAGAAGAAGAGGCTCCATTTAAATCTATTTTAGGATATGAAACATTAAAAGATGAAAAAGGCGAGGAAATGCATAAAAGCAAGGGAAATGCTATCTGGTTTGATGAGGCTGTTGAAAAAATAGGTGCAGATACAATGAGACTGCTTTATTGTCTACAAAATCCTGCGCAGGAATTAAGGTTTGGCTTTAATATTGCTAAAGAACCAAGAAATAATCTGAATATATTAGACAACATTTCAAGATTAATTAATAATCCAATTAAACTAAAAATAGTTAGAGTAGAGGATGAATGGATTTTATCTAAATTTAATTCATTAATAAAGACTGTAGGTGGGGAATTAGAAGAATTACATCCGCATCAGGCTGCTAGAGCTTTGCAAAATTTCTGGCTTAATATCTTAAGTAGAGGTTATATTCAATTAGTAAGGGATAGACTTGCGAATAATGAGAATGAAGTGGAGAGCATTTTACAAGAAATTTATGTTAATTTATTGAAATTATGTGCTCCTTTCGTACCATTCATAACTGAAAAAATCTGGCTGGAATTAAAAGAAAAGAAAATTGTGAAAGAGGAAAGTGTGCATTTGTGTGATTGGCCAGAATACGATAAGAAAAAGATAGATAAAAAATTAGAAGATTCTTTTGACAAGGCTTTTGAAATAATAGAAAAGGGTTTGGCAGAAAGAGATAAATTAAAAATAGGATTGAAATGGCCATTAGCTAAAATTAGTATAACTTCAGAAAATCTTAATCTAGGTGATTTAAAAGAAATAATAGCAAGACAATTGAATGTTAAAAATGTAGAATTTAAATCCGGAAAAGAATTTTTAATTGAATTGGATACTAAAATGACTCCAGAACTGGAGTCAGAAGGCTATTCTAGAGAATTTGCGAGGCATATTCAATCAGAAAGAAAAAAAGCAGGTTTAGAAAAAAAAGATATTATAGAATTAAAAGTTAAAACAGAGAATTCTTTAAGAAATATGCTGGAAAAACATAAAGAATTTCTTTTAGAAAGAACAAATTCTAAAAGTATTGAGTTTATAGATAAAATGCAGGATAAAGATACTATTGAATTAAAAATCAGAGATAAAAAATTAGTTGTCTTTTTTCGTAATTTTCGAGGAACACATATCAAAAAGATTTAAATACTCCTGATAATTATTTTCCGTGAGAGGTGAATTAAAAATATGATAATAAAGGATGAATTTTTAAGCAGATTAAGGAAGATATTTGATTTGAACCTCTATGAGGCAAAGGTTTGGACAGCATTATTATCACGAGGAGTTTCCACTGCTGGGGAATTGAGCAATATTTCTGATGTACCTCGAAGTAGAACATATGATATTCTTGAAAGTTTAGAGAAAAAGGGATTTGTTGTTATGCGATTGGGCAAGCCAATAAAATTTGTAGCATTAAAGCCGGATGAAGTAGTAGAAAGAGTTAAAAGAAATTTGATGATTGAAGCCCATAATAAATCAAAGAGACTTGAGCAATTAAAGGAGGATGCTGTTTTAGAAGAATTGAATTCGCTTTTCACAAACGGAGTTAAATTCATCGAGCCATCTGATTTATCAGGCAGTTTGAGAGGAAGACAAAATCTCTATAATCATCTTGATATGATGATAAGATCTGCTGAGAAAGGAGTTACAATAGTAACAACTGCAGAAGGTTTAAATAGAAAATTTGAAGCTTTACTTCCTGCATTAGAAAAAGCAAAGAAGAGAGGAGTTAATATAAGAATTGCTGCTCCAATTACTCAAGAAAATTTCAAGGTTGCAAAAGATTTGGCTAAAGTTGCAGAAGTTCGAGATACAGGAAAGAGCGGGGTTAATGGTAGATTTACAATTATAGATTCACAGCAACTATTATTTATGATTCTTGATGATAAGAAAGTACATCCAAATTATGATGTTGGCGTATGGCTGTCAAGCGACTTTTTCTCAAAAGTTATGGAGCAGATGCTTGTTCAGAATTGGAATCAAATGGCTCCTTTAAGCAAGGTTAAGTTTGAAACTACTAAGTAAATTTATCCAAATTTAAGATTTTCTCTATTTTTAGGAACATTAAATATGTCTATTGGTATGCACAGATTAAATCCAGCTTCTCTATGCAGCAATTCTTCATCCTTGCTCTGTCCGCACAATACTCCATCTTTATAGGCCACATATGTACCTCTATATCGATTAAGCCTTCCTGCTTCAAAATCAGAAATAAAATTAAGCCTATTATCTAGTATTGCATCTTTACGCGACTTTTCTTTTTTTTCTATTAAGAATTCGTTATAGTCTAAAACATACTCCTCTCTCTTTAAAATTTGCAATCCCACTTTACTATTTATTTTTCTCAATATATAATCATTTATTCTCTTGAGCAGATATATTATTAAATCAATTCTCTTTATTTTAGATATGTATATCGATGTTCATTGCCATCTTGATTTATTAGATAATATAGAAAAGATAATTGCAAGAGCTGAAAAATTAGGTATTGGAATAATTATAGCTAATAGTGTTAATTACGAAACAAATAGGAAAATTCTCGAGTTGTGTGCGAAATTTCCAATTGTTAAAGCAGCTTTGGGAGTTTATCCAATTGATGCTCTGAAAATGAGCTCTAAAGGATTAAATGAAGAAATAAATTTCATAAGACAAAATAAAGATAAGATTTCTGCGATTGGAGAAGTTGGCTTGGATTTCAAGGAGAGTGATGAAAAAAAAGAGCAAGAGAGCAACTTGATGAAATTTATTGCTCTTTCTAAAGAACTAGACAAACCATTAATTATTCATTCAAGAAAAGCAGAGGATAGATGCATAGAACTATTGGAAAGAACAATGGCTAAAAAAGTAATAATGCATTGTTTTTGCGGAACAAAAAAAGCAATAAAAAAGATTGCCGAGAATGGATGGTTTTTGTCTGTTCCAGCTAATGTAAATTATAATATTCAATTTCAGGAATTAGTTAAGGAAACTCCAATAGAACATCTTTTTTGTGAAACTGACTCGCCATTTTTGCATCCAGAAAAAGGTTCAGGTAATTCTCCAGAAAATGTAATCGTAAGTTATAAAAAAATTGCAGAATTGAAGAATTTAAGTTTGAAAGATGTTGAGAAAAAGATAGAGGATAACTATAAGAAATTATTTATTAAATGAATTCTTTATCCAATTAATAATTCTTCTAAAGAATCCTATTTCTTCTGAAGATTTATTAACTTCTTCATTTATTGTTTGATTTATTATTGTACTATTTGTTTCATTTGCTATTGTTATTGTGGCTTGACCTGTGCTATTTGTGACTGTTTGATTTGTTTGTGTTTCATTTATTTCAACTTTATTCTCGCTTGATAATAAAATATCTCCTGACTTGCATTTGTTTACAGTTATTGAAGCTTGGAAATCTGAAGCAGATGTTAATTCCACTAAATAAGTTGTATTTCCTGCAACTACTTTTTCAGATAATTTTCCATTATTTGATAACGTTATTTGCTGGCTTCCAATTAATATTTTAGCTGCATTTTCGGCATTTGCACTGTTGTCTGCATCTATAACCACTACAATAAGCTCTTTAATTGTGCCAAAATCTCCTTCTTCAATATCTTTAATTTCTGAATCAATTTTTATTCCGGCACTATCTGCGGTTATATTGGTTAAACTTATAGTATACTTTCCTTTAAGCAATTCTATCTCTTCTGAAGAGGTTGTATTTTTTAAAGAAAAACTTTTAGCGTCAATTGCTATATTTGCACTAATTCTGCTCAGAGCTCCAACCTCATCAGAGTCTATCAAACCAATTCCCAAGCTATTAATTATTTTTGATTCGCCTATTTTAATCTCTTTTTGATCCCAGATAACTGAACTATTGTCTGAACATATTGGTTTTCCTAGAACTAGGGGCATAACTAGGATTAAAATTAATAAGATAATTGCCTCTTTTCTCATATGATAAAAGAGTTAAAGGGATTTATAAAATTAGTGAGAATGCTATTAATGTTAAATTAAATAATAAGATGAATACCTATTCTAAGAATTCATATCTATCTGCTTCTTTGTAAACAATTCCGCCAATTGATTTGGCTTCGCCTTTATGAAACGAGTTCATTAAAGGGCTTTGATAATATGCATTCATAACGTCCCCTAATTCTTTTGCTGTTCTCTGGTTTGTTGCATCAGGAAGAGTGGCAGTTATTGTATAATTATTGTCCTGTCTAACAGCCATTTCAGAGAGCTCTTTTAATTCTGAATCATGACTATAATCTTTAGGATTAATTCCTGCTTTTAACTCCAACTCTAAACCCATATTAGCAAGTGTTCT
Source organism: Nanobdellota archaeon (assembly GCA_038044405.1). Lineage (GTDB taxonomy): Archaea > Nanobdellota > Nanobdellia > Pacearchaeales > GW2011-AR1 > JAUSIK01. The sequence goes on from JBBTAC010000006.1 coordinate 17,145, forward strand.
TGTAGCATCTCTTATCGGATATAATTCTGCTTCAAGTTCTTTTTGCGATGCTGAAGAGTAGAAAAATCCGTATGCTCTTCCCATCTTTTGTTCTTTTAATGTCATGATATTTAAAGTATAAATTAGTATTTAAACCTTTCTATTTGTTGTTACTTAATAGTTACTTAAATATTGGGGATGCGGGTGTAAGACTTATTCCGAAGTAGAACAAATTGAGTTGTCAACCATCACTACACATATCCTTTATATCCCTAGGGGTTAGATTGGAATCTGAAAATATGGCTTCGTCTAATTGCTCTTCTATAAAGAAGGGTAAATTATTAGAAAAAGAGTTGCAAATAATTGATTCATTAAAAACACCATCGCATTTATTTTTTAGGCAAGTTGTTTCATAATAAATCCTAATACTTGGAGGTCTAACCACAGCAGTACATCCTATGCCCCAATTCTTTATATTATAATATTCTCTAACTTCTTTTTCATATTTTTTATTAATAAATTCTATTCCTCCAAGGCATCCCTGAGAGACTACCTTAACGCAATCGTTATTTTCTTTACAATAATTAAAATCTTCACCAAATGAAGTTAACTTCAAATCAGACTCTATTCTTGAGAGGCGAACATTGCTGAAAAATGAGGAATTTAGTATTGGTTCAATATTATTCAAGTTATCTGTTTCAAAACTGATAGAATAATAATCAAAAATATATATTCCTGTTACATTTCCATATATATACAAAAAATTTTCTATGTCAGTTTTATTTTCCTCCAAATTTGCACTGAGAGAGAAAATAAAAGTTCCGTTACACTTTTTTTCAGAGATACATGTAATGGAGGGATTATCAAAGTCTATCCAATCATTGTAATCTTTAGTAAAATTCAAAACTACCTGGGTTAATTTGACATTGTTTTCCGTTTCTTCTACTTTTTTCTCTGCATGAAAAATAAGGAAAATAAATATTACTACTCCAAAAAATAACATAATAAATAAACTAGCAAGTATTTTGTTCTTCATATATTCTAGATAAGATATATTTATTTTAAATCTTTGTAAAGAGGATGCGGGGAGTAGGCTCACGAGATTGAAATCTCGGACCCACAACATCACAATGTTGTTGGATTTGAACCTAATGCACGGCACTTCAAATCCTGCGGATTGCATGTTCTTTGAACATGAATGCGGGGAGTAGGATTTGAACCTACGAAGGCACTAAGCCACGAGATATCTTATCTCGTTAAGCTACTATCCCTATCGGGAAAGCGACATCTTAAGTCTCGCGCATTTGACCGCTTTGCTATCCCCGCACAAATAATAGGAATTAGGGCATATTATAAAGATTTTGATTTTAAGAAAACTTATTAATCTAAAGAAGCCCATAGAAATATATGTATCGTTTGTTTACTGCAAATTCAAAAATAGAAAAGAGATTAAAGGAATATATGGCCTCTAGGAACGATATCAAGAATAAATTAGATGAATTAAAAAAATCCATAATTATTGAGACAGTAGGAACTCATAAAATTTACTAATATTTGAATTCTTTTATTTTTCCTTTCTTTATATTTCTTTCACTTGTAGTAATCTGATCCATCATATCTTTGTCTTCGATTATTTCTTTTTCTTCCAATCTCTTTATTTTATCTCGAATAGACTCACGAATAAATTCCGTTTTAGTCATATAATTATGTTTTTTCATAATCTTTTCTATTGCTGATAGAAAATTTCTTTCTAATTTTAGGCTTATATTTTCCATTGTAATACTAAGTAGTATTAGGTAGTATTTAAATCTTATTTATCTACATCTCTTCGTCAATTTTATCCAGAATTGTTTTAACCTCTTCGGCAACTTGCTTAATTATATCTTGCTCGTTTAATTTAGGATTTTCCTGTTTAAACTTTAAAGCGTGCGCTGCACCTGATATTATTGCCATTTTCAGTCTCTTTTCTTCTTCCATATTATATAGTATAATGACTGACTTAAAAAGATTTAGCTACTGTGAAAAACATAAAGAATTGTATATTTTTCCCAGAATATCCAAGACTTACTTTTTACAAAGTCATTGGACATAGTTTTCTGTTATATTTGTTTCATTCATTTCAGTAGCGTTATAGCCTATATCTGTAATATTTTCGTTCGTTTCATTTATACTCTCGTTGTTTGCAATTATATCGTTGTTTTCTATTATTGTATCATTAATTATGGGTATATTTTCTTTTAGAGTACTATTCTCTCCCTGTTTTTCATAATTTATCCTCGCTACTATATTTCCTGTTCTAAATTCAAATCCCCCAAGTCTTAGTTTAACATAGAACATTAAACCAAGCAATACTATTACAAGTATAAAAGACAAAAATAGAAATACCAATAATCCTCTTTTATTTCTCATTTTATTAGATTACCTTGCAACTATATAAATTTAACAACTATAAATTTAAAAATAAGGGCCTGTTAGCTAGATTGTAAAAGAGATGGAAGATATTTTGAATAAGTTGAGGAATGAATTGAAGATACGAGGTTTTTCCCAGCTTACTGTACGAAATTATTGTTTCTTTGTTGAGAAATTCTTAAAAAGGGCAAATAAGAATCCTTCGGATTTAAATGAGGAAGATGTAAAATCCTATTTGGGAGACTTATTTGATACAAAATCAAAAAATACAATAATGCTTGCTATTGCTTCATTAAAATTCTTTTATACTCAAATTCTTGGGAAGGAGTCATTTAATATAAAAACTCCTAAAAAAGACAAGAAATTGCCTGAAGTTTTGACGAAAGAAGAAGTTAGACATTTGATAGATTCGGCAGACAATATAAAATCAAGACTTATTATTTCTCTGCTATATTCTTCAGGTTTAAGAGTTTCAGAGTTAGTTAATTTGAGATTAGAGGATTTGAATTTAAATGAAAAGACAGGATGGGTAAGAAAAGGTAAAGGTTCAAAAGATAGATTATTTACGATATCTGGAAATTTATCTGAAGAGTTAGCAGAATATCGTGCAAGAAAAGCAGAAGATAGATATGTTTTCTCAAAAGAAAAGCCGTTAACAACTAGAAATATTCAGAAGATTATCAAGGGCGTAAAAAGCAGAGCTGGAATAAATAAGAAAGTTACTCCGCATACTCTTAGACATTCATTTGCAACTCATTTGCTTGAAAATGGAACAGATATAAGAATGATACAAGCACTGCTTGGACATTCTTCATTGAATACGACACAAGTTTACACCCATATATCTTCTGAACAAATTAAGAAAGTTAAGAATCCCTTTGATATGTTGGATAATATAAAACTACCTGAATGACTTCTGTCTCTTCGCTCTTGCTTTAGAATCTCCGGGCTTACGAGTTTCTTTTCTTCTTGAATCTTGAACAAGCATATTTCTATCATATTTCAAAAATGCTCTCTTTAAAGTATCAGATCCTGTTATATGGACTAATGCTTTTGCTAAAGCAAGTCGGGCTGCTTGAATCTGGCCAGATTTGCCTCCGCCTTTAGTAGTGATATCAAAGTCGTAATTTAATTCGTCTCCTAATTCTGATTGATAAATTCTAATTGGTTCAGAAAGTGCAAGCTTATTGAACAATCCTAGTTCACCATATGGAAGACTGTTATAGAATATCTTTCCGCTACCTTGAGAAAACTTAACTTTCGCTAATGCTGTTTTTCTCTTCCCGCCTATTATTGAATAACTGTCTTTATTTGCCATTATAGTATATTGGATAGCTCCTTAAGAGTTATTGGTTTTATTCTTAAATCCTTTGTTAAGGATATTTTTTCAGCTTGCTTAAATTCTTCTGGAATATTATTATAACATATTACTTTCTTTAATGCGTCATGGCCTCTTCCTTGCTTATATGACAACATTCCTCGAACGGTTCTTTTCATAATTCTAAATGGCTCTCTAGGAAAATGCGGACCATTTAAAGAAGAACCTCCTCTTGTTCTGGCTTCTTTATAATCTCCGATTACAGAAGACTTTCTTCCAGAAACAACTGCATTATCACAATTTACTATTGTTATTGCTTTTCCAATTAAAGCATTCTTTGCAGCATAACTTGCAACCCTGCCAAGCGGACTATTTCCTGCGTCTATTATTATTTTTTCTTTTATCATTGTATTATTTTTATTCCCTCTGCTTTAGGATTTTTCTTTATTTCATCTATTAAAAAGACAAATTCTGATTTTGTATGCTTTAATTTTTCTTTAGCTTCTTTAGATATTTTGAATGCACAGATTTTTATCTTTTTGCTTAATTCGCCCTCGCTTAAAATTTTTCCAGGTATTACAAAAGTATCGCCAATCTCTGCTTTTTCATCTATTTCTCTTAAATTTATAGCTGAATGTTTTCTTGTACTGCCTGATAGAACTCTGGCTATTTGCATCCAGTTAGCATTTTTTCTTGCTAGAAAGATAGTTTCAGCTAGTTCTTGATTTGTTTTCTTTCTTGACCTAATCTTCAATTTTGTCTTAGATATCATTTCAATCAGGAATTTAGATGATATTTAAAGTTAACGATAAGCTCTCAATTGTGCCATCAATAACCTTTATATAAATAATAAAATATCAATGTTGGGTGATTAGATATGCTTACAATTATCGCATTTATTCCTTTTGTATTATTGGTATTGTTAATAATATTCTTGAAATGGCCCGCTATTAAGGTTATGCCTTTAGTTTGGTTTATAACATTATTAATTGTATTGCTATTCTGGAAATTAAGTTCTATTTTAATTTTAGCTTCTTTTGTTAAAGGCGTTCTACTTTCTTTAGAGATAATATTGATTATTTTTGGCGCTGTATGGATAATAGAAATTATGCAGGAAAAAGATAAAATAAAAACAATTCAATCGCTGTTAGTCTCTATCTCGCCAGATATAAGAATACAGGGCATATTTATCGCTTGGCTATTTGGAAGTTTAATAGAAGGCATAGCTGGTTTTGGAACCCCTGCGGCTCTAGCGGCTCCGCTTTTAGTTTCTTTAGGATTTAATCCTATTTTATCCGTAGTTATTTCTTTAATTGCTAATTCTACTGCGCAAAGCTTTGGAGCAGTAGGAACCCCTGTATTATTTGGACTTGGAAAATTAGGATTTGATAAACTTCTCCTAAAACAGGTTTATATTGCGACAGCTTTTCTTCATCTAATTGCAAGTATAATAATACCAATTTCAATATTATATTTTATTGTTTCATTTTATGCAAAAGAAAACAAGAAAAAAAGAATTTTCGAAATGATTCCTTTTGCCTTGCTTTCATGGCTGTCTTTCCTTGTTCCTTATTTCCTTACCGCCTTTTTTATAGGTCCAGAACTTCCTTCGATAATCGGAGCTTTAACCGCTCTTTTGATAACAGGATTTGCAGCGCATTATAAAATACTTGTTCCAAAAAATCTTCTTTCATTTAATAAAAAGATAAAAAAAGATAAAATATCTTTAAAATCGGTATTATTTTCTGCAGCACCTTATCTCATAATTATTTTATTGTTATCTATATCCAGAATAATTCCTTATTTTCAAAAAACTTTATCGGGTATTTCTATAGAATGGGGGAATATTTTTAACACTTCATTAAATTACGAATTTCTTCCAGTTTATACTCCTTCATTTTACTTGATAATCTCTGCAATTATATGCCTCTTCTTATTTAATGTCGAGGCTAAGAATGTTAAAGTTACATTGAGCAGGACATTTGATAAAATAAAAAAACCAACAATAACTCTGATATTCGCTCTTGCTTTTATTCAATTAATAATAATCTCTGCAGATAATCAATTGAATCTCCCTGGAATCCATTTAGTGCTGGCGCAATTTATGGGGGGATTATTTAAACAGTTTTATATTTTCATTGCTCCTTTAATAGGAGTATTTGGCGCATTTATTTCTGGAAGCAATACACTATCAAACTTTTTGTTTGGGCTTGTACAATATAAAATTGCAATTTCTTTAGGCTTGTCCACCATATTTATTCTTGCGCTTCAAGTTGTAGGCGGTGCTGTTGGGAATGCTATTGCCTTGCATGATATTTTAGCGGCGAGTGCAACTGTTGGAATAGAAAATAAAGAAGGCTTCATTATAAGAAAAACAATTACTGTTGTTATATTGTATTCTATAATCGCCAGTTTAGCTGCAATAATATTGATTAATTTTTAATTCCTTTAACGATTAAAATTATTGCAATTAATATATATAAACCTAGAATAAATGGATTGTAAAATATTATAATTCCTAATAGAGATGATTGAATTTTATAATTGCTTCCATTTTCTATATTTAAATTAATAAAATAACTTGCTAATAAGATTATTATTATAACGATGCCGATAAAAAACAATATTTTTCTTTTCATACAAATTTATGTTCTTTTCTTTTTTAATTCTTTTCTATATAGAAAAATCAGAAATATTTATAAACTAACTTCTCTGCTAAGTTTTGTAAAAAAGAGAATATGAAGAATTGCATATACTGTAAAAAAAGAATTGATGACGAAGCTGTTGTAGATGTATGTGAATCATGCGGTCATAAAGTGTGGGGAGAGAAGATGTTCAAGGCGATTGTAGATAATATGTCCAAAGCGAAAGATGTAGGAAATTTGTATCAAGGTTCAGTTACACAGAATTTTAGTTCTGTTAAATCAAAATAGGCTTTAAAGAAAGCTTTTTATACTGATTTTTTCAGTTATTTCCATGCTAAAACATAAAAGTCCAAGACAGAAAGGCAAGATATCTCTAAGCCGGTACTTTCAGATATTAAAACCTGGAGATTCGGTAGCTGTAGTTAGGGAACTAAGTCTGCCAATAGGATACTCGAAAAGGATTCAAGGAAGAACAGGAAAGGTAATAGGCAAGAGAGGAGATGCCTATGCTGTTGAATTATATGATTTGGATAAGAAGAAAAATTATTTTATTAAACCAATTCATCTAACAAAAATTAAGGATTAAAATGATACTAAATAAAAAACCATTGGCAATTGCAGAAGTTATGGAATATGTTGAAGATAGCGAGCAAAATGAAAAATTAATGAAATATTTGAAAAAATTCGGTAAGGACTCAAAAGATGAAGTAAAAAAGTTAAGGAGTTCTATTGCTGCATTGAACAATGTAAAAATTAAAGAGTCTGATATAATCAAACTTATTGATTTTCTTCCTCAAGATCAGAAAGATGTAAATAAAATATTGATAGAAGCAGGGTTAAGTGAAGAAGAGGCCAATGCTATATTAAATTTAATAAAGAATCCTTAAAATGACTGACAAAGATGAATATGCAATAGTTTTGGATTATCTTCCTTATGGATATCCTATAGATGGAAAACATCTTCCTTTAGCTCAAGCCATAGGAGAAAAAACCTGGGTCTTATTGGAATTAGTTCCTAGAAGAGGTGTTTCTTTAGAACAAAAAGAAAGAGTTTATATTGGCCCGGAAAAGAGGGAGAAGATACATTACATAAATGGCAGACTGGCTTTTGATAGAATAACAGAATCTACAAAAATGCAGCTGCAAGAATTTATCGGAGAAAGAGTTAAGGAAAGAGAAAATGAGATTATTGACTTTTTCAATAGTGCGCAGGCAATAAATACAAGATTGCATCAACTTGAATTATTACCTGGTTTTGGCCAGAAACATACGCAGGAAATACTTACAGCTCGAGAAGAAAAGAAATTTGAATCTTTTGATGAAATAAAAGAAAGAGTTTCTAATATACCTGATCCAAAAAAAGCAGTTGAAAAGAGAATTTTTGACGAATTAGTTCATAAGCAGAGATTTTATTTATTTGTAAAGGGTTAAAAATGGCAGAAACACTAAAAACTAAAATGGCAGAAACAGTAAAGGTCAGTAAAAGACCAATAGAAGAAGAACCAGAATTATTAGTAAGAATATTGGGACATGATATTCCTGGTTCAAAAAATATTTACGTTGGTTTGACTCGTATTAAAGGAATCTCCTGGTCTATAGCTAATGCAACATGTATTAAGCTTGGTCTGATTAGATCTAAAAAAGTCGCTGATTTATCAAAAGACGAAATACATAAAATAGAAGCTTTCATTAAGGAAATGCCTGTTCCTGATTTTCTAAAGAATAGAAGATTTGATCCAGAAACAGGAGAAACAACTCATTATTTGGGAACAGATCTTGAAATGAAGCATGAATTCGACATAAAGAAAATGATTAAAATGAGAAGCTATAAGGGAGTTAGACATGCAGCAGGCCAGCCAGTAAGAGGTCAAAAGACAAGGTCTCACTTTAGAAGCAGAAAGAATAAACAAGCTGTAGGATTGAAGAGAAAAGTTAAGGAGGTCAAAGAAACCAAATGATAAGAAAAAAAAGACTATATAAGCGACCGATGCAGTTGTATGATAGCGTAAGAATAAAGGAAGAGAATGAATTAGTTAAGAAATATGGATTAAAAAATAAAAAAGAAATTTGGAAAGCTCTTGCTAAAATTAATTATTATAGAAAGAGAGCGATGAATCTTGCTAATTTAAGCTCGGAAGAACAACAAGTTTTCTTTAATAAATTAAATAATATTGGATTTAAAGTTAATTCTATATCTGACGCATTAGGTTTGAAATTGGAAGATTTATTAGAAAGAAGGCTGCCAACAATTGTTGCGAAGCAAAAACTTGCTAGTACTGTTAAACATGCTAGACAATTAATAGCTCACAAAAAAATAATGGTAAATCATAATGTTATAAATTCTCCAAGTTATATTGTTCAAGTTGGTGAAGAAAATAAAATAAGTATAAAAGAAAAAACTAAAAAGGAAGTTAAAGAATAATGGTCGAAACAGAAATGATAGAAGCAAAGGAAGAAGACGAAAAAATTGAAGAAGTTGTAAAAGAAGCAAAAAAAGTCAATAAAGAAGAGAAAATGGCAATTGCTTATATCTATAGTTCTTCAAATAATACTATTGTCCATATTACCGACCTTTCTGGAAATACTTTATCAAGAATAAGCGGTGGAATGGTTACTAAACATTCTAGATTAAAATCCAATCCAACAATAGCAATGTTCGTTGCAAAAAAGGCAGCAGAGCGTCCTAGAGATTTAGGCATAACTGATTTGTATGTTAGAATGCGAGCAAAGACAGGCAGTTCTGGACATGGTCCAGGATCTCATGCAGCTGTTAAAACCTTGGGTAAAGAAGGATTCAGAATAATTAACGTCTTAGACACTACTAAATTCCCTAGAGGAGGCCCTAAGGCGCCTTATGGAAGAAGAGGTAGAAGAGTATAGTTACTAAGATTTAAAAACCAATATTTTATACTATTAACATGAAAGTAATACAAGAAACCCCGGAAAAATTGATAATAAGAATAGAAACAAATGAGTCATTGTTAAATGCATTAAGAAGAACTGTTCCTGAAGTTCCTGTCCTTGCAATTGACGAAGTTGAAATATTCAAAAACGACTCTGCACTTTATGATGAAGTTGTAGCACACAGACTAGGTTTAATCCCACTTAAGACAGATAAAGGCATGAATGAAAAGACAAAGATAGAATTCAAATTGTCTAAAAAAGGCCCTGGTACAGTTTATTCAGGAGATTTAGAAGGGGCTGGAGATATAGTGGAGGAAAAAATTCCAATAACTCTTTTAGAAGAAGACCATAAATTAGAATTAGTCGCTACAGCTATTCTCGGAAAAGGTGTTAATCATGCTAAATGTCTTCCTGGATTGATTTATTATAGAAGTCTTTTAGAAGTAAATTCTTCTCCCAAGATAGATAGTATTGTAGAAAGTTATAAAGGTTTAATTAAACCAGAGAAAAAAGATAAGAAATGGCTTTGCGATTTGGAAGAAGGTCTTGTCGAAGATATTTTGGCATTAGATAAGAATGCAGTTTCACATTCTCCAGAAATGCTGTTAATTGTAGAATCATTTGGGAATATGCCTGCTAAAGATATTTTAACAAAAGTTATCAATATTCTTGAAGATAACTTAGATGAGTTTGAGAAAGAGATTAAATAAATATAATTAAATCAATGATATGGAAAATATAGGAAAACTTTCTGGAATTTTGCTTGCGACAGGTTTAACCTTTACGAATTATTCACCATTAGAATCTAACGCTCGCGGAGATGATATTAGACACGCTGGACGCGATAATACCCTATTATGCGCACAAGAGCAAAGACGTTCTTACGAAATAGGCAATAATAAATTTTTGATTGGAGAATCAGGTCGTTTAAGTGAAAGAGATGCTAAAGATATATTAGAATCTGCACAGAAAGAATATGAAGAATCCGAACATCTCCTCTATGAAGGTAAAACACAAAGCAGTCATAAATCAGTTCCAAATAAGCAATATCCAGTCCTATCTAAGATTTGGCAAGATCTCCATGAGGTATACAAAGGAGAACTGTACGGAGCTATTGAGTTATACGCTTTAAAAGCGCATTTAAATGCCTCATTTAAACACTTAAAAGGGCAAAGTGTTAGATTTGTAGGAAAGAGTACAGAGTCAAAAAGTCGTTCCTTATCTTCTTATAAAGGATTCTTTACATTATTAAATATTAAAGATTTATTAAGTTTTGAAGAAGAGGAATATCGTTTTCCTGGAGTTGTTTATAATGGCGGAGAAATATATGTTGATGGATATGACTATGATGATTTAGAATTGAGATGTTCTTCTGAATTTGGTAAAATATTTGAAGAATCTAATAAAACAATAATTAAAAGATTTAACGATAGACTACCAAGCGATGATTCAATTCGTAATAAAGAACTTGACGAATTATATTTGAGTGTAGTAAGAAAATCTAGTGAAGATTTAAAGAATTTTAAGGGTTGTAATATGGCTAGAATTTATGGACGAATCTTTATCCCTCATTTTAATGATAGAAAGAAACTTCAGGATTTAATAGATTTCTCTAAAGAAAAGGGTCTTGGTTTAAAGATGCCAGAGAAGAAAAAACAGGACTTCTAATTATAAACATTTTTAAATGAAGAAAGATAAGCTTATATACTAGGTAAGATATAACTTACTATGGTGGATATAGATACAACAACGATAAGCTCAAAAGGACAAATAGTAATACCTAGCAATATGAGAAAGGATATTAAAGAAGGGGATAAATTTTTGATTATTAGAGATAAATCTAGTTTTTTACTTAAAAGAGCAGATGATTTAGACGAAAAGTTCAAAGAAGATTTGGAATTCATTAAAAGAACAGAGGAAGCTTGGAAGAGACATGACAAAGGCGAATTTAAGACAATGGGATTTGAAGATTTTATCAAAGAAATGAAAAGATGGTGAAGATAGACTTTGATGAAAGTTTCAAAAGAACTATTTCCAAGATAAAAGACTCTTCGATTAAAGAAAGAGTAGAAAAACTGCTTATTAAAATTCTAAATGACCCAAAAATTGGAAAACCAATGAAACACAATAGGAAAGGAACAAGAGAAGTTTATCTGCCGCCATTTAGACTTTCTTATGCTTATAATATAAACAGCAAGACTATAATAATTCTAGACCTTTATCATAAAGATGAGCAATGATAATTATTTAAATAAAACTTATAAATTGATTCTTATTAGTAAATTTGAGCGGGGATGCCGGAGCGGTCAAACGGGCGTGATTAAGGCTCACGTAGCTTAGTGCTTACGAAGGTTCGAATCCTTCTTCCCGCATTTATCTAAACTAGAACATTTAAATAAGGTTTATTCATGACAGAGAGAGGTTATGAAGAAAAATGACATTTCGCTTTTGTTTTCCTTTAATCGGAGGACTTATGGTTCTGGGCATTATATGGAATGGCTATAAATATCATGGGAATCCTATTTTTGCAGACTATAATATTTATTTTTGGATTTTATCTGTTCTGATGTTTATACTGGCTTATTGGTTTTATAGAGAAGAAAATGGCTAAGGAAGAAATTTTACAAAGATTATGGTATGTAGACTATCTATATGATAAAGCACAATTTAGAGATAAAAACCTGAAGGAAGTTAAGGTAATAATTGACGCTATAAAAAAGGAAGTAAATGCTCTAAGCCTGAAGGGGATTAAAGAAAGAGTAGGAAATAATAACCTGTTTTTTAATAGATTAGAAGGAAAATATTGTAAATTAATTGAATTAGAATTAAATAAATCCTGTGTTTGCGATATTCATCAATTACAATTTAGAACACCTTACACTCCCGCTCCTAGAGGGGAGTTATTTGTTAATATTGTAAATAACCTAAATACAGAAACAGCAGAGAGGGTCAATAGCATGGGGCAAATAATAGGCATTCTAATTGCAGAAATGCCTCCAATAGTGCGTAAGTACGGAAAGAAGTTTGAAGTTCTGATGGGCAACCATAGAACAATTTCTTTAATTCGAAATGGAGAAAAGACTTGTAAGGTTTTATGCCTTTGCGAAGAAAATGAAGTTCAAGACTTTCCAAATCTTCTCTTTCCTACTTAAAAAGAAAAATTTATAATAATGAAATCTCTTGATTTTTCAGGGGTTATAAGAGCAAGGGCGAAGAGGCTATTGCAGAAGTGCTTAAAAAATACAATATTGATTTTGTTTATGAGCACCCACTATTAATTAAAGAGAAAAAAGAGAATGACGAAGAAAAGCTAAGAATTTGGTATCCTGATTTTTGGCTACCCAAATATTCAATAATAATAGAATATTTTGGGATGGATGAAGACCCTGCTTATCATAAAGGTAAACAGGCAAAAAGCGAAGCCTACAAGAAACTGGATATTGACTGCATCCCCGTGTATCCTAAAACGCTTCAAGGAGATTTAAAGTCTTATTTACTAATTAAAATCAAAACAATGATAAATGAAAAAGTCAGACACTTTGAAAACAGGAACAAACCACGTGAAGAATAATTTCTTATTAAGATTTTTTTGTCGTTGTGGTGTCTTCTATAACTTTTTTAGCAATTAGTTCTAATTGCTTGTTTTCCGAGATTCCTTTTTTTGACATTTCTTTTATCAGTTCGTGTTGAGTATCTAGTAAATCAGTGTCAACCCATTTTTGATACCATACTCTCAACATTGCTTCTCTAATCCTAAAATTTTCTTTTGCTTTCCTAAGCTCTTTAGAACTCTCTCCTGTAAATATCCAAACAAATATGGGAAAGAATAATGAAGAAAAGAGTACTAAAATAAAACCAATCAGATACTTTTCATCTACTATTAAAGATATTCCTGAAAGTATCAAGGGAATAAAAAATGATGCAAGAAACAAAGTAGTTTTATTTCTCGAATCAAGATTGACTCCATAATTAAACTTGTCAAGATCTTGATGTTTTGACCAATATTCAATTTTCTTTTCTCTGCTCATAAAACTTAAATATAGGGTGCTATTATAAGGTTTATTATACCAAAACCATTATAATTGTTCTAGTACAGAAAGAAGCGTAGCGATAGGTTTTTAATTGCTTTTTCACTTAAAGTTAAGTGATTATTATATTAGATAGGTAGAATAAAATGCAAAGTGTCAAAAATGAAAAAAACTGGCTCAAGAGACATCCATTTCTCACTACTTTTATTATTATCATTGGCATTGTTATTATATGGTCTGCCAGTAAATCTAAAGATACAAATTCCTCATTAAAAGACAGCATTAAGGGATTAAACTTTAGTAATACATATTCTTCAAATCAATATGCTAACAATCAAGAAGATAATCCATGTTATTTTATAGAAGATGAAGCTTTCTATGGCTATAGGCAACATTCAAGCCAAAACTTACCCTTGAATTTTGATAAGTGGAAAAGAATAATGAAGGAAGAGGAAGAACCAAAGGAAACTGATGGCGATTATAGTTATTCTTACGACCAGTTTATTTTTATGGATGGGGATAAAACGAAAAGAGGAGTAGGCGAACTATATTCAAGCACTACAAATTTTCTATGTTATTTAGGGGATGGTGTTTCTAGAAGTAAAAATAATGGTTATTGTGGAATGGGGTTAACTGAAAAACAATGGGAAGTAAAAGCAATGCAAAACGGAATAAGTTATCATTTTGAACCAACCCTGAATGAAGAAGGTTTTTATGAAGGGGAAAAGTATTACAGAGTTGGGATTATCTTTGACTTTAACTCATGTGCTGAAACGGGAACATGGCAATATGGTTTTACATTTAAATGTAATCTTAAGGAAAGAATATGTGAAGAAAGAGAAAGAACCTATTTTGATAGACTTAGGGAATAATATTAAGAAAGCCATAAACCTGAAACAAAACAAATATTTAAAATAATAAACCTTAAAACCTCTTGAAATTGCTCTACTTCAGAAAGAGGCGTTCTTCCCGCATAATGCTTTATGCATCCAAAGATAATTTTATATATCTATAGCATCTTAGAATTTTATGGAATTTACAGCTATATTAGAGAAAGAAGAAGATATGTATGTAGCAAAATGTCCAGAAATTGGGACAGCTAGCCAAGGCTATACTGTAGAAGAAGCATTAGTTAATCTAAAAGAGGCAACAGAATTATATCTAGAAGAATTTCCATTAAAACAAAGAGCTAGACCATTACTTACTACTTTTGAAGTGACTGAGATAGCAAATGCCAAAGCTTAGAAAGATATCAGGAAAAGAGTGTGTTAAAATTCTTTGTAATAAGTTTGGATTTAAATTTATTAGACAATCAGGAAGCCATATGATTTTAAAAAGAGATACTGAAGAAGGAAAGATTGGCACAGTTGTACCAAATCATAAAGAAATAAAAATTGGAACATTGAAGAGCATTTTGGAATTAGCGAAAGTTGATGAAGTAGAATTTGAAAAATATACTTAATACCCTATAATATGAAATTCAACAAAAAAGAAATCAAAGATTTATTCCTTGCAGGGGTTATGATATCTCTAGCATTTGCAATTCTTTTTTCTGGAGGTTACAACGCTTTACTATCTCCAAATGTAAATTTAATTTTCCTTTTTGTTATATCTTTTTTTACAGCAGGCATTGGATTTTTGCTTCATGAATTAATGCATAAATATTTTGCTCAGCGATATAATCTTTGGGCTGAATTTCACGCATTTTATAATATGCTTTGGCTGGCTTTATTATTTTCTTTATTTGGGTTTATATTTGCTGCTCCCGGCGCGGTATTTATTCGCGGTGCGATAACAAAGTCGAAAAATGGAAAAATATCTGTTGCTGGGCCATTGACAAATATAGTTCTTGCGATACTATTTTTAATTCTCTTATTGATATTCGGAAAATCTGGAATCTTAGGGCTTTTCTTTACAATGGGTATGAGCATAAATGCCTTGCTTGGGGCTTTTAATATGATTCCAGTAATGCCTTTTGATGGAGCAAAGGTAATTGCATGGGACAAAACAGTTTACTTTATTGTAATGTCGATTGCAGTTGGATTGTGGATTTTTAGTTTATTTATTTAGAAAGACTTATAAGTTATAAATTTATAATTAATATATGAAGAAAGGAGTAGGAATATTTATCATTATAGCTGTAATAGTGGCAGGATTTTTAATATATAATCTAAGATCAGATAAAACCTCCTTACAAGATAACACTGTAAATCGTAATACTGTGATAACTGCTGACAGTCAGAGTAATATGGTCGAGATAACCTCTTCTGGATTTTCTCCGCAAACATTGAACATAAATCAAGGAGACAAAGTTACTTTTGTAAATAAAGATTCAAATCCCCATTGGCCGGCATCTGCTATGCATCCAACACATACTGTTTATCCTGGCTCAGATATTAAAAAATGCGATACTGCAGAACAGCCAATAATTTTTGATTCTTGCCGTGGTTTGAAACAAGGCGAAGAATGGAGTTTTACTTTTAATGAAAAAGGAAATTGGAATTACCATGACCATATTGCAGCAGGACTTAGAGGAACTATTATTGTTAATTAATATGAATAAACAATATTTATCAACTCTATTTTTAAGATTGGGGCTGGCATTTGTTTTTCTATATGCTGGAATTGCGGCATTCATCACGCCGAATAACTGGGTAGGATTTATTCCCAACATAGGAAACTTCATAACAAAAGCAATAATATTACAAATACACGTTGCTGTTAATGTTTTGCTGGGTTTATGGCTTTTGTCAAATAAAAAGATATTTTATGCTTCTTCTTTATCAAGCATCTTTTTACTTGGGATTATTATCTTCAATATATCGCAATTTGATATAATTTTCAGGGATGTTGCTATTTTTCTTTCTGCTTTGGCTTTAGCTGTTTTAACTTATGAAAAATAGACGATACTTCTTAATAAAATTCCTCTCTTGGAATCTCTGTCTGTTTTATAATATATTGTAAAACAAAAATAGTAACTTCTTTACCATGTGGAACCCAAGTTGTTAAAATCTTTCCAGATGGAAGAGTTTTCTTAAAAGTTGTATGTTTTCTAGATCTCACTTTTTCAAAACCATGTTTCTCAAGAATTTTTATTACCCTATTCGTATCTAAAGGTCTAAGCTTCCCCATGGGCAACTTCTTTTATAAAAACCTTGGGATGTACAAAAGATACTGAAGTTAGCTCTATTTCTAGTTCTGGCTTTTGCGTATCTTTATCAGTTAAATATTCGTCAATTAAATCTTCCATATTTTCTTTAACTTCCTGTTCTGTTCTTCCTTGTGTTGCAATATCTAAAGGAGGGCATGATGCCACATACATATCTCCTTCTTTCATAATAATTATCGGCAAGGATAATTGTTTGTTCTTCATAATTTCACTGTATCTTTGTTATTTATATAATTACCTATAATTCGCATTCCTTAATCCCTTTCTTCTGAATATGAAAGTAACAATTAAAAACTCTCTCTGCTTTCATAACTCGAGAAAAGAGGCAAAATGAAAAATTACGATGTAATAACTGTGGGCAGTGGCTTAGTTGACGCATTTGTAAGGGCGCAATTTGAAGAAAAAAATAATATGCTTTTATTTCCTGTAGGGACTAAAATACAAGTGGATAATATAACCTTTTCTTCAGGGGGAGGCGGAATAAATACTGCAATGTGTTTCTCAGACTTGGGATTAAAAGCAGGATTTTTGGGAAAAATTGGAAGCAAGGCAAATAGTACAATTATCTTAAGAGAACTGCAAAAACATAATGTTGATTTTCTTGGAATTAAGTCAAAAGATAAACACACCGGATATTCTATAATTCTAGAAAGTAAAAAGAAAAATAGAACAATTCTAACATTTAAGGCGGCTAGCGACAATCTAAAATTCTCTGAAATTAATTTGGGAAATTTACATACAAAATGGTTTTATTTCACTTCGATGGGAAGCGAATCTTTTGAAACGCAAAAAAAGATAGCTGTATTTGCCAGAAAAAAAGGCATAAAGTTAGCTTATAATCCGAGTAGTTATCATACTAAACGCGGTGCAGAATATTTGAAGGCAATACTGCAGAACACTAGTGTTTTAACATTAAATAAAGAAGAAGCAAAAATGCTTGTTAAAAGCGGAAATTTATTTAAAGGTTTGAGAGCGTTAGGGCCTGAAATAGTTTGTGTGACAGACGGCGAAAATGAAGGCGCTGTTTACGACGGCACATTTCTTTACAAATTTATTCCTCCTAAAATACAGGTAAGAGAAGCCACAGGAGCAGGAGACATTTTTGGCAGTTCATTTATAACTGGATTGATAAAATTAGAAGATATGGAAAGTGCAATAAAGATTGCTGTAATTAATTCAGCTACTGCAATAAGCAGAGAGCATAATACTAAAAGATTATTAAGTTGGAATGAATTAGAAAGAATTATTAGGCATAATAAACTTAAGATGAAGAAAGAGGAATTATGAAAATAGCATTTTTTGAATTAGAGAAGTGGGAAGAAGATTACATAAAAGATAAATTAAAAATACGTGATTTATATTTTTATAAAGAGCCGCTAAACGCAAAGAATAAAGATAAAATAAACGACGCAGATATTATAGTCTGTTTTATTTATTCTGAATTAAAATCAAATGTCTTGGATAAATTATCTAATTTAAAATTTATTACAACTATGTCTACTGGTTTTGATCACATAGATTTAAAGTATTGCAAGGAAAAAGGAATTAGAGTTAGTAATGTTCCATCTTACGGCGAAAATACTGTCGCAGAGCATGCATTTGGTTTGATTCTTACTTTATCAAGAAAATTAGACAAAGCCATAAATCAAACAAAACATGATGATTTTTCTCTTAAAGGATTAATGGGTTTTGATTTAAAGGGAAAGACTCTGGGTGTCGTAGGAGCAGGGCATATTGGACAGCATGTTATAAAAATGGCAAAGGGATTTGACATGAAGGTTATTGCATATTCTGTAAATCAAGATAAAAAATTGAGCAAAGAATTTGGATTTGAATGGGCTTCATTTAATGATTTGTTAAAAAAATCAGACATTATAACATTTCATGTTCCTTTAACGCCTGAAACAAGGCACATGATTAATATGGGAAATATTAAAAAAATAAAGAAGGGAGCTTATTTAATAAATACTGCCCGAGGTGAAATTATAGAAACTCAAGCATTGCTTTATGGATTAGATAAGGATATTTTAGCTGGCGCTGGCTTAGACGTTTTAGAGGGAGAGGAAAATGTCAAAGAAGAAAGAGCATTATTGTCGAAAAAAAAGGATGAAAGAGATTGGAAAACATTTTTGCAAAATCATGTTCTTCTAAAAGATAAAGACGTAATTATTACACCGCATTGTGCATTTGATACAAAAGAAGCTCTTCAAAGAATTTTAGATACTACGGTAGAAAACATAAAATCTTTCACAAAAGGAAATATGATGAATAGTGTTTATTAATCAGTATAAATCTCATACAAACTGCATTGTTTTGCTAAACAATATAGCTTCTTTATTGCTTCTCTTTCTATTTGGTTAATTCTTTGCCTAGAAATTTTTAACTCCTTTCCGATTTCTTCAAGAGTTTTCTCTTCATAAAATCTGCTCCTTATAACTCTTTGATGTTTGTCTGGTAATTTTCCAATTATCTTTTCAAAAAGATTTTTTATTTCTTCATTATCCTCTTTCATTATAGAGATTAAATAACAATCTCGATGAATTCTAGTTCTGTCCAATATAGCTGGATCAACATATTTTATATCTTGATTTTCTTCATTATCTTCGAATACCTTTTTCATTTCAAGTATATATGAGTTATATTTTGATCTATTTTTAAAACCATTTTTTTGTGCTAGAAAATCAAAATAACTCTTCAAACTATCAAAGCCTCTTCTCTTAGCTATAATCCAGATACTAACAGTCCTATAATTTAAATTCAGTCTATTTGCTAGTTCTCTTGCTGAATTGACGCCGCTTTTATTCTCGTCATCTAATTCTCTTACCCTTGCTTCTAATTCTGATGCCATTTTATTCGTGCCTCAATGCCTCAACAGGTTTTAGCCTTGATGCCTGCAAAGCAGGAAGCATGCCCGAAGCAGTGCCTATAACGAAAGAAAATGATAATGCCCCGAAGATAATCCAAGGACTTGCTGATGCCTGCAAGAGATTTGTACCAAGAGATACGGTTGCATAGTATTCTGCTGTTTTGCTCAATCCTAGGCCTATAACTACGCCAATAAGCCCTCCTGCAATACCTAATAGACCTGATTCAAATAAAAATAATAACATGATATCTCTATTTTTTGCTCCAATTGCCTTCATTATTCCTATTTCTTTTGTTCTTTCTAAAACAGAGGTATACATTGTATTTGCAATACCAATCCCTCCAACTAACAAAGATATTGCTGCAATTCCTACTAGGACGGCTTGAACAATTCCAAAAATTGTTGTAAAACTCTGCAATAATTGTTCAGCAGTTGTTACTTGGAATGTTTCTTTGCCTTCTTTTTCGCCCTTTACTTTTCTTAATTTTCTTTCTATTTCAGATTTAACAGTATCAATCTCTTCAACATTTTCAACCTTAGCGTGAATGACGCTTACTTCATCGCCTGTATCGTATATTTTTTTCATTATTTCTTTGTCTATGATTATTGCGGAATCATCAAATGGATTTCCTACTCGTTCTAATATTCCTATTATTTTGAAATCCTCGCCTTCTATTTTTATTTTGTCTCCAATATTGGCTTCTTTTTCAAAAACTTTGGCTTCTGTATATCTAATGCCGACTACTGCCCTGCCCCCTTCATTTTCTTTTAAATCTACTCCTTGCTCAACATCAAAGAAATTTACAACACTCTTTTCATCTGGATCTTGAGGCAAACCAAAAACAAAAACAAAATTTATTTCATCATCAAATTCTACCTTTGCTGTTTTCATAATTATTCCTGCAGCAGACTTTACTCCATTTATTTCCCTAATTGTTTCAACATCTTTTTCTGTTAGTTTTGTTGATTTGCTTGTTCCACTTCCAGGCGGACCTTGTACCCCTCTTTCTTCTATAATTATTCTATCAGAACCTATATCTTCAAACTGCTTTTCAATTGCACCTTGTAAACCCTGTCCAATAGATAATAAGGCAACGACGGCAGCTATTCCTATGAAAATTCCTATCATAGTTAACCATGACCTTACGCCTCTCTTTCTTATGTTTTTGAGTGCTAGAATAAACAAGTCATTAATCATTGTATTATTTCGCTTGAGTTTTTTTCAAGCGCGCTCTCTTTCTAAATGATCTTATAACTATAAATGCCAATATTAAAAATATTAAAATAGAAGCATATAATGGTGTGTTGCTCTTTGTTATTAATCCGAGCTCTAATGCTTTTTCTTCATTGTATGCTAAAATAGGAAGGTTAAAGTTTTCAGTTATTAAAGTATTATCGAAATTTTTGTACTCCACAACTATAGTCATTATGGGATTTTGAGTTTTATAAATAACGTCGAATGTTTCTGTTTCAAAATCATCTGAACTGATTGTTCCAATATAAGCTTCATTTTCAGATAAGATAACTAATCCTTGAGGAATAATTTTAATAGAAACGAATTTTGCATCTGCAAATCCCTTATTAACGATCTTTAAAGTTACTTTATCCTGCTTGTTTACTATTGGCTTTTCAGTCTGAATAGATAGAGTCAATTCAGTATTTCCATTTACAGTTAATCCTATTGAACCTGAACGTTGTTTTTGCTGATTGTTATCTAAGAAACTTATTGTGTATGGGATCTGATAATCTCCTGGCTTAATGTCATTTGCAGCTTTAATTGTAAAAATAAAATCATCTTCTTCTCCTTCATTAAGCTCGTCTATTGAGTCTTCTGAGCTCCCTATTACCCTAAATGGAAGATTTACTAGATTCAAATTAAAAGATACTTCGTCTACATCATCTTGAAGTGTGTTTTCAATTTCTACTCTTATTTTTCCTTCGCTTCCAGGTGTTAAATTATCTACATCGAGAGATTTTATAGATATAGCAGAGACCATGCTAATTAAGAAGATAATTGCCATCATACAAGTTATTGCTTTTGATACTTTAATCATATTGATACCTAAAATTTATGGTTTAAATAGGTTTTGGTGTAGTTATTATATAGAGACTACTTTTTTCTTTAATTTACTCTTGGACTTTCTAACGCTATTTATTTTTCCGTCCACAATATAATATACAATATCTGCTTGTTCAGCCAATTCCTTATCATGTGTAATTAAAATAATTGTCTTTCCTTTTTTGTTCAATTCTTTAAGAAAATCCATGACCTTCTCTCCTGTTTTACTATCCAAGTTTCCTGTTGGCTCGTCAGCTAATATTATTTCAGGGTCATTTGCTAATGCTCTGGCTATTGCAACTCTTTGCTGCTGCCCGCCTGAAAGCTGATTTGGATAGTGATCCATTCTTTCTGCTAAATCAACAAGAGCAAGAATTTTATTTGCTCTTTCTTCTCTTTCATATTTATCTGTTCCTTGAAAAATCATAGGGAGAATTACATTCTCCTTTGCGGTTAGATTTTGAATTAGATTAAAACTCTGAAATATAAATCCTATTTTTTTACCTCTAAACTGCGCAAGTTCTGATTCACTAAAATGAGACACGTCTCTTTTATCTAGAAAAATACTTCCTTTAGTTTGTCTATCTAGACTTCCTACTAAATTCATTGCAGTTGATTTTCCAGAACCAGAAGGCCCTATGATTGCGACAAATTCGCCTTTATTTATTTTAATGTCGATTCCATCGAGAGCCTTGACTATGTTTTCTCCCATTTCGTAGTGTTTTGCTACGTCCTTTAATTCTATTACTTCCTGCATTATTTAACTCGTTATGATGTGTTTATGAATGTTTTGGTTTTTTGGGCTTTGTGTAAATAGTCTGAATTAAGGGTTACTTTTTACACAGAAAGTTAAGCTATAATACAGAATTCAAAAACTTTATTATAAACTGTTTTTATTAAGAAATCGTTAAGCCCGTCAAAAGCTTCCTTGTGTTCCTTATACAAATCTTCCCATTTTGCATCACTTGGAAACTTATGAGGTAATTCTTTACCTTCAACATGTTTAGGATAAAG
>JBBTAC010000007.1:0-1552 GCA_038044405.1 Nanobdellota archaeon
TTATATTTGAGTAATTTGCATATTTATAACCTTGATGTTTTATTTCTTTTAAATTTGGTATTGATGGTGTTGAACTCACTTGCGTAACTTGTTGTGAATAAACTAATAGTGAAAATAGGATTATGCTTAGGAGTAATGATGCTGAAAATAGAATAATTGCTATTCTCTTTTTTATTTTTTTATTTTTCATTTTCTCCTCCTTTTTTACCTTTTATTTCCTCTTCTTCGAGTAATTTTAGAATAGCTATATTGACAAACTGCTTCAGATTGGTATACCGAATTCTTTGGGATGTTTTTTTAAGAAGTTTTTTTGCTCTTCTAAGCAGTGCTTTATCAAGTTTTACCGTTGTATTATCCATTAAATAATCTCCTTTTAAGTTACTTATAGTAACTATTTAAATATTTGTTTAGATATTTATTATAGGTTAGATGCTTTTATGGTTCCTTAAGTGCAAGGCTGTTTGATATTCAATAAAAAGGGTTATTGGATAGAATTTCCATATTAGAAGAAATTTATAGAAAGCTTTAAATAGCCAAAAAATTAAACTCAATTAAATCAAATGGCAAAAGTAAAACCAATCATTAACGTCGCTTTTGTAGGTCACGTTGACCACGGAAAATCAACAACTATAGGCAACCTTATGTTCCAGTCAGGAAAGCTTTCTCCTCAGGAATTAGAAAAACTTAAAGCAGAAGCACAGAAGCATGGTAAGGTAGGTTTTGAATTTGCTTATTATATGGATAAATTTAAAGAGGAGAGAGAAAGAGGTTTAACAATTGATCTTTCTTATGAAAAATTACCAACTAAGAAATATGATGTAACAATTATCGACGCTCCTGGACATAGAGACTTTGTAAAGAACATGATTACTGGTGCAAGCCAAGCAGACGCTGCATTTTTGACAGTTGCTGCAAAAGAAGGAGTTCAACCCCAAACAAAAGAACACGTTTGGCTATTAAGAACAATGGGTGTAAGACAGATAGCTGTTTTAGTAAATAAAATGGACTCTGTTGAATATAAAGAAGAAGCTTATAATAAGATAAAAACTGAAGTTTCTGTACTTCTTAAACAAGCAGGTTATAAAATTGATGAAATTCAGTTTATTCCTATATCTGGATTAAGAGGGGAAAATCTAGTAAAGAAATCAGATAAGATGGCTTGGTATAAAGGTCCTACATTGATTGAACAATTAGACTTATTCAAAGAACCAGAGAAACCAACTAATCTTCCATTAAGAATGCCTCTTCAAGATATATATGAAATTACAGGAATAGGCGCTGTTCCAGTAGGAAAAATAGAAACTGGTATTATGAAGATAGGCCAAAAAATAGTAATCCTTCCGGGCAGATCTGGGAAAGGTGTTGATGGTGAAATAAGATCAATAGAAATGCATCATGAACAAATGACTGAAGCAGAAGCAGGAGACAACGTTGGAGTTAACATTAGAGGAATAGGCAAGAAAGATGTTGCAAGAGGAGACGTTGTTTGCGACGCGGCAAATCCTGCTAAAATAGCTGAAGAGTTTGTTGCACAGATTGCAGTTATTTCACA
>JBBTAC010000008.1:0-6873 GCA_038044405.1 Nanobdellota archaeon
CAAACAGAAAATATAGAGGCTTAACTGGTCTCAATCCCAACCTCTTTCTTAGCATTAAAGATAACAATTCTGTTGCGCACTTGTCTCTTAATGCCATTATCTAAAGTGGCGATATAAACGCCCTCTTTTCCTTTTTTAACAAGCAAGTCGTCAACCTTGCCCTCCCCTATCGTTGTCTTCTTAATCTTTTTTGAATATAACATCTCCAATCCAAGATCGATTGCAATTTTTTCATCATGAGTGCTTCTTCTATCAAATTTTAAATCCTTTAATTCTTGCAAAACCTCTCTCGGTACAACAATCTTAAAACCTTTATCTTGAAGCTGTGAAATAAAATCTATCTTCTTCAAAATACAAGAAATTATAAAATTAGTATCCAATAAAACTTCCATATTTAATAATAAATAAATAACTATATATATTCTTCCGTTTAAACATAATAATGCCAGAAAAAGAGGACGAGCATACAATAGAAGTATTAAAATTAGCGAAACAAGCACTAATTTCCAACGATTCTCTAAAATTAAAGGACTTATCTAACCAAAAAATACACGCTGTATGTTGTCTTCAAGATATAGAAAGTATAACTATAACCCTATTACTTTACACTCTGAGTAAATTAATAGAAAGAAAAGAAGATTTAAAAATAAAAAGTTGGGATGAATTTGTAAAAAAAATAAATTCATTATTCGATCTTTCAATATCTGCATTAGAACAAAATAATCATCAAAAATATAGGCAATACATGCTAAAGACAAAAATAGTAATAAGTTCATTTGTAAATCTAAAAGAATATATTAAAGAAGTATTGCAAAAAGCTTCCGTAAACAAAGCATCAAAATTATATGAACATGGAATTTCACTAGGACAAACCGCCCAATTATTGGGCATCTCTCAATGGGAATTTTTAGAATATGCTGGACAAACAAGCATTCCAAATACATATCTAAACGACACTCTAAATATAAAAAAACGAGCGCAAATGGCTCTGGAGTTCTTTTCATAATGCCAGAAAAAGCATTGCTCTTTGATTCAGGACCTTTAATAAATTTGTCAATGAACGGGTTGCTTTATATTATTGAAAGATTAAAAAAAACTTTTAAAGGAAAATTCATAATTACCGAGTCTGTCAAATATGAAATTATAGACCGTCCTCTTAAAATTCCGCGTTTTGAACTAGGGGCATTAAGAATTCAGGAATTATTAGATTCAAAAATATTAGAACTGCCTGTATCCCTAGGCGTAGATAACGCAACAATAAAAGACGAATTAAAAAACTTCTCAAATGTAGCTAATAATTGCGTAAAGGCGAATAATAAATCAATAAGCATCATAAGCGAAGCAGAAACATCCTGCCTTGCCTTAAGTAAAATACTTACAAAAAGAAATATAGAGAATATCATAGCAATTGATGAAAGAACAACTAGAATTTTAACAGAAAAGCCAGAAAATCTAGAGAAATTAATGGGGGATAAATTAAAGATGCGTGTGAGAATACAATGCGACTTAGAAACATTTTCCAATTTTCGATTTATCCGTTCAACAGAACTTGTCTATGTAGCATATAAGAAAGACCTTCTTGGATTAACTGGAAAAAAAGTCCTAGAAGCATCTTTGTATGCAACGAAATACAAAGGAGCAGCTGTCTCCTTTGAAGAAATAGATGTTTTGAAGAAGATGTAATGGGCACGGAGGGAATCGAACCCCCGACTTCTGCTGTCTTCAAATATCTATATTTCTGGAGGCAGACGTTATACCATTTAACCACGCACCCTATAATATATCTTTACTCTAATCGTTAAAAATCTATCTGCTTAAAAACATTTATAAACAAATTAGCACTCTTATAAACATGCCTAAAAAGAGAGCAGTAACACAAAGAGAATCACAAATAGAAGATAAAGTAGTAGAAAATATGGTGAAGTTGCAAAAGATACACACTGACTTGGCTGAAAAGTTTGATAAATTAGCAAAGGAAATATCTAGTTTATTATCGCTATTTGAATTGGCAGCAAAGAGTTTTTCCAAAAGCCCTACTATTAAAACAACAGAAACAGACAAGGAGTTCTTGGATAAAATAGACAAACTATTAGAGCAAAATAAAACAATAGCTAAGGGCCTTACGTTAATGGAGGAGCAGATAAGGAAAAAACCATATAATGAAACAACATCTGCACCTGTAATATCTAGACAAGATGAATATCAAGAATCTTCCTTTAGTGAAAGAACATCTTCAAGACCATTGCCAAAATTCTAACAAATGGAAAATGAAAATCAGGTATTGAGCGTATTATTTCTAAGAAATTTTGTAGATACAATAATAACAAGTATATCTCCGATGAAGTCTACTCCGGAAATTAAAATTAAAATACCTGAAATGCAACCTAAACCAGAAATAATTGGCGGATATGTACAATCCATTACAGACATGGAAGAAAGCAAAATACAAACACAACCGCAAATAACTAAACCTATAACGCCCTCACAAATTATTCCGCCTCAAATGCCTATTCATATGACGCCTAAACCAATGATAAGGCCTCAAATAATGAACAATCCTATTCAAGCACACGCCCCATTTACAATTTCATCAGCAATTCCTCTCGGAAAATTGTCGCAAATATTTTCTGACCCAGGAGTGTCAAGTATAGAATGCCTTGGTCCTGGAAAAAATGTTATTGTGCACAAATCAGGTATTACTCAAACAACACAAGTTATTTTAACCCAAAACGAAATAGATGAAATATTAAAGATAGTATCTGAAAAAACAAAAATACCTTTAATTAAGGGTGTTTTCAAAGCAGCATTAGAAAATATGCTCGTAACAGCAGTTATATCTGAATTTGTGGGAACACGCTTCTATATAGAAAAACTTAGAATTCATAATGCGCCTCATATGGGATAAAATGGAAAATATTAAGCAGAATTATAACCTATCCAAAAAAATTATTCAATCACGTCTTAAAGATTTCAAAAACTTATCTGAAGAAGAACAATTTAGAGAATTTATGTTTTGTCTTTTAACTCCTCAAAGTAATGCGCAAAAATGCTGGAGTGCAATAGAAATAATATCTAAATTAAAAGACTTTAAAGAAGAAGCAATTTTCGATGCTCTAAAATCAAGAACAAGATTCCACATAACTAAGACAAAAAGACTAATGGGGGCAAAAGAAAGCTGGGAAAAGATAAAACACAGCTTAGACAATAATAACATAAAAGAACTTAGGAATTTCATTGCAGAAACAGTAAACGGATATGGTTTAAAAGAAGCATCTCATTTCCTTAGAAATATCGGAAAATCAAACAATCAAATTGCAATTTTAGACCGTCATATATTAAAAAATCTCAAAAATAACAATATTATCCAAGAAGCAAAAATAAAAAATAAAAAGGCCTATTTTGAAATAGAAAACGCATTTCTTAATTTTGCCGATAAAGTCAAAATTCCTGTAGACGAGTTAGATATGCTCTGGTGGAGCCAGGAAAACGGAGAAATTTTCAAATAATTATTTTGCAAGCTTTAATTTACTATGTTCCAAAATAGAAAGTCTTTTGTCATGTTCAACTAATTTATTTCTAATTTCTAATATTCCTTCATTGGCATTATTTAAATTATTTTTTAGATAATCTGTTCTAACAAACATTCTATCCATAAAATTCATTATTCTTTGGTAAGATATGCCAATTAAAAATACTAAACTTATTAAAGGTAGAAGGCTAACCCACTCTGGTGTATTAATAATCCCCAATAATTTGCCAATTATATAACCAATTAAAACAAGCATAAAGAACCAAAATAAAATATCCGAAACCTCAATTTTTCTCATAATATATTAAATGCCCTTAACTTTAAATAAATTGCTTTATTATCTAAACCATGAAAAAAACAATCGTAATGTCCTTGGGCGGTTCATTAATTGTACCTGAAAAACAAGACCCTGAATTTCTTGACAAATTCAAACATATTTTAAGAAAATTCTATAAAACACATAGATTTGCAATTGTTTGCGGAGGTGGAACAATAGCAAGACGTTATATAGAAACATTAAAAGTAGAGCATAAATCAAAATACGAATTATCGCAGGCCGGAATAAGAGCAACAAGAATGAACGCAGAATTTATGATGCAATTATTCGGAAAAGAGGCTAATGAAAAATTGCCGTTAGATATGGAAACAGTAAAAAACAATTTAAATAAAAATAATGTTGTAATCTGCGGCGCTCTAAGATTTACAGAAAGAGCGACATCAGATACAACTGCAGCAAAACTAGCGAATTATTTGAAAACTCCTTTCATAAATATAACAAACGTAAAGGGTCTATATACAGCAGACCCAAGAAAAAATAAAAACGCCAAATTTATCCCGAAAATATCTTGGAAAGAATTTGAAAAGAAAGCGCTAACTATTAAGCATACGCCTGGTCAGCATTTTGTCCTAGATCAAGAAGCTTCAATTCTAATAAATAAACATAAAATTCCTACATATATTATGGGCAAAGATTTAAAGAATCTGGAAAATGTCCTAAAAAATAAGAAATTCGAAGGAACATTAATTGAAAATTAGAGTTTACAAAGGTATAAATTTTCTCCTTCTTCTCTAAAATCATATTCCCCACTTAAAACTTTTCCATCAAATAAAAGATGATCATTTCTAAGTAATTTATATCTTCCTTCATCGACTCTTCTTACAAAACCTCTATTTTCAGACATAGCGCCTTCATATTCTAAATAACGCTTTCTTATTAATTCAAAGGGTGTAATGGGTAATTTTCTCTCAAACAAATCAAGTTCGACTGTTTCAAGTTTATCCAAAGACAATTTCTCAGACTCCTCATCATTAATTATATCCAAAGCTATATCGTGGTGATCTGGTTTCCTAGGATCATTATAATGCAGTAATACTGCATATTTCAGCCATTCATTCACAATCGGGAATTGATTTGTAGTCATAAAAATAAGCTGAATAACCTGCTTTTAAATCTTACTAAAATAGTAATCCTTATGAACTAAAGAGAATATAATAAGACATGATAAACACGCCAAATCTAGAGCAGGCAAAAAAACTAATCAAAACAGAAAAAAAGCCAATTATAGTTAAAGCCCAAGACTCTGAATTCAATAGAAAAATCCTGGAATATGGCAATTTTAATATTCTATTATCTGTAGAATCCTCAGAAAAATCAGATTCTCTAAGACAATTAGAATCTGGTTTAAATCACATTTTAGCAAAAATAGCTGCAAATAAAAATATAGCCATAGGGATAAATTTAGATGAAATATTAAAATTAGATAAAAAAGAGAAAGCAGCAAGGTTATCTAGAATAAAACAAAATATAAAAATATGCAGAAAAGCAAAAACCAAATTAAAGATTTTAAACTTTAAAGACAAATATAATTCACTTTATTTTCTGCTTTCTCTCGGCGCTTCAACGCAACAAGCAAAAGAAGCAATAGCTTTTTAATACTATTAGCCATTAATAAAATATGAACAATTTAGATAAAATAATAGATAAACTTTCACCATTAGAAAGAAAAATAATCCCTTTCTTAAAACATAATGTTTCAGAAATAATAGAAAAATCAAATCTAGACGAAGCATCTGTAATGAGGGCACTAATATTCCTAGAAAACAAAGATATAATAAAAATAAAAAGAACACCAAAGACAATTGTAGATTTAGGTATAAATGGAATTTATTACAAAAAAAATAATCTGCCAGAAAGAAAACTTTTAATATTGATAGAAAAAAACAGCAACATTACAATAGAAGAAGCAAAAAAGTTATCAAAACTTTCAGACAATGAATTTGCAGTATCATTAGGTATATTGAAAAATAAATCATTTATAGAAATTAAAAACGGCAAATTAAAACTCATTGCTTTAAAAGAAAATCTTATTAAAAAGATGCCGGAAGAGCAAATATTAGAAATGCTCCCTATAGAACAGTCTAAATTACATCAAGATCAATTTACCGCATTAGAAGAACTAAAAAAAAGAAAAGACATAGTAAAAATAAAAGAAACTAATGTAGTAGAATTTGAACTTACCGAAATAGGCAAACAGCTTGCAGGAAAAGAAATACATTCAAATCTTATTGAAGAAATAACGCCTGAAATAATTAAAGCATGGGATAAAAACAAAAAATTCAGATCTTATGATATTCAATCGCACGTTCCATCAATTTATGGTGGAAAAAGGCATTTCGTAAACGAGGCAATAAATTATGCAAAGAGAATTTGGCTAGACATGGGATTCAAAGAAATGTCTGGAAACTTAACAGAAACATCATTTTGGAATTTTGACACACTTTTCACACCACAAGACCACCCAGCAAGAGAAATGCAGGATACTTTTTTCATAAAGGAAGCAGAAGGAAAACTTCCTGAAAAATCAATATTAATAAGAGTAAAAGATGCCCATGAATCTGGAGTAGATAAAAGCAAAGGCTGGCAGTACCAATGGTTAGAAAAAGAAGCAAAAAAAACCATACTAAGAACTCACACAACTTCTGTATCTGCAAGGACCCTCTCAAATCTTAAAGAAAAAGATATACCTGCAAAATATTTCATAATAGGAAAAGTATTTAGAAACGAAACATTAGATTGGAAGCATGCCTTTGAATTCTATCAAACAGAAGGAATAGTTATTGATGAAAATGTTTCATTCAGGCATTTACTTGGTTACCTGCAAGAATTTTATACAAAAATGGGATTTAAAAAAATAAAATTCGTTCCAACATTTTATGCCTTCACAGAACCAAGTGTTGAAATTCAAGTATTTCATGAAGAAAGAAAAGAATGGCTTGAATTAGGCGGTGCAGGAATTTTTCGTCCAGAAGTAATTATCCCCCTTTTAGGAAAGAAAATTCCAGTA
>JBBTAC010000009.1:0-18445 GCA_038044405.1 Nanobdellota archaeon
ACAAATTTAGCCCCATTTTGCTTGAGAAAGGCGTTTTTCTGCATTATTTCGTCTGCGAAATTCCAGGCAAGTAAATAAATATAATCTGGGCTTTTATTCATGGCTTGCTTGCTAATTATTGGA
Organism: Nanobdellota archaeon; assembly: GCA_038044405.1. Classification (GTDB taxonomy): domain Archaea; phylum Nanobdellota; class Nanobdellia; order Pacearchaeales; family GW2011-AR1; genus JAUSIK01. Next base: position 124 of record JBBTAC010000009.1, read on the forward strand.
ATTCTAACGCCTGGAATAATTTTCCCCTGTTTCAAAGGATTATCCTCTATAATATAATCTATAAATTGATTGTTTAATTTATAAAAATTCAATAACGTGGTTGCTTTTGCAGGCGCACCATATCCTATAATCGTTTTGCCTTCGCTCTTCGCTTTTATTGTAAAGTCTCTTATTCTGTCCCTCAAGCCTGTAATCTGCGAAGCAAATTTCTGATACGTCTCAAATTTATCTATTTTGAAGATTCTCTCTTTTTCAATAAAATCGTTAACGCTTCTTTCTACATTATATGGCCCATCTTTTTTTTGAATAAAAACTCGTATAGAGCCACCGTGTGTATTTACATGCTCAACATTAAATATTTCCATTTCCCGCCCTTTAAAGAACTCGATTAATGATATAACATTGAAGTAAGATAAATGCTCATGGTAAATGTTGTCAAATATGCAATCTTTAATCATGTCTAAAAGATACTGCACCTCAATAACAAAAACTCCGTCTTCTGCCAATAATTTTTTAACATTCTTTGTTAACTCCCCGATATTATGAACATGTGCAAATACATTATTAGCAGTTATCAAATTTGCCTTTCCTTTCATGTTTAAGATATTAGAAACTATACTTGAATCAAAAAAACCGCATAGTGTGTCGATTCCGTCATTTCTTGCTATCTCGCAAATATTTTGAGCTGGCTCAACTCCAACTACTCGATTAATTCCAATTTTTTTGAAGTTTTTTAGCAGCAGACCGTCATTGCTACCTATGTCAACAACTAATGAGTTTTCAGTTAATCTTAGTTCATTTGCAATGCTTTTTGCCATATTCTCAAAATGTTTCTTGAATGTATCTGTCGTTGAAGTTACATAAAGATAATTATTAAACATCTTCTCAGGAGGAACTACATACGAAAGTTGGCATAGATGGCAATTATTGCAATAAACCATCTCTAAAGAAAATAATTCTTCATCCAGTTTTAAATCTTCATTTGAAAGCAAGTTGTTTGCAAGAGGGGTCTTTCCAAGAGAGAGCACAGATCTGAGATTGCCGTTTCCGCACGACCTGCAATTTTTTTGCAATCCATACGAGCTCTCGTCCTGCCTCATTGCATCACTAACCCATTCAATAAATCTTTTTAAACCCTGAACTAAATTTACTTTGGGATTATATCCTATCATTGTTCTAATCTTGGTTAAATCTGGGCATCTCCTTATAGGGTCGCTTTTCTCATTGTAAGATTCATTTGGCCCTTCTACATTGTGAATCTCCACATCTTCATTTTTAACTAGCCCTGCTATTATCTGGGCAAAATGCCTCATCTCTATCTCCTGCTCATCCGCACCAACATTAAACACTTCCCTATTATGGTCTGATAATAAAACCTTGAAGAAGCCTGTAATCGCATCAGATACATAGCACCATGTTCTAGTATTTCTTCCGCTCCCGTATACAGGTATTTTATCTCCCCTTAATGCAGATACTACAAAATTAATTGCACCTCTTCCGTCATCTAATCTCATGCCCGGACCATAAACATTAAACGGCCTAATAATTTTAATTGGCAGACTATAAATATCTGCATAAGTCATACATAAAGTTTCTCCAATTCTTTTTGGTTCGTCATAGAAAGATCTTGCTCCAATACAATTAACATTCCCTAAATATGTCTCAGGTGTAGGCACAAATTTTGGATCAGGATCACCATAAACCTCGCTTGAACTAAAGAATAAGAAGCTGCTAATATTTTTTTCTTTAGCTAATTCCAGCATATTTTTAGTTCCTAAAAATCCTGCATCTATTGTTTCTAACCTGTATTTATTATAAAAGACTGGAGCCGCTATGCTAGCTGCATGAAATATGAAATGAATATCTTCGTCAATTTTTATAGGCTTGGAAATGTCTGCCTCAATAACTTTAAGATTTTCTATTCCCTCAAGAGGACCCTTAGATCCTGTAATAAAATTGTCTATAACGAGTATCTTGCACGGTGCATTTAAAAAATTTTTATTTAAATAATCTAAAGTAAACACAATATATTTTCCCAGAAAACCAGCGCCCCCTGTAATTAGAACAGTTTTACCGTTTAATTTATTTGAAAGGCCATTTAATGAATCGGCTATTCTAATCAAATCTTCTTTTACTATCTTATTCTCTTTTAAATTATTCATGGCAGATTATTAATTATCTTTTTATATAATAGTTTTTTAATCGACCGTATAAAAGGATTATTGTTCTCCATTATAGCGCCTAATCTTTTAAAATTAGATAAATTATATAAATAGGGCTTATAAAAGCTAAAATCAAGGCGATTATAACAATCCAATGCGCTATTGTATCTAAAAATTTATCTATTGTTCCTTTAGCAGTGTAATAATCGTATTGTTTTTCTAACGGTTGATAACCTATAGTGTATAAAAACCATTCTTTAGGCTGATTAGCATATGTTATTATAGAATCTTTTATAGGCAACGTCGCAGAATAAATACGAGCTGTTTCTATAGTGTTCTCTGAAAATGGGGGATAATTTTTTTCTCTATCTGGTTCTCTTACAGAATATATTAGTTTGCCACTTTGCTTAAATAATTCTGTTAGCAATTCCATTGATTGATTGAATTCCGGCTGTTCTGCTATATTTCCCCAGCCGCAATCATCAATCGCACATTCTACAAAGTAAACTTTGTGCATTACCGTATTCCCTGGAATTTGGTCATTCTGATTGATAAATTCTAAAAATTGAACACCCTCTAAATAGGGATTTCCCTGAAACATCCAATGAATTCTTCCGCGATAAAATCTGCTGTCGCCTATTATTAATTCTGCTTCCTGAATATTTTTATCTTTAAATTCAATTATTTGAGCAACATGGCTTTTTCCATAAAAATGTGTATTTGTGCCCTTTCCATTGAGGCCTAAAAAGACAAGAGATATTAAAAATATTAAAATTAAGATGGCGTTCATGCTTTTCTTGGAAGACTTGAAAAATCTTTCATTAAACTTAGTTATCCCAAATGCACCAAAGGGAATAATCAGAATCTCCAAGAAAACATAATGTTTTGGCAGAAGAATTATAGAGGCAAGAAAAGGCAAAGCAAATAAAATGCTCGATATAAAAAACCAAATATATTCAGGATTATGTTTTTTTCTAGTATTGTAAACTATAAAAACCAGTAAACCAATAATTCCAAGATAGAAATTAATTGGATCGCCAACTTTTATATAATTCAATGCTTGCAATAATGTCGGAATTTTTGAACCAGAATTTTTAGAGTTGCCAAATATCAAACCTTTCCAGTCATTTTTGGCATTAAATTGATGATCCCATGAATAGTATTCTGCAGAAATATTTTTTCCCAATCCAGTTACTCTTGTGAATTGCAAGTCCATAATGCCTTTATCCTTATAGAGGAGATAATTGTGCGTTAAAGCTGGAATTGTAAATATAAATATAGCTAATAAGAATATTAGAATTTTTTTCGAATTATCTTTAGATATTAATTTATTTTTTATTTTTCTGTTATAATTAAAGAGTCCTTGGACTTTTGGATGCTCAAAGTGCTCACGTACTAAAGTGTGTGGTTTGTCAAGCACTTTGACATAAATAAAATATATTAATAAAGAGGGAATAAACAGAAGCGTATAAACTTTTGAGTATATAGATAGGCCTATAAACATACCGCTTAATGAAAAATATCCTAATTTATTATTTTTTAATGCTTTAATAAAGAGCAACATTCCAACGAGAACAAAAAACATCGCCATAACGTCCTGTTCAGAAATTGTCAATTTAATATGAAATGGTGCGATGGCTAAAAGAAATGCGGAAACAATAGAGATCTTTTCATCAAAGAATTCTCTAGAAATTAGATAGATTGCAAGAATGCTTAAAGAACCAAAAATCAATGCAGCCATTCTTGAAGCAATTTGTGTATATCCAAGAAATCCGTATATTATGTCTGTAAAAGCAAACCATAATCCAGAGGATTGATCATAAGTCACCAATCTTTCAGAAGAGAAGAAATTTATTGCGTGAGTAACGAAATGCATGTCATCTGCAGAAACTGACAGATTGATCGCAGCAATAAGCCTTAAAATAAATCCTAAAATAAATATGATAATCAAATATAAAGTTATCTTTTTCATAGAAAAAATATAGTCAATGACTTTCCCGATTAAATCATTTCTTTCTTCACCCATTAATTCTTATTTGCTATATCGATATATAAATTATTGTATATGTTCCGTGGAAATTAAATTTTTATAATTATATTTAGTGCATTGTCTATATATTTAAAAGAGTAGAATTTTCATAGTTTCTAATGAAGAAAGCGGCAATAATTATACCTGCTTATAATGAAGAGAAAAGAATAGAAAAAACGCTTGAAGCATATTCTAATTTTTTCAATTTTATGAAAAGAAATGCTAAATTAGATTATGAAATATTAGTCGTAATTAATAATACGACAGACAAGACAGAAGAAATAGTCAAGAAGTGGAGAGATAGATGTGATAATATAGGTTATATAAATCTCTTAAGGGGGGGCAAGGGGTATGCTATAATTGAAGGCTTTAAAGATGCTTTAATTAGAAGAAATGATTTTATAGGATTTGTTGATGCAGATATGGCCACTAATCCTGAAGAATATTATAAACTAGTTTATAATCTGAATAATTGTGATGGTGCAATTGCAGATAGGTATCTTAAAGATTCTGAAGTTTTTCCTCCAGCGACATTTAGAAGACTAATCGTGAGCAGAATCTTTAATTTTTTAATTAGAGCATTATTATTTTTAAATTATAGAGATACTCAATGTGGTGCAAAAATTTTTAGAAGAAATACTATAGAGAAAATAATCCCGCAATTGAGCATGTCCCAATGGGCTTTTGATGTAGAGCTATTGTATCTTCTAAAAAATAAAGGTTTTAAAATTATTTCAGTACCTACAAAATGGTATGACCGAGAGTATTCAAAAATAAATTTCTTGCGAGCCGGTCCCTGGATGCTACTCGGAGTATTGAGGCTTAGAATTTTAAATTCTCCTTTAAGAAAATTTATAAAAATCTACGACAGATTAATAAAATTTATACCAAGATGAAAAGATTAAATTTAGGGTGTGGAGACGATATAAAGAAAGGTTTTGTTAATATGGATTTTATTAAGCAGCAGGGTGTAGATGTAGTGCATGATATAAACAAATTTCCATGGCCGTTTAAAAATAATACTTTTGACGAAATATATGCTTCTCATGTCCTTGAACATATAGAAGATTTAACAAAGACGATGAAGGAAATACATAGAATCTGTAAAAATAAAGCAAAAATAATTATTAGAGGTCCGCATTTCTCTTGCGGGGTTTCGTATAGAGATCCAACACATAAAAGGATGTTCTCCTATTTTACGTTCGAATATTTTTGCAATCCAAAAGAATACTATAAGAGAAAAGAAAGCGGATTATTTAAGATAGCAGATAGAAGATTAAATTTTACGCGTCTTGCCTTTATATCTTTAAATAAAATATTCAATCCTTTAATTAATACAAATCCTACAATATATGAAAGATTTTTTTGCTGGATCTTGCCTTGTTCAGAAACTCTATTCAAATTAGAAGTTGTAAAATGAAGAAAATATCTTTTTTAATCGCTGCGCATAATGAAGAGAGAATAATTGGAAAAACCCTGAAAAATCTTCTGAATTTGCCTTATAAAGATTATGAGGTTATTATAGGATTAGATGGCTGCACGGATAAGACAGAAAGCATTGTAAGAGACTTTGTAAAAAGGTCGAGAAAATTCAAATATTATAATTTGAATTTAAGAAGCGGCAAGCCTGCAGTTATAGACAATATAATAAAAAAAGCATCAGGAGAGATAATTGTTATTAATGACGCTGATTGGATATTTAAAGTAGATAATGAAATAAAATTAAAAAAATTCTTTTCTTTCTTCGATAATGAAAAAATCGGTGGAATTGCAGAGCCATTTCCAGTAGAATGGGACAAAAATAAGCTGAAAAATAGTAATTTAGGATATAAAATAGTTGCTTATGGCACATATTATTGGATAAAGTTTCAGAAAAAGAAATTTACATATAAGAAGAACGATTTATTATACCTAAAAGAACCAACAATGTTTCTTACAAATATATTCAGAAAAGAGTTTTATAAAAAATATTTTTCATTAGGCGATGATTTTGAAAGGACAAAAGATATTTTCGATAAAGGATATAAAATAATTCTTTTAGAAGACGAAACCATGCCGAGAATGATATCTGCTTATAATAATATTAAAATTAAGGATTTATTAAAACAAAAAATAAGAACCGCGATTGCTAGAAAGCAATTAAATCAAAGCAATATAATGAGGATTAATTTATTTAATTATTATTTTCCATCCATATTATTTATATTTAGTGAATCATGGAAAAGAAATTTATACGCTGGCTTTATCACCACAATTTGGATTATAATAACAGCTTTAGGGGAGCTGATATCGAAATTTAAAAAAGTAGACACAAAAAAAGGATGGACATTGAGGGCAAAAAGATGAAAAAAATAACAATAATATATGATTTTTTGAAGGAGCTTGGCGGATTAGAGAGAGTAATGTTTTTTCAGGCAAACAAATTGAAAAATCACGCAGATATAGAACTTTTGTTCAGCTATATTTCTGAGAAAGATAAAGCAAAGATAATCAAGGAATTGGAATTAGATAATTCAATAGAGCCAAAACAAATTGGAAAGACAAGAAATGAAACTCTGCAATTAGCCCTTTCTTTTCTATTTCCTTCAAGAACAAGAAAAATAAAAACAGATTTAATTATTAGTCACAGTTTCATGGCTTCTAGGATGGCCTATAATAAAAAGAAAAAAGATGGCACGCCATATATAGTTATTCTTTATCATCCGCCAAATTTTTTATACTCCAATGTAGAAGGATGGGCCAATACTTCTGCAAGAATTTTTGCTAAATTCCTGGGATATTTTTTTAAAGATAAATTGAAAAAAATAGATATAGAATGCGTCCGTGGGGCAAATATAGTAATAGCAATTAGCGAATACACCGCTAAAAGAGTAAAAGAGATATATGGGTTAAATCCTGCTATTGTTTATCCGCATATTTCTGGTTTTTTTAAGTCTATGAAAAAAAGCGAAAAAGAACATTTCCTGAAATCTAACAATATAAAACGCAAATTTTTATTTGCGCATGGTAGAATAATTCCAGATAAAAATTATAAAATACTTTTAGACTTTATAAAAGAGATTAAAAATATTGATTTAATAATATCTGGCAGTGTAGAAGAGAATTACAGAAAAGAATTAAATGAAAAGATAAAAGAGCTCGGATTAGAGAATAGAGCTAGAATACTCGGTAGAATATCTAAAGATGACTTGCTTGGATATTACAATTCCGCAGAATTATTTTTGATGCCGGCAAAGAAAGAGGATTTTGGACTGACAATTGTTGAATCAATTGCCTGCGGATGCCCTGTTATAGCCTGGAATGATAATGCAGGACCTAACGAGATTATTAATTCTGAAAACGGACTGTTAGCAAAACCATATAATTTATCAGACTTTATATTTAAGATAAAAACTGGGCTGAATAAAAAATGGGATAAAAATAAAGTTGTAAAAAGCGTTAATAAGTTTAAAGAAGACGAAATCAGCAAAAGATTAATAGATGTTATTCGTAAATATGTTTAAATCTTAATCTAATTAAATAAAATGTTGAAGCAAGAAAAATTCCGATAGAATTTAAACCAATATCCTTGATTGACGGATTCCTGCCAGGCACAAAAGACTGATGAATCTCATCAAGCACAGCATATATTACTGCTAGAATAATTGCTATGTAGATTAAGCTTTTATTTTTTCCTTTAACCATTGATATTAATAAAAAAAGAGAAAGAAATAAAAATATTGCAATATGATAGATTACTGCTTTATTTATTCCTCCGCCACCTCCTCCTCCTGAAAATGTCAAGGAAGAAATATAAAAAATAAAGCCAGCTATAAAAATAGTCATCACCCAAGATATTTTATAATGCTTTTCAAACCAAGTTATCATCTTAAAATTTCGTAAATAAATACCTCATTTTTCACTGCTATTAATTTAAATTTTAAATTATATTTGTCATATTGCAATTCTTGGTTTATTTGCTGTTCGCCTGTTGAGAAATCTATTTTTGTCTGCATAAAAGGAATTTCCCAAACATTTCCGCTGTTTTTTTTAGCCCATTCAGGATATGCGGGCTCAGAGAAAGTTATGACTATAAATCTTACTTGTGGATTTTCTTTAATCTTTTGCATAGTTGACTCAAAGTGACCACCAACGTCATCAGAAGAATACTTTCCTCCCCAAACTCTCGCGTTAAGAGTGTTTCTTTCAGCATAATATTCAACTTGCGGCTGCCCGAGAGTCAAAACCAAGTCTTCTTTATCAGACATTTCTTTTATTAGTATGCTGGCTTCCTTAATACCCTGGAAAGAGTCTAGCTTGCCCTTGATAGAATCGCTTCCTTGCTTGAATTCGTAATATCCGCCAATAGCAATTAATGCACAAAGCAGGATTATTGCGGCATGCTTTGAATAAGGTTTTATATAGTCGGTAATTGAAGTTGCTGCACGCGCTATTAAAATAAAACATGCAAATGCCATTGGGAGATACCATCTTGCTTCTCCAAAATTAGTAGGTGATCTTAAAACATAGATGAAAAATGCAAGAGTTATTACTATCGTTAAGAAATTAAATAAATCTGCCCTCACTCTTGTTCCGCCTTCTTTTTTCATCAATCCGAAAGAAAAGGCAATGTTTACTAGTAATAATACTGCCCCAATCCAAAACAAATATAAAAGCACACCAGGCATTTTAGTTACTGAATCAAAAAATGCAGGAAACACTTGAAATGGAAGAAAATTAATGGGCGCTTCTTCATGGAAATATTGTCCAGATATGTCTGATATCTGAGATATAAAAATAAATTTCTCTGCAAAAAAGAATAATACTGAGGCTATTCCCAATGCAATCCAATTATACTTGTCCTTAATTAAGGCTTTAAATTTTTTAGAGGCCAACATATGAACTAGGAAAAATGCGCCAAATAAAATATATCCACGCCTTATCGTATATGTCAATATTACTAAAAAAACTGTAAGAGGAATTGCCCATTTGGCTTCTATTTTTCCGAATATCTTCTCCTTGTTTTCATAACCCTGCCAAAAAACATATATTGACAAAAGGCCAAGAAATAATGCGGGAATGTCTACATGAAACCTCGATGCATTAAATAAATTAACCCAAAATGTAGTCATTAAGAAAGAGGTAATGAGCCCTATTCTTTTATCTTCATACATCTTATTAGACATAAAATAAACTAATGCCGCAGATAGAATAGCAGGGATTACTTGCAAAAAAAACTTTATTCCTAGCTCCCCTAATCCAATTTTAAAAAATGCCGCTGCTAGATACGGATATAATGAATTATGTTTTTCAGTTATTATCCAATTAATTGGAAAACCGGCCAAATTTTTTGCGTATGCCAGATAATCTGCTTCGTCCCACCACAAAACTTGTTTTTTTGTCAGATTAAAATTATTTAAATAGATTACAATTGCGAGAATTAAAATCGCCAAAAATATAAGGTTGTACTTGTTCTTTAGCCAGCCTTTGATAGCTTCTTTTCTTTTTTCTATTTTGTCGCTTTTTTTTGCCTCTTCCATTGATTATAACGAGGGGGATGGGTTTTTATTTGTTGTTATTTTCTAGAATAAAAAGCACCTCATCTGCAGATATACTATTCACAAGTTCTTCGCTGTATTCATTCTGCCTTTCTGGAAAATAATTATATAAAATAGGGGAAACTACTTTTTTGAGCAGACCATAATCCTCAACTTCATGAGGGGTTGTGCAGAAAAAAAGACCTACTGCGGGAGTATTTGTGGCGATGGCAATATGCAAAGCAAAACTATCTGAACAGACCAACTTCTTGCAATTGGATACTAGAGCAGCAAACTCTTTTATGGAGTTTCTTGGATTATTTTCATATATTGAAATATTTTCTTTTCTTAACTCTTCTACAAGCAAACCTATCTTGCTTAATTCGTCTGGACCTCCGAAAGCAATTATCTCATAACTTCTTTCTTTTGCTTTTTTAATAAATTCTTTTATTTTTTCTTTTGACCATGCCTTTGAAGGCCATCTTTGCCCGGCACCCATGTGAATCCCTATAAGTTTATCTTTGTTTATTCTATTCTTTCTAAAGAATTCCTCTGCATATCTTTTTTCTCTTTCAGCCAGATATATTTCTGGCTTTTCTTTGCGATAAATTATGTCTGAGGCTTCAAATATCATTTCTTGATAGGTTTTCTTATTTGATTTTTTTAATTCATCATCGAATAGTGTATTCAAGTAATATTCTGCTCCCGAATTAAATGCAATAGGATAATTATTCTCCGAATAAAAGCCGAATTTTTTCTTTGCCTTTATTAAAGAAGCAAGCAACGTGGCTTCATCGTCAATATCTAAATTATATAAAATCCCAAACTCTTCTTGTGTTTTAAATGGAATTTTTTCTACCTTTTTCACAAAGGGGTTACCTTCAAATAATTGCAAAGCATTTTCTTTGGTTATCCATGTTATTTCAGCATCTTTATATTTCTTTTTTATCGCCTCTAATATTGGTAGCGTCCTTACTACATCTCCCAATGCACCTAATTTTATGACACATATCTTCATAATAATATTGCCTTTGTTTAGTTTTTAATTTTATCCATAAATCTGATTCTTCCATAATAGTGCAATTAAATTTATATAACTCTAATTATTACAACAAATATGGCCAGCGTTACAGCGAGAATAAAATTAAAGGGAAAGCATTATGAAATTTATGTTAATTTAGACGAAGCTTTGAAAGTAAAAAACGGAAATGGGGATATTATGGGTGCTTTAGAATCTCCTAATATTTATTATGATCTTAAAGAAGGCAAGCTGGCTTCTAAAGCGGATTTGCAGGATGCATTTCAGACGACTGACGCATATGAAGTAGCTAAAAAGATAATTTCATCAGGAGAAATACAAAAAACGCAGGAATTTAGAGATGCTGAAAAAGAGAAGAAAGTTAAACAAGTTTTAAGTTTAATATTAAGAAATGCTGTTGACCAGCATGGAAGGCCATACACAGAGGAAAGATTAAAGAATGCTCTAAGTCAAGTTCATTTCAATTTTGACAATAGGTCTGCTGAACAACAGATGCACGATTTGATTAATAAGTTGAAGGAAGTTATTCCAATTAAGATGGAAACTAAAAAGATTATGCTAAAAATTCCTGCTAGATATACTGGACAAGTTTATGGAATATTAAAAGATTATAAGGAAAGTGAGGAATGGCTTGCAAACGGCGATTTGCAGGTTATAATGAATGTTCCTCCTGGTCTGCTTATTGATTTTTATGAAAAATTGAATTCAATAACGCATGGGGCTGCACAGAGTGAAGAGCTTAAGGGTTAAATTTATTTTTATTCGGTCTTTAATTTTGATTTTATTAACGCTTCCAATCCCTGTTTTTTAATTTTATCTTTCAATGCCCTAAGCTTTTCTAGACTACTATTATCTAACTTCCATTCGCTTTCAATCTGATCACTTTCAGGATCATTTTCTATCTCTCTTACGTCATGAAATAGGCTTGAGTAAATGTCATAATGTATCTTTCTTTTTGGAGCAAATGCTCCCTTTTCACTCAAATACAACTTAAAATGAGAAATATAAATTCCTTCTTCTTGAGCAAGATAAGCTGCATTACAAATTTCCCTATAAAATTTTTCTTTAACTGGAATGCCTAAAGCATCCATCCCTAATTTTAATCTAGCCTGGTTTAAATTAGCCATATTTTTTCAAAGTAGATTTAATTTATAAGATTTGTTATATTCTAAGACGCGTTTCTATATTATAAATAACTGGTTCTTCTGTTGAAGAGCAAAATCGATGACCTTTATATTTAACTTCGTGGTAATATGTTCTTCCCCCATGTTGTAATTGATTTAAACCTATAATTTCTGCTCCTGCACCAATTAAACTTTCTATACCCTTTTCAAAGACAAATTCTTTATTATCTAGATATCTTTCTTCTTCATAAAATTTATCGATATATGCAAATATTGAATCTACTCTATCACAATATCTTGTATTTGGCTCTACGTATACGCCTGGGCATAATTCTATTTTATTTCCTTGTTTGCCATAAATTTTATTATTATATGGGGGTATTTAAATCTATTTTATATTAACTTATTAATAATAACAAAATCTTAAACCACAAACTTTTTAAACCTAAGAGAATAGGAGAAAATGTAAAGTAAAGGTAAGACAAGGAAAATTACGATTATTTTTTGTCTGATTATGATTAAATGATAAATAATACAGATGAGGCACATGAAGCCTTGGACATTGATTCTGACGCTTCAATAAAACGAAAAGTAGTCATACCAGGAGAAATAATTGCTTCTGGAGAAGATTATCTTGCTGGTGAAGGAACAAAAAGACAAGGAAACGATATAGTTGCAATGCGATTTGGTCTTGGAGAAGAAGTTGGGAGAGTTATAAGAGTAATATCTATTTTTGGAGCATTCATACCTCGAAGAAATAATGTTGTTATAGGCAGAATTACAGACATAACTTTTAATGGTTGGCTTGTTGATATAGACGCTGCACCTAACGGATTTTTGCCTTTGGATGAAACACCTAGATTTGTTAATAAAAATGAAATGGATCAATTCTTAGGTATCGGAGATATTATAGCTGCTAAAATATGGTCTGTTAAAACTAAAGGAATTGATTTAGCTATGAGGGGCAAGGGTTTAGGAAAATTAGAGGGTGGATTTATATTCAGAATTATTCCGAGTCGTGTGCCTAGAGTTATTGGAAGAGAGGGAAGTATGATTAATTTGATAAAAGAAAAAACAGGATGCAATATTACTGTTGGACAAAATGGATGGATATGGATTCAAGGAGAAAATGTTGACAGCGAAATAAAGGCTAGAAAAGCTGTAGAATTTGTTGCAGACAAAGTTCATGTTACTGGCTTGACAGAAAAAGTTGAGGAATGGTTTGCGGAGGATAAAAATGACAATTAAAAGATCAGACGGAAGAAAGGCTCATGAAACAAGAAAGATGACAGCGAAAGTTGGAATTATTCCGAATGCAGATGGTTCTGCAATGTTTGCTTTTGGTAACACTGTTGCAATTGCGGCAGTTTATGGTCCAAGAAAACTTCACCCACAGCATATGCAAGATCCATCTATAGGCGTATTAAGATGCACTTATGATTTACTAAGTTTTTCTGTAGATGATAGAAAAAAACCAGGGCCATCAAGAAGATCGCAAGAAATATCAAAAGTTACTGGATGGGCGCTTGAACCAGTCATAGATTTAGAAGCATTCCCAAATACCGTTATTGATGTTCAGATTTACATATTGCAAGCTGATGCTGGAACTAGGACAGCAGGAATAAATGCTGCTTCAATGGCTTTGGCTCATGCTGGAATTCCTATGAAAGATTTAGTTTGTTCTGTAGCTGTAGGAAAACTTGATAGAGATTTAGTTGTCGATTTAACTAAAGAAGAAGAAGATTTCAGCGATGGAGAAGGCGCTACTGATTTTGCAATTGCTAAATTAGCAAGTTCTAATGAATTTTCTTTGCTTCAACTTGATGGAAAAATAAGGCCAGAGGAAATTAAAGAAGTTCTTAAAATGGCATCAGAAGCATCTAAGCATATTTATGAGGCTCAGAAAAAAGCATTGAAAGAGGTTGTTCAGGGAGATTAAAATGGAAGTTTCAAATTTGACAAAGGATTATTTGAATAAATTATTCAGCAGCGGCAAGAGATTTGACGGCAGGAAACTTGAGGATTATAGGGATGTTGAAGTTTCTGTCGATGTATCTAACAAAGCAGAAGGAAGTGCTAGGGTTAAATTAGGAAAAACAGAAGTTGTTGTAGGTGTTAAACTGGGAATTGGCGAACCATATCCTGACTCTCCTGATAAGGGAAATTTAATGTGTACTGGAGAATTATTGCTTTTGGCATCTCCTAGATTTGAAGCAGGACCTCCTGGATTTCAAGCAATAGAATTAGGAAGACTTCTTGATAGAGCTATAAGAGAATCTGGAATGATTGATTTATCTAAATTAGTTATAACTCCTGGAGAAAAAGTCTGGACTATTTATTTAGACATATATCCTATAAATGACGATGGCAACTTATTGGACGCTGCAAACATAGGTGCAATAGTTGCATTGAAAAACGCGAAGATGCCTTCATTAGATAAAGATGGAAAAATTGATTATGAAAATAGAAAGGGCGGATTACCTTTATCAAAAGAAATTGCACCTCTATCTGTAAGTTTTTATAAATTGGGAGAAACAATAATAGTAGATCCTACAAGGGAAGAGGAAGAAGCTTGTGAGACAAGAGTAACATTCGGTATATCGAAATGGAATAAACATTATATGGTAAATGCATGTCAAAAAGCAGGGCAAAATTCATTTACTGAAGAAGAGATGAATAAAATACTTGATCTTCTTCCTAAAGAGTTTGAAGAGCTGAACAAAAGACTTAAAAACCACCTATAAATTTACTATTCTATGAAACAAAAAATAAAAGAAGAGTTTACCAAATACGAAATAGCTAGAATTATTGGGACAAGAGCTCTTCAGATAGCTATGGATGCCCCTATATTGCTTAAATTATCTAAGGAAGAGCTTGAAAATATAAAATATGAAGCACTAAGAATCGCAGAAATGGAATTCAAAGAAGGTGCACTTCCAATAACTATTCATAGACCTAATCCTAGAAAGGGGAGAGAAAAGCTTAGCTCATTAAAAGAAGATACAACTAGCGATGAGGAATTGATAGAAAAAGCAAAAGAAGTTGAGCAGGAAATTGTTGAAAACCCTGAAGAATATAGTCTAGTAGAAGAAGAGGAAGAAGTTGGTATAGGGCCAAGCGCTGGCACTGAAGAGGCTTAATCAACAATACTCTTTTAAACTTCTTATCATTATTTATTACATGTTAGTAAAAGAGATTAATGCGAGAAAGATAAAAGATTCTAGAAATGAGGATACAATAGAAGTTGAAGTTAATGGGCAGAGAGCCTCATCTCCAAGCGGAAAATCTAAGGGAAAATATGAAACGCCTTCATATTATAAGAATATAGCCTGGAATATAAAAGCAATAAACTCTTTAAAAATATCTTTTGAAATAAACTCTTTTTCTGACTTATCTAAATTAGAATCTTATTTAAAAAAACAATTTAAATTAAAGAATGCCAAAGAGTTTGGGGCAAATGCTCTTTATGCATTAGAGTCTGCAATTCTTAAAGCTCTGGCTAAAAATAACGGAAAAGAACTATTTGAGATAATTAATGTTGTTGTTAAAGATATTCCAATCCCTGTCGGAAATGCAATAGGCGGAGGGTTGCATTCTCATTTTAAAAATCATCCAATATTTCAAGAGTTTTTGTTGATTCCTAATGAAAAATCATTCAAAGAAAATTTTGAAAGACTAACTGAAACATATGAATCATTGGGGAGAAAATTGAAAACATACAAGGTAAATGACGAAGGGGCATGGGAATGCTCTCTTGATGAAGAGCAAGTTTTGGAATTGCTTTCTTCTTACAAAGAAATTAATATTGGAATTGATACAGCTTCTTCAAGTTTTTTTAAAAAAGATAAGTATCATTATAAAAAAATTAAAAGAAAAAATAATGAACAGATTAATTACATTGATTATTTAATTAATAAATTTAATATATACTATATGGAAGATCCATTGCAAGAAGAGGACTTTAAAGGATTTTCTAAAATAAAAAGAACATCTAGAAATTTAATCGTTGGAGACGATTTGACAGTAACGCATATAGATAGACTGAAGAAGGCAATTAAAGAAAATTCCATAAATTCAATTATAATTAAGCCAAATCAAAACGGAAGTTTGATGGAATTGAAAGAGATATTTGAGATTTGCAGAAAAAATAAAATTAAAACCGTTATGTCTCATCGCTCTGGCGAGACTTTTGATAATGCTCTTGCAGATTACGCTGTTGGCTTTGGAGCTGATTTTATTAAATGTGGAATTGCAACAAAATGGCGGGAAGTTAAATTAAACAGGTTGTTGGAGATTGAGAGGATTTTGGATAAGAGAGTTTAGATTATCAAAACTCGAATTTCATAATCCTGCCGTTATCTACTTTTATTCTGAACATTTGCTCGTCTGACAGTTTATTAAAATATCCATTGACAATCTTAATTATTTCTTCATGCGTTACAACCAATACAGTATTATAATGTTTTTTTATTAGGTCTTTAAGAAAAGAGAAGACTCTTTTCTTTTCTTCTTGAAAAGATTCTCCGCCTTTTAGTTTTATAAAGAATTTATCTTTTTCAATTGCTTTAATATAATCATAATAAGACTTTCCTTCAAAACCAGTTTTTCTGTCATTTATTCTTTTATCAATTTTTATTTTTATATTGTGCTCCTTATTTATTATTTTTGCGCTTTCTTTTGTTCTTGGAAATTGAGAGACAAAAATAACCTCTAATTTCTCATTTTTTAATTTTTCTCTAGCTTTTTCAATTTGAGTTTTCCCTAATTCCGTTAAAAAAACAGGTTTTCTCGGGTTGCCGTTACATAAGTCTTTTACATTGTAAGTTGATTGTCCGTGTCTTAGAAAATACAATTTCATTTAATTAGCTAGCTAGCAAACTTTTTAAAGCTAGTATTTCTACTTAAAAAATGCCGAAAAGTAAGAAATCTGAAAAAAACGAAGAAGATATAGTTGTTCAAGAAACTGAAGAGAAAAAGACAGAAATTAAGGATAAAAAGACAAAATTAGCTGCGCTTATAGAAAAGGCAAAAGAGCTTGAAAAGTCGGTTATAGAACCTGAACTTAAAAAACTTGGAAAAGAAGGAACAGATTCTGAAGAAGAAAAAGTTGAAACTCTTATCCCCATTGAAGACTATTTGAAATCATCTATTCATTTAGGAACAAGAGTAATAACTCCTGATATGAAAAAATATGTTTACAAACGCAGAGCAGATGGATTGGCTGTATTTAATACTGCACTGCTTGATAAAAAAATAAGAGATGGCTCGGACTTTTTAGCTAAATATGCTCCGGAAAATGCCATCATTGTTTGTAAAAGGGAATCTGGTTGGAAGATTGCAGAATTATTTTCTAAAATAACCGGAATAAGGGCGTTCACAAAAAAATATCCTGCCGGCATATTAACTAATTCTATCCTTGAAGATTTTATCGAAACAGATTTGGTAATTATCTGTGACCCTTGGATGGATAAAAATGCATTTAATGATGCAAAGAGAATTAAAGTTCCTGTACTTGCAATCTGCGATACTAATAATTATACTTTGGGAATAAAACAAATTATTCCTGGAAATAATAAAAGTGCGAAAAGCTTGGGAATGATTTTATATTTGCTGGCTAAGACTTATACTGAAAAGAGAAAAATTCAAATAGATATTCCGCCAATTTCTGAATGGATAGAAAACTGGGATGCTTTGACGCCGCCGAAATAAATTATTATTTGTATAGCTTAGAAAATAACCTATCTAAAGAATCGTCTTCTGCAATTTGAATAAAATCTTTGGATGAAATTGAAAAAAATTTATTTTGGGATCTTGAAGAGGCATACTCATTAATTCCAAACTCCAATACTTTTGATGCTGGAATCCAAAACCATGTTTTATAAGCATATTCTTCATTTGATAAAACATACCAAACTTGAAGGTTGAATTTTCTTTGAATCGAGGAATAATCTTTTGTTTCATTGCAATCAATTGGATAAGTGTCATAAGGAGGAGTTAATTTTTTATATTTAATATCTACAAATATAAACCCAAAATGTGGAATTAGTATCATAAAGTCTGGTCTTTTCCCAGAAAAATTATTTTTAAATATACGAGATATTGTTTCGCTTTCTTGCCCTATATAAATGTAAGGAATATTATGTTTTTCTAACCATTCTTTAAATTTACCTTCTGCCTCTTTTCCTTTTCTTTTATCTTCTTCATTTCCATAAAACATATTAATTTGAGAAATAAGAACTATTTATTTTTAATTATAGTCTACTAATTCCCGTCGCAAACTACTAATTTTCGAGGCGAAAGATTTATAAACAATTTCTTGTGTAGTAATTCTACGAAAATGGTAACTGTAATGAGTGCCTTAATGATTAATGTCGCTATAGAAATTAAAAGCGACTTCCATATTAAGGTATGATGCAAACGCATGGAATTGTAATACTACTCATTTTATTTTA
>JBBTAC010000010.1:0-8743 GCA_038044405.1 Nanobdellota archaeon
GAACAGGGAGGAATTAGGCCTGTTTTAATTATTCAAAATGATACACTTAACAAAAATGCTCCGACAACAATAATTGCACCAATAACTTCAAAAATTTATACAAAAGAATATCCAACAAATGTTCTAATAAAAAAAGAAGATTCTAATTTAAAATTGGATTCAACAATTCTGTTGAATCAGATAAAAACAATCGATAAAAAGAGAATTATTAAAAAAATTAGTATGCTTAATAATTTTACAATGAATAAGGTCGATAAAGCAATAAAAATAAGTCTTGCTTTAGATTAATTTAGGGAGTCTTCATCTTTTTGTTGTGGTTATCGCGGGGGCATAAAGTTACTTTATAGTAACAACAAAATAGAAAAGTTTAAATACCTTTAATTTTATCAATTTATATGGAAAAAGATTATCAAATAGGGAAAGGAAAAATTGAACTAAGAAATGGAAGCATCACTAGATATAAAGCTGATGCTTTAGTTTGCCCTAACATTCCAGATCTTGAAATGGTTGCCATTCCAGGGGGTTGCCAATTTGCCTTTTTTGCTGAAGGCGGAGAAGATATATTTCTTGAAGCCAGAAAAATAGCTGAAAGAAAAGGCAAACAATCCATAAGCTCTGCGCATTTAACAACTGCTGGAAGATTACCTGCTAAATATGTTATTCACTCTGTTGGTCCCCATACGTCGGATAAAATAATAAGGGGGAGCACAAAAAACGTTTTAGAATTAATAGCTAATAAAGGTTTAAACTCGGTTGGTTTTCCAACATTAGGAACAGGATTGTATGATTTTCCATTAGATAAAGCAGTAGAGATAATGAGCAATGAATTCTTAAGTTATTTAAGTGCTGACAACTCTATCCAAAGAGTTGGGTTAATTCTGTATGGTGCTGATTCTTATAGAATAGGCCAAAAAATTCTAGATGCTAAATTCAAATAAGAAAAAATCTAGGGAGTCTTCACTTTTTTGTATGATTCTCGTATAGACTTCACCTTCGTCTATGATAATTCCTGCTTCCGCCTCTTGCGCCTTCACTTCTTCGGCCAAATCCTCTCTCTTCTCTTCTTCCAGAACTCCTATCAGAACGGCCTCCGAAACTTCTTCTTCCACTATCTCCGCCTCTACTAAATCCGCCTCTACTTCCACCTCTATCTCCTCCTCTAGAAAATCCCCTATCACTTCTACCTCTGCTAAATCCACCGCCTCCAAATCTTCCACGTCTCTCACCGTCAGACATATTAACAAAAATCTTCTCAAATTCAGGTAAAGGAGTCTGCTTAATATTTAAGGAGTCATCCATTAAAACTTTCCGAAAATTATCATGATCTCTTTCAGATAAAAGAGTTATTGCCTTTCCTTCTTTACCTGCTCTTGCTGTTCTTCCAACTCTATGAATATATTCTGTACTAGTTTTAGGAGAATCATAATTATAAACATGCGACAAATTTTTAATATCTAATCCTCTTGCAGCAACATCTGTGCAAACTAAAACAAATTTTTCACTCTTATGAAAACGCTCAAGAACTCTGTTTCTCTGATTCTGATTTAAATCCCCATGAAGAACTAAAGCATCCATCCCATATCTTATCAAATTTTTCCCTACAAGATCGGTATTTCTTTTTGTATTGCAGAAAACCATTACTAATTTTGATTCCTCACCCTTAAGAAGATGCACTAAAAGAGAAAATTTCTCTTTTGAAGGAACTTCATAAAAAACATGTTCTAATTTTGTAGGATCAACATAAGATTCAACAGAAATTTCAACGGAGTTATGCATGTATCTTTTAGAAATTTCTCTAATATCACCGGAAATAGTTGCTGAAAATAAGAATGTTTGTCTATTTTTTGGGCAAGATTCAACTATTTTAATTACATCATGAAAAAAGCCCATATCAAGCATTCTATCTGCCTCATCAAGAACTAAAAGTTTTACTTTTGATAAATCCATTGTTCTTCTTGCAAGATGATCTAAAATTCTGCCAGGAGTACCGACGGCAATATCCGCTCTCCTTAAGCCCTCTATCTGTGGACCTAAAGAAACCCCTCCATAAATAGAAACTATTCTTAATGATTTATACTTAGAAAATTCAGAAAGAGATTTTGAAACTTGTTCTGTCAGTTCTCTAGTTGGTGTTAATATTAAAGCCTGTAAACCCTTGCCGTTTTCTACTTTTTCAATAACAGGAGCTCCAAACGCCAAAGTCTTGCCAGATCCTGTAGCACTTTCCCCGATAACATCTTTCCCAGCCATAGCTAAAGGAATTACTTTCTCCTGTATTTCAGTAGGTGCCTCGAAATTCATTTCTTCAAGAATTTTCAATAAATTTCGGCTTAATCCTAATTCTTCAAAGCTTTTCATTTTCAAACTATATTTACTCGAATTAAAGACCCCTTTTAAGTCTATGCCTTGGTCAATAATCAATAATTCTGTAAAGGCAGAAATATAGAAACAAAATAACTAATTAAACTGGAAAGTCCGCCAAAAATAAAGCCGTATAAGGCATTTTTCATTCCAAGATACTTATACATTCCAAAAATAGCTAGCAATCCGATTAAAATTGCAAATATTGTAAATTTCAATTCATTATAAAATATAGAAGTAAAAATAGCCAATAGAACAATCACAGAAGAATACTTATCATTTTGCTTAAAAATCATAGAAAATATAAAAATTAGAATTGCTCCAAAAATAATCTGAAAAAATTGCAAAAAATTATCTGCAATATATATATTCTTATCAAAACAAGCAATAAAAATGGAATGCTCCCTAAAGCCATTAAATCCCTGCTAATTTCTTTCAAATCAAACTTCTTATTTTCCACGAATAAAAAACATTAAACTGCAATTTAAAACTTTCTAATCTCCAAATGGAATAGATTCAACTAATTTTTCTCTTTCTGCTTCAAATTCAGCTTCCCTTTCTACTCTTCTCTGATGAGCTAAATATCTTGGACAAGTCGGATAATTATTATGATACACCTATCATAAAAAATCGTGCAAATATTCATAAATTTATCAAAAGTATTATCTATCCTAGACGTTTTAGGTCCAGGCTCATAATACGACATTTCGAATCATATTCATCAGCCATTATCCCTCGTCCTTAACTCCGTGTTCTGTGACAAAAAATTGCGCCTCATTATCTGGCAAATTAGGAGAGTCAATCATTTTTGCAACTCTCGAACCCTGCTTGCCTCGTCTTAAATATATACGATATGTTGAACTATGTGCAACAATGTTTCCACCAACAGCGATAGTTGGGTCCCCAAAAAGCATTCCTGGATTTGTCAATACCTGATTTGTTACAAGTATAGCGAGATTATGCTGTTCAGCAAGTCTTATCAAATTATGCAAATATTTATTGAGTTTTTGCTGTCTATCGGCTAACTGCCCTCTTCCTGCAAATTCAGCTCTAAAATGTGCTGTCAAAGAATCAATCACAACCAATTTTATAGGCTCGCCTCCTTTAATCATTTCCCCAATCTTGTCCATCAACAATATCTGATGATCTGAATTAAAAGCCCTAGCAACTAGAATATTTTTTAAAACCATATCTGGATTCGCTCCTGCGCCTTCTGCAATCTGTTTTATTCTTTCAGGTCTAAAAGTCCCTTCAGTATCAATATAGACCGCCTTGCCTGCAGCACCTCCTTGTTCTTTAGGCAATTGAACATTAACAGCTAAAGTAAAAGCCAATTGAGATTTACCGCTTCCAAAAGCTCCATAAACTTCAGTCATAGCTTTAGTTTCAATGCCTTTTCCTCCCAGAAGATTATTGAAATTACTAGATCCAGTAGATATATGGCAAATATCTCCTCTTCTCTTTTCAAATTCAACGCCATCCACAAATCCAAGCTTCATCATTCCTCTAGCAGCCTGAATAGCTTTTCTAGCGACAGCCTCTCCAATACCAGCCATTTCGCTTAAAGCAGGCGGAGACATAACAGCCAATCCCATTAGATCATAAACTCCTGCGGCCTCTAATTTAGCCGCAATTCCAGGTCCAATTCCAGGAACATCGGTAATTTTCAATTCAGCCTCGGTCTCTGCTTCAACTTCCGCTTCCTCTTCCTTTTCATCACTCTTTACCATATCACTCTCAAAAATGCCTAATTTATAAATTTATATGTGTCAAAAACCATGAATATAAATGACGTGTCTGATTTTTGAGCACATTCAAGAGACCTATATCTGGAATAAAATCCAAAAGTTTAGCAAAGTATCTTGATGTGTCAAAAATAACAATCATCTTTTTAAACGCAAATTGTATCAAATAAAAAATGATTGGGCATACCTATAGTTTAAGAGAAACTCTAAATATCTTCTTTGAAACAAAAAAAGAAATAGATTTCAAGGAATTAGAAGGAAAAATATTATTTGCAGAAGACGAAAAAATTCTCCCTTTCTCTTTAATTATAAGACCTACAGAAAATCCAATTTACGAAATATCGGACAAAAAATATAGAGTAGTCTTGCCAGAAAAATTAATAGAAGATGAAAAACTCAGATTAAATGGCTTGTCTAATCATACCCATATCTTAGAATTTAGACATCAAAAGTTCTATCTAATAAATGTTGAAAAATTAGTAGAACAGGAAGAAGAGAATCATTATCTTGAATTATATAAAATAGTAAAGGATAAAATTAGATCAAACAGACCTGCTCTCTAATTCTTTAATCAATTTACTAGAATCTATATCGGTAATATCTTCTATATTCAATTCATTAACATTTGACAGCGAATTTGCTTTAACATTCCCGCAGAAAAACTTCTCTTCACCTAATAAACCTTCTTTTTTCACAACAAACTTTTCCAATGAAAAAATTTCTTCATCATCAAATCCTAATTTTTTAATTTGTTCTCCAAATAAGACACATCTTATAGTCTCACTCCCATCATCAAGAACGATACTTAATAACGCTCTCTTTTTCCCCTCAACTTTACCATGTCCATTAGTGCATTCACCGTTGGCAACCTTTTTTCCGCATTCAGGGCAAACTTCGAAATATCTAGGATCAAAAATCTGTACAATAACTGCTCTTGTTTTAAATCGCTCTCCATTAATTGCTGCAATAATCTTTTTTTCATGAAAAACTTTTTCCATTACGACATTCTTCAAATTCTCTTTACTATTCTTTATATCTGAAAAAGTAGACAAATGCAATTCACCGTTTCTTACACTTGCATTTGAAATCTCAACAACATTCCCTTTCTCTAATTTTCCATTCTCAATAAGTTCTATATGGTGCAAATCCCATAATACAGTCTTCACATTAGAACTCTCATCTGCAATCAATAAATTACAAACTTTTCCTGCCCTTCCATTTTTATTATATTCTCTTACAGGATAAATTTCCAAAATCTTCCCAATAACGTTAGCCCTTTTCATTCCATGCACCAACTCAGCAATTTTCATCCTTTCTTGATCAAAATTAATTCCCAATTCGGCCGCAATAATTTGAACAGCCCCTTCTTTACTAACGAGCCCTGATAATTTTGCTCTTTTCGCCTCAATTTTTCTTTCTATATCGCTGACACTCAACCCAGCTGCTTCAGAAACTCTTAGCAAGAGTTGATTATAATTATCCATTAGATATATAATAAAATAACATATTTAAAAGCATTATTACACTCAAAATAAAAATTAGCAAACCTTTTAAATGCTATTTTCTATTCCAAACAATGACTGGAATAGTAGCTGTAATAGTAAAAATTCTCCCAGACTCTGTAGAAGCAAATTTAGACCAGATAGAAAAATCAGCAAAACAAGTCCTAGAAAAAGAAGGAGCAAAAAATATTTCATTTGAACAAGAAGAAATTGCTTTTGGCTTAAAATCCATAAAAGTAAAATTTGCCTGGCCAGAAGAAAAATCAACAGACATTATAGACAATTCATTAGCAAAGATAAAAAATGTCACTTCTGCTCAAATTGAAGATTATCGAAGAGCATTTGGCTGAACAACTAAAAAACCAACCAAAAAATATAAAAAACTACTTAGTATATAATAAATATGGAACAAACAAAGGAAATAATACAGTTGCGAAATGATGTAAATAACTTAAAAAAAGTAGTTGAACATCTATCTATTTTAATGAATAGAAAACTCATAAAAGAATTGTATGAAGAGGCAAAAAATATAGAATCCGGAGAATTCCTATCTGAAGAGGAATTTGAAAGAAAGCACAAAGTTAAAATTCAATAACATCCTTAGAATATCCTCTTCTTATATAATCATCACATTCATCTTTATGTTTTACAGATAAAAGCCATATTTCTTTAACATTCTCCTGAATTATATAAAAAACCCTGTACGCATCTGCCTTAAATTCCCATAATAACGGTTTAGTATATATCAAAGGTTTTCCAATGTTCTCTGGACTTTATTTTAATCTTTTCAGTTTCTTAACAATCTGGTCAGAAATAGATTTATCAATTTTCTCAAACTCTCTATCAAATTTCTTTCCGAATTTAATTGTATAAGCCATTCATCACCTTCATATTTTATTATCCAAACACTTTTCCCAACTCCTCTTCAATATAATCATACATTGGTTCGCAATAACCGTGTAAGCATACTGTTTCATTGAATTCTACAAATCTCTTTGGTTCAGAAGCTAAAGAAAAAGTATATCTAGCATCAGCAATTGGAATTACCTTATCATTAGTAGAATGCAGCATCAATAATCTTCTAGGTACAATTTGGTTAATATAACTATTCGGATTGATATAAGCAAGAAATTCATCAGCTTCTTTATTTCCAAAACCTCCTCTATATCCTGCAGAAGAAATAATAAGGGCAATTTTAATCCTATCATCAAGTCCTCCAGATATAATTGCATTCCTTCCGCCCATACTCTCTCCCAAAACTCCAATTTCATCAACATTTTTAAAATCCTGCAAAAAATCAACCGCTTTAACAGCATCGCGCGCCATTAAAAATTGATGTACATCGCGTTTACCCAAAAATGCCTCAAAATCCTCTTTAAAACTATTTACTTGTCCATCTGTTTCTCCAATTCCCCTTTGATCTAAAATCAAACTGCCATAACCCATTTCAGCTAATATTTCTCCATAAAATCTTCTAGACTCTTTAGTTCCTGCAGCTGCAGGCAAAACTATCACAACATCAAACTTTTTCTTCAACGGCTCAAAAAACAATCCATAAATTTTTTTACCATCATCACCATCAAAAACAACTTTAGAAACAATATAGCTTTCATTTTTCTCAATTTCACCTATAACATTCCCCGTTATATTATGTCTATTATAGCTAAAAACAAGAAAAGTAATTAATATCGCCAAAGCAAAAAGAATAAGTACGAATTTCTTCATAAAAAAACAAATTCCCAAATCTATATAAAACTAATCTTCTTTTGCCCATTATGGCAATAACCAAACAGCAAGCCAAAGAGTTAAAAGCGCAATTAATACAGCAAATTTCCAATTTACCTCCAGAAAGAAAAGCAGAAGCAGAATATCAAATTAACTCTCTTTCAGAAGAAGCTTTAGAATCAATGCTAGACGAACAGCAGAAAACAAAATCGCAAAGAATATTTCGTCTAATCGTAGAAAAACAAATTCCATCAGTAAAATTAGATGAAAATAGCAAAGCGATAGCAGTACTATCTACAAAATCAATTTCAAAAGGACATACAATAATAATCCCAAAAAATGAAGTAGAAAAAGAAAAAGATATGCCTAAAGAAGTATACTCTCTTGCAGAAGAACTATCAAAAAAATTAATCAATTCATTAAAAGCAAAGTCTACATCAATAATATCAGAAAAAATATTCGGAGAAACAATAATCCATATTATTCCAATTTATGACAAACCATTAGATTTAAAATCGAAAAGAGAGGATCTTTCAGCAGAACAACTCGAGAAAATAAAATTAGAGATTAATGTTGAAAGAATAGAAAAAAAAGTGGAAAAAATTAAAATAAAAACTCCATCAAAAATCCAACCAGATCAAATCTTAAAGCTAAAAAGAAGGGTGCCATAGCAATTAAGCTAATTAAAAATGCAGGTGTAAAAGGAATGCCTTCTCTAATTGTAACCTTTTTCTTTGCTTTAATTAATAATTTAATATCTTTCAAGCTCAATCCCTGAAAATTCTTTTTGATAACTATTCTTCCTATCCTCACATCATTCTCAAGCCAATCTCCTTCCTGCAAATCTTTTGCGTTAACCAATTTAGTTACACATTCATTCAAAATACCAACATAGAAATATAGCAAAGGAAGTAAAATAGTCAAAACAAACAATAAAATTCCAAAATACCAGTCAAAAATAAAAGTTATTAGGCTAATCAAAAATAAGGCGATAAAAATTAGATAATATCTTTTAAATACATTTTTAAAAGCTTTAGAAAATTTATTAAAATGTTTAGCAACAATAAAAATACTATAAATCATACTATAAATACTGCCAAACAAAAACAAAACAAAAATAAACATTACTCCAAAGTAAAATAGTTCGATAAAATTACTATATGGCAATATTACTCCAAACCCCATCATAAGTTTCGCGTCTCCTCCAGCAAAAACCCTTGCATAATAAAACCCATAAGCAAGAGCAAAAAACACGCCAAATCCAGCTAATCCTGAAATTAAAAACATCAGGTCATTAGAAAAAAAAGAATAAAACGCTCTGTAAGCAAGAGCAAATCCTATCAATGAAAAATTAATCCAATTAGGCACTTCTCTTTTTTTCAAATCATCAACAACTGCAAAAATTGTCCA
>JBBTAC010000011.1:0-3222 GCA_038044405.1 Nanobdellota archaeon
TTCGAACTTCGTCACTAATTTTATAAAAAATATTATTTGACAAAGAATTAAATTTAGCTTCAAGCAATTCAGGTTTTCCTAGTTTTTCAGCAACTTCAACAATTTCCTGCTTAACTTTTCCTCTTAAAACAATATTATCATAAACAGCATCCCAATTTCCAGCCCATCCCTTTACCCCTCCAGCAATAGCTTTCAATATATCCGATCCTCCATTAATTAATTCTGGTGTTGGTTCCAACTCATCTTTCTCAACATTATATCTCAATAAATCAACAAATCCATTTTCTAATAAAGGATCTTTACTCCAATGCTTTCGAACTTCTGTCAAACTTATAACTCTTCTTTTAGAATGCAATCCATCAGATGTCTTAACAGGATTTGCAACAATAATAATATCTGTTGCCTTAAAACTGGTAGCAGGCACATTCAAATCATTTACAACTCTGTCAAAAACCCCATAAGGAGAATCACCGTGAATAGTTCCAGCAACAACATTAGCCAATGCGCCAATTCTCATCGCCTCATATAACGCCTTAGCTTCATCACTTCGAACTTCTCCAACAATTAAGGCACTATCTCCTAATCTTAAACTAGTCCTAATTCCTTCTGAAGCTTCAACCTCAGTCGTTCCTCGAACGAGTGCACTTCTAACTTTCATTCCTAAAATATCATATCCTATTTTTCTCATCGAATCAATTGCCAATTCAGCAGTATCCTCTACAACTATAATTCTATACTTTGACATAATTTCGAGCATCAAAGCACCTAACAAACTCGTCTTTCCAGAACTTCTTGTTCCAGCAACTATAATCGTCCTTCCGCTAGCAATTAAAAAACTCAATAATCCTGCTGTAAAAGAATTAATCATCTTATTTTTTATAAATAGGGGCAATGTCCATGGATCATCTCTATGTCTTCTCAAAGCATATGCCAATCCACTTGGTGAAAGAGGTTTAGTAATCGCCGCTACTCTCGCCCTAACATTTTTAAAAACTAAATCGCTGTCTAAAACTGGATTCGCCTCATCTAAAGGTCTGCCTGATTGTAATCTCAATTTAGCGGCCCAAGAATCAGCATCTTCATAACTAGGAATTATATTAGTAACGCATTCATCATACAAAGCATGCTTAACAAAAATATTATTCTGTCCGATAGGCGCATTCAAAACAATATCTTGCAATTTATCATCTTGTAGTAAAATTTCAATTAAACCAAATCCTATAGTATGTCTGACTAAAATTAAAGCTAATTTATTGACCTCTCTATAACTCAAATCTATTCCTTTGCTTCTAGCTAACTCTTGCAATAAATCTCTTGAAACATTAAAAAATACATCTCTTGTCTTATCAGGATCTGTAAACTCTTCTGCCTTTGGTCTATGTTCTGTTAAAACATTTCTTGCCAAATTAACAAGCATATGATGATCCTCATTTAAAGCGTATTCTGGAGGCATAATATGATAGAAGTACTTTGTATCATTATCTCTTTTTAATATAGTTACAATAATCTTATCTTCCTCTCCAATTTCATACTGATCAATAAACTCCGCGTCACTAGGCAATTCTGCCATTAATCTAGTAAAACTAAAATTAGGCAAAACATCAGGTCTAAAAATATTTTCATAAATTGTTCTATCTCCAAAACCATATTCCTCAATAACCCCTATAATCTTTTGTATTAATTTAGTGCTTTCTAACAATCCCAAAAATCTTTCAAGCAAACGAATATAATTCAATAATGCAGATTTATTCGCCACACTTCCTTTTTCAAACTCTCTCCTCAAATCTCTTGCACGATTTCTCAATTCAATATAGCATCCAACAGGATCACGTTTTAACAAACTAAGCAAATAACTTAAATCGCCGTAAACTTCAGCAACATTGCCAAAAAATTGTAATTTAGCCGTAGACAATAACTCATCGTGTTTTACTAAAAAATTATAAATTCTTGCGATTTCAGCCAATAAACTTACCTGTTCAAAAGAATAACTATAATTTCTTTGTTGAACAAATACTATTCTAGAAGCATTGGGATTATCCATTAAAGCGCTAATGGTCCTATCCATAACCTCTGGGTTTTCTACAATACTAGGCACATAATTAGCCCGCATATAATTAACATATAAAATATCCTCTCCCTCTCTCCTTTCGACATCGACCGCATAAAGCGCACTCCCCTCTTTGAAAACCATTGTTTTAAAAAATCCCAATACATTATATATATTTCTATGCAAATCCAAAATAATATAAACCCTTAAGCCCTAAAATTATTATGGAAAGTCCGCAGGAATACAATTATCAGCAATATGCCTCTCAAAACTCTGGCTCCAAGGTTAGGGACATTGAAGATAAATTAAATCTATTAAAAAACAGAATAAATTTAATTGGACAATCTTATGTTGGAGAAAGAGAAAAATCTTTCAATGAAATTCAAGAATTAAAAAAAGCTGTAATTCAAATAAAAGAAGAGCACGTAAGAATCCTCGAATTATTGCAAAGAATCACAGAACAAATTAACAATTCAGCAAGGAAAGAAGAATTTGCAATGTTGCAAAGGCAATTAGATATATTGAGAAAGTAAAATGAGTATAATAGAAGAAATAGAAAAAATGAGGCTTGAAGGTCGCCAAGACCAAGAAATTAATTTGGCTTTGCGAGAGCAGGGATTTTCAAGACAAGAAGTAAGCGAAGCGCTATCACAAACCCAAATTAAAGAAGCAGTCATGGCTCCAAATCAAATGTTAGAACCTCCTCAGCCAGGATCAAATCCAAATTATCAAAACTATGAAGAACAACTTCAACCATCTATGCTCCCAGAAGATCAGCAAGCTCAACAGCCTGGTCAAGGATATCAAGAGTCACCTCAACAACAGCAAGGTTATGACAATTACCAATATAATCAATATTCGTCATCTCCTTCTGTCAGTACGGATACGATAACAGAAATAGCAGAACAAATTGTCTTTGAAAAAATTTCTCAAATGAAAGGTCAATTTGAAAAAGTATTGGATCTAAAAACAACATTCGAAACAAAAATTGCACATATGGACGAACGCCTGCAAAGAATAGAAAGGGTAATAGATCGCCTTCAAATATCAATATTGCAAAAAGTAGGCGAATATTTAGTAAATGTATCTGATCTTAAGAAAGAATTAGTAGAAACTCAAAAATCTTTCCAATCAGCCCATAAACATCATTCCTCAGAAAGCCAATCTCACGAACA
>JBBTAC010000012.1:0-1420 GCA_038044405.1 Nanobdellota archaeon
CCAATAATTATATCTCCTGTCCATCTTAGAATTTCATATTTAAGATTCTGGCATTTGTCAAATATATTATTTAACTCTAAAGGATTGCCTAAGTAATCTGATATATTCATTTTACATAACCCTCTTCAAAGCATAAAATTCCTTAATCTTGCCGAGTTTATCATACAAGTCAAGTAAAGTTGCTTGAGCTTCTTGTTTCTCAACAGTCGCCAAATTAAGAGACAATAATTTTTCGTAAGCCAAAACCGCGCTCTGTCTTTTCTCATTATCTAAATAAGATTTCGCCTGTTGTTTATAGAAATTTATTCTTTTGTCTTTTACGTGCGTTCTTTGCTGTTCTGTTTCACAACTTCCTATGGCTTTATCAAATGCTATATCGGCGTGCTGAAAATTTCCTGATTTTAAAAATAACTCGGCAGCTTGAAGGTAATTTGCAATTTTTTCCATTATCGTAGTATTTATCGGCGCAGCATTATGCACCATTCTTCCTGCCTCAAAAAACATTTTCTTTTGTTCGTAAAGCTCTGCAAGTTTTAACAAAGCAAATCTTCTTGTATCAAAATCAATTGGTTGTTTTAAACAACTGGTAAGATAATCCATTTTAACAAAAGCTCCGAGTGTTTTAAGCTTCTCTTCTACATCTCTTCTTGTTTTCTCTTTTACATGCATTGTTAAATATGTAAATTAGTGTTTATATTAATTACGGTTCTATCTGTTTCGCATATCTAATTTGCTATCTTGCAAAGCTGGCTCGAAAAATGGCCCCTTCCCATACTTTCCTACAAGTATGTACTGCTCTTTACTTTCAACTCTCAAGTAAGCCCATATTGTTCCATCTCTCTCTATTTTTTTAACAATAGTATTATTTCCCAAATAATCTCTAAGATTCCTTAGTGCTTTTTTTCTTCTTTGAGGATAATTTGAGAATAAATGTAAAAGAACATTGTCCTCCAAAAATTCAAACTCTTCTTTGCCTTCCCCATTTATCGCAGTTATCTCTCTCCAACTTAATCTAT
This sequence comes from Nanobdellota archaeon, assembly GCA_038044405.1. Classification (GTDB taxonomy): domain Archaea; phylum Nanobdellota; class Nanobdellia; order Pacearchaeales; family GW2011-AR1; genus JAUSIK01. Next base: position 1,017 of record JBBTAC010000012.1, read on the forward strand.
AAACATCTTTCGGCTTAATCATGATCAAAATATTAAAATAGCGTATAAAAAATTTGTAGAAAATTACTTCTTTGCTTTTAGTTCTATGCAAATTCCTGCAGCAACAGTTGCTCCAGCATCTCTTATTGCAAATCCAGCCATATGTGGATTTACTCCTTGCGCTTCAATTACAAGATTTCCTATAGGTCTAACTCTAACTTTTGCAACTTCTCCATTTTTCAAGAAGTCTGGATTAGGAGTTTTTACACCGTCAGGAGTTGTCTTTTCTATCAATTCTATGAACTGGCATGGAACTTGAGCTGTATGTACGTGGAATACAGGCGTATAGCCCTTCGCAATAACTGTAGGGTGTGAAATAACTGCAATCTGTGCAACAAACTCTTCAGCTATTTTAGCAGGATTTG
>JBBTAC010000013.1:0-9049 GCA_038044405.1 Nanobdellota archaeon
TATAATTTCACCTATGAACACACCCAGCGAAACAGCATACTCTCCGTTTTCCATGCGAGAGCATGCTGAGAGCTTTCTCAATCCGAATCTTGCGCGTTTCTGCCAGCTTGCCAGAGATAATCCAGCATATCCAGTCACTGCGTGCGATTGGCGTAATATCTTCCCATGCTGCCCGTGCCAAAGGAGCAGAAGTAAGGGCTTTTTGTAAATCCGCGGGCATTTTATGTAAAGAGGATTTATTTCTTTGATTATTTGTTCTTTTCATAATAGATATTATTTAAAAAGTATTTATATATTTTTACAAAATATTTTATAATAATTAACTTTTTTATTATTGCTAAGTTTGTTCTCAATGAAGATAAGGTTGTGAAGAAATATTTTTTTAGTTGATAAAAAAAAGAATAAGCTTATAAGGTAATACTTTTTCTATATTTTTGGCCCAGATGGCACAATGGTACTGCGACAGATTGCTAATCTGTTTTCCTTCGGGATATCCAGGTTCGATTCCTGGTCTGGGCGTAAATCTATTTTGACTAGTTTGATATGTGCCTCTAATAAATGTCCTAACTAGAAAAGTTTAAATAGTTCTATTTTATAACATATGTTATATGAAGAAACCAATGGGTCTTAAAAAAGAACAAACGTTTTATATAGAAACTGCTAGGCAAAAAGTTCTGCAGCTTTTCTACACATTTCCAGACAAAGAATTTAGTCTAAGTGATATAGCCAAGGAAGCAGGAGTAGCAAAAGCTAATTTGGGAGTTATTTTGGGCTCTTTAGAAAGTGCAGGGTTAATTAAAATAGAAAAGCTAACAAAGATTTGGCGTATCAGGGCGAATCAAGAAAACTGGATTTTTAAGAGAACTAAAATAGTATACAATCTTAATTTCATATACCAAAGCGGATTGGTCGAGTTTCTTAATGAAACTTATCAGAATCCAAAATCTATTATTTTATTTGGCAGTTTTAGAAAAGGAGAAGATACATCTACTTCTGATATAGACATAGCAATAGAATCGGAGATGGCTAAAGATTACAAAATACTAGGTCTAAGACAGCTCACCGATTTTGAAAAAACCATAGGTCGAAATATTCAAATTCATGAATTTAATCGCAAGTCCATAGATGATGGTTTATTTAATAGTATAGCAAATGGTATCGTCTTGATGGGATTCTTGGAGGTCAAAAAATGAACTTAGATTTTACAAAACTTATTAAAGAGAAAAGATTGCGAGCAAGAGAAACTAACAAAGATAAAATAAAAAGTTTAATTGATTCTGCTAAAAATAATGTAAGCGTAGTTTCTTCTTTACCTTTAAATGAGAAAAATGCTACCGTCATCTTTAGGGAAGTGTACGAGTCCATTCGACAGCTTGGCGATGCACGTTTTTGGATTCTGGGTTACGAACCTTTAGATCATGGAATTAGCTTAGATTCACTAAAAGGGCTCGATATTAAAGAAAAAGTCAAGCTAAACTATTTGGAAAGATTCAAACAAATACGTCACGATGCTAATTATAGAGGATTCAATGTTTCCGCAATGCAAGCTAAAGAAATATTAGATTTTTGGAATATTTGCACTCCTGAAATAATAAATCTTCTCAAAAAATAGGAAATTTGTACACGTTTGTCTGGGCGTTTTAAATAAAATTAAAAATTATTTCTTAGTCTTCTTCTCTTCTATTCTCTGGACGTCAGCTATATAATGAAATCCTGACGCTGTTCCCACAATCCCTAAAATTATTGAAAGAGGAAGCGCAAGATTTTGCCAGGCGGGATAATATATGCTTAACATTAAAGCTGGAAGTGCAAAGCCTTGAGCGAATGTAGTTACTTTTGCAACATACCTTGCATTAGGAAATCCTTTTCCAGAAAAGAATGCAACAATTGCAGATGGCGCGCTAATTATTTCTCTAGACATGATTAATAATAATTGTATTCCATGAAGAATATTTAATTGATCGCGAATTCCAAATACGACAAAGAAAGCAAACGCTGTACAGATCCATAAAAATCTATCTGCAACCATATCTGCTTTTCTGCCAAAATCATTAACAAGATTATATTTGCGTGCAATTCTTCCGTCAAACCAATCTGTAATAGCCGCAATTGCAAAAACAGCAACAATATATTTTATAGAACGATTTGTAATTATCATATAAACAACAACAAATGTAAGAACTATTCTAGCAAGGTTAAGAAATGTCGGAACATTAATAATATTTTCTTTTTTCTTTTTTCTTTCCATCTACTTTCATAAACAAGAAGGTTTAAAAGTTCTTCTTTTTCTCTATAGTTATAGCGGGATAGACCAGCCTGGAGTGGTCGCGAGGCCCATAACCTCGAGGTCGGAGGTTCAAATCCTTCTCCCGCTATTAATAATAAAATGGCAAAAAGACTTTTCATAATCCATGGTTGGGGAGGAAGTCCTAAAGAATTATTGCATGAGAATTTAAAAAAACGTTTTTCCAAAAAAGGATTTGAAGTTTTTGTTCTAGAAATGCCTAATACAAATAATCCTAAAATAGAAGAATGGGTTCAATATCTAAATAAAATTGTAGGAAAATCAAATGAAGACGATTATTTTATAGGTCACAGTATAGGTTGCCAAGCAATTATGAGATATGTAGAAAGTCTTAATGAAAATAAGAAAATCAGAGGTTGTATTTTTATCGCTGGCTGGTTTAAATTAGCTAATATGGAGTCTAAGGAAGAAGAAAAAATAGCAGAGCCCTGGATAAAAAATAAAATAAATTTAGCTAAAATAAGAAAAATGATAAAAGAAATAATAGTTTATTTGTCAAGTAATGAATATTATGGATTTGTAGAAGAAAATTCAAAGATTTTTCATGATAAGTTGGGTGCTAAAGTGATTATTGAAAAAGACATGGGACATTTTACAGATGAAGAAGGTTTAGAAAAAATCGCTAAGTTCGTTGATAAATTATCTTTTCAATAATGAATAACTTTTTATACAAATACCATTTAGATAAAATATGTTAATAATGGGGGTTGATGATTCTGGAAGAGGGCCTATAATAGGGCCTATGATTTTAGCAGGAGTATTAATAGATAAAAAAAGTGAAGAATTTTTGAAAAAGCAGGGAGTAAAAGATTCAAAGCAAGTCTTGCATCCTAAAAGAATGCAATTAGCGAGAATTATAAAAGAGCTGGCAGTTCATTATTTTATTGTAAAAGCATATCCTGAAGAAATTGATGGTATGATAAAAAAGGGAACAAATTTGAATACTCTGGAAGCAATGAAATGTGCAGAAGTCATAAACGAATTAAATAATAAAAAAGATAAGATAACTGTTGTAGTAGATTGTCCATCAACAAATAGGTCTGCCTGGAAAAATACTTTATCTACATTTATAGACAATGAAGAAAATTTAAAAATATTGTGCGAGCATAAGGCGGACGTTAATCATGTTGTAGTATCTGCTGCATCAATATTAGCAAAAGTTGCGAGAGAAGAAGAGGTTGAAGAGTTAAAAAAGAAATATGGGAATTTTGGCTCTGGATATCCTGCTGACCCCTTAACAAAGAAATTTCTTGAAGAACATGGAGAGAGATTAAAAAATTCAGGAATATTTAGAAGAAGCTGGCAAACTTGGAAAAGATTATACCCAGAAAAAGATCAAGCAACTTTAAGAGGTTTTTAATGAAAAAGGTAATTAAAAATACAATAAAAAAAAATAGAATAATTAGGGAAAAAGAAAGTGTTTCAGACATATTAGTAGTTCTATTATTTATCATTCTAGGGATTATGGCTCTTGGAATAATATTTTTAATAGCCAAAAATTTCATAATAGAAAATAAAGAAATATCCGAAGTAAAAGTCAGATTTTTTACTGAAACTATAGAAGTTACAGGGTCAGAATTTAACCCCTTCGACCTTTCTCAGATGAATATGACCATAACCAAAAAATCTGGTAAAGTGGAGTTAGTTGGGACAGAGACTACTACAAAAATAATTTCCCCAGTCATAGATGTTATATCTGTAGCAGATTTATCAAGCAGCATGGCTGGACCTAAATTAACTGCTTCAAAGGCAGCCAATATAGCCTTGATAAATTCAATATTAACTAGAAATGAGAATCGAATGGGATTAGTTGCGTATAGTAGTATTGTAAGTCCAGGAAACTCTTCTGATTTAACAAGAGATTCTAATTTATTAAATAATATAGTAAATAATTGGACATTAGGATCAGGCACTAGAATATGCAAAGGCATTGAAGAAGCTATGAAAAAATTTCAAGTACAATCTTCACAAAGCAGTACAAAGATAATGGTTGTAATGAGTGATGGACAAGCAACTAGAGATTGTACAGGAGGCAATAATGCGGCGAAAGCAAGGCAAGATGCAATTGATGCCGCCTGTATTGCTAATAGTACATTAGATAATTTAGTAATTTATTCCATAGGTTTTAATCTCCAAGGAGATCCACTTGCTCAAAATACTATGAATCAAATAGCTCAATGCGGAAACGGTAAATATTTTGAAGCCGCACAAATTAGTGATTTAATCGACATTTATGATTTGGTTGTTGAGGAAATTGAAAGTAAAATTTTTAAATCATTAAAAGTAATTGGGGGATTAAAAGTTGTATTCTATAATAGCACGGATTCTTATTCAGAATTAATAACCGACGTGCCTTTAGAGATATTCGAAACAAAAAAATATCAATTTTATAATAGAATAACTAATCTAGAAAGAATAGAAATTTATCCTGTTATTACAACGTCGTCTGGAAAAGAAGTAATTGGTCCTTTAATTTGGATAAAAGAGTTTTAATCTTCTCTTTCGGCCAATAGCTCAGAAAATTCATCAGTTAATTTTTGTGTGTCTTCAAATAATTCTACCTCTCCTTTCGATACATCTCCTATTTCATAACCAGGAGCAACAAAGAAATCAATGCCCTTTACTTTATTGCGTTCTATATTTGCAAAATCGCTAAAACAATTAAAAGGAGCCATGCCACAACCATGTTCTCTATACTTTCCTCCAGTATATATTGCACCGTTAATTTCTATTGAAGTTAATCTTGGATAATTATGGGCAATATCTCTAAAATTGAATCCAACACTTTCATTTCTCTTTATACTATATTGTATTTGAGAAGACAATCCTCTTGATAGATATACAAATAATTCTCTGATTTCATCTTCTCCTAATCCTCTGCCAAATTCAACATGGGAAATTTCCCTTAATGTTTTTTGCATAAAAGTTTATTAATAATATCCTTTTTAAATATTATTCTAATTTATTTTTAGACTTCCGTAGTACAACGAGTCTCCTTTCAGACGAGCTGTAACGGGAACGTCTGCGTTGACCAAGATGTGTAGACGATGTAACTTAGGGAAAAAAGCCAAAGAAGAGGATCATGATGAATGCATTTATTGGTATCCAGATACACAAGATCAGCAAGTTGCCGATTAAGAGCAGACTATCAAATCTACCATTTTTTGGGCGAATAATTGAAAGGATTGGAATGAACACCAATATTATAGTAACATAAAAGAACCAAGAGGCGAGGAAGAAAGCACCCAGAATTATGAAAAAAAGTCCTAGTTGTATCAATAGGCAAATGAGGGTCGTAATGGCGATCGGCATTCGTAGCCGTTGACTGAAGCGAGTGCGCGGTGCTGACGTAGATATAGGTTGAGTAGTTGCGAGTTTCATCTTGATATTGTTAATGCTGAAAGGTTTTATAAACTTTCTTAGAAATGTTCGGTGTGCTCCCCACAGACATATGTCCCTTGGCTATACATTTAATTAATTTATCTTCAGACTCAAAATCTTAGAAATACCCTCATGCATACTAACGCCGTATAATGCATTTGAATTATTGATTATGGCGTCATTATGAGTTATAACAATGTATTGTCCTGATTTCATATACTGATTTAACAGCGCAGACAGTCTTTCTGAATTTCTTTTATCCAAAGCGGCATCAATTTCATCAAAGACGTAAAAGTGATATGGCTTATGTTCCTGAATAGCAAATAATAAAGAGAGTGCAACCATAGTCTGTTCCCCGCCAGACAATGAAGTAACATCAAAATACTTTCCTTTAGCTAATTTTACAACAATATTAACTCCTGCTGAAAAAATATCTTCCTTATTTTCAATTTCCAAATAAGCTATTCCTTTAGTGGACAATTTAGAGAAGTTCTCGGAAAATATAGTATTTATAGCCCTGAATGTCTTCATAAAAGTCTTAGATTTTTTATTATCTATACTTTCTATAATCTTCATAATATCATCTTTTTCTTTCTGCAATGTATTTACCTTTTCTTGAACGGCATCATATTCTTTCTTTACCTCATCATATACTTCGAGGGCTCGCATATTAATTGAGCCTATATTCTGCATCATTTCCTGCGACCTTTTCAGTTTTTCCTCTAAAACATGAATGCTTTCTTGAATTAATTCTATGCCTGCGAATTCAGATAACTCCATTTGCACTGATTCGTGTTCTGCATCTAATTTTGCCTTGCCTATTCTAAGATAGTTAATCTGGTCATCGAGCTGGCGCATCTCTTCTCTTGTTTGAGATAAATTAAGACTCTCTTCTTGCATCTCTTTTTGCATTTTATCTCTTAAAGAAAACATTTTATTAAATTTAATTTCCATTTCCTCTTCTTTTTTGCTTAAAACTAATAGTTTTTCAGATTTACCATCGATACTCGTAAATATATCTTCAATTTTAGATTCTATGTCAGAAAGATCTTCCCCGCTTCTTTTTATTATGTTGCCCATATTTTCAAGCTCTCTTTCCTTATAGAGAAGAGTCGTATCAATATCTTCAATTGTTCTTGAAGAGACTTCTTCTATATCCAGCATCTTATTTTCATACTGCTCTTCGATAATAGATAATTCAGAAGATTTATTTTCAAGATTTTTTATTTTTTCTTGAATTTCAATTATTTCTTTCTTTAAAGTTGCTTCTTCATTAACAAGCCCAGATAATCTTTCTTTCCTTTCCTTTATGTTTTTGTGGCTTATCAGTTCTAATTCCCATTTGGAAATTTTCTTTCCAATATCATTAATTTCATTATTAAGGAGATTCTTTTTAGTTTTAAAATTATTTAATTCTAAAACAGCTTTATCTTTATTTTCTCGAGCTATTTTTATTCTAGATTCAACATCAGAATGAACATGGGCTTTATGTTCTTCTGTTATTTTTGTCTGGCATAAAGGACAGACATCTAGTTTTTCAATTTTTGATTTTATAACGCTTGAATTTGCAATCTCTGCATCCGCAACTGAAAAAATCTTCTCATTAGACAACTCTTCAGAAATTATTAATTCTAATTCTTTTCTTTTTTCCAATAATTTATCTCTAAAAGATTTAATTGCTTCAGAACATTTTATATATTCTTCATAGTCCAGATTTGAAGATTCCTCTTCTATTCTATCTACAATCAATTTTCCTGTAGTGTTTACATTTGTCAATTGCCTTTCTTTTTCCTTAATTCTATCTCTCAATGCATGCAACTCTGTTTTTACTGTAAATAGCCTCTTTCTTTCTTTCTCTATTTTTCCTAATTCATCTTTCTTTTTCCTCAATTCCTCTGATTTTTTTGCAACAAGAGGAGACTGTTCTCTCAAAGATTCAATTTCTTTTTTTATTTCTGGAATAGATTTAGAAAGCTCCTGTATTCTTCTTTTAATTTCAATCTGTCTATTTTCATAACTTTCTTTTCTTACTTTCAAACCCTCTAATTCAGCTTTCAGATTAGTGGTTTCGTTATGCAAGGCATCTTGTTCTACACCTGTTGCTTGTTGAATGCCTTTGTTTATCTCTTCAATTTTAATATTTAATTCGTTTATTTTAGTTTGTTTAGAATTCATCTTAACTGTTATTTTGCCCTTGTCTTCAGTCTTATCAGTAATAGAATTAAAAATCGCAAGAACTTCTTTTTCCTTTTCTTTTGATTTCTTATTTAAAATTGACGCCTTTATTCTTTTAATAGTCAATTCAGTGTCTTTATAGCGTTTTGCTTCTGCTCTTTCTCTTTCCAAATTTTTTAAATAAGAAGTTCTTTCTCTTAAGATTGTAGATATCTCTTTTAATCTTTCATCGGTTTTTGCTAGTTCATGCAAGGATTTTTCTTTTCGTGCCTCATATACCGATATACCTGCAACTTCTTCAACAATTTTTCTTCTTTCTTCTGGATGCATTCGAACTATAGATTGAATTTGACCTTGCATTATTAAATTAGCCCCATAAGGGTCAATACCTGCTTGTGCAAGCATTTCTATAACTTCTGATCTAGTTTTTGCCTCTTCATTTATTTTATAGATTCCTTGGCCATTAGACCTAACAATCCTCTTTAAATGCACTTCATCATTATCTATCGCAAATCCTCTATTTGAATTGTCAAAAACAAGTTCAACAAATGCTTCTTTAGAAGGCTTAACATATTTTGAACCCATAAAAATTAGGTTTTTGGCCTTTGCAGCCCTCATTGACTTAATAGATAGTCTGCCTAGGACAAATAATATTGCATCAGCAATGTTTGTTTTTCCAGAGCCATTTGGCCCAACAAATAAATTTATCTCTTTATCAAAAGGGATTTCTGTTTTCTTGGCAAAACTTTTGAATCCCTGCATAACCATCTTTTTGATATAGGTCATACAAGAATTAGAAAATCGCTCTATTTAAGGATTTTTGACAATTAACTTAGTTCCATTATTCTGCAAAATAACAAGGTTTTTAAGACAATTTTCCCAAACCCCTATATGAAGACTAAAAAACTTATAAATCTCTTAGCCCTATCTTTATTGCCTATATTAGGATGCGAAACAACGCCATATGAAAAGCGTTTAGAGATGTTTGAAGAAGGTAAACATCTTCAAGACTGGCCATGGGTTAACAATCCTAAAGAATATCTGCGTAATAATTATTTTATGGGAACAAGAACAGTATTATGGTATAATTGCGTCATGCTTAGATATAGAAATGACGACAGATGTTTTCTTGATTCAGAGATTGCTAAAAATTTACGAGACGAATATAAAAAAGAGTCTGAATATAAA
>JBBTAC010000013.1:9149-11590 GCA_038044405.1 Nanobdellota archaeon
TAAAAAATAAAGAAAAAGATAAAATTGTAAAAATAAAAAAAATAAAAATTAGGGTAGTTAGTAATAACTTTCCCCTGTTTCTTCTGATTTCTCAGGCTTTCTTGTTAGAAGCACTATTAGCACAATCAATAATACAATGAAGATAACTGCAAGAACGACTGTCAATAAAACAGTAGGACTAGCAGCTGCTGTTGCAGAAGCTCCTTGTACATTGGCTGTGAAACTTTCACGCTTGACTAACTGAGTTCCAGAGTGAATGTTTACTGCAAATTCATAGTCAGCAGCTTTATCAGCGCTAACGTCTAATTTTACAGTTCTGCTTGTGCCTGCTGCTAGAGCTATAACTGGCTCTGATACAGCGACATTTAAGCCGTTTGGAGATTCGATAACTAGTTCGAATACTCTTAACTGTGTGCCTGAATTGACAAGTACTAAGTCATACTGACTTGTTTGTCCAGCCTTCAAAGACTTGCTATGAACCGGTGCAACAACCATAGAACTTTCTTCTGCGCCAGATATAACTAGCTTTCTGCTTACTGAAGTAATTGAATCCTGATTAAAGGCTTCTATTTCGACAACGTAAACTCCAGCAGGAACATTTGAAGGTATTCTTAAGAATAATCTTCGTTCTGCAGCGTCGTTTTCGTTCTCTAAAACTTCACGTAAGTCTCCAGATTCCAATATTGGATTGTCTACAGGTGCTAAATCACTGAAATAAGCTCTGTCTTCAATTTTTAATGCAGGTATGCTTACTCTGACAAATGTGTCATCAGCAAACTGTCTTCCGATGTTTTTTATTACAACATCTATTGGAAGCAACTCACCAGCATTAACTGAATCAGCCATATTTGCATCAAGAATCTCTAAAACATAGGATGCTCTTTGCAATGTTAAGCTTACTAGTTCTTCATCAGCTGTACCGTCATTTCTGTTCTCAACAACAACATTCAAGTTTAAACTTTCATCAAGTTCATCTTTTAAGTTGCTTGGTATTTGAACCGAGATTGTTCTGCTATATGTTTTTCCTTTAATAACATCAAATCTCTCTGAGACTGTAGCGAATTCTCTTTCGCCAGAAATCCAGACTTTCACTCTGACATCCTCAGCGTCCTCTGTAGCTAAAAAGATTACTTTAACAGGTATTGTTTGACTTGCAAATGCAGTTATGTCTACGCTTGATGTTACACCATTTGTAACTGCGTCAACACCGCTAACTTCAACACCTTGAATAGTGCCGAAAGGTATAGCGCTTACATTTACAACAGACAAGACCATTAAAGCAAATGCTGCTAAAAGGTACCCTATAAATTTTTTTGTGGATGCCATTGTTTTGTTTTTTATTTAGTTAAACTTATCACCAAAAGGACGTTTATAAACTTTACGGTAGCAACATATTTTGTACTATTCTAAAGTTATGACTATTAGTGGTAACATTTAATAGAAAAAGGTTATAAAGGTAGCTAATGGTATACTTTTATGGAAATAACGACGATAAAATTAAAAAAGAAAACAAAAGTCAGATTAGACAAGCTCAAAATCCATAAAAGGGAAAGCTATGAGGACTTGATACAGAAGATACTTGAGATCCTAAATATATGCAGGCTAAATCCTAGTAAAGCTAAGGAAAAATTGACTGAAATTGACAAGGAAAATAAGAGAGTTTCTCAAGGCAGTTTATTGTAAATACTCAATCCTTGTATACTATCTTCTATCATATCAGGAGATTCATTAATAATTACAACTTCTTTATCATTAGGTACATTCTTTAGTAAGTTTCGCCATTCTTCTTTTTCAGTTTTTTTATGATGTTTCTCGCCCTTTTCACCATAAACAATACCTGAAAAATGAACATGCCATTTTTTATATGGAAATAAATCGATTACTTTTTTGTAATCTACAACTTTATCTCTTGCTAAAATATGCGCAAAATCTATACAGAAAGAACATCCAGTTTCTTTAACTAATCTAGATATTTCTTCAATCGAACCAAAAACATTAACCTTGCCCATTGTCTCAGGAGCTATTTTTATCTTCCAGCCTTTATTTTTTATCTCTTTCATTATTTCTAAAATCCCTTCTTTTATAGGATTATAACTCTCTTCCCTATTTTTACCATAGTAACCAGGGTGAAATACAACTTTTTCCGCCCCTAATAGCTCTCCAATCTCACAACAATCGAGAATTCTTTTTTTAGTAGCATCTCTTTTTAATTTTTCAGAAGAGTTTAAATTAACATAATAAGGCGCATGTATACTTAATGAAATATCTAATTCTTTAGCTCTTTTTCCAATTCGAATTGCATCTTCCTTATTTTTTATATATACGCCGTAAGTGAATGCAATCTCACACGCCTTTAATCCCTTTTTGCTATAATCTTCTAAAACCGCTTCTGCAGTTTTAATACTTCCAAGTCCTGCAGGTCCAAATTTAATCATTTAATT
>JBBTAC010000014.1:0-17853 GCA_038044405.1 Nanobdellota archaeon
TTATATCAATTTTTCTAATCTTCTTCCAGCAAGTGTATAAAATCTCTTCCTCTCAGGAAAAGTTCTTACTTTTAGATAATGTTCGATTGCTTTATTTATGTTGTCCTGCAATTCGAAAAATTGCCCCAAACTAAAATGCGACCAGCAAGGATCGTATCTTTGCATTTTAGTATATCCGACTAATGCTTCCTCAAATGTTGTTGCTTCATGAATTTGAACTACTTCCGCACCAAGTTGCCGTAACATGTTAAAATGGTTTCCATATTGAAACCATGCATCTGCCCCATAGCCATTCTTAGCTGCTTTTCTGAAGTATTTTCTTGCTTCTCTGAATTCGCTCAATACCAAACAAAATTTAGCCAGCCCCAAAAATTTTCTGCCTAAATCCTCCTTAGTGCGTAATGATCTTTTCGTTTTTCGATAAGCACGATAAGACCTATCTTGATTATAATGGGGAATAAAATTGCTTAATTGTCTAATTGCTTGTATTTCTTCATCCATTATCTATGCTCCTTATCTGAATTTTATGCATAATTGTTTAGCGCTCCAATAGGCTTTTAAATCTTACTATAATTATAAAAAGAAGTGGAACATTTATTTTAATATGAGATATGATAATAAAAGCGAAATTGAAACTTGGTTGACAGATATACAAAGAAGAGACTATAGTCTTGGGGGAGAAGTAATTGATGGGAAAAAACTGCGTTCTAAGATAGAAGAAATTCTTGATGAACGAAGGCCTGAAGTCTTTATACCTGATGCGCTTGTTGATCTTGCATTGACAGAACTCTCTCCAAAATATCTGGAAAGTTTATGTAATTTTAGAAATTTGAGATTTAATTCAGATTAAATAGAATTCTATTATCATATTTATAATTAAATTTCCCAGACTAATGTTTATATATCTTTTTTGTTTCGGTTATTAATGGGATTCATAAAGAGGACATTAGTTGTATTTATTTCTATAATTACTGTTTTTTTATTATGTTTATTTACTTTATTTCTGATTATTCGTACATTTCTTTATCCTTCTGTTTACGTACATAGCCTTGAGCAATCTGGAGCTTATAGATTCCTTGATGAGAGTTTGGCAAATACCCCTGGAGCGACCTTTATAAAAACTCCACAAGAGGGCGTCAAGTTACTTGTTGACGGATTAGTTGGAAATATCCTTTCTTATTTAAGATCAGATACAGATAGCTTGAATTTAACAGTTCAACTTGATGATAATAAACTAAAGGGATTTTTTCTTGAAAGTATAAAAAATCTAACAGTATGTTCTGAGGGAAGAGATCCTTTTGAAGGCGAACCTTGTAGACCTCTTGATAGAACACCTGAAGAATTCTTAGACGACGTTATTAAAGAGAAAAATCTGACTTTTTTTGATAGTACCGAAGTTGATTTAGCTGGCGTTTATGGTCTTGAAAAAGGTTCTGATGGAGAAAAAAATCTTGAGAAATTACGATGGGCGATTTCATTATTTCAAAAAATATTCTGGGTTTTTACTTTTGCAATTTTGATATTTTTCTTTCTTTTATTTTTAGTTGAAAGAAATATTGCTAAATTTGTTAGAATGGAAGGCATAAATATATTTGCCGCAGGATTTATATTTATTTTTTCTGCAAAAGTCTTTTTTTCTATTGATGAATTTATTACTCAGAAAGTGCCTGGAAATTCCCCACAAATAGTTTTCTCGCTTGTAAATACATTCTTATCTAATTTCGCTTCTAAAGTTAATTTATACGGCACAATAGAAATTGTTATAGGTATGATTTTGTTTGCAGTTTCTTTCTTTATTGGATATTGGATTAATAAGAAAAAGAATTTTAAAGATAAAAATTGAAATAGTTCAGACAATTAGCTAATCAAAAGTCTTAAAAATAGCAGATTCTTTATTTTATTAGATTTAAAGAGAGGTAAAATGAAATTTGACTTTGTTGTTTTAGGTGCTACTGGATTGCAGGGCAGAATAGTTTCTAAAGATTTATTGGAAAATGGATATTCTGTGTTGCTTTGTGGAAGAAATAAATCTAGGGCTGAGTATTTATTAAACAAATACAAAAAAACTGGATTTCAATATTTTGATGCTAAAGACACAGGTAAAATTGCTAGTATTGTAAAAAGTTCTGGAGCAAATGTAGTTGTGAATTGCGTCGAGGGAGATTGGAATTTGGGCGCGCTAGAATCTTGTATAAAAGCGAATGCGCATTCTTTGGATCTTGGTTCAGATATAGGGATGACTAAAAAACAATTGCAATTGCATTCTGTATTGAAAGATAAAAATCTTGTTCATATTACTGGATGCGGTTCTATCCCTGGTGTTTGTAATGTTATGTTTAGATATGCTTCTAAGAAATTCGATGTTATAAATAAAGTTGATTTAGGTTTCGATTGGGATTCAAATATTAAAAAATTCGTAGTTCCTTTTTCTATTCAAAGTATAATAGAGGAATTTGTTAATCCTGCTTTAATTGTTAAACATGGTAAATTTGTAAAAATCAATCCACTTGATTCTGTTAAATATTGTTATACTAGGGCTGTAGGAAAACAAAAATGTTTTAACGAGAGTAATCATCCTGAATGTTATACCTTTTTTCATTATTATGATAGTATGGGATTGAAAGATGTTAAAACATATGCTGGTTTTCCAAATCATTCATTTGAAAAAATAATGTCTATGATAGAACTTGGTTTTGGAGGTACTGAAGAAATTGATTTCAATGGTGCAAAAATTGTTCCAGTCGAATTTTTAACAGAAATGTTAAAGAATTTGCCGATTCCTGTGGGTTATAAAGAGACTGAAAATTTATGGGTAAATATCGACGGGAAAAAAGATGGAAAAGCTAAGAGTATAAAAATGGAATGTATTGTACCAACTTTAAAAGGATGGGAAGATGCAGGATGCAACATCGATACTGGAATGCCTGCAAGTATAATGGCGCAAATGGTAAAGAATAATGTAATAACTGAGAGAGGAAGTTTTGCTCCAGAGGCGATTATACCTCATCAAATATTTTTTCAAGAATTAAAAAAGAGGAAAATGAATGTATATGAAAATGGAAAAATCATTAATTAGTAAAATAATAAATTTTATAAAGCCTGGAAATTTATATTATTCATGAAAAAGATGGTAAACAAAACAATTTTGATGATTTTTATTGCGTTATTATTAGTTTTGCCTTTTGCTAGTGCGGTAAGTACAGAGATAAAAATTAAGACATTACCGGATCATAAGGTTACTATAATAATTTATCCTGCTGAATCTCTTTCCTCTTTAGAAAGTTTTTATGTTAATTCCGATGGTAATGGGGATGCTGGTGTGACTCATTCTTCTGATAATGCCCAAATAGATGTTTTGGTTAAAGTAACAAAGGATGGAACTAAAGTTTTCTTAGAGAAATTCAAGGATTATCAAGCAGGCAAGCCAATTAATATAAAGTTAGATTTTACAGTTATTGATGGGAATTATGATCCTGCAAAAGATGAAGCGGCAGCGTTGGCTGCGGCGGCCGCAGCTGCAGCAGAAGCTTCTGCTAGCGAGAACGTTACAGTAACTGAGACAACTACACCACCTTCTAGTGATGTAACCGGACAAGTTGTTTCTGATGATACTACAAGTAAGCCGGACTTTAAGTTCTTATATTATATTTTTGGAATTTTAGTCTTTTTAGTTATTGCATTTTTTGTTGCAAGGCAATTTGTAATGCGTGGCAGAAATGGGACATTTTCCTTTAAAGACGCTTTTGCTTCTTCAAATCCTTTTGGAGAGAATGAATTGAAGCAGAGAGAAACTCCTCATGAGATTAAGGTAATGCAAGATAGGTTGGAATCTGCACAAAGGGAAATTAGACTTTTGAGAAATAAAGATAAAGTAAGAGATGCTGAATTCAAGCTTAAAGAAGACCAGAAAGAGTTAGAGAGATTGAAGAAAGAATACGGTTATGGGGCTGCTTAGTTTTTTTTAATATATTCTACTATTTTATTTGTTGATAAAAGCATTTAAAATACAAAAATTATTGAGAAACAAGATTTTCTACTTGCACGCTTGATAGGAAATTCTTAGGAATTCTTTCTCTGACATTTAAAAGCTCAATACCTAAAATGTTTCCATTTTTATCTAAGTCTATAATAGTATTATTATCTATCTTTTTATTTGATGCAAATTCTCCGCTAGAGAATTCGATATATACAGCATCTGCTTCTTTATCAAATGTAATTTTCATATGTAATATAACGTTATAACCTTTATATATTTATCTTTCTCGTAAACTATTTCTATTGTAGCTCTACCAATATTTTTCCGAGCATAATATTTTCCTTTTATTTTTAGTATTTTATCGGGATTTTTGATGATATAGATTACCTCATCTTTGGTTATTTTTCTCTTTTTCATTCTATCTTTTGCATGTAAAGTATAAATTATTTCCATATTAGGAATAATGAATGGAAAGTTAAAAACTTATCTAATCAGAAAGCATTTAAAACGTATTAAATATTTTATTTTGTATGCCAGCGTGTCAGAATGGTTAATGAGCATGTCTCGAGAACATGTGTCCGAAAGGACGTCTAGGTTCGAATCCTAGCGCTGGCGCTAGGATTATGTGTCTTGAGAGGTTTGTTTTCATTTTAAATTATATACCTAAGTCAAGTCTGTAAAATAAAAATAAAAAGTAAGAAAAAGATAGGAAAAATAAAATTAATTAATTACCCTTGGCTATTGTGAATACATTCTTAATAGCTACTATTATTGCTGCTGGCACGAATATTGCAAGAAGCGCGTCAAGTATTCCTACGAATACACGAACACTACTTACTGCACTTTGTCCTAATGCGCCAATTATTATAAGGGCTACGCTAGACCAAAGGAATGATTTTGCTTCTTTATGAGCTACATTTATTAGTCCTATGATTAATCCTATGACTGTCAACACAATAAGCCAAGCTGGTTGTGTTGTTATAAGACCTGTCCCTAGAACTACTGCTAAGACCACTCCAATTAAGAAAGCCCAGCTTCCAATAACGTGGCCAGCACTTTTTTTATCAACCATTTTCATACCTCCTTTCACCTCTAAATTTTAAATAATTTGTCACTCTATTTTGATGTCAAAGTGTTTGACAAATACGTGGAACACTTTGAGCATCCAAAAGTCTAAACGTAATTCAAGGACTTTTTGATATAATTAATAGTCATTTTATATTTATAACCCTTTCGGAATGTAGAATTGCCTAATTGGTGTAATTTATGCCTATTTTTTCTTTAGATTTCTTTTGTAGAACAGGGCTATTGAAATGACTATTAATATTTCGCCAATAACGAATAGCGCCCAATTGTATGATGCTGGAATATAGGAGAAGACTTGCTGTTGAAGGGTTTCATTTGCTGCAAATGTTAAAAGTTGATAGATACCTTTTTTGAAAATAAACTGGCCGTAATCATAGAGGAATGTATAAAGTATTAACATTGAACCCAGAATAAATAATGCCCATTCTACTTTGTTTAATTCTACTTTTAGTTTTTTATCTTCACAATGAATTATACAAAGTGCTAATATAGTTATAGTTACAGAATAAATTATTGGTGCGAGAATAGGACCTGTCCATGGAAATGGAATTAGGAAAAGTAAATCCCATGTAAATAATGATGAAGGCCAATTTAATATGACTTTTAACCAGATGTAATAAAAAATATCCCATATCGCAAAGCTGTAAAGGAAATATGCAAATTTTTCATATAATGTTTTTCCTGCTAACAGTCCAATACATATGAGCATTATGATTGTAAAGAACTCTCGAACCCATTCAACATTCAAAATTAGTGTTTCTATGTTGTTTAGAGGAAAATTAAAACCTTGTGGATAGTATAACTTTCTTAAATATACTACAATAACTGCTTCAAGAAAACCCATAGCTGCTGCAAAAATTCCAACAATTAATATTTTTTTCCAACTCTCTTTTTTCATTCAGTAGTAGGGTTTTCTTATTTTATAAAACTAATTGATTAAATTATAATTTGTCCAGAAAGTTTATCTTTCTCTTCTTCGAAATCCGCGACTAAACCTTCTGTTGTAATTATCATTGATGCTATGCTGGCTGCAGTTTGGACAGCATTTCTTACTACTTTTGTTGGATCTATTACTCCTGCTCTAACAAGGTCTTCATATCGATCGGTTTTTGCGTTATATCCCATTGTTTCTTCTTTGTTCTTTAGAAAAGCAATAACTTCTGCTCCGTCTCTGCCTGCATTTTCTGCAATTTGTTTTATAGGGCCTTCTAATGCCTTTTTTAATATTTTTATTCCGACAGCTTGTTCAGCAGGCATATTTATTTTTTCTAATTCTTTTATTGCATGTAATAATGTTATACCCCCGCCTGGAACAACTCCTTCTTCAATCGCAGCCTTTGTTGCATGCAGGGCGTCGTCTATTCTTGTTTTCTTTTCTTTTAATTCTGTTTCAGTAGCAGCCCCTACATTGATAACTGCAACTCCTCCAGAGAGTTTGCCTAATCTTTTTTGAAGGTCTTCTCTTTGATATTCACTATCTTGTTCTCTTATTTGCGCTTCAATCTGTTTTACTCTTTTTTCTATGTTCCTTTTATCGCCGTGACCCTCTATTATTACTGTTTCTTCTTTTGTTATTTTTACTTTTTTTGCAGAACCTAAATCTTGTAAAGTGATATTTTCTATTTTTTCATCTGTTTCTTTGGATATTACTCTGCCCCCTGTTAAGATTGCTATATCTTCTAATAATTCCTTTTTTTCATCTCCAAAGCCAGGAGCTTTTAATGCACAAACTTTTATCGCCCCTCTTATAAGATTTATAACAAGAGTTGTTAGTGCTTCACCTTCAACATCTTCCGCGATTATTATTAATGGTCTGCCTTCTTGTGCAACTAATTCCAATATTGGGATAAGGTCTTTTACTGTGGATATTGATTTATCTGTTATGAAAATATAAGGTTCTTCAAAATTAACCTCCATTTTCTCTTGGTCTGTAACCATATATGGAGAAAGATAACCTTTATCGAATTGCATTCCCTCTACTAATTCTAAATAGGTCTCCATACTTTTTGATTCTTCAACAGTTATAATTCCTTTATTACCTACTTTTTCCATTGCTTCTGCAATTAATTGGCCTATTTTTTCATCATTATTTGCAGATATTGTTGCTACTTGCCTTATTTTTTCTTTATCTTTAACTGGTGTTGATCTGTGTTTTAAGAATTCTACAATTTTTTCTGTTGCTATTTCAATGCCCTTTTTTATTTCTATTGGATTTGAACCTGCAGTTATATTTTTTAGACCTTCCATTACCATTAGATGTGCTAGAAGGGTTGCAGTTGTTGTGCCGTCTCCTGCTTTATCTTGAGTTTGTGAAGCTACTTCTTTTATTAATTTTGCACCCATATTTTCGAATTTGTCTTTTAATTCTATTTCTTTTGCTATTGTAACGCCGTCGTTTAAAACTAAGGGGGAATTTGGTCTATCAAGAATTATATTTCTTCCTTTTGGACCAAGAGTAACTTTTACAGTATTTGCTACTTTTTCAATTCCTCTTAATAGTGCTTGTCTTGCGTGTTCGTTGAAAATTATTTGTTTTGCCATTTAGATTCCCGCTCTCTTGAGCAAATCGTCTCTTTTTTTATCTATTTTAAAAACACACCAGTTTACATATTTACTTAAATCTAAGGATCCATTTTTTCCTGCAGAAATCTCACTTCTACTAGGATATAATTCAATTACCGTATTCTCTCGTCTGCCTATAAAAACATATTTACCATTTATTGGGCGTCTTCCATTATACAAAACTCTACCGTATCTTGTACAGTCAATTACATCCCTAAATTGCAATTCATCTATATCTTTCTCTGTTCTAATTAGTTTAGGTTGTTTTGCCATTTTATCCTTCCAGTTTAGCTATAATGTCTTTAAATTCTATGATGAGAAATTTTTCTCCATTAAGCTCGACTTCTTCTGAGGAATATCCGCCGTATATAACTTTATCGCCTTTATTTAACCCTAAATAATGGCCGTCTTTTGATGTTCCAACAGCTTCTATAATGCCCTGCTTTTTTTCTTCTGTGCCCTTTGGCAAATATATGCCTGACTTTGTCTTTTCTTCTGCTTTCAATGGTTTTAATATAACTCGCTCGCCAATTGGTATTATTCTCATTTTATTGTATAAAATTTTTGATTTGCAAGATATATAAATTTTGTTGTTGAAAAATAGCTATTGATTGATAGATAAATTGCTATGCTTTTTCTATCTTTGCGCCTTGCGCAGAATCTTCGATTTTATATCCCTTTTCTAAAATCCTTTGCCTTAGAATATCTGCTTCTGCCCAATTTTTCTCTTTCCTCAATTTTTCTCTTTCCTCAATTAATTTCTTAACATCCTTTGGTATTGTAATTGCAGTTTCTTGCATATCTTTAACCCCTAAACCTAAAATGTCATCAAATTTTTCTAAAAGCTTTAATTTCTTTTTTGGGGAGAAATCAAACTCGTCCAGAGTTTTATGAAATATCTGAATAGCTTCAGGCGTATTCAAATCATCATTAATTGCTTTTAAGAATTGTGATTCATATTCTTCTGTAAAGTCTTTTCCTTTGTGCTCTTGTTTTTTTAATTCTATTATCTTTCTTTTTATTCTTTCATATGAATTTTTTGCAGCATCCATATTTTCAAATGTAAAATTTAATTGTTTTCTATAATGAGTTAAAAGATTTAGATAACGAAAATCTGATGGGGAATAGGATTTTTCTATTAAATCTTTTAAAGTGTAAAAATTCCCTAGTGATTTTGACATTTTTTTCCCGTTTACTAATAGCCATTCGTTGTGGACCCAATAATTTACAAATTTCTTATTAGTTACTGGTTCTATCTGCGCGATTTCATTTTGATGATGGGGGAATATTAAGTCAATACCCCCCGTGTGAATATCAAATTGTTCCCCGAGGTATTTTGTTGACATTGCAGAACATTCAATATGCCAACCTGGACGACCTTTTCCAATTTCTGTTTCCCAAAAAACATTTCCATCTTTCTCATCCCATGCTTTCCATAAGGCGAAATCAGTTGCTTTTTCTTTCGCGTATTCATCTTGTTTTATTCTTGCTTTTGTTTTCGCATCTTTAAATTTTAAATGAACTAAATTCCCATAATCTTTGAATTTTGATATTGAATAGTAGATACTTCCGTCTTCACCTTTATATGCTATATTCTTTTCTAAAAGGGATTTTATTATAGCAACCATTTCGTTTACATGACTTGTTGCTCTTGGAAAAAAATCTGCTGGAATTATATTTAACATTTCTATTTCTTTCAAGAAAATAGAAGCATATCGTTCTGTAAAACTTTTTAATTGCGAGCCTTCTTTTTGACTGTCCCTTATTGTTTTATCATCTACATCAGTTATATTCATTACATGTTTTACTTTGTATTTATTATAATTCAGAACTCTTTTTAGAATATCTGCAGTTATATATGCGCGATAGTTTCCTATATGGGGATAATTATAAACAGTTGGACCGCACGTATAAATTCTAACTTCTTTTTTATTTATTGGCTTAAAAGTTTCTTTTTTTCTCGTTAGGGTATTGTAAATCTTTAATGGAATTGTCATTTAAGCAGAAAGATAAATATAGTTATAAGTTTATTGTTTTTATGTTGGGTAAGGTTTAAATATGCGATATGCATAGATTTTTTTATGGTAAAGAGATATATTTTAAGCAGGATTTTGGATGAAGAAGGCAAGTTTGAAAGAGGTTATTCCCTTACTAGAAGCACTCATTACGGAGATATATTTATTGGAATGTCTATTGGTCAAACTTTAGAGAGTTTTGTAAGGAATTGCGTTGTGAACGGTTTGACAATTGATATAAATGACAAAATAACGACTATTAGTGCACCTAGTATTGAGGTCGGAGGTAATAAGGGCAAGAATTTGGTATTATCTCCTTTGAAGGCAATTGAATTAGCTGATTTTTACTTGAGCTATCATAAGGCTCGCGAAAGTTTGTTAAGTTGTATTTAGATGCTCGAGAATTCTTCTAGAATTATTAACCTAATAACATTTAAATATCCTTTATACTGAATAAAAATATGGAGAAAGATATAGACCGAATTACGAAGAATGCAGATACAGATATAGTTATTAGAGTGGATGATTTTGGAGGTAAGAGAGGGGTTACTATAAGGGAATTTATTCGCGGTGAACGATATACAGGGTTTACTAAAGCTGGAACAAGAATTCCTGCGGAACATTTTAAGGCGTTTAAAGAAGCAATTAATTCTATAGATGAAAAAGAAATGATGAGCGATATGCCTAAAGCAGAAAATGATTCTAATGTGAAGAATATTAAAACTGCTGTAAAGGGAAAAACTGCAAAGCCTGCAGAGAAGAGTTTAGAGTCTGATGAGTTTGGTGAGGAAGAGATTTAATTTTTAGAGAGATTTAAAAGAAAAGACTTAAAAAGCTGAAATATCTCTAATAATCATATACTCCCCAGTATTGCTTCGGCGAGACTGGGTTTAATATTTCTAAATAATTATAAGGGTATTATCATAATCTTTTTAATGAAGAAAGTTGTTTTATTCATTGATGGCAATAACTTCTATTACGGAATTAAAAGTATTTATGGTGATAATAAACATCTTACTGATTTCAATTTTAATAAACTTGGAGAAATCTTAACAGATAAAAATAGAGAATTTTTGAGGGCATTTTATTACAATGCCTCTTTGGATTTTAGTGATGATGAAGCAAAATACTGGAAACAGCAAAGATTTTTTGATAAAATAAGAAATATTGATAAAGTTAAACTTGTTCTTGTACGATTACAAAAGAGAAAAGTAAAAGGCACAGTAAATCATTATTATGTTGTTAAAGGAGATGATATTCATATTGCTGTTGATATGGTTAAAGGGACTTATGAAAATACCTTTGATATTGCTATTCTCGTTTCTGGCGATGGAGACTTTGTGCCTGCTGTTAAAGTAGTTCAAGAGAAAGGTAAGAGTGTTGAAAACGCTTATTTTCAAAAAAGTCTATCTTGGCATTTAAAACAAGAATGTGATAAGTCTGTTAGATTAGATAAAGCGATTTTAGATAAGTGCTTTGATTAATTTACTCTAATTCTTTTTCTGGTTTTTCCATAGATTTTTATAGAGCTATTTTTTAGTTTAATCATGACAATTGAAACAAAAATGCGACAACCAATTGTAACGGTAGTTGGACATGTTGATCATGGAAAGACGAGTTTGCTTGATTATTTTAGAGGTACAAGTGTTCAGGGCGGGGAAGCTGGAGGGATTACACAGAAAATTTCTTATACAAAATTTCCTTTTGAAAGAATAAAAAAGGCGTGTCCGCTTATTGATTCTAGAAGTGTGAATTTGGAAATTCCTGGATTTTTATTTATTGACACTCCAGGACATGCAGCATTTACTAATTTGAGAAAAAGAGGAGGAAGTTTGGCGGATTTGGCTATTTTAGTTGTTGCAGTTAAAGAAGGAATAAAACCGCAGACTGCAGAAGTATTGCAAATATTAAAAACTTATAAAACTCCTTTTTTGATTGCATTTAATAAAATAGATAGTATTTCTGGCTGGAAAAAACAAGGTGATTTGAAAGATTCTATAAATAATCAGGCAATACATGTTGCACAGGAATTTCAAGAAGCATTGCTAACTTTTCAAGGAACTTTAGCAGAACATGGCTTTGAGTCAGGGTTGTATTATGAAATTGATGATTTTACTAAAAAGATTGCAATAGTTCCTTGTTCTGCACGAACTGGAGATGGAATTCAGGAATTATTATTTGTTCTTTGTGGATTATGCCAAAGATTCTTGAAAGAAAGATTGAAAGTTTCAACTGAAGGAAAAGGAGTTATATTGGAAATTAAGAAAGAGAAGTCAATTGATTATGTAGAATCTATTTTGTATGATGGCGTATTAAATGTAGGAGATGATATTGCGATTGCGAGTTTTAATGAGCCGATAAAAACTAAGATAAGGGCTATTGAAGAAATTGAACCCCTATCTTTTAAATATAAATCTGTTGATAAAATAAGTGCAGCGACAGGAGCAAGAATTCATTTAACTAAGAAAGAAGATATTTTGCCTGGAATGTTATTTCAGAAGTTGAATAATAATTTTGATGAATTGAAAAAAATATTTAAGAGAGAGATTTCTGGGGCTGTGCAATTAGATAAAGAGGGAATAATTGTAAAAGCTGATTCCCTGGGCAGTTTAGATGCTTTGATTAATTTATTGAGACAAGCAGGCATTAAAATATTAAAAGCAGGAATTGGGGCGATTGGTAAATCAGATATAAGTTCTGCAAAAGCGAATTTGGAGATAAACGCCTTAGATGCTGTTATTTTGGGATTTAATGTTGGAATGGATGAAAATCTTGAGACTGGAAATGTTAAGCTATTGACTAATGAAGTTGTTTACAAATTAATTGAGGATTTATCTAAGTGGAGAGAGCAGAAAAATAGCGAGATTGAAAGAGAAAGAATGCTTGGGCTTGCTGCGATATTTAAGTTGGAAATCTTGCCACAATATATTTTTAGAAATTCTAATCCTGCTATTTTCGGAATTAAAGTTTTAGGAGGCAAGGTAAAGGTTGGAATTCCATTAATTGATGAAAATGGGGAAAATGTTGCGAGAGTTAAAGGACTGCAGAAAGATAAAGGATCTGTGCAAGAGGCTGTTGAAGGCAACGAATTAGCTATTTCGCTTCCTGGAATTAATTTTGAACGTCGATTGGCGAATATAAAATATTTGTATTCTTCTATTAACGAAAAACAATTAAAAGTGTTTAAGAAAAATAAAGACTTATTGTCTGCAAGTGAATTGAGAATTTTGGAAGAGGTTGCGAGGATAAGGAAAATTTAGTAGAATATTTCATATAAAACCCAGGCTGAAAGAATTATCCAAACTAGGATTGATAGCCAGGATTTTTTTATTACATTTTTACTCAATGATTTCTCTGCTAGTTTTAGAATGAATTCTGATTGCGATGAAATTCCAAGGGCTATAATGAAAACGAAAAATAACATTACTGCAAAAATATGAACAATATTTAGTTCTTGAAGTAAGAACTTTAGAGTTATGCTTCCAAGAATAATGGAAAGAATTGCGGTTATTATTGGCTTGCTATAAATTGTTTGAGCTACTTTTAGCCAACCCTTTGGATTAAGAGCAATGACTATTATTTTAATAGCACCTATAAGAATTACAATCAATGCGATAATTTCAATTGATGTTAGCATTGTTTCCTCTATTTTTTATGTTTAATATAATGTTTTTTAATTTATAAGTCTTTTCTTTTTTTTGACTTTTTAGTGAGCTGCAAAGTTAGCGTCATCTATTTTTGTATTATTTTCTGTAGTTTTTTATACTTCGGTTTCGGATAATGAATACCTGGGGCGAGATATTTCAGACTTAGATCGATGGTTAACGTTTATCCTTTATATTTTGGGTCAAAGTCGACCATCCATTCAATACCATATTTGTCTCTAAACATTCCAAAATAGGAGCCCCAAGGACTGTCGGCAATTGGCATTTCAATTTTTCCGCCTGCTGAAAGTCTGTTAAATAATTTGTCTGCTTCTTCTTTACTTTCTGTATTTATTACAATTTTACTTCTGTTCTCATTTTCGTTTGTTTTTCCCATAATTTCCGGAACATCATTTGCCATCAACATACTAGTTTTACCGATAGGCAGAACAATATGCATAATTTTATTTTCTTCTTTTTTTTCTACCGGGAATTCATGGCTCGATATGTCTTTGAAACGGATAATCTTTGCAAACTTTCCGCCAAAAACTGATTTGTAAAATGTAAATGCTTCTTCAGCATTTCCATTGAAGTTGATGTGAGGATTGATTGTCGCCATAGTTTTATTTTATCAATTTTTCTATTTAAATCTTTCTCAGGATTTAGGCAATGTTTACTTTAACAGCTCACTTTTTAGTTAGTTTTAAATAACCTCCTTTCTTTATTTTGATATGAATCTTAGAAATAGAAAACTTGTAAGGACCATTCAGGTAGTATTTGGACTTTATCTTTTATTTATTAGTGTAGTAGGTTTATTCCAGCTTTTCCCCCCTCCACAACTTAATGAAGCTGCAATGGCTTTTATGAACGCATTGTTTAATACTGGATATATGGTTTATGCTATGGATATAATATTTATAATAGCTGGCCTGACTTTTGTATTCAATAAGTGGTCTGCATTTGGCGCAGTTTTGCTAGCACCTATAACAGTAAACATATTATTGTTTCATGCGTTTCTTGATATGACTGGATGGTGGATGGTTCTTATCTTTGTAATATTGCATGTTTATCTTTTAGCAGTTCATTGGGCTAGATATAAGCCGATGTTTTCTAAGTGATTGAATTTTATTGATAACTTCTAAAATTTAATTTAGATTATATAAAAACAGAAAAATATATAAATACCCACACATATGTGTGTGTATGGCTACCAAAAATATTTCAATAACAGAGGAAGCGTATAGTATTCTGGAGAGAAATAAAAAAGATAATGAAAGTTTTTCTAAAGTTATAGTCAGAGAAATAGGAAAGAAAGGAAATATCGGGAGACTAAAAGAATTCTATGGTATTTTATCTAGGGAAACAGGAGATGCTCTAGAGAAAACTATTTTAGAGGCAAGAAAATTACATAGGGAGATGCATAAGAAAAGAATAGTTAGATTAAGAGGGGAGTTTAATAATTGATGGTTTGTTTAGATAGCTCAGTCATTATAGATTTATTAAGAAAGAAATTAGACTTCGCACAATTAGAATCAAAGTTTGGAGAAAATGAGATAGTTAAAATACCTTCTCCTGCAATAATTGAAATAATTCGTGGACTTTATTTAAATTCTAATCTTTCTAATATACGTGAAAATGAAAAAGAAAGGATAGATAAACTATTTTCTTCCTTCCCTATATTACATTTGGATAAAGAGAGTGCTATTAAAGCAGGAGAAATTGAAGCAAATTTAATTAATAAAGGAGAGATAATTGATATGGAAGATATTTTAATCGCTGCTATTTGCATCAGTAATAAGGATTCCTTGATTACAAGAAATAAAAAACATTTTGAAAGAATTAGGGATTTGGAAGTTGAAGATTATTGATTTTGACAGAAGGAAGTTTTTTAAACCCTTATTTTCTTGAAGAGGCATGGCATTTAAACTGAATATGTCTGATAATGGAAAAGCGTGGAGATTAGAGAGCGGCGCAGAATTTCTAGTTGGACTTTCTGTTGGAGAGAAATTTGAGGGCAAAGAATTAGGCAATGATTATGAAGGTTACGAATTTGAGATTACAGGAGGGAGTGATATTTCTGGATTTCCTCTATCTAAAGATGTTGAGGGAATTGGAATAAGAAAAGTTCTTTTGGCTAAGGGCTGGGGAATGAGGGCTAAGAGAGAAGGAGTTAGATTGAGAAAGAGTTTGAGAGGAAAAACAATTTCTGATAAGGTCGTACAGGTAAATATTAAGGTTTTGAAATCTGGTAAGAAAGCAATGAGCGAGATATTTCCTGAACAGAATAAAGCTGTTGAAGTTAAGGTTGAAGGCGCAGAAGAGAAAGTTGAAGCTGTTGTACAATGAAGAGTTTATTGCCTAAAGTAAGTAGAGAAGTGGCAGATAGGCATAGTGCTGAACTTTATAGTGCATTAAGAAATAATACTATAATGGATTTATTTCTTAGACTTGGAAAAGAAGTTGCAAGAGAATCTCCTCTTTTTGCTTCATATATGGGATTTCTTTCAAAAAGCGTTGCTCAACAGAAAAAAAGAGACAATATAGTGAAATTATCCTCTTATCAAGGAGGTTTTACAGATATCTTATATTTGCTTAGGGAAGTCTCTCCAAGTTTATTGCCAAAATTTCAACAACGAGAATTACTTTCTCCAGATGAGATTTTAGAAGGAGGTAATGATATTTTTCATAATAGTGAATTTCGAAGAATTGTCGAAGAAGAGAATCCAAATCTTCTTTATTACTATAATAAAAGATTTGAAGAAGATCTAAAATCTGATAATGCCCCTAAGAGATTAGGCGCATTATTTTTTGGAGAAGGTTTCTTAGACGGATATCGTCTTCTTAGATGATTTGGATGAAGGTTTAAAAATACTGTTTTCTAATCAAATTCATGGGAAAGAATAAAGAATCTGATGAAATATTAAATGTAGGAATAGTTGGGCATATAGATCACGGCAAGACTACTCTTTTGTATAAATTAAGCGGGAAGTGGACTGATACGCATTCTGAAGAATTGAAGAGAGGAATAACGATTAAATTAGGATATGCTGATGCAGTAATTTATCATGATGAGAAAGAAGGGTATAATATTTCAGGAAAGGGTCATAAAACGAGAGAGGTTTCTTTTATTGATGCACCTGGACATGAAATGCTGATGGCTACAATGTTATCTGGAGCAGCTTTGATTGATTTGGCTATTTTAGTTGTTGCTGCGAATGAAGGAATAAAACCACAAACTAGAGAGCATATAATGGCTCTTCAAGCAAAAGGAATAAAGAATATTATTGTTGTTCAAAATAAGATTGATTTAGTTGACGAAAAGAGATTAAGAGAAAGTTATCATGAGATTAAGGAATTTTTGAAAGACAGATACGATAAGGCGATTATTATTCCTGTTTCAGCTCAACAGGGAGTGAATATAGATGCTATTTGGCAGGCTTTGGCTGAAATGCCTATTCCAGAAAGAGATAAGTCTGGAGAGCCGATCTTTTTGATCGCGCGAAGTTTCGATATAAATAGACCTGGTACAACGCCTGAGAACTTGCATGGAGCTGTTTTTGGAGGGAGTTTAAAAAAAGGAATTCTTAGAGTTGGAGATGAAATAGAAGTTAAACCTGGGAGAATTGTTAAAGAGGCGAATAAGTATAAGTATGAAACGCTCTATACTAAGATAGTTAGTTTGTTTAGAGGAAGTAAAAAAGTTGAAGAGTTAACTCCTGGGGGAAGTATGTCTGTTGAAACAGCACTCGATATGGTTTTGGGAAAAAATGATGTTTTGGCTGGAAATGTTATCTCTTTTAAAAATAAATTGCCTGAATTGAACAGTAACTTAAAACTTAAATATAAATTATTTCCAGAAGTTTTTGGAGTTAAGGAGAAGGTAAGTGTTGAACCGATTAAACCTAGTGAATTACTGCTTTTAAGTATAAATACTTCAACAACAGGCGGAGTTGTTAATTCTTTGAAAGGAGATACACTTGAAATTTCTTTAAAAGTGCCTGTTATAGCTTTTAAAGAAGATAATGTTGGAATAGCTCGAAATATCCAAGGACATTGGAGATTAATAGGATACGGGAATATTGTTTAGGATTTTTCTACTATAGTAAATTTTATATAATATTTTGTATTTTAATTATTATGGGAAAATTAATAGATAAGCTGACAAGTATTGAAGAAAATAGATTTTTGGGCAGTGATGATGCTAACTTTTCATTGAGGAATCTTCATCCTTTACTTGTAGAAGAAAGAGATTTTCCTGTTCCAACTCGATTGGAATTAGCGAGAAATATAAGAACTATGCCTTGTTTTATTAGTGAAAATCTGCAAACTTATTTTGGAAATATTTACACGAATTTATTAGATAAATTTGGGAAAGTTCCTGTATTAATGGAGTTATTAATAGATTCGTCTGAATTTAAGGAAGATTTAGCTTATGATAGAAGTTTTTTTAAAATGGCAGGATTAAATTATGGAAGAATTACTACAGTAATTTTTGATAGAATTAGAGCCGGTGCGGCTAGATTCTATTTTAATCAAATATATCAAGAAAAGAATAGTTTTTTTTCTTCAT
>JBBTAC010000014.1:17953-26267 GCA_038044405.1 Nanobdellota archaeon
GCTTATGAAAAGATAAAAACTTTGAAAAATTATCAAGATTATTCTGATTTGAATAAAAATGCTTTGAAACTTCTCCAAGAAAATAGAGAAATATCAGAAAATTATGATTATATTATAGTTGATGAATTTCAAGATACAAATAAAATTCAGCTTGATCTGCTAGTTTTACTTGCTAAAGAAAAAGATATAACTATTGTTGGAGATTTAAATCAGTCAATTTATAGATTTAGAGGGGCATATAATAAGAATTTTTTAGAGTTCAAAAATAAATTTAATGTTTCAAATACAGATATTTTTAATTTAGATAAATCCTATAGATCTAGCAATAAGATACTAAAGGCAGCTCATAATTTGATATTGAATAATTATTCTATTCCTTCTGAATGCTTCGAAGTAATGAATTTTGAAAACAGACAGGGAGATAATGTAGAAGTTTATGAATTGAAAAATGCTAGGGAAGAGGCGCGAAGGATTGTAGAGCTTATAGAGGAAACACTCACTAAGGGGGTAGAGGCAAGAGATATTTGTGTAATGTTTAGGACTCATCAGCAAGGGAGGATTATAAGAAGAGCATTAGATGTAAAAAAACTCCCATATATATCGGTAACAAAAAGTTCCTTATTGAAAGAGAAAAGTGTAAGAGCTGTTATAAATTATTTGACAATATTAGATAAGTTGAAAAATAAAGAAAAAGGCGGAGAACAGGCGTGGTGGGATTTGATTTATCATTTAAATTTAGAAGAAGAGGATTTAATAAAATTCGGCAGATATATCAAAGATAATAGAAAAAGCGATAATTTGTCTGCATTAATACTTTCTTCTATATCTGAATTAAAGTTTTCAGAAAAAGGACAAATGGCTGTAAAAATTCTGCTGAAAAGAATAAATATGATGCTTGAATCCTCGAATAAAGAAATTAAGGAATTAATTACAGATATATACAATATTGCTGGTTTAGTCAATTCTAATAAAACAAAAGAGGAAAAAATTATTACTATGAATTTAAATAAATTTTATGAATTGGCAAAGAATCATTCCGTTATTCATACAAATGATTTGAATGGTTTTATTTATTATTTGGATATATTAAGCAGTTTGGGTATAGAAATAGAGTCTGCTGAATCTGAAGATGACGGCATCAGATTAATGACTCTTCATGCTACAAAAGGTTTGGAATATAATACTGTAATAATAACTAATCTTTGCCAGAAAAGATTTCCAATAGAGAGAATCAGTAATTCTTTAATACCTTTAGAATTGTCTCCTGAATTTAACTCTAAAAATTCTTTAAAATTAGATGAATATGCTTTATATGAATATGAAAGGCAAAATCAGCTTTTTGAAGAGAGGAGATTATGTTATGTAGCATTTACTAGAGCGAAAGAAAGATTGATATTAACATATGCACGGGAATATGGTGGAAGAAAATATTATCCCTCACAATTTTTACATGAAATAAAATACAAAGAAAATTCTGATTTGACATTTTCCTTAGATTTAGATGAGAAGTATCATGAGATAAATAGTGAAATAAAAAGAAGTATTGATTTTTCAGATGCCTTAAACAATAAAGATTTTAATGGTTTGATAACAAATATGGCGAAGAATCATAATAATGAACAATCTTCTAAAGACTTGGTATTATCTCCTTCCTCGTTATTGGCATTTATTAATTGCCAAAAAAAATATGAATACAAATATGTTTATAACATGCCTGAGCAAAAAACTATTTCTTGGGAAGCTATTATGCTTGGAAGTTTTGTCCATCTT
The DNA here is from genome assembly GCA_038044405.1 of Nanobdellota archaeon. Lineage (GTDB taxonomy): Archaea > Nanobdellota > Nanobdellia > Pacearchaeales > GW2011-AR1 > JAUSIK01. The sequence continues at coordinate 19,724 of JBBTAC010000014.1, forward strand.
GTTTTAGAATTAGGTGTCAAGGCTAATTATAAGGAGTTTAAACAGTTTGAAGATATTGCAAGAGAATTGCATCTTGAAAAGGAATGGGAAGGGATAAATGTAGACGAAGCGCTTGTTCTCATAAAAGTATTTTTTGAAAGGAATAAGAAAAAATATTCTGCAAATTCAAAAACAGAGCAAAAGTTGAATGCTGAAATAGGGGGCGTGAAATTTATAGGCTTTGCAGATAGAATAGATTATTCTGATCAAGGTTTGGAAATAATTGATTATAAAACAGGAAAGTCAACTGTCCCGCCATTAGAAAGAAGCTGGCAATTAGGTTATTATGCTATTGCTGCATCACGTTATGGTACTGTAAAGAGAATTACATTGGATATGTTAAGACATGATACGCCTTTGGAATTTGAATTAGACGATAAGGGAAATGCTATTCCTGTTAATTCGAGTAGATTAGACGGCTTTAATATTTACAATGTTGAACAGCAATTGATTAAGACAGCGCACGAAATAATTAGCGCTTATAAAAATGGCTTTAAACCTTGTTCTATTGAAAAGAATTGCGAGTTCTGCAACGAGTATGTTTGGGGACTTTAGGTAAAGAAAGGTTTAAATATTGGACAGTTGTCTAATTTATAGGACAATCATCTAAAAAAATGGACAAGATATTAGAACTATTTATCGAAAATCCAGAAAAGGAATTTCATGTAAGAGAGTTAGCTAGAGCTCTCAAACTTTCTCCGACAACAGTTTCTAATAAGTTAAAAAAATATACAAAAAAACATATTTTGTTTTCTGATAGAAAATTAAATCATCTTTTTTTTAAGGCGAATTCAGAAAATCCAAGATATAGGCTACTTAAACTGCACTATAATTTACTAACAATAGAGGATTCTGGCTTAATTAATTATTTGGAAGAACAATTTCACCCTAATGCAATTGGTTTATTTGGAAGTTTTGCAAAAGCTGAGAATATCCCTTCTAGCGACATAGACTTATTTGCGATTTCTTCGTCTAAAAATGAATTGAATTTAGAAAAATTTGAAAAGTATCTGAAACATAAAATTCAATTGTTTATATTTTCTAAAGAGGAGATTAAAAGAATGCAAGATAAAAATGAAGAACTTCTAAATAATTTGATAAATGGCATTATATTAAGAGGTTTTTTTGAATTATTTAAATGAAATTTGAGGATTTTATTAAATCAGGGCAGGTAAGGAAAGCAAAACTAGATATTTCTTTGGCAAAATCCTTATTGAATAAGGCAAAAAGTGACAGAGAATTTTTTGATACTATTTTATTAACAGAATTATCAGCTCGAAAATTGGTAAGCAACTACTATGATATTCTGCGCTCAATTCTAGAGACTATTGCAGCATTAAACGGATATAAAATATACGGCCATGAGGCTTTTACATATTATTTAAAGATACTAGAAGAAGACAATTTATCCGTTAAATTTGATCGCTTAAGAATAATCAGAAATAAAATTAATTATTATGGCAAAGATGTGCAGATTTCTGAAGCTGAAGATTATATAAAAGAGCTTAAGGAAATTGCTGACGCACTTATAAATAAATATTTAAAACATTTAAGGGAGTGAGATGAGAATAACAAAAAAAGAAGCTGAGAAAAAGCATGAATTGAAGAATTCAGATGTTATGAATATTGTTCATAGGTTTAGAAAGTAAAATTGAATTAGTTTTATTTAAAGATAAAATTAAGGATAGAGATCTAGAAATAAATTACTTTAGTATCATGTTATCTATGCAGAATTTATCTATAGGGGGATGTTTTATTTTATCTATATTGAGATGGTCTATTATGCCAGATTCTAAATCAGCAAGATCAAATATTTTAGGAGGATTAACATACTCTTTTTTATCGATATATTTTCCTAGAACATCTTTAAATTCAGGATAAGATGAAGATGGAGTTGCTATTCTTTGCAGTAATTCTACTTCACCCATATTGAATCCTTGTCTTACTTCTTCAGGAACATTTCTTATATAATCTATAACATAACTTCCTAACACTCTTCCTATATCTTCTCTTTCTGTTCTTGAGAGTCTTTCTTCTTTATATATTGCTTTTAAAGAATTGACTTTAGCATGAAGTCTTGCAAATTCTACTACTTCATTTGCAGTGTAGCTTCTTTCTTCTAATTTATCGTTTTTAGCATTTTGCATATTATTTTACACTAAAGATAGTATTTAAATCTTTAGTTATGTAATTACTATCAAGTTACCTTTAAATGAGGTTTATTACTAATTAATCCTTTAAATTCGAAAAGCCAAAGATTTTTAAACCGATTTTTTCTCTTGTTTTTGTCATATTAATAAGATGTTTTATTTATTAGAAGTTGAAGACCATGTTCGAGTAGAGCCAAAGCATTTTGGTTTGCCTACTCATGAGGCTATTGAGAAACAAATAAAGGAGAGTTTTGTCGGCAAGATAAATAAGGAACTTGGTTACGTTATTGCTTTTGTAAGTGTAGATGAAGTAAAAGATGGAGTTTTAATTCCAGGAGATGGAGCAGCTTACTATAAATCTGCTTTTAAGATAGTTGTTTGGAGACCTGAACTTCACGAATTAGTTTATGGCACTATTTCTGAAATAACAAATTTTGGAGCATTTATGCAAGTAGGTCCTGCAGAAGGAATGATTCACATATCCCAGTCAATGGACGATTATGTTTCTTTAAGCAAGACAGGAACTTTGTCAGGTAAAAATTCAAAGAAAAGCTTGGCTAAGGGAGATGATTGCGTAGCAAGAATAGTTGCTGTAAGCTATAAGGGAGATAGTCCTAAAATAGGACTTACAATGAGACAGCCAGGTTTAGGCAAGGTTGAATGGTTAAATGAAGATAGAAAGAGACAGGAAACGCAGGCTAAAAAAGCAGTAAAATCAGAACCCAAGAAGAAAAAGGAGAAGAAATAAGATGAGAGAATATAATAAAGGGATAAGTAAAGCGAAAGCTGAATATATGCAATTTAACTTTAATAAACCTAAAAAAGGTTATATCTTTGAACTTACAAATAACCCTGGCTCTAATAAAAATACAAATAGTCCTATTTCGGATAAACCTGTGGAAAGTTCTGGTCCTGATAAACGTGCAAATCTTTTTACTAATTTTGTAATGTCTTTAGGCTTGATGGGTGGAGTTGCGTTTTTGGCTTATGGCATTACTAAACTATTTCCAGAACCGCATTATAAGGTCGAAGAAAAAATTCTTCAAATTAGAAAAATATATGATGGAGATACTATACAAGGTAATGATACAATAGAACTTGAAGATGGAAGAACAATTCAGATTAAAGACAGACAAGGCAAGTTGTCTTTGATAGATAAATTATTGGAGAAGAAATAAGACTAAAAATGGTAGAAAAATTCGTTAAACTTTTTGAATTAACTCCGAAAGGTATCGGAACTAGTAAACTGGTTCCTAAAGAACAATCAGAAAATTTAAGAGGGAAAATAGTTGTTATCAAGCCAGAGGAGTCAGAGATAGCAAAAAAATTAGATATAAAGGAAAAAGGTGTTTATGGAGCGAGATTTAGATGAACATAGTAAAAGACTTTCGAAATGATTTATTGAAGAGAAAAGAAGTCTTATTTTCTGTAAAAGCAAATAGCAATCCTGGAATTGCAAAAATGCAGCAAGATTGCGCACATCATTTTAAGACGGAATTGGATAATGTTGTAATTAAGGGATTGAGGAATAATTTTGGAACCAAAGAATTTTCTGTAGAGGCATTTGTTTATGATTCTGTTCAAGATAAGATTGGTATAGAGCCTAAAAAGAAGATTAAGGGGGAAAAGAAATAATATGGCATCATTAGTTGGCGGATCAGAGTCAAAGTCAAAGAAAGGAAAAAAACCTCATAAAAATAAGCCGACTTCTAAAAAATATGAACATTATACTATTGAAGGCGATAAATTGAAGAGGGATAAATCATGTCCTAGATGCGGAGCAGGAATTTTCTTAGCTAATCATAAGGACAGATTGAGCTGTGGCAAGTGCAAATATACTGAGTTTCTTAAGTAAAGTATAATTCTATGTCAAGATTTCTCAATAGTTGAATCTTGAGCATCCAGAAGTCCAAACAAAAAATACAAGGACTTCTTGATAATAATTAATAATAAGTTATACTTAGAAGAGGGGCGTTTAAAGCTTCTCCTTCATAGGATTCTGCTACGCGAGTGCCACTTCCAGTTATTATTATTACAATAGAATTTCCGCTAGTCCATCCTGGTCTATTTACTATTTCTTGAATAATAGCCTCCATATCGGCTTTTTGATAATTCTGGTCTATTACCCAGGATGGTACATTAGACCATGTTGTAGATGCAGTTGTTTTAGTTCTTAGAGATATATCTCCTGCCGTTGATGTAAATTGAGGAGCATTATTTATTGCTTGTCCGTAAATAGTTAATGTAGTTGACTGGGAGTTTGCTTCATCAGCTTGGAAAGTGACAGAGGCACTTTCAATTATTGATCCCTGCGGTATTGTGATACTATTAAATTTCATTGCAATCTGCTGATCTCCTGAACATGCTCCTCCTGGATCGCTAGTCATATCCAAATCTGTACTTGTCAGCGTCATAGTATCTGTTGGATTGCATTCTTCTGCATCGTCATTTCCTGTAGAGACTCTGATATTGAGGGTTGTTGGTGAGGGAGAAGGACTAGGTGAAGGACTTGGAGAACTAGATGGACTTGGCGAAGGACTAGGTGAAGGACTTGGAGATGGTGAAGGCGTAGGTGTGGGCGTAGGTTTAGCGACTACTTGTATTATAGTTCCAGCTGTCTGCAGGGTTAGAGAACTGCCTATTTTTCTATAATCTATTAAAATGTCTCCTTTAAAATTACTGTCTGCCTTTAAAGCAGGATTGCACGATACAGTTATTATTATTGGATCTTTAGTATTAATTGGCGTAGGAACTGAAAAAGTTCCGCAGTTAGAAACAGTTACACCTTGGATTGTATAACTTTCCCCCCCATTATTTATTAATTCTAATTTTATTTCATTAGGAGATACATCCCATCCTTTAACATTGAAAGGAGGGCTTAACAAAGCATTGCTGCCGAAGTATTTTCCTGGATTAAATACGCCAAAATATGCAATAACGCCCAATGCCATGATTGCCGCTAGAACAGCCCAACCATATGTCATTAAAAATTCCATGGCTGCTTGTCCTTTTCTTTTTCGGGCTGCGTAAAGAAAGGCAAATCCTTCTGCAATAAACCATATTTCAATCATGCCTCTAAGAGGTCTGTTAAGCTCATTTGCGATTACAAAGCCAGTCAATCCAAAAATAGAATTAATTATAGAAATGAAACCTATAAGAATAAAACTAAATCCTAATATTTTATATATTCCTCTTTTCATAATTGTTAAAGTTAAATTAGATATATAAATTTATTAGTTTATTAATAGAATATGAAGGGATAAATAGTGCCAGATTTTAGACTGGATTTTTACCCTTTTTCCTAGGAATATGATATTGGAATATAACCCTGGAAGAGGAGGTCCAATCTTATTAAATAGATAGATTGAACGTCCCCTTCTGGGCAAAAAGAGGTGATATAATTTAGTAGTATTACTAATATATAAATCTTTCGGTTTGTTGTAACTTCTTAATGGGAACGGCTACATTGTGTATCTTTTGTGTAGTATTTATGATTATACGAACGTTTTATTTACTACTATATCAATAATAAAGCATATAAATAGGTTTCTGTTTAATGTTATATGGATGCCGATGAGAATAATGGCGATATAAACCGAAATAATAGTCTAAAGCAAAAAGTTGGACAGGATCAGATTCATGGTTTGTTGTTTGGCAATAATTTGAGCTGGCAATCTATAATCTATGATTTGATAAATACAGAACAACTTGATCCTTGGGGTATCGACATTTGTCTTTTATCAAATAAATATCTTGAAAGAGTGCAAGCTTTAGAAGAGGCTAATTTCTTTGTTTCCAGTAAAGTTCTTTTCGCTGCGTCTTTGTTATTGCGAATAAAATCAGAAATTTTACTTAATCAATACCTTCCTAGTTTGGATGAAATCTTATTTGGAAAGAAAGAAGAAAAACAATATGTTCAAGAGAAAATAGAGCTAGATGACGAAATTCCAGGACTTGTTCCAAGAACACCTTTGCCAAGATTTAGAAAAGTAAGTCTTCAAGAATTAATGTCTGCTTTAGGAAAAGCGATAACTACGGAAAATAGGAGAATCAAGAGAGTTATAATTGATAGAGAAAGGGCTTTGGAAGCAGGTATTGTTCTTCCAAAAAGAAGATATGAATTAAAGGCCCAGGTTGATTTATTGTATAAAAATTTGAAGGATTTTTTTAGTTCAAATAATGATCAGAGAGTGCCATTTTCGCGTCTTTTTGGAGATAGCATAGAAAATAAGCTGGCTTTCTTTCTTCCACTTTTACATTTGGACAATCAGCATAAGGTTCTTGCAGAACAGGAAAATCATTTTGATGAAATATATATTTGGATGAAAGAAATATATAATGAAAAGCATGCTTCT
>JBBTAC010000015.1:0-20628 GCA_038044405.1 Nanobdellota archaeon
CCTTTGAAAGCAAAGCTACCCAAACCTTAGTTTCATAAATATTAAGATTAAAAAACTCCTTAATTTTCTTTACAATATCTTGTTTCATTATCATTAATAAGTGACACAAAAAAGAGTATTTAAATCTTTCCATTTGTATCTATTTGAAAGTCACGACAATAACAAGGTTTAAATAAACTGTTCTAATAAAAAATACATGGTTAATCACAAGTTTGGAGCAATTAATGGAAGAGGAGATGCATATGATATTTATATCGGTAGATATGTGGAAATAATTACACAAAATGCAACATATTGCGGTAAATATAATGGAATAAATGATAACGACGATATTGTTTTAAATCCTTTCTTAAGGAAAGAATATCATCCTACAAACAAAGATAATGAAGGCAGAGAAGCTCTATTTAGTCTTGTAGATGAACCTCAATTTATACATCGTAATATAATGGGCTCTTTAAGTCCTATTAACGAAAGTTATGTTTCGGGCATGGTAGCAAGAAAAGAGATTATTCTTCCATCTAGAAAGTAATCAAAATATCAATAATGCCGCTGCAAGGGCCAATAAACATCCCGTAGAAATAAAAGGCATGGCGGGGTAGAATTTGCCCTTTTTAGATATATAAAACAAGAATGCTAATGCTGCAGTAGCACCGATAGATATCATTAATGCAGGTATCAATCCAAGACTATTCAATACAATTCCAGCAAGTATAATTGGAAATACTATATCTCCTCCGCCTAAAATAGCCACGCTAACCTTTAAGCCCTTCCCTTCGTTTTTCTTGTCTTTCTTCATTTTTTCTAAATTATCTTTCTCCTTTTTACCCATATAAGGTACAAAAAGTCCTGTAAAGAATTTCAACTTTTTGATTTGATATTGAGCCATCTTCTGCATAAACCCTGCATGCCATACAGCATACATATCATATATAGAAATTAATATCAATAACAAGACAGCGGTCCAGATGTTTAATAGAGGAACAAAAATAGCAGCTATGCCTGGATAGATAAATAATTCAGTAAGATTATGAACAATAATATTTCTTCTGAAAAGTTTCAATGCAGCCAAAGGTAACGCAATAATCAAAGCAATTAATGAACTATAAGGTATACCTCTCAAGAATGCATTAATAGTTATTCCCAAAGCAAGTGTTACAACAACAAAAAACCAGAGTCTAAGGAAAAATTCAGATTTATATCTCATAAGAATAAGCATAACTACTATTGCAAGGACGATTGCAATAATTATAGATACCAAAGTGCTTGCAGGAGTTACACCCTCAGGAGGATCCATCCCGTAAGGTAAATTATAAAATGTTTTATTAATTACATTTCCTTCCGAGTCTACTATTTGTTTAACTTCAGGTGAATATTTTCCGACTACAACAAGTCCAATTAATTGAGTAACAAAGAACAAGCACAAAAGCAAAGATATTATCTTAAAAGAATGTTTCATATTCATCTTTAAGAATAAGAGTTTTTAATTGTTTGTCTTTTTTATTTCAATCTAATCGTCTCTAAATTCCTAGGCACAGTAGTTTCTATTTTATTAATGCGATGAATACTCGAAGCCAAATCAAGACATCTTGTAGGTTCACCGTGATTTATAATAATCTTTTTAGGTCTAGGAATTATCCTGCTTATATGCTGCATTAATTCATTTCTTCCAGAATGAGAAGACAATCCGTTAAGGGTCTCAACTTGTAAATTAACTTTTAGCATATCATTGCTATAATCTTTGCCCAAACTAACTTCTTTAGCTCCTTCTTGTACATGTCTTCCTAATGATCCAGCACCCTGAAAACAACCAAATACAAGAAGATTCTTTGGATTGTCAGCCATATGTCTAAAATATTCTACAGACGCGCCGCCATTAAGCATTCCAGATGTGGATATTATAATACAAGGCCCTCCTTCAAGAACTTCTTTTCTTTCTGCAGGACTGCCTATTCTCTTAAAAATATCCGAAGTAAATGGATTGTTATCTTGTAGAATTTGGCTTCTTACACTAGTGCTTAAAAAGTCAGGATAAGCAGTATGAATCGCATTAATATCCCATATCATTCCATCAACATAGACAGGCACTTTAGGCAATTCGCCAATTCTTATTGCCTCTTCTACCCTTAGCATTGTTTCTTGAGAGTGACCAAGACCTAATTCAGGAAGAAGAATTTTTCCGCCTCGCTCTATTGTTTTTTTAGCAAAATCGATAAAGATTTTTTCAGTATCTCTTCTTGGCGGAAGGATATTATCTTTCCCCCCATAAGTTGCTTCTAATTGCATACTCTCTACTCTAGGAAAACGATGTTCAGCAGGATCAAGCAATCTTGTTTTTGCAAACTTAGTATCTGCGCTATAAATAAAATTATGAAGACCATTTCCGATATTTATATGCACTTGTGCGCTTCCTAGAACATGCCCAGCATTATAAAAAGTAATTCTGATATCGGGAGTTATATCCGTAACCTCGCAGTATTCTAAACATATAGAATGTCTAACCATTTCTTTTATGTCCTCACCTTTGTAAAGGGGAGATTCTGCTTTTTTATAAGCTACACCAATAAAATCCAGTGCCAATAAAGATGCAATGTCTCTTGTAGGCTCAGTCATATAAACAGGCCCCTTATATCCCATTTTATATAAGTAAGGAATAAGACCGCAATGATCAGTATGCCCATGCGAAAGAATTATTGCATCAACAGAGTTTAAATCTCCAATCTCGCCTATATTTAAGTAAGGAAATCTTTCAGGGCCATCAGAAATTGCAGGATTAATGCCGCAGTCCAATAAAACCTTTGAATTAGGGGTTTGTAATAATAAACAAGATCGGCCAACTTGTCTGCCGCTTCCTAAAAATGTGAGGCGAACCCACATATCCATTTTTTCAGGATTCCATTCTTTGTAAATTTTCCTGCCAATATCATTCAAGAATTTTCTTCTATAGGTATTATTTGCATACAATACAGATCTTATCTTTTCAGTTATTTTGCTGGGAATAGATGGACTTCTTTTAACTACTGGAAGCCATAATGTAGAAGATTTTATATCATTTAAAATAGAACCTTGTTTTCCTATAACTAGTCCAGGTTTCTTAGCTTCGATAACAACAATACTTCTTTGAATATCAAAAATAATATTTGCTATACCTGCTTCTTCAGGTACAAGCGCCCTAATTGTTTTTTCAGTCTCAGTCTCAGTCAAAAGTATTCTCTTATCAGCCCTAAGTTCTATTCTCTTTTTAATTTTATTTACAACATTTTTTATGTTTTGTTCGCCAGTACGCATGAATTCCTTGTCGTCTGTGTATAATACTATATTAGCGCCTTCAAATGTCGCATCTACAATTACTTTCGGTAATTCTTCTTTAATCGTCTTTAGAATATCCATTTTAAAAAAATATAATAAAATAATTATCTATACTGCGGAACAATTTCCTCAGCTACAACATGCTCTATTCCAGTTTTTGTTACAACAAATATATCAATTCCATTTCCAGATCCAACATCTCTTTGCGTTGAAGACTTCAAGCATTTTCTTACAAGTTCAATTCCTTTTTCAACATTTATCTCTTTAGTATATTCTCCTTCTAATACTCCCAATATATAAGGCATTCCAGATGAAAAATTAGCGTCATAATCTTCAACTTCATAAGCTCCTCCTGCCGGCTCAATTGTATAAAGATAAAACTTTCCATCTTTATCAACTCCAGCAATAAGTGTACCAACTATATTCATTATCATAGAAGGTGTTCTTATGTTTCTATAAGTTACCATGGATAAAAGATGTGCAGCTTCTTTTACAGAAGACGTTTCCTTTGTCCTTAATTCACGTAATTTTAATTCAGCAGCAAGAATCTTATTTGTTAATTGTGCATCTGCAACCCCTCCAGTGTATGCAGCAATAAGATAATCATTAACTCTTAATATTTTCTTATAATTTTTTCCCATAATAAGACTGCCAGCAGTTACTCTTCTATCTGCCCCCAGTACAACTCCGTCTTTGCATACAATACCAACTAAGCTTGTACTCGACATCAACATATTTTTTTGAATTTCTTCATTCATTTTAAGAATTACAATATAAGCTATAATTTATACTATTTAAGTTTTTCGGATAGCTCAATCACCGATTGATTAAGTTCAGTTTCTTTTTCAAGTCCATCATTTTTTAATATTGTTCCAGCAAATTTTTGATTGCTATCTTCAAAATAAGAGATATCTCCAGATTTTCGAACTTTCATTATATTATCGACAAAACTTTCCATTTTTTGTTCATGGCTGACAATAATAAGCTGGAAAACGTTTAGTTCTTGCAGGACCTGCCTCATTTTATCCAATTGCATTTCAGAGAAACCATCTGTTGGCTCATCTAAAATAACAATATCCTTTGTTTTTATTTTGCTTGAAATAGAATTAATTATCTGATTAAGAGCAAGTCTATAAGCAAGTGCAACAGCAGTCCTTTCTCCTCCAGATAAAAATTCATATTCCATTTCAATATCTTTATAGATGATAATGGGAGAAAATGATTCATCGAGCTTTACTCCTAAAGAACCTTGAGGGACAAGCATGTCGAACCATTTGCTAAATATCTTAGAAAATTCCTGCCTTAATTTTAAAAGTACGTTCCTTTCTGTAAATTCCACAAAGCTGAGGAAATCAGAAGAAAGCCAGGAGTATAATTCAAGATAATAGCTTAAAGTTTTTCTTATCTTTTCTTTTTTCATAATATTTTCTTCTCTTTCAAATATCTCTCTTTTTGTCAAAACCAATTCTCTTTTTATTTCAGCAAGATTAATCTCTGCATTTTTTTCTTCTTGCATGGCTTGTTGCAGTTCAGTTTTCTTATACTTAATGGACATATCAAATTTTGAAAGCTCAGCTATTTTATCTTTTAGTACCTTAAAATTTTTTTCAAGAAGTTCTATATCATTTTTTAAACTTTCCAATAATCTGCCAGTTTGCTGGTATCTCTTTTTTGCTTTTTCTAAATATTCAGTTTTAGATTTTAATATTTCTTTTAAAGCTTTCTTTTCTTCAAATAAAGATTTTTCAGATTTAATACTCCATATCGTTTTAGTTATAATCAGTATATCTTTCTCCAGCATCTCTATTTTTTGCTTTGTTTTGCTCAATAAATTCTCGGTCTCATTTAATATATTATGCTTATGCATATCAGAAACATCTTGCAAGCATGTTGGGCAAATATCTATTTTAAAGACTCTTTCTCTTTTATTTAACGTCTCATCTCGTCTTTTCTCAAGAGAGTTAATTTCGCCTAAAAGATTAGTATAAGCCGAATTTAGATTATCCAGCACTTTATTTTTTTCCTCAATTTTAGAGATTATGCCCCTATATTCTTCATCATCATATGACTCTCCCCCTTCTATTAATGTTTTTTTAAGTTCAGCAAAATCAGATTCCATGCTCGCATGATTTTCATATTTATGAGAGACCATTATGCTGGTTTTTTCTGCCTCTTTTTCAAGATATTCCTTCTCTTTTATTTTATTTTCCAACTGAAGCATTTCAGATTCAACTATTTTTCTTTTATTTATTTTTATTTCAAGATATTCTTTTTTTTGATCTACTTCTTGTTCTATATTTTTTACAGATGTCTTTTTTAATTCAACTATAGACTTTTCATCATCAAGATTTTTTATCTCACCATGAAATACCTTAGTCTCTTCTTTTAAATAATTTAATAATATAATCAAATTTTCTCTTATTCGCTTATACTTGTCTACACCCAAGATATAGCGCAGAATATTTAATCTAGTTTCAGGGTCTTCCAATATTATCTGTTTCATCTGCTCTTGCGGAGTATAAACAGTATATCGATATAACAAATTATTTTTTTTAATCAATTCTTTAGGATACCCTATGTATTCCAATATCTTTGTTTTTATTTCAGTAAGCGAGGCCTCAGATTTTTCCCCTTCCACACTAATTGAAGCATATTCATTTGTAACGCTTTTATGATTTCTTTTTAATCTACGTTCGATTATTATATTTTTGCCGTCAACATCCATCTCCAAAGATACAGCCCCACTATTAGCTCCATTTCTTAGAAGAGAAGAACCGCGTTGTCCTGGCTGCAATCCGAACAAAGAATACTCTATGGCTAATAGAATAGAAGTTTTTCCAGACCCTATATCTCCAGAAAGCAAAGTAGAACCATTAGGAAATATCATATCTATATTTTTATAAGATCTAATATTTTTCAAGGACAATCTTTTTAATTTCATATTCCAACCATTTTTTTTACTTCTGAAAGAACTCTCTCTTCAAACACACCCGACCTCTCCTCATCTATTTTTTCAATTTGCAGAGATTTTGTTAAAGGCAATATCAAATGGCTGAATTTATTATCCAGAGTCATGAAATTTTTCAATATCTGTACTTCTATATCCTCAGTATTTATTGTATCAAATTCTAATTTAGACTCAGAAATTAACAATTTAGACATGCTTTTCAAAAAAATCAAGGCCTCTCTTTTTTTAACATAATTTTCTATTTTTACAAAATCAATGTCTGATGTTCTACCTTGTTCTATTAATCCTTCTAGTTTTACAATAACTACTTTATCCTTCAGAGATTCTCTTTCCAACAATTTAAGTATACCCTCTGTCGCATACAAAGCATTATTTATACTATAATTCACAACTAAAATTTCCCTAAGTTTTACTTCTTTTCTTTCGATATTCCCATTTTCAAATATAAAAAAAGAGCCATTTTTCAATTCTTCTAGTTCTTGCAGATTATTTGGAAAGAGTGGTCCAGGATAAACCATTCCATTTTTATTATAGCTAATATGCAAATGTCCTAATGCCACATAATTTACTTTCGGTAATTTAGATTCATCAACAGATTTTATTTTAGGATTTTGTACAGCGCCCCTTATAGTTGTATGGAGCATTAATATTTTAAACAATCCAGGAGCATCTTCTATTTTTACCCTTTCCAATTCTTCTATTTCAAGCCCTGATTTTTTTCCAGGATAGCCGTAAATTGCAACATTTTTATAAATAGTTGGTTGAAGCAGAATAGTGTCTCCTTTATTTTCATAATTTATTACATTAGTACAAAATCCTGATTTTTCCAAAACATCAAGGAATGTTTTTCCAGATACAGAATAATCGTGACTGCCCGATATTATGAATACAGGAATATTTGCCTCTTTTAATCTTCTAAATTCCCTAAAAGTCTCTTTCAAAGAGTCAATAGAGGGATATGCAGAATCGAACAAATCTCCAGCAATAAGAACAAATTCTACTCTTTCTTTAATACAAATTGTGACAGCTCGTTGAAAACTCTGCATATTTAATGCATTTAATTCAGGTAATCGCCAGCCATCTAAATGACAATCAGCCATATGTGCAAATTTCATAATAAAAAAATTACAATTTCTTATATATAGTTTATTGTGCGAGAGAGTATGAATGCTTTACTTTAAAATATATTTAAATATTTAATTACAATTAATTATCTGGCTAGTTGGAGAGCAAATAGCAATAGATTCTATATCTTCACCTTCTGTAAAATAAGCTGGTTGAATTTCCAATACATATTCTCCGCTTGAACTGTATCCTGCAGGAATTTTATAACTTAAAACAAAAGTTGATTCTTGAGGATTTAATCCTATTGTGCTTCTTGAACTAATGAGACTTACAGGATTATTTTTCGGTATGTCTTCTCTAAATTGTTTATTTTTATTTCCTATTCTAAGATACGCTAAATCAATTTTAAATAAACCCCTATTTTGCAATGTTAAATTTAATACATTATCTGTTGCATTATGAATGCACTTCAAATTATCTGCAATGATATTTATTTCTTTATCACATGTAGGCTTATCTTTTGGAACATACGCTTTTAGAAAAGAAAATACGATGACAGCTATACCCATCGCAATAGCGACCAATAAAACATAGCTTATAACCTCGCTAACACCTCTATTTTTCATAGAATTAAAAAAGCCAAACAGCTTTTTATATCTATCCCAGATTAAAATCTTAATATTCTAAATTCCTTAAAATCCTGAAAATGTTCTTCCTTTTCTTCTACATTTCTAATATTTGCATGTTTATGTCCTGTTCGGCATATTTCAATAAGACTATTTACTTTTTCTTTATCTCCTTCAAAAAATATTTCAATTCTTCCATCTTCTAAATTTCTTATATATCCTCTAACATTAGATTTATCCGCATTATCTTTTACAAATTGTCTAAAGAAAATTCCTTGTATGGAGCCTGTCAAAAATATTCTTACAGATCTTTTCATAAGGCAAAATAATAATTAAACTTAATATAGTTTTCTATGCAGTTTTAACTTCTTCCTTTTCCTTCTTTGGCTGCAAATTAAAATGAGCACTTTCATCAATTAATTTTAAGTGGGAAATAGATTTCCATTCCCTTCCAAGAACCTTTGCTCCAAGTTTATCTATTTCAATAGGCAAGCCTGCCAATATGTATCCTCTGTCAGAAGCATCCATAATTGCAAAATTAGGAAATTTGCAGCAGAGTATATCGTGAACAGAGTACTTTATCGGCCACTTTCTTATCTTATTCTTCTTTAAAGAAAAAAATCCAGAATAATGTTTAGCAGGAAAAGCACCAAGCATATTTGTCAATGAATCACTAACCTCTGTTTCATCATCTGCTTTCAAAGAGGGCAAGGATATAACACAGCTATTCAACAATATTTTCGGATATTTTATAGATTCAAATTTCATAAATCTAACATCTCGCAATTCTTCAACTTCACTCTCATTAATATCTACAAGCCCAACAGCATATTTTTCAGCGAGTTTTTGATAACCTACAGAATCAAATAATTCCCACGTATCATTTCCATCAACACCCTCCGCAATAAATACTGCTGCAACAGGGTTTTTATTCTCTATACAGAATTTCAACACAGATTCAACAAATCCAATAGGAGTATAAGAATCTTTATTTTTTATGTTCGGCTTCAATACTATCTTATCATATTTTTTAAGCTCATTCTGCACTTTTAACATATTAAGGAGTTTAGGAACAGATTCCCCATAGCTCGTGAATTTTATTGAAGCACCCTTTACCATAATTATGATTATCAATTATAGGCTTTATAATTATTGTTATGTCAAGATGCAACAATCATAACAATCCTTCTTCTTCTCTTCTATCTAATTCATGGTTAACTATGGCGGTGACGTGGGATGCAAAATAAACTTTCTTGCCCAATGTGACAGGCGTGCAAATCTTCTTAAGGCGATTAAGTTCTTTATGAGGAAGCCCTTTATGATCGCCCATAATAAAAATAGGGTTTTCTTTTATTTTAACATCTTTAATATGTTCTCCTTTAGGGTCAAGCAGATATAAGTTTCTTCCATTTTCATGCAATTCCTTAGCTAGCTCCAAAAAGCCCTTCTTTTCAATCCAATATCCCGGAAATACTTCTCTTTTCTCGCCTTCTTTATACTTATAAAGAATTTTTTTCAATATAGAAGAAACATCTTTTTTAGCCAAATATATTTTATCAATTCCAGTTTCTCCCGCTAAAACAGGAGCCATTTCTATGTGTTTCGTAGGATCAGGCGGTCCAGAGAAAACCAAATGCAATCTAGAGTCACTTCTTATCTTATGACTAAGAAAAAATGTAGCAATAATTACGTGAATAGCAATATCTATCCTTCCAGCCTTCTGCAAATCATCAAGGGAGAAATTACCTGATGTAGGGGCTGTTCTTGAATAATAAATAAATTCTCTTGGCATGTTAAAATTTCTTGTCTTTGTTTTTAATTTTAATATCAAAGGTATTTTAAACCCTTTGCCAAAGATTAAAAGGACATTTTACTTAACAAATTAGTGAAATTTCATAAAAGAGATATTGTTGAAATAATTATATTAATAATAGCAGTATTAGCATTAATAATCTTCTGGAAACCAATATTAAGAATAAGCACAGATATAGAATTGGTAAGAGAAGTAATATTAAAATTCGGATTTTTGTCTTCAATTGCTTTTATAATTTTCACAATGATACAAGTAATAATTCCTCCAATCCCAGGACAAATAGCAGGGCTAGTAGGCGGTTATGTTTATGGAGTTTCCTTAGGGACTTTTTATTCAATAATAGGACTTATAGTCGGGACATATATAATAGTGGCAGTTTCAAGAAAATTTGGCGAGCCTTTAGTTGAGAAGTTTGTAAAAAAAGAAAGAATGAATAAACTTGACAAAAAATTTCAAAAAACAGGCTCATTAGCACTATTCTTATTCTTCTTAATACCTGTCTTCCCCGATGACATAATGAGCTATATTCTAGGTTTAACAAAAATGAGTATTAAAAAAATTTTAATATTATCTACTATTGCAAGAATTCCAAAATATCTAGCCTTTAATATTATAGGAAATGGGCTTTATTTAAAAAATCTAACTTTAGTCATATCACTAGCAGTTATTTTAGTCATAATTTCAGTAGTCTTATATATCTGTAAAGATAAATTAAATGAATGGATATTAAGCATAAATCATCATACTAATTCAAAACGAATAAAGCGCGCGCGATAATATCTCCTTCTTCAGATTTCTTCATTATTGCAACAAATCTTTCTTTATAAAATACTGCAAATACTTCTTCATTTGGAATTTCAAAAATATCCGACTTCATTAAAGGTTTTCCTGTTAATAATTCTTTTAATGATTTTTCTTTTATTTGTATAGTTGGCAAAACTTCTGGGATGCATAATTCAGCAGGAATTAAAATATCCCTTAACTTTTTTTCATTTCCAACTTCATATTCCTCAACAGCTTTTTCAAAATCATAAAGATTTACAGATTTTTCCTCCGAGAATATTGAGGCTCTTGTTCTTCTTAATTCAAGCATATGTGCCCCGCCTATTTTCTCCCCCAAATCAGAAATTAATTTTCTTATATAAGTCCCTGCTTGCACTTCCGATATAAACAAAACATCTTTTTCATCTCTTTCAATAATGTCGAATTTTTTTATTTCTCTTATTCTTTCTTCTCTCTTTACTCTTGACCGAACAGGAGGTAATTGCTTAATTTTACCTTTGAATTTTTCCATTTCATCTCTTAATGTCTTATCCGAGATATTAGCATGCAAGCGCATTATACCAACATAAAATTTATCTTTATGCATGAAATAATCGCTTAAACGACAAGCTCTCCCTAAGGCAACTGGTAAAACCCCAGAAACTCCAGGGTCAAGTGTTCCAAAATGAGATGTTTTGCTAATTCTCAATTTTTTTTTGACAAATTCAGATATTTGAAAAGATGTAGGTCCAGACGGTTTGTCTATATTTATAATTGAGAATTTTAATAGGTCTTGGATTGGTATCATTTTAAATTATAATTGCTTCTTTAAAAGATTTAAAATGGTTGTCTGTTGTCAATATTTTAGCTTTGAAAGCCCTAGCTGAACAAATTATTGTCGCATCAGCTAATGCAAAACTAGGAATTTTTAATCTTGTTTCTGCGTGCAATAAACCTGCTTCCTTTGCAATTCTAGGAGTAATCTCAAATACCTTGGAATTTTTGATTAAAGAACTATAGGCTAAATCGATATTTCTATTTAATCTTTTGGCTTTACTTACAACTTCAGAAATAATAATAGGAATAATAAATATTTGCTCATTTTTCAAAAATTTATTTACAGCCTCTCCTTTTTGGCTTCCTTCTAGATATTCTATCCACGCAGAAGTATCTATAATATAATCAGTCATATTCTGTCTCTTGCCCTATCTTCTTTTCTATTATACTTGCCAATACCTTTTAATGCTCCAAAATAGTCTTTTTTATGTTTTTTTATTTCTATTTCTACAACTTCATCTTCTTTTAAGTTTTTTTCTCTGACTATATCTATGGGAATTGTAACTGCTAACGAGCCTCCGAGTGCTCTTATTCTTGTTATTGCCACCATAGAAAATATAACTCTAAGTTATATTTAAATTTTACCTTTTAGATAAAGCTGCCTTTTATCTTCAGGAAACTTCTCAATAGCATATCTTAGCATTGTCCTCGGCATATTTTTATAATTATTTTTTAGAAAAGATTCCAAGATATTAGATTCTCTTTTTCCAACTTCGCGAAGCATCCAACCGACTGCTTTATGAATTAAATCATGCCCATCACTTAAAAGAACCTTAGCAATTTTCAATGTTTCTTTAAATTCATTATTTTTTATAAAATGAAATGTAGAAATAATTGCAATTCTTCTTTCCCATAGATTATTTGACTTCGCATAGTTATATAAAATATCTTTATTTTTATCAATAAGCCATTTACCAAGAAGCTTGTCCGCAACACAGTCTATTAAATCCCAATTATTTCCATAAAGGTGATTTTTTATATAAAAATCAATTATCTCTTTTTTATATTTTTCACTATCTGCTTTTTCATATTTATAAACTAAAATCAACAAGGCACACATTCTATCTTCATGAATATTTGATTTCAATATAGAGGTTAGTTCTTCAAAAGACACGTCAACATTATTTTTTGCTACCCTCCTCGTATCAGGAACTGTAATTCCTAGAAACTCATCTCCCTCCCCATATTCACCTTTTCCTGTTTTGAAAAAATTCTTATAGATTGGAATTTTTTCCGGTTTCGCATATTTTCTTAGTTCTAGTTGAATTTCGTGCATATCTATTTCTTCAAGGACATTCTATGAATTTGCGGAGTTTTCTTTACAGTCAAATGTTTCTGGACTTTCGCACTCTGTTCTGCTTCCTTTGTACGTTGTTCTGCAACAGCCTGTTCTTTCTCTTTCTCTTCATTCTTCTCTTCAGTCGTATTTTCTTTCTTCTCTTCTTTAGGAGTTTCTACTTTAGTTTTCTTCTCAGCTATTTTATGTCTTCTTTCTATTTTTGTCTTCAAGAATCTTACATGTTCTGGAATATCAACAAAGTCCACTTTTACAACATCATTTTCTTTTCTAGCCCTGACTTTTACCTTTGCAGGCGGATTTTTTCTTCCTCGAAACCATAATTCATTATTTAGATATACATCTAATCTGACGTTATCTAGATTGCGATTAGTAATTTTCATATGTTTAGCTATAAATCTCTTTATAGTTCTTATAGCTATACGCATCCTATCATATCGAGCAGCTTTAAGACAGGCTCTTCGAAGAGGTATAACATATTCTCTTTCCAGTATTTTATTTTCTTCTGCCATTTTATCCTAATTGCTGTTTTTTAATTCTTCTAGGTTTTATCTTTAATTTTATTCTTCTCCAATGTCTTCTCTGCTTTGTAATTTGAGAAGGATGCGCTTTGTGACCCATACCGTATTTTTTAATTATAACCCAAAATGGCGCCCACTTTGTCAATCTATTCTTTCTTGCTAAATGAACTTTTTTTGGATAGTGCTTGGTCATCTTAATCTGGTAAAAGAGGTTTATCAATTACTCTTCCATTTACAGCGTAATTTGTATTTGTATTTTCTCTTAAAAGTAAATCATCAAAATTTCTAATTCTTAACGCACCCAAATCTACTTTCCCTTCATTTTCCATTTCTTTTAGATATCCCCATGTTGCGCTTTCCGTATAAAATCTAATCTTAGGATTATAGCCAGATATTCGTGGGTCTACGTCTAAACTAGAAAGATCTATTGCTTCGCCGTTTAAATCTTTTCTTAATTTGGCTTCTGAAATTCTAAGACCAATCTCTCTAAATAATGATAAGATATCGCTTAAAGTATAAACTCTTGCACGCATTTTTCCTGCTATCATTAATTTAATTAATTCTCTGTCTACTGTCATTTTGCCAATCCTTCAAGGAAAGATACTCCTTTTTCAGTTAACTTTCGCCCTGCTTTTTTTTCTTTAGATTTTTCGACAAAACCTGCTTTTTCTGTTTGCTGTAAAATTGTTCTAATTATTTTGCCGCCAGATTTTCTAAATTCCGCTGGTTTTACACCCCTCTTTTTTCTTCCACCATATCTAGTTCTTAATCTTCCTACACCCACAATTCCTTTTATATAAATCTGTCTTAATATGCTGGCCGCTCTTTTATGCCAGAAATCAGGCTCCATTATAGGTCTTGCTTTATGCGAAGAACTCTTAACAAAATATGCCCATTCTGGTTTATTAAATTCAGGCATTTCTTTCAATGCGTCAGCTAGATTTTTATTATATTTCTCAGGATGAATTGTTTTTACATCAGCCATGGATGAGTGTGAAAATTAGGGCTTATAAATCTTACTTCTGTCTTTCTAACTACGCAAATCTAACGCAGTGGCTTTTTTATGCGAGAAGATCTCCTTCTCAATATTATAGTGAAGCCTATAACCTTATAGTTGCAATAATACTCGACTCTTTGGGCAAGATTTATAGCAGTATCCCTCATTTTTTCTCTATCTCTTTCCGCAGATTTTAATAGAGATATTCTTATCTGATTATAAGTTTTAAAGCATAGATTTAATGATTTTATAACTCCATCTGTAACGCCATTCTTGCCTATCTGGAATTTTGCTTCAGAAATCATTTTTTAATTGAAATTGCTCCAGATGGAAATGCAGAAAGTATTTCTTCCTCAGTATATTTACTTTTGATATCCTCCTTTAGCTCATTCAATATTTCTTTTTTATCCATATTTCCTGGAAGCACCCTCAATAAAATATCTTTTTTAGACTTGGCTGCACTTTCAGGAACAGCCCTTAATTTTGATTTCTGTTTTATTAAAACAAGGGCCAATGGCACAGAAATTCTTTTTATCTTTCCTTTAACACCCCACGTACCAACTTTCATAGTATTCAATTTATATAATTTAGACAATTTAAAAATATCAACTTCTGCTTTAATTTTTCTGTCTCGCCATGCTCTACTAAAGCAAGCAGTAAAGATAGAACATTCATTAATATCTTCTTTTTTAACTGATTTTACATCAGCTAATATAGCTGAAAAAGGACTTCCAGGAGTTGCAGTATGCATGATTATTTTATCTTTTTTTTCAGCTTTTAATGTTTTTAAAAGCATCTCATTTTGCTCTGCGTTTTTTCCGCCAATTACAAGTTTCTCAGATGATGTGTAAAACCATCTATATTTTTGATAATCTTTAAATTCCATAGAAAACAAGAGAAATTAAGGTTTTTAAAGGTTATTTATTCAAACTTTGCATTAAAGAAAACTAAAGCAGATTTATAATCTCGAAGCTAATATTAAAATTATGGAATTTAAAGATATAGGCAAGGTAATTGCGGGAATACTTATCATTATTGTATCAATTCAGTTTTTATTCGTTTGGTTTAAGTATTGCGATAATTTTCAAGATAAAAATTATAATGTTTCACTTTGTATAGAAAAAATGGTTTTCTTGATTATTCCTACAGAAGTTACCATTGTACAAATTTTAGAATCTTTTCCAATTTTATTAATAGTTGTTTTATTTCTTTATTGGAAATTTGTAGCTCCACATATGGGCTAATTTTTATTGGGGTCAATTAACATTATGTTTAGATTCATGTTCTAGTAACTCATTCAACTGCTCAAATTGTTCTCCACAATATCTGCACTTCCCTTCTCTCGCTACAGCATCTTGATATAGTAAATTTACACGCATATAATCTGTTAAGGTAGCAGTCATTTGTTTTTCTAATTCTTCATAATGATCTAAAAGCAATAAAGCATCTTTCTTTTCCTTTGATTTCAAATCCAATTTAGATAGTCCAATCGCACTAAGTCTTTTACTTAAGGAGGGATGCGAAGAGAATAATCTTGTTTTTTCATTATCTACAACAGTTTGTTTAATCTTAGAGTGATCTTCTTCAACATAGGCATCATTAATAGACTTGTAAATATTAACAAATCGTTTTCCTTGAGAAAGTAAACTTATAACAGAATTATACCCCACACTTTCAAAATAAACCGTATATGCTAAGTAATTAACAAGACCTCTTCCAAATGTTTCTTTACTTATGAAGTGTGAAGCAATATAGTCTGCCCTATATTCAACTTGCCTAGAATAGATAGAAATAATCACTCTAAAAATAAAAGAATAGCCTTTAGCAAAGCCAGCAATAAACAAACCAACAATAGCAAGTTCTGCAAGTGGAATTACGTCCCACCACGCTTTTCCAAATTTTGAAGATTTTTCTAGAGAGATTTGTATTTTGGCTAATAAAGTGCCTACAATAGTATCTTTTCCGTAAAAATGCCCAAACTCATGTGCAAGAATTGACTTAAACTCTTCAGATGAAATTGATCTTAATCCTGCAATACCTACTCCGATTTTTCTTCTGAAAAGTCCAGTAACATAGATTTCTTCTGTAGGTAATATTTGAATCTCATCAGGCATTCTTACTCCA
This sequence comes from Nanobdellota archaeon, assembly GCA_038044405.1. Taxonomy (GTDB): domain Archaea; phylum Nanobdellota; class Nanobdellia; order Pacearchaeales; family GW2011-AR1; genus JAUSIK01. The sequence continues at coordinate 16,317 of JBBTAC010000015.1, forward strand.
ATTTCTTGAGAGACTTCTTTTATAACTTTAATAAATTTAGGGAATTTCTCTTGTTTTAATGCAAAACCTCTATCGTTTGACTTAGTACTCAATGCAAAAATTAAAGGTATGACTCCAACCCCCACTAATATATAACCTATAGGGATCATGTCGGTAAAATAAATACCAATATAGTAAAGGGCAACATAAATTGAGATAAAGAGAGCTAATGTAATAACCAAACTAAAATATATTCTAAATTGAAGATTTAAGGGAATTTTTATCTTTCTTTCCATATCTAATAATAACTATCTAATACTTAAAAAGTTGCCCATTCCTAAATTAATAATCCTCTTTAATGTAACAAGGCATTTATTAAAAGTTTGCCAAACATAACAGCAGTCATTAAACTTAAACTATTTTACTTAAGATTTAGATTCAGGTATAAAAAAGTAATCCTTTTTCATTAATATTTTTTTATCACAAACATTCCAAAGATGATTTGACATAGAAAAACTAGAATTTCTTTTTCTGTCAGTATAATACGCTAAAATTATTTTTAAACCATATTCTTTTCTTATGCTTTCTAAAATCGGTGCAAAGTCAGTATCTGCAGTGATTATAATTATGCTCTCAAATTGTTTTCTCTGTGCAATTTTTATTAAATCTTGAGTTAATAGATTATCAACTCCTTTCTGTTTATAAATTCCATTAATAAATTGGCATCTTCCTTCTCTTACCCATGTAGTAGGTAACTTAGATTGTATTTTTCTTATAAATTTATCATATTTACTTTTCTTTTCAGCTTCTTCTTTTGTGGGTATGGCACTTTGAAAGGGAGGGGCAGTATAGTAATAAATATCTTGACACCAAAGACAATATGTCTTAGCTAAGTTTATTGCTAATGTTTGAATATTATATTTCAAATATTTTCCGTTACCTAAATGCTTAGCAATTCTTGAAAGATATGCAGCATCTATTAGAATCGCCGTATCACCTATATTTCTTTTTTTCAATTTCATATAAAAATACAGAAATATAATCTTTTTAAAATAATGTGCGTTAGAATATTAAAGAAAAAAAGTCATCATGCGACCCCGTAGGATCACATGGGATTATGTTACTAAAATAATGCAGTAAGCATATATAAATCTTTCCAAGATAATCCTATTAATAATGTTATTTCTAATACTGGTTAAGATAACAATGCGTTCAAAACAAACCCTTCGCTTCAATTTTAACGAAGAAACTTAAATCTTCATAAGGGTTGTTTGCAGATTCACCTTTATCAGGTCTATAAATTAAAATTCTATACTTTGTCTCGCACAAAGGAGAATCTTCTGGAATTATAACTTTTACTCTTTCAGCGTCAATTTCTCCAGCCTGCGCAGACATACTTCCAGAACCAAATTTTATCCAATTTTCTGCAACCTCTTTGCTAACTCCGCAATTTTCTTTTATTTTTGGATCATCCAAAATAGTAGCATAATTGAATGTCTGCGATCCAGTAACTCCTCTTTCAGTATTTTTAATTCCAAAAGCAACTCCAAATTCCGAGCCTTGTTCAACTACAGCAGTACCGTCTGTTAATTTTAATATAGCCCTCTCATTTTCATCTACAAATAAATTCTTTATTTCTTCTTTAACTTTTTCGTTTATTTCTTCAACATTATCTGTCGCACCCTTAAATATACCTTTAATTAATATCAAACCAAGTATCAGCATAGACATAGCAAGAACTATAATTACAATAGTTCCAATAGATAATTCGACTGCGCCCTTTTTATTTTGCATTTGCTACTTGTTGAAATTGCGAAAGAAAATCAGGGTTGCTTATTAAAGAATTCAGAGCATACACAAAAACTATTACACCCAATATTATTGCGATTATATTCAATATAACTCCTACAGAAGACCATTTATTTTTCATTATCTTCTTTTGTTTCATACTAAATATTAATCCTATTACGCCCAATATTATACCATTAGCAGAAGAAAATATTATACCCAATATTCCAAGTACAATGCCTACAACTCCAAAAGAATTGTCTTTCATCCCCTCTTCTTTTTTCATATCGAATTTAAGAGCTGGAGTTTTATAAAGATTTGCTTTATATGGGCGTGGAGGTACTCGCAGAGCAAGCTCCGCGGTAACTGCAACACTTTGTGATTGCAGTGAATCGAACTTCGATTCCCTAAATGGGAGTGGAGGGAATCGAACCCCCGACATGGCGAGCTTCAATCGCTTGCTCTCCCTCTGAGCTACACTCCCGTCAATAAAATATAGATAATGTCTTTTTAAATATTCTTGATAAAAAATGTGAGTCAGAAATAGGCCAGATTCTGTCATTTCTCGTCTCAAGACGAACGAAATGTGCTGACATCTGTCTAAGCCCACGGTTAAAGTGGTTGCATCAGCGAAGGCGCTCGTGTCAAGATTCTCATCTTGAGCACCTCAAACTTTCTCAAGTTTGACGTTTCATCATTTCTCTTATCTCTCAGCTTCCTGCATAGTTCATAGCTCGATAAGAGCTGTGTCGTTTCTGTTGCGGAGCTCTGCCTCGCGGCAGCTTGCCTTTCAACAAGTCGCTTTATCTTTGCTTTCGCAAAGGATGTCCGGACCTTCCTCAGCATTAGAACTCATTTCAGTTCTCTCCAATTTAATGGATAATGCCGTAATCAGCTATCTGACTCACAAAAATATTGATTAGAGATGGTTTATAAACATTTTTATAAACCCTTCAATTCTAATTATAGCAATGAAAAGGTTTACTGAAAAAAAAGAGGAAAAATCAAGTTTTATTAATAAAACAGGAATTATTCTATTTGGCGCATTTTTAATAATTGGAATTCTATTTTATGTTTCATTAGGTGTTGTAAAATCAGGAGAAAACCCCGCTTCAACAAATGGAGTAGTAACATTATCGCCAGGAGATATAACTGATTTTAGTTTTGGAATTAAAGAAATCATATTTTCAATTGTTTTTGCATTTTTAATGGTGGGCTTCTTACTTTGGGTAAAATCAGTAATAGAGAAGAATGCATATCTTGGAATTATAATAGGCATTATTACGACGGTAATATTAAGTTACGCTTTTTCATTAAGATATCGCGGATTTTATTCAACTATATTTATGGTAATAGTCAGCTTAATAGTTTTAATCTTTCTTGGATTTAATTTCTGGAAATTTAAAAAGAACGAAGATAAAGACGAAGAAGATTAAGATTTTGGAATTAGTTTTCCAATAAAGAATTTAGCTTTTTTTCCAATTCATTAATTTTAATTACTCTTTGAAGTCCCTTTGGGCTTTCTTTTAATTGTTTCATAAATATTCCTAGATAAGCAACATTCATAGGTATTTTAGATTTATTTTCATCATTAAGAGGAGATTTACTATTTTTTATAAATTCTAAAGTATCCATTCTTGATGTAAGCTCACCATAGACCCTCATTAGTTCTGCAACATATATATCAGTATATTTGACCATATCTTTAACTTAAAAATTATCTATTTAAATCTTTCTATTTGTTACCTTTACAAAGTAATATTAAATCTAGAAAATAATCAAATAAAGCAAGGAGAAAGGCAAAGTGACAATATAATCAATGAGGCTATTAGTAGCTGCATGCTGAACTCCTCGTGTTCTTGGAGCTTACACACCAGCTCTATCAACGTCATCTTCTTTGACGGCCTTAATTGTCTCGTCATGCGGTTGGCTTCGTCCTTAGATGCTTTCAGGACTTATCCATCAGTGCGTAGCTGCCCGGCCTGCTACATAACAACCGGTAAACCAGAGGCACCCGAGTACCGTTCCTCTCGTACTAAATACTCGTTCCACTCAGACAATAGCGCGCCTAGTAGATATCATACAAACTGCCTCACGTACTTAATCAAAGCTTATGTATTTGCTTTGTGTGGACTATACCTTCATCCTTTGCTTGTAACAAAGGAGACCAGCGTGTTACCTATATTTTAATATAAGTCTAGATTTTTCAGAATTGACGATTCCTATCTCTTTATTCAAGAGAGTTCTAAGTCTCTACGGGGTTAAAGATAATATTATTATCTCAACTTCCCTCGGTATTACCATCTTACTCCAGTTTTAAAGTAAAAAGGTTCCACCGATATGAGCTGATTTTATTTTTCGTGCGATTACTCACACGCAACGTCGTGTTTTCGATAGTTGCGATCCTCACAGAATTTAATTCCGTGGGAACTCCAACTTAAAAAGTTGAAGTTTTGGACAAGATTCGTTAGTTAAAACTCTACATATGTGCGTTCTTAACCCAGCTAACGATCCCTTTTAATGCGTGAACTCCGACACCCTTGGT
>JBBTAC010000016.1:0-24990 GCA_038044405.1 Nanobdellota archaeon
ATTGCTATTCCTAAAGAGGCAGAGGATGTTGTTGTTAGAAAGAGTTTAGAAAAAACAGAGGAGAAAGATAAAAAAGAGGCAAATTTAGAGAAAGATATTGTTACAGGGGTTGAAAAAGAGGAAAATAAAGATGAAAAAAATACGGGAGGAAAGATTGTAGAAGATAATGAAAGGAAAGCTGAAATAATTAATGAAAGTAAATTGGAGAATAATGAATCTGTCTTGTTTGAAAATAATGAAAGTATTGTTAATGACACAGCAGAGGAGACTCCTGGCGAGTTAAATGAAAGTGAGGAAATATTGACTAGTCCTGAATTGATAGATAGTCAGATAGTTGAAAAAGAGGATAGAAAAGAGATAATTGTTGAGACTGCATCTGTTGATTATGGAGTGGAATATGAAATAGAATATACTACTTCTGCTCCGCAAGCTTTTGAAGAAGAGATTAATGAATATAAGAAAAGAGTTCTTGTTTCTGCTGAGATAGGGTATGAAAATGTCTTGACATATACTATTTTATCTGAAGTTTTGGATGTTGGGCAGGAGAATTCTATAAAAGTATATTGGATTGAACAGAATAGTTATGAACCGTTTAATGCATTTGATAAAGATAATGATGGGAAGCTTGATTACGTTGAATGGGTTACGCCTCATTTAAGCAATCAGACTTTTGAGATTTCTATTAATGTTTTGAACGTGCAGAGTTATCCTACTGTTGGGGGAAATTGGACAGTATTGTTTAATACGACTGGAACAGCTGATTTGAAGATACGATCGAGTAATGGAACAACATGGACTGATAGCGAAGAAAGCGGTTATGATTTGAAATTTTTGCAATTGAAATGCGGGGAGAATTTTGTTCCTACTGAATTTATTAAGGAAAGTGTAAATTGCGAGACAGATACATGTTATGTTTTAGCAAGAAATTATTCTTGCGATAGTACGGGAAGTGAGAATAGTAAAGTGCTTACTCCTGGAAAACATACTTTAAAGTTTGAGTTTGGAAATGAAACAGCTTATGCTCATAATTTGGCTTGTGGCAGCATATCTACTTGTGGAGCTTTAGATGTTCCAAATTGTGTTTATACTTTGACCTCAAGTGTAAGTTCTACTGCAACATGTTTTCAAGTTACAGTTAATAATGTAACATTAAATTGCAATAATTTTCTTATTAGTTATGGCTCTGGAGTTGGATATGGAATTAATGCGACAGGTGTTAATGAAACTACTATAAAAAACTGCAAGATTTTTCAAACTGGTTCTTCAGGAGAGCTTAATCATGGAATATTTTTCAGCGATGTTTTTAATAGCAGTGCTTCTAATAGTTCTATTTTTACTCAAAATACTAGCAGTCACGGTATTAGAATTAATTCAGGCTTTAATGTTAATGTCAATAATGTGAATGTTACAACTGAAGGCACCACTAGTCAGGGTATTCGACTCTCTTCAAGTTTAAATGTGAGTGTTAGTGATACAAATGTTACAGTAAAAGGAATAGGTTCAAGCGGGATTTACTTTGTTTCAACTTCTAATTCCTCTTTTAATAATGTTTTAATTAAAGTTCTTTCATTCGGATTTAATGAAAATATTGAGCAGATTTCTGGAGGAAGAGGAATAAGTTTATATAATCTCAACAAAGGAAATTCTTTTTCTCAGCTTAATATTACTTCATTTTCCAATTCTATTTATATTTCGAGCCCCGTAGGTAATGATTTTATTTTGCAGGATAGTAATCTTCGTTCTACTGCTTTTGAAGATTTACGTATTGCAGATTCAATTTCAACTAATGTGTGGAATTTTACAAATGTAAGTTTTTTCGATATTAATTGGTCTTCATCTGCGAATGGAATTTTGAATGTGCACTGGTATGCAGATGCTTACGCAAATTATATTAATGGCGGCAATGCATCCGGTTCTAATATAAGTGCTTTTGACAAAAATAATTTACGGCGTTTTTCAGCTGTTACTGGGCAAGATGGAAGAATTCCGAGACAAACTATTTTAGAGTATCGTCGCAATGGGGCTGGAGGGTCAACTTATAATTATTATTCAAATTATACATTTAATGCAACTCATCCTTTAGGGGGAAAGAATTTAACTCAATCTTGGAACATCACGCAGAATAGATTTTTGGTGTTTACTTTTGAAGATATTGCTTTTCCTTTAATTAATTTTGTGAATCCTACCCCTAATAACGCGACAATTATAGAAAATTCTTCTTTTATTGTTAATGTCAGCATTAGCGAATATGACTTGCAAAAAGTTATTTTTAATTGGAACGGTACGAATTATACAATATATAACGAATCTCTTATCTTAATGATGAATCTTAATAATAGAAGTAGTTTGGGCGAGAATGATACTTTTGTTAAAGATTTGAGTAATTATGGAAATGATGGAATTGTTATTGGGGGAGCTATTTTTAATTCTACTGGAAGGCATAATGGCGCATTTAAATTTGATGGAGTGAATGATTATATTGACCTGAAAAATTTAAGTATTCTGAGATTTGGTTCAGGAGATTTTTCTTATGAAGCTTGGATTAAGACTTCAGCTCCTTCTTTGAGTAATTTAAGGCTTATTTCTGATGATAAGAATTTGCAGAATCATAGAGCTTTGTCGTTTGTACCTGGAACTGATGTAGCTCAATTTTGGTGCAGAGATTCTTCTAACAATTTAGTAAATCCATCAGGAGGTATTGCTGTTAATGATGGAAATTGGCATCATATTGTTGGATCAAGAGGCGGGCAGACTGGATATTTATATGTCGATGGATTACTGGTAAGCTCGATGACAAATAATACTCTTGGCAGTTGTGATGGTGATGCTAGGACGTATATTGCTGCAAGAGATGGAGCTAGTCCGAATTTATTCTTTAATGGAAGTATTGATGAAGTTAAGATTTGGAATAAGAAACTGAGTGCAGATGAAGTTAAGGAACATTATTATTCAAATTTATACAAATATAATCAAAGCCAATGGTATTTATATGTGAATCAGAGCAATTTAACTTTTGAGAATTATCTATACTTTGCTTGTGCCAAGGATAATTCAAGAGAGAATTGCACTGAAACAAGATTTATTACTGTTGGAGATGCTACCATTCCTTTAATCAATTATTCATCTAAGACTGCTCTAGATGGGGCGATTGTCGCTAGAGATTGGATATTTATTGAGGTAGATATTATAGAGCAAAATATAAAAAATATTAGCTTTAATTTATACAATTCAAGCAAGAATTTGATAAATCTTGTTTCTAGTATTTATCATTATGGATTCGATTTAGATAAATATAATTTGATAGTTAATAACTTAGATTTGACGACTAAAGGATTATCTGGTTCGATTATTGATATTTCTGGAGTCGCACATAACCCTGTTACAAATACTTTATTTTTAATTAATAATAATCCTATAGTTGGCGCACCCTTTAATGATAGAAATGTTATTAGCGAAATTGATATGAATTATAATTGGATAAAGAATATTTATTTGACAAGAAATGATACTATAGATTCTGAAGGAATTGCCTATATAGGGACAAATAGTATTACTGGAGAACATAAATTTGCAGTTATTGAGGAAAGTAAAGATGTAGGAAAACATGCTTTCCTTTATATTTTTGAAATAAATAGTAGTACGATTGAAATTAATCTAACGCAAAAAATAGGATATGATTTGGGAAATATGGGCGGAGATGATGGTATAGAAGGAGTTAGTTATGCTGGAAAAGATGATGCTGGAAATTTACTATTTTATATTGTTAGACAGACTCCGAGAGAGGTGTATAATGTTACAATTGATGAAGTAAATGGGATAAAATTATCCCAGTATTTAGTTCTAAATACTACTAAAACAACTGCTTTTGATGATATCCTAGAATTAAGAGATATTTATTATGATAACAATACAGGTAATTTATTTATTCAGGGAACTGGCTTAAATAAAGTAATTAATGTTCGGCTTAATGGGACAGAAATTGGAGAGATAAGTTTTGGTATGACTAAGCCAGAAGGTCTTGTTTTTGATAGGTTTGGAGATTATATGTATGTTGTTGGAGAGCCACATCATTTAAGTGTTTTTAAGACATCTAATTATCATTCTAAAAATAATTTTGTCAATCTATCTCCTGGACTTTATTATTATAATGTAACTGTTGAAGATATAGTCGGGAATAAGGCAAATACTTTAACTAGAAATATTACTTTAGAAGATGCTTTTCCTCAGATTGCTTTTGTACCTCCTACTCCCTCTAATAATACTTCGACTAATCTTACATATATCCAGATAAATTCCTCTATTCAAGAAGCGGATCTTAGAAATGTTAAATTCAATTGGAATGGGGTGAATTATAGCATGTACGATGATTCTCTTATCTTAATGATGAATCTTAATAATAGAAGTAGTTTGGGCGAGAATGATACTTTTGTTAAAGATTTGAGTAATTATGGAAATGATGGAATTATTATTGGAGGAGCTATTTTTAATTCTACAGGAAAATATAATGGGGCGTTTAAATTTGATGGCGATGATGATTATGTTAATTTAAGCGATATTTCTGGCAGTGATACGGGCGTCAGTTTAACTGTAAGTCTTTGGGTTTATCCGGTTAATCTTTTAACAAGGCAGGGATTGATTGGCAAGTGGGTTTATGGTTCAGGTTCTATTGGAAATTCTTGGGGAATTAGGACACAAAATTCTGATGATGATGAATTATTTGTATTTATTGCCGGTTTATCTGATGGGGGAGTAAATCATTTTGATAGTTCATCGCTTCAACTTTCTGAAAATACTTGGACTCATTTAATGTTTGTATATAATGGTTCAGATATTAATGAGAATAGACTAAAGCTCTATAAAAATGGGCTAGTAGTTGAAGGGGCAATTAACGGCACAATACCTTCTTCTTTGAATCCCACTATAGAGCCAGTAGCTATTGGTAGAGCATTGGTGGCTGATCCTATGGGTCCGTATGGTCCTTTTAATGGGAGTATTGATGAAGTTAGAATTTGGAATAGAACATTTAATGCTAATGAGATTAAAGAGCTTTACTATTCTAATTTGTATAAATACAATCAAACACAATGGTATTTTTATATTAATCAGAGCGATTTGATTGAGGAAAATTATACTTATTTTGCATGCGCCAAAGATAATTCAAGAGAGAATTGCACTGAAACAAGAACAATTGGAATATTAGACGTACCTCCTCAAATAATAGATATTGATAATCTTCTCCCTGTAGGAATTCAACCTGGCGGTATGAAATATGTTAACTTTTCGGTTTATGTTTCCAGCCCATCTGGAATTGAAAAAATAATTAATGTAAATGCAAGTTTTAATAGAGAGGGCTTGGCGAGATATAATTCATCTTGTGTTTTTAAACAGCAGATTGGAAGCGTATTTAATTATAGTTGTTCTGTTGACATTTGGTATTTTGATCCTCCTGGATTGTGGAATGTTAGCGCTAGTTTATTAGACGATAAAGGAGGGCGTAGTAGTTATAGGGAGACATTTGTTTTAATGTCTGATGCATCTATAGATCACGGAAAGATATTGTCTTGGGCAGGTTTGCTACCCGGCAATATTAATATTCTCCGTAATTTGTCGTTAAATAATACTGGTAATGATATTATCGCACAAATTAATCTGACTGGAAAGAATCTTACTCAATATCCTTCAGGGACGGGTTTAATTTCTGCTTCAAACTTTAGTGCTAATGACAATTCTATTTCAACTTGCGCGAGTGGAATTAGAATGAATCATGGGGTGACAAAAGAAATATTAGGAGTTAGTTTGGCTGTTGGAAATAACTCTGCTGGCTTTGGGCAAGATAGTTTATTTGTTTGTTTATTGCAAGTTCCAATTGGGTTACCTGCTTCTGAATATCGTGCTGGCGGAACAAATTCGTGGGAGATTACTACTTTCCCACCAACTTAATTTTATTTATATCAAAAAGTCCTTGAATATTTCTGTAGACTTTAGTCCGCAGTTTGTTTGAATGCCATCAAGATTTCTAATTTAGGAATGTAATCTCGAGTACATCTAAAATAGACTATAAAAATATTTTATTTGTTTTGAGGAGTTAATTTTTTATTCGCATGATATTTTTATAAGGGAAAGGTTTAAAAAGAAAAAGATATATTAAATATTAATTTTAATAAAAGAAAAGATGGTGAACAAAAAAATATTTGTAGGATTTATATTTTTAGTTGTTGTATTTTCTATTGGATCCTTTGTTAATGCGCGACATGAATGGTGGCATCCTTTTGGAGAGCCGCAGCTTGCGCCTTTCAATGCAACTGTTACTGTACAAAGTGCTGCTCCAAGAATCCCTTTTGTGGTAAATATTTCAGATGATTATCTTGGCAGCTTGATTAACCAAGTTGATGTCACGGAGGGCGGAATTTCAAATGCTTATGTCGTATTTATGGCAGAGGACGATAATTCTAATTCAAATTTACCTTCAGGAGCAAGCATTGGAATTGGGACAGGTGCGGCACAGATTGAAATAAGAGTGCAAAAGCCAACTGGTGTAAAGCCTACAGAACTGATAGTTTCTACTGCTTTAAATACTCAATGCAAGGAAGTTGGATGTGATTTGACTATATGTGGTGTTTCGGGGATAGGAGGCGGTGGTTCTTTATCAAATCAGAGGATGTATATGTGTAATCTGAGCGTAATGCAGTTTTATTATGAACCGAGGGCAGATTGGAGAGTCAATATAACTATAAGTGACTTAAGCGGATCGCCTGTTGTTCAAAGAAATGACACTAAATTGTTTGAATATTTAGAAAGATCTTCAATCTTTAATACAGGAAATATAACCTGGGAATCAGTAAGTTTAATTGCAACAAATCAAAGGGCAACGCAAAATCTAACATTAAATAATAGGGGAAATGATATTGAAACATTCGTAAGAATTAGAGCTTTTAATCTTACAGGAAAGTCATATCCTGGGCAGCAGTCGTTCCTTCCTGCAAGGTCATTCAGGTCTAATGGCACTATAGGTTCAGAATGTATAAACGGGGGAATAAATTTAACAGAAAACGTAGATAGAGATGTTTCGGGTTTCTTATTAGATTATGGTCCTGCTGTTTCATCAAATTTACATTTTTGTATATTCCCTGCGCTAAATAGTCTTGGGTTGCAGTTGGTTGATCAATTATATAACGCTAATGGAACTCTTGCACAATATCCTTCTACTGGAACTAAATCATGGGAACTTACTTTTATATGAAAATTCTGAATTTATTAATAAGTGCGATATTTTTATTGGTATTATCAGGATCTTTTACTTTTGCTTTGTCTGCAGGAGGAATACCTGGTGAAGTTGAAGTTTATGCTGGAGAAACTGTTGAAAGAGTAATTTTGATACAAAATTTACTTGCAGGAAGCACAGATTTAACGCTTCAGGGAGAGTTTGAACAGGGCTCTGAAATTGTGTCATTTAGCCAGGGAAGAACGATTGAAGTTCGTGCAAATAGTGTCGTATCTGTGCCTGTTAGAATTAGGATACCTAATAATGTGGTCGTGGGAGCAGAATATCCTGTTTTAGTTATATTCAGGACAATATCTGGGGTTGAGGGAGAAGGAAATGTACAATTTTCTACAAATATAGGCAAGGAGTTTAGAGTGATTGTAGTTGAAAAGCCCACTATAGAGGAAAAACCATCTGAAAGAGGCAAGGCAGGAGCTGTATTTGGATGGATAATTGCAATAGTTATTGTAATCTTAATTGTATGGCTTATATTGAGAAAGAAGAAAAAGTAAATTATTTTTCAATAAAGAGTGAGATTTAAATATCTGTCTTCATTTTTTATTTCATGAAAAAAAGTTTGATAATTATGGCTTTTTTATTTTTGTTTCTAGGTGTAAGTTTTGTAAGTGCGTTTTCTGTTGCTACGATATATTCTGACGGCTATCCTTTGAGAATGCATCCTGGAGATGTTAAAGAAACCTTTTTTTTATTAAGAAATGTTATAGAAGGAGATAGCGACGTGGCTATTAAGTCAGAACTTACAAAGGGATCTGAAATTGCTAAGTTGATAGATGGCCCTAAGAGTTATGACGTTCTTTTTGGAGAGGAAGCAGAAGTTCCTGTTAGAATAGAGATACCTAAAGATGCTGAAATTGGAACTAATTACAAAGTTAGTGCCGTTTTTAAGCCTTATTCGAAAGAGAGCAATTTAGGCAATATACAGTTTGTAGTTAATATCGGGAAATCTTTTCCTGTTTTAGTGGTTGCAGAAAGAGAAACACTTAATCAAGGAGAGACGGACAAAGAAACTTATACTCTCACTCTTGAAAGCGAAGACTTGGTAGATACTTTTGCACCCTTTGTAAAAGGAAAGACAGCCATTTGGATTGGAATTATTTTTGTTTTGTTCGTAGGAATAATTATTATAGGGTTAATTATTATATTTGTATTAAGAAGTAGAAATGCTGCATTAAGAAATTTAAGTGCTAATCAATTATATGCGAATACTAACATTTAGTTTTATTAGCAACTTTTAAATATAATGTTTTGTTATCTCTATTATGAAAAAGGAGTTCAAGTATAGACTTTATATTTTGTTAATTTTTTTATTGATAATCTCCTTTTTTGGATTTACTTTTCCTAAACATTTTTTGAAATATTTTATAGCCCCAGTTTTATCTCCCTTTTTTCCTGATTTCTCTCCTTTTAATGTTAGTTTGAGTTTAGATACGAATAAAGCGCCATTAATTATTGATATTGCTAATCAATATTTTGTCTGCGAAGGCAATAGAACTGATGAATATTTTAACGTGACAGATTTAGATAAGGATCCTTTGGTCGTTGGAATTGCGCCGAGCAATCCTTTTTTCGTCTCGCCGATCTCTACTGCTGGAGGGGTCAATATTACTCCGATAAATCTTTTCTCTGGACTTTTGGATAAAAGCAGAGTTAATAGGAATTTAGGATACGGATTGTATCAAGAGATTATTTCTGTATCAGACGCACAATATACAGATATAAGGCAAATTAATATTACAGTCATAGAAAAAAATAATGCTCCGGGCATGGGAAATATAGGTGTTAGAACAGTATGGACAAAAGGCGACGATAGTACCTTTTATCATCAGGTTTTAACTGCCGATATTGAGGATGGAACACAGAACTTTGGAAATTTGAGCTTTAGTTTAGTATTTCTTGATAATTCTCCTAAATTGTTTAATATTAGTACAAATGGTACAATGCTGTTTACGCCAAATGCGACTGAAATTCAGAATGGGGTTTATAATTTATCTGTTTATAATTTGAGTTTATGTGTAGAAGATAAAGGATTGATTAATGTTCACCCGTTAATTAATAATTTCTGCGGACAAGATGGTACATCAATAACTTCCTGCCAGACCTTTAGTTTAACTATTACAGATCAAAATAGACCTCCTCAAATAATTAATTATTTTCCTCTTAGCTTTAATTTTAATGCTTTAGGAACAGATAATTTATATTTCAATATGACAGTGCGCGATCCTGATGGAACTGTTCCTGATGCTTATTGGTATCTTGATAATTCGTTTATTGAATACGATAATAATAGTTTATTTGATGAATTTAGATATAACTTTGGATGTGGAGTTTCCGGATTACATAATATCAGAGCAGATGTGACAGATGGATTATTGAATGGTTCTATTCAATGGAATGTTAGTGTTGGATTTATACCGTGTCCTTCTTCGTCTTCTTCTGGAGGAGGTGGCGGTGGCTCTACATGTAGTGAGAAATGGGGCTGTCTAGATTGGAATATATGCCAGGATGCAGATAGTTCATTTAAAACAGGATTATTATCTAACGATGATTTTAAGGAAGTTAAAGAGAATTGCCAGTTGAATTCTATTTCAAGCAATTGCGGATTCCAATTGAGGGATTGTATAGATGTTAATAAATGCAAAACAACTAATAAGAGACCTGATTTGGTAGAACATTGCTTTTTCATAACAAATCCAAGCTGTTTTGATAACCTTAAGAATTGTCATAGCGGAGATTGCGAATTATTAGTTGATTGTGGGGGACCTTGTGACGCCTGCTCTACTTGCTCTGATGGAACCAAGAATCAGGGGGAATTTGGGATTGATTGCGGAGGACCTTGTCCTTTGTCAGAATGCCCTAAGAGTCTACCTATTTGGCAGAGAATAAGGGCTCAGTATGTTTTAGGATTCTTAGTTTTATTAATTTTAATCGTTGTAGTAGTACAAATAATTAGGATGTATAGAGCAAGCAAAATTATTTCTGGATAAATATATTTATAAACTATTTACTCTACAAATTATAAAGATTTATCAAATCTTTAAGCAAAAGATGAGGGTTTAATATAAAAAGAGGATTAAATGGTGCATAAGAAATATATAAAAATACATGGGAAAACCTATGGGCCCTATCTATACCATTCTTATAGAGATGGAGATAAAATAAAAAAAGAATATATTAAACTTTCAAAGGATGAACGTAGAGTAAAAATTATTCAAGAAGAAAATAATAAGCTGAAATTTTTTCATATAATTTATATTTGTATAGCCCTCATCCTTATAGCGGCGACTTTTTCATTCTATGTTTTCCCTAATTCCTTTAAGGAGATATTTTTACCTAATGAAATATTTTTAGGACCTTCTTTTAGTTCTTTTGATAACGCAAATTTGACTATCTGGGATACTACAGATGAACCTGACGGAGCTAAATATACTTATTGCGACAGTTATTGTGCTCAGAAGAATAAGCCTTCTTCAAATTTATGGAATGTTTTCTTCTATGCAAATTATACAGATAATATTGGAAATGTTATAGATAATTCAATTGGAAATTGTATGGTCAGACACGATTATGGTTTCGGTTATGGGGCATACGATAACATGGTTTACAGCATTAATAGGTGGGAATATAGTGGAGCATTCAATTATAAAGGCAATCATAATTTTGAAATAAATTGTACGAGCGGCTTTGGCAACGTTACAATTGATAATAGTTTTATAATAACTAATACAGAGCCTTATATTATAAAAACTGCTTCTGGATTTATAGATTTTGAGGGTGATGGAGTCAAGAATACGCTGCAGTGTATTGAGGATTTGACTTGCATATATGATTTCAGCGCTAATGTTAGTGAAGATGATTTTGATGATGTTTTGACATATGATTATTCTGCTACGAATACAACTCTTACAGATTTTGATATAAATTCTACAAGCGGAATTTTAACAATAAATGTTGATAAAGATTTTAATACTGGATTAAGGAAAATTGAATTGAATGTACGTGACACCGAAAGTGCCATTTTATCTGCATTATTAGATGTAAATATTCTTGCTGTGAATGACCCCCCTAATTTTTTGAATCTAGAAAATCAAAGCTTTAATAGATCCAGGTTATTTGAGTACATCATTAATGCGACTGATGAAGAAAACAATTTCCCTTTGAGTTTAAATATAAGTTTTGTTAGCTGTCAACTCGCTCAATGGTCCAGCAAGACAAATTGCGAGTTGTTTAACAATACCCAATATAGTGTAAATAATACTGTTGCTAATGTTAACATAAGTTTCATTCCAACTAGAGACGATGTTGGGAGTTATATAATAAACTTTACAATTAATGACTCTGGAAATCCTAGCGCTGTGACAAGCCAATTAGTGAACTTCACAGTTTTGAACATAAACGAAGCCCCTTATTTTAGATATGTATGCGATAACGAGAGAATGGCTATTGAAGACTCTGAATTTGGATGTTATATAAATGCAACCGATATAGATGAAATAAATAATCTAACATTCTATTCCGACCAGCTATGGTTCTTAAATTCTAAAAATGCAAGTGTTAATCTCCTTAGCAGTTTTAATGGCTCGATATTTATTAATTTTACTCCCACTGATTTGAATGTCGGAAATTGGAGTATAAATGTAACAGTTCGAGATACAGGAAGCCCTATAATGCTGAATTCAAGCGTGTTTTATTTCTTTGTCGATAATGTTAATGATAGTACCAGTTTGCAGGATTTGGGAAGCTTGGATGCTTATACCACTAATAATTATACCTTATATGTAGATGCTTTTGATAATGACTTGTTAATTTCGGATAAGAATGTTTATAACGAATTGCTTAGCTTTTCTTCTAACACTAGTTGGGTCAATATTAATGTTTTTAATACTGTTTCTGGCACAAATATAACTACGGCTATTATTAATATAGATCCCAATAGAGCATCTGGGGGAGGGACTCACAAAGTAAATATAAGTGTTACTGATCGGAATGGATTTATTGATTCTAAGATATTAGTTATAAATGTTTTTGGAAATTTTGCGCCTTTATGGCTTAATCCACAAACGACGCACCTTATTATTGAAGATAGTAATTTTTATTTGAATTTATCTGAGAATATTAGTGATTCTGATGGAAATTCTATTATCTTTTCCTATATTGGAGATAATAGTTTTCCATCATTTTCCATAAACTCTGCAACAGGTGTGATAGACTTCACTCCAGGTGATTTGGATGTTGGACAGCACATTGTTATGATAAATGCTTCCGATATAGCGACATCTTCTTCTTTAACATTTAATTTTACAGTTCAAAATATCAATGATAATGTGTTTATTGAAAGACCTATTCAAGGCAACAATGTAACAATAGAGGCTAGTTCTAATATTAATATTAGCGAAGATTCTTTTGCTGAAATCTTCCTCTTTGTTAGAGATGATGATGTAAAAATACCTTTGTCGCAAAGCGGATTTTATAATGAGATATTAAGTGTCGATATAAAAATAGAGGGGCCCAATAACAATTTATTTAGTTTTGTAAAAGATCCTGGATTTCCTATACCTGATAGCCCCCTTGCTAATAGATCTTTATTTATTGCAGATTTTGCGCCCAATAAATCTGACGTTGGATTTTATAATGTAACTATAAATGTAAGCGATATTGCAAATCTTTCGGATATTTTAACATTTAAATTGATAGTAAAAGAAATAAATCACCCTCCTATTTTGATGGTTTTGAGTGATCAGGCTACTACAATAAATAGAACCCTTTATTATGATATAGACTCTTTAGACATAGAAGATGGTACCGATTTAACTGGAAATTTAACTTATAGTTATGAATTTTTAGCTGATGGAAAATTAGATGATTTTATTAATAATGATGAAAACATATTTAATACAAGTTCTGGAATTTTGAATGCTAGTTTTAATGATAGTCAAGGAGGAGCTTATCACTTGAATATCAGCGTTAGTGATACTACTGGATTGATTGATTATGGAGATTTCTGGGTTTTTGTTTATGATCTTCCCAAAATAACATTTCCTGGAGATGGTTTTATTTTTAATTTGGAAGAAGGAAAAACTAGCAATCTTACCTTTAGAGCTAATTCTACAGGACTGTCTAATTTAAGCTATCAATTCTATATAAACGGTGATTTGAGGCACGATATTAGTTATTATGGAGATAATACTCCAATTATTTGGCAGGCCGTTCCTAAATTTATAGATGAAGGCTATGGATTATTTGGGAATTTGAGTTTGATAGTATTAATTCCGAGTTTTGAATATTTGAATACAACGATGACATGGAATGCTAATATCTCCCATGGAGATGCACCTGTTGAATTCATAAAAAATATTGGAGACAAGCAGGGAACTTACGGTCAAGATATCGTGATAAATTTGACAGAACATTTTTCAGATGCAGATGTATTTGATTTTCATTATAATCAGTCTGTTAGTTTCAGCGCTAGAAGCAATACAAATGCCAGCGCGATAAGTTATAGTGTTTCAAATTGGCTTTTGAGTTTTAGTTCTTCTAGTCTTAGTACAGAGATTTTTAATATAATTGGGATGGACTCTAGTAAGAATAACGCAACATCTAATAATTTTGAAGTTAAATTTACAGAGCCGCAAAAAATAGAGGTACCTAAACCAGTGCCTGTTCCTGTAGGCGGGTCTTCTGGATCAAATACAGAGAAGCCAGTTTCATTGAAAATAATTGTACCTTCCCCAATATCTAGACAAGAGGGCGGTGTTGTAATTATCCCAATTACTCTTATTAATGATGGCCCTGTTAGTCTTCAAGATATAAGTTTGAGCAGTATTATTGCAAAGGATGGGGAAAGAAGAGATGACTTGAAAACCTCTTTTGATAGAGAGTCTCTTTCAGGTTTAAGTATTGGACAAAAAGAAAACGTTACATTAACCGTTGAACTTGGCAATGAACTGGGATTGTACGAGGTAACTGTTAATGCACGTGTTAGAAGCCCTAATTATGATGATTGGAGCAAGATATTTATTAATGTCGGCGAGGGAGAGACTATTGTTGAAAGATTAGTATTTACAGAGGAGTTTATAGTTGAAAATCCAGAATGCCTTGAGCTTCAAGAACTTGTTGATGAATCCAGAGAATATTTAACAGCAGGAGACATTCCGAATGCAGAGAGCAAATTGAATGACGCTATTAATTCTTGCAAGGAAGCAATTTCACAAAGTTCATTATTTTCAAAAACTAGAATAAAGGCGAAATTCCAGGATAAGATATTCTTGTATCTTTTGTTTGCAAGCATTTTTGCTGTTGCCCTTGGAATTACCTATTATATTTATAGAAGAATGGTATTGAAGAGCGCTTTAGAGCAGATTAGTGAAATGGGCGGTGAATTAGGAAATTAATTATTTAGTAGACCTATATTGTCTTAGAGCATTAACAATCTCCATATAGCAATATTTTCTTTTTATAGTTAGAAGCCTTTTTCTATTTTTTAATTCTTTATTTTCTAAAATAATATCATGTAAATGGTCAGGTTCATCTAAAATTTCAGGTATATCTGCTAGTTGTTCTAATATGCTTGGCGCTATTTTGAGTGCTTCTTCTTTTTCTTTATACCATTTTTTGAACTCAGTATCAGACATTTCTAATTTAAGTTTTATTTCTCTATTGGCATATAAGTCTTTTATTAGATAATGACGTCGCCCTGTAGAATTCCCATTATGGTTGTACAAAAGTTCCACTGCAGGTTCATTCTTGTGAACTACAACTTTAGCTTGGATATATTTTCTCATGGGAAGACCTGACTTGAACAGCCTTTAAAAACCTTCCTAGTTCAAAAACAGCAAATTTTTATTAGTTTTTGAAGGATAAGAAAGTTTTATAATATCCTCTTGATATAGGTTAGTTATTGTTATTTAGAGGTGTGGAAATGGAAAAAGATAAAGTTAAGAGTGGAAAAGAAGAAGGAAATAAGAAGGATTCTAAAGGCAAATTTCATCATGAAAATAAGAAAACTGTAGAACATAAGGTTCATCACTCAAAACCCGAGCATAAAGTTCATCATATACACCATGTTAATAATTTAAAACATCAAAATAAAGAAGAGACTCATAATTCTAATCATCATCACTCGAATCATAAGCATATTAATCATGCGCCTCAAAAACATAATGAAAAAAATATTGAAGTTAAACATTCACATCATGTGCATCACCATCCACATCATAAACAGAATGTTGTAGATGCTCAGAAAGAACATAAGCACGCAGTTCATCATCATTTTCATAAAGAAGCTCCTCATAAAAAACATGCACATCACGGACATGTTGCACATGCAACGCACAAACATGGAGTACATAAACATCCAAGCCATCACGAAAAGCATAGCAATAGAAATCATATGCCTGATATGGATTTTGATAGAAAGCGCATAGAAGAAAGATTGAGAAGAATTGGAGGTGTTGTTGAAAATAAGGAAGATTCTATTCAAGAACAAGATACTCAAAATGTGAAACAAGTAAGAAATAAGATAACAAATATAGTAGCAGACAATGTTAATAGAGAAAATAGAAGAGAGAATAATGCAGAGAGGGATAATAGGAGAAGAGAAGAGGTAGAATATAATCCAAAGAATGCAGTAAATAAAGAGGAAGAAGAGAATTTAGAGATAGAAGAGGTTGAAGAAGAACCTAAAAAAGAATTGATTAAGCTTAAAGAAAATTTCGATTATAAACAGAAAAAATCAGATATTTCTGATGACCGACCTGAACTTGCACAGATTAAGAAATATGCAGATATTATTGCTAAGATAAAAAGTGAAGTTGCTAAGTCTGTTACAGGACAAGAAAGAATTGTTAATAGTTTGATAATGGCTTTGCTTTGTGATGGTCATGTTTTATTAGAAGGAGTTCCTGGAATTGCAAAAACACTCGCAATAAAGACCCTTGCAATTGTTAGCGGATGCAGTGTTAAGAGAATACAGTTTACAGTTGATTTATTGCCTACGGACATAACTGGAATTGTTACTTATAATCCTGGAAAAGGATTTGAGACTCTCAAGGGCCCTATTTTTGCAAATTTTGTAATTGCTGATGAAATTAATAGAAGCCCTTCTAAAACGCAATCTGCTCTAATAGAAGCTATGCAGGAAATGCAAGTTACAATAGGAAAAGAAACGTATAAATTGCAAAGGCCTTTTTTCGTAATGGCGACAGAAAATCCAGTTGAACAAGCAGGAGTTTATCAATTGCCTGAAGCACAAGTTGATAGATTTCTTTTTAAATTAATTATGGGCTACCCTGAATATAAAGATGAAATTAAAATAATGGAAGAAAACATGACGTTGAAGAAATTTGAGGAGTTTAATATAAAAGCAGCTACAAGTGGACCAGATATACTTAAGATGCAGGCATTAACTAAGAAAATTTATTTGGATGATAAAATTAAAAAGTATATTTTAAATATTGTTCAAAGAACTAGAACAAGAGATTTAAAATATGGAAGTTATATTGAATGGGGAGCTTCACCAAGAGCGAGCATCGCATTGTTTATCGCTTCTAAGGCTGAAGCGTTTATGAATGGCAGGAATTTTGTCATTCCTTCTGATGTTAAGGCAATTGCTCATGACGTTTTGAGGCATAGAATTATTTTAACTTATAGGGCTAGAGCAGAACATATAGACAGCGACAAAGTTATTGATGAAATATTAGATAGGGAGAACGTTTGAGTTTTAGATATTTACATCTTTCTTTTTATTGGAGTTCCTTCTATTATATAAAGGAATCTGAGATCGCACGTTTCTTCTTCAGAAAAAATTATTGTTCTTGAGTTTACTAGCCCATCATAGCCCTTTGTTGATATTTCTCTAGCTATTTTATGCCTATAAATTATGCCTTCATCCATTTTATCATATACTCCAGAGATGAAACTTTCTTCTTCTACAAATTCATATTGTTTATTTTGATCTCTTGAATTAAGCTCTTGCAAAGAACCGTGATAAATTATAACCTCTTCTATTCCCATTATTATTGGGCATATTTTTTGATTTAAAAAGATTTGTATGCAAACCTTTTAATAATTATTCACTTATGTAATTCATAGATAATAAGAGGTGAAAATGGCAGGACAAAAATTGAATGTTGATATTCCTAAAGCAATTACAGAGTTTGAGGCAGCTGCAAAGGAGTTTGAGCTTAAGGAGAAATTATATAGGATTATTTTTAGAGGGAAAGGATTGGAGTTTGATAAATATAGAGATTATGCGCCTGATGAAGATGCTTCAAATATAGACTGGAAAGCGAGTTTAAGGACAAATAAATTAATTGCAAAGCAGTATATAGAAGAGAGAGATTTGAATATTGTTTTTATTGTGGATGTCAGCGACAATATGGTTCTTGGCTCTGAAAAATTAAAATGCGAGCTTGCGACAGAGGTATTTGGAGCATTAGGGCATTTAATAATGAGTTCAAATGATAGAATAGGGCTTGTTTTATACAGTGATAAAGTCAAGCAATTTTTTCCGCCAAAAGGAGGAAATAATAATTTTTTCTTGCTTGTAGATGTATTATCTGATCCTGCTACTTATGGCGGAGAGCAAAGATTTGACAGAGTATTGAGTTTTTCTCTTGATTATCTTAGAAATGTCGATGCTGTTATTTTTATCTCTGATTTTATTAAAGTAAGAGAAAATGTGCTGAATAATTTATTTTTAGCATCCCATAAATTTGAGAGTGTCGCTATAATGGTAAGAGATTTGCTTGACAAGACATTTCCTGATGTTGATAGAGAAATTGTTATAGAAGACCCTGCAACTAAAGAGCAGATTCTTATAAATCCAAAATTAATTAAGGGTGTGTATGAAAAAAATGCACTAGAGTTAGAGAGAATGGTAAAGAATATTTTTAGAAGGGGAGAAGTTGATTTGCTTGAATTGATGACAGACCAATCATTTGCTTTTCCTCTTGCATCGTTTTTAGGCGAAAGAGTAAAGATGGGGGCGAGGAGGAAATAATATGGCATCAATAAGTTTTCTGTACGCTAGATATTTGTTTTTTTTATTTTTAATTCCTTTATTTATTTTTATCCATATAGTTACATTGAAGAGTGCGAAAAGCACTGCTTTGAGATTTGCGAATTTTGAGGCCATTGCTAGAATAAGAGGTGTCGATATTATTTCTAAAAATCTTGTAATTCTTTCTTTGAGCATTTTAATAATGTTATCTTCTATTCTTGCTCTTTCAGGACTTACTTTGCACCTGATTATTAATTCTAGTTCACATTCTTTTGTGCTTGCTCTCGATACGTCAAAGAGCATGGAAGCAAATGATATTGGACCTAATAGAATGGAAGCTGCTAAAAGTTCTGCTTTAAAGTTTGTTGATAATGCTCCTTTTGGGACAAGAATGGGAATAGTTTCTTTTTCAGGAAGTGCTTTTATTGAACAAAGCGTAACAGAAGATAAAGGTCTAGTAAAGAGCGCAATAAGTAATATCGTTCTTAGTAATGTTGGAGGTACAGATATAAATGAAGTTGTCATAACAGGAACAAACTTGTTAGAGAAAGAGGATGGCAAGGCGATAATTTTATTGAGTGATGGGCAAATAAATGTTGGAAGTGTGGAGGATGCTGTAAAATATGCAACAGTTCATAACGTAATTATTCATACAATTGCTGTTGGGACTGAAGAGGGCGGAGAAACAAGCTATGGGTTGTCTAAATTGGATGAAGATTCTTTAACAGCTCTTTCTTATAATACTGGCGGGCAATTCTTTAGAGCCAGAGATATTAATGAATTATCTGATTCTTTTAATAATGCCATTGAACAAACATCAAAGAGTGTAGGTATTGATCTTTCTAGATATTTATTAATTGCTTCAATTTTATTGTTTTTTTTGGAGTATTATTTGATAAATACGAAATATAGAAGATTAGGATGATTAAATTTATATATTGAAAAGTTTCTTTATTTTTATGAATTCATCTACCAAGTTACTTTTAAGTTCATTTGCTACAGGATTAGTCTTTTATGCAACTATAGGTATAGATTCAGTTTTTTTTAGGGGACAAAATTATATTCCTAGAGAAAATGAAGCTTCACAGGGATATGCTATTCCTAATAAGATTGGAATAAAATTAGAAGATGTTGATGCGGATGGAAAAGAGGAGACTATATTCAAATATGCTGAGAAATCTTATCTTTTACGAGTTGACGAACAGAATAAACCTTACATTTTGGAATATGAAGTTAAGCCTGCAGAGATAATTTCAAGAATTAAGGAAACACAGATTTTGGAAAAAGAGAAATAAATTTAGATAATTGTTTTTATCAATTTAACTCCATCAGAAATTTCTTTTGTTAAGTCAGCTATTTTTGAATTGTCATTTGCATATTCATTAATTGTAACTCTTATTTTATCTCTTAATTCTATTAGTTTTGCAAGAGCTTGCGTGTTTTTTGACTTTTCAGCTTTTAGATAAGCTTGCCTGAATCTTATCTGAAATTCTTGATACGCATTTCTTACTTGTTCTTCATCTATAGCTGTAAGTTTTTCCAATTTGTCTTCTGATTGAGGAAGTTTTGCAATTTCTTTAGGTTTTTGCTGTTTTACTATAGGCAACGGTCTTTTATTTAAAGGCGTTAGGGAACCTTGTTTTGCTAAATAGAATTCATTTACTATTTTCTCTAAATAGCCCACTAATTCATCTATATCTTCTTTTTTTGTACTTCCCCCTGTATAAAGTGTTTGAAGCATTTTATGGCAGAAAAGAGCGATTTTTGGCTGGTTTTTTTGAGCGAACATATCTCTTAATTCTAAATAATCAAGGTTTTGATTTATTAAAAACGCCTCTCTAAAGAAATTCCTTGCAAAAGTATTTATCGAGTTTAATAGAACTTCATTTGATCTTTTAGCAACTCTAAGATTAGCAATTTCATTCCTTAAAAATATCTCTTTTTCTTCTTTTATTTCTTTGAAAATCATTCTTTTTTTCAGTCTTTTATTCATTATCATCAACACTATTGCTACAATAATGAGCAAGGCTAATACTACTATTAAGATTATTATTTTACCTCCTAGAAAGCTTATTATGTCTATCGCCATATTTTTTCAATTATACCTCTTTAAAATATATATTCAATATAAGATTATAAACATTTTCTTTTTGCTATTGGAAAAGTATTTAATCATAAATTTGTTCTTTTAGGTATTTATAATGAAAATTATTATTAATTACAGAGGAAAGAGATTAAATTTAGATGTTAAAAAGTTGGGAAAGTTTTCTAAGGGAATTGGATTAATGTTTAAAAATAAAAATAACGAGAATTTACTATTTGATTTTGAAAAAGACGTTGGAATTTCAATTCATTCTTTTTTCGTATTTTTCCCTTTTCTTGTAATTTGGCTCGATGTTAAAAATAATGTTCTCGAATATAAAGTGGTTAAACCATTCTGGCCATACATTCGACCTAAAAAATATTTTAGAAGGTTTATTGAAATTCCTTTAAATAAAAAAAATGAGAAGATTATAAGATTGTTTGAAAGTTAGTTTTATTAAACAATCGCCTCTAATTTTGGTGAACCTTTGTAATAGTCTATTATTAGATGGTCGCAAACTTCCGGTAAATAAATTGCTCTCGCGTATTCTTCTGCATCTTTCTTTCTAACAAAACCATATCTTATTCCATCTTTATTTGGAGAGATTATTTTTTCTCTGTCATTATCATTATTTAATACATAACTCTTTTCGAGGTTTTTTGATAGTACCTTTGTGCGCAACAGATATAAAATGCATTTAGATAAATCTCTATTTGCTCTTTCTTTTGTTTTTAGGTCTCCATGATTGGATAATCTTTCTAAATCTGTGAATTTAGTCCAATTTATTTCTGTAACTTTCCTGTTTTCCTCATCAAATTTTACTAGATCAGATATAAATTTTATTTTCTTCATTTTCACGTCGGAAAATAGAAAGGTTTATATATTTATTGCGTTTTTATTTATTATTAAAGATTTTTAAAAAGGAGGTATAAGATGGGTACAATAATCGCGAAGAATGTTGTTAATAGAAAGCATGGTTATCTTTACTATGTAGATGGAAAGGGTAATGTATGTGAGGCTAAGATGTCGCGAGGCGGCAGAAAGAAGAAGAAAAAGTAATCAGGTAATTTTTTATTTTTTTTATTTTTTTTATTTTTTGGAATTAGTGGATTTTGTTTTTGAGTATTATTTATATAGCTTATTTTACACTTTTATTTATGATAGTCGGAATTGAATGTACCGCCCATACATTTGGAGTTGGAATTGTTGATAATGGAAAGATATTGGCAAATGCAAGAGATATGTATAAACCTGAAAAAGGCGGGATTGTACCAACTGAAAGTGCAAAGCATCACAGAGAGGTTGCAGAAAGAATTTATTTGGAAGCTTTGGAAAAGGCTAAGATAAAAGAAGAGGAAATCAATGCTATTGCGATTTCAAATGCTCCAGGATTATCTCCTTGTTTGTATGCTGGAATGGAATTTGCAAAAAAGAAAGCGATAGAATTGGATGTTCCAATGATAGGAGTTAATCATTGTATTGCTCATTTGGAAATTGGGCAGTCAGTTGGAACAAAAGACCCTGTTTTACTTTATGCTTCAGGGGCAAACACGCAAGTCATTGCTTTTATTTCTGGAAAATATAGGGTATTTGGAGAGACTTTAGATATTGGAGTTGGAAATTTTATTGATAAATTTGCGAGATATGTTGGAATTGGGTTTCCTGGAGGACCTCAAATTGAAAAGATAGCTCTCGGCGGAAAATATATTGAATTGCCTTATTCGATTAAAGGGATGGATGTTTCATTTTCAGGAATGCAGACTAAATTACAGCAATTATACTCTAAAAAATATGATCTGAAAGATTTGAGTTTTTCATTGCAGGAAACAGCCTTCGCTATGCTTGTTGAGGCAGCTGAAAGAGCGATGGCACACACTGGAAAAAACGAATTGGTTTTAGGGGGAGGTGTTGCTTGCAATGCTAGATTGCAAGAGATGTGTAAAATAATGTGTTCTGAACGAGGTGCTAAATCATTTTGCCCTTCAAGAGATTTACTTGTCGATAATGGGGCAATGATTGCTTTTACAGGCGAGATAATGTTTAATGCTGGAATTTCTGAAGATGCGGAAAAGATAGAAGTTAAACCTCGCGAGAGAACTGATGACGTCAAAGTCATTTGGAGATGATTGTATTATGGAAAAATTAGATAGAAATAGGAAAGAGAAGATTGGATGGATGATTTTAGCTGAGAAATCTATGAGAAAGATATGGGATAATAAAAGAGATGATATTTGGAATAAAATATGATTCAGCAGAGAGATATTATACAAATATTTTGAGAAGACATAGATTAATTATATACTATATAATAGTAACAAATAGGAAGGTTTAAAAGGACTTTATTTTATTTAATTATATGATAAATAGAAATTCAATAAAGAAGAGTTTAGGGAATTATTTACTAGCATTTGCCCTATTAGCTGGCTGTGAAAATACTGTTTTAGAGGAGAAATTAGATACTAAAACTAGAACTCCTCCTCATATTTCTTCTTATGAAAAACCTGGATTATGTGCAGGTTATGCTAGAATAGCGGCTCAAGAATTGTATGGAATAGAATATGCTAGGGCAGATTCTTGGAATCTTAGATATGTAAATTCTACTTTAGAAGTAAAAGAAGAAAGTTCTATTTCAGATTTACTTAATGATGCAGAGATTGGAGATTTGTTAGGAATACATTATCCTTTAAGCAGACATAAAGATGAATTGGATAGACAAGGCAATATGAGAAAATATACTCATGTAGCAATTTATACCGGTAAAAATGAGAAGGGTAATGACGAAATACTGCATAATTTTAATGGTCCAAGATATGAAGAGCTTGCTCCTTTCTTAGAAAAACACAATTGCAAGATTAAAGAAATTATTAAAGGTAAAAGAAAGAAGAAGTAATTTATTCATTCTTCAAAATCGAATTGTTAACATCTTTGTCGCTGATATTTTTGAGATTTGATTGAAATTCTTTTATGAAATTTATTACTTTATCTGCAAAAAGCTTTTTTACTTCTGACGAGAGTATTTTGCCTTTTTTATAATTCTCAAATAGATTTTTTGATTCTTCTTTATTTAAAAATAGATATTTTAGATATAAACATGAGACGTCAACTTCTGGATTACCGCCTTTTTTTCTGTGCTCTTCCAATGTTTTTTGTCCGCCTGAAAATGATTTATTTATTTTGTCTTTTATATCTTTTTCAGAGTCTTCTAGGAATATGGCATTATTTTTTGATTTTGACATTTTTTCGCCGTCGATTCCAGGAAGGAATAATGAATGAAGTATTGCTGGCTTATTGTAATTAAATCTTGCAGCTATATCTCTTGAAATTCTAATGTGGGCATCTTCGTCAGGCCCTATTGGGACTAGAACATTTTTAATATTATATTTTTCCTGCGGAAATATTATATGTGCTGATTGAACTGCAGGATAAAAATAAAGTCCTGGATTATCTTCATTTTTATAACCATATGTAGCTTTTATTTCAGATAATGTTATTTTCTTTGATAGTTTTATTGCTAAATTATAGATATTTGTGTAAATTTGATCTATTATAAAAAATGTATTCTTTTTATCAAAACCGTAAGCGAGGAGCTGTTTTGCTAATTTTAGTGCATTTTCTTTAGCTTGCTTTTGATCTTTTACTTTTCCTGAAACATAGCTTTCATCATCTGAAATTGGGATAAAAACAGGCATTTTGTATTTTCTTTGGAAAAATAAGTTGGTATCAAAAACAGCTTTATGGCCAAGATGCAAAGTACCGGAAGCGTTTAAGCCTGAGAGGATTGCGCATTTCTCTCCTTTTTCTAATGCAATTAGAAACTTGTTAAAATCGCGATGAGATGCAATTACACCTGTTTTGAAGGTATAAAAATCAGGAGTGTGACTAAGGTTTTCAATTCTTTCTGCTCCAAACTCTTTGATGAGTTTTTCATTGTCTATATCTTGCGAGTTTTTCATTACATTAAATAGGCGAAGAGATTTATAAAGATTGACAAGAAGAAACTTTATATATATAAATTATTTAACAGCTTAATGAAAAGAGGACTATTTATCATATTCCTGGTACTAGCTTTATTTCCGCTTGCTTCAGCAGATATTTATATCAATGGAGTGAAAGAAGTTTATAATGTTGGAGATGTTGTTGAGGCAGAGGTAACTTTAAGTTCGAGTGTTTATACGAGCGGATTTTTTAAAAGTTATTTGGTTTGCGGTGCTAATGAAATACAGACTTACTTGTCTCAAGAGGCAATTGGCGCCAATGAGGAAAAAATAATAACTGTTCGAGCTGTTATAGATAATAATATTATTGGAGATTTAATTGGCGAGTGTTATTTGAGATCCTCTTATGGGAGTGGGGAAGTTCGAAGCCAGCCGTTTAGAATAAGTAGAGGCGTTCGTATAGATATAGATATAGATAATATTGTTTTTTATCCTGAAGAAATTGTTAGTATTTCTGGAAAAGTTACGAAGGATAATGGAGAGTTGCTTAATGGTTACATATCCATTCTTGTTGAAGGAATAGATGTTAAAATTCCTAGTCCTGATCAGGCCAATCAAAATAATTATGATACTGAAACAAATGAGACAGATATTAATGGAACAGATGTAGAGGAAGAAGTTGCAGATGAAGAAG
>JBBTAC010000017.1:0-43550 GCA_038044405.1 Nanobdellota archaeon
GCCTTTATACTTCCTTCTGCAAGCTTGCCAATTGTCAAACCAGCTAAGAATCCTTGTGTAAGCAGGAGAAATAAAAATGGTCTTGATAACGCCTCAGTATTTATTTTTGTATCACTTTCTAAACTTATATCTGTTTTTGAAGTTATTTCTGCGATTGTAAACTGACCGAATACTCCTGCACTGCCTGCTAATGGCAGGATTTGAAATTGCATTATAAGCATTATACCTATAAATATGAAAAATATAATATATCCCTGAACAACAAGACTATATATTGCTGCTCGGCGTTCTTTTTTTAATTTGTCTACTTCAGATATTGATTTTGCTACAGATTCCAAAATATAATCTATTTCTCCTCCTGCTCTTTCAGCTTCCCTTATTAAAGAAACTGCCCTGCCAATAACATTACTTCCCACATCATGGGCAAAAATTTCAAGTGCTTGGCTTACAGGCACTCCTAAAGATATTTGATTTGCAAGTTTATGAACATTTTCTGTAAGTCCTCCGTAATTTTTCTTGTCCATATTAATAATGCTCTTGCTAACTGGTGTGCCCGTCGCAACACTTTCTGCAAGATTTCTTGAGAATTCCAGAAACATTTCAGTTAATTCCTGCTCCCTTTTATTTTCCAACACAATACCTATAACGAAAGGGAGAAATAATATTCCTAAAGCTATGCCCAATATAAATAAAAATAAATTTAGGTCTTTTTTAAATATAAAATAAGCGAGATCTATTACAAATAATACTATGCTGGAGATTATTCCGAACCAGTGCATTTTTTTTAGCGACATTTTAGTAGGTTGGTTGATTTAAATGAATGAACATTAAAAATATTACATTTATTACTGCTATAACTGAAATTATTAAAACAGTAAGCTGGACTGTTGAAAATCCTATACTGAAATTACCTATTGTTAATATTATCAAAAATAACATTAATACCATTGGCGCAGCGATTACTACGCTAATATAAATGTCCATTAAAGTTTCTGCTGTTTTTGCATATTTTTGCCTCTCTAACCTATAATCTAACAAAAGGGTTTCTGCACGTTTTGCGAAAAATTCTGAAAAATCTCCGCCAGAATTTATTGTTGTAGCTAATCCTGTAAATAGTTCTGAAAGTTTTTCACTAGAGGTGTTTGAGGCCGTATTGCTTAACGCCGTTACTAGATCGTATCCATAAAGATTTATTTGATTTAAAACTTTTCTTATTTCTTTTCTTAAATAAGGATATTCTTTGCTTAAACCTATTATTCTAAATATTTCACTGGGTTGGATTCCTGATCCTGAAACAGCGCTCATATGTATAACTGAAAATGGCAATTCTTGATTTATTCTTCTTGCAAGAGCTTTTTTTTCAGTCACGGGATATAAATAAAGCACGCAAAAAGTGATAAATGGTGCAACAATAGGTATCCAGAATATTTTTAAAAATCTTATAATATAACTCCCTTCATAAAGAGTTGCCATTGGCCATTCAAGATTAATATTGAAGAATAACAGGAATACTGCGAGGGCAATTGCAAAAATTAATGCTAAAAATGAAGTCATAAAGGTTAAAGCTACATAAGCGTGTGAAAGCATGTCTATATTTGCCTTTTGCAATTCTCTAGACAAATTTTTAAAATAACCTTTTTTTATAAGACCATTCGAATAATTCAGGAAAAACTTATTTGCTAATTTTGAATATCCTCGTGCTGCTTTAAATTCATTATATTCTTTTACAGTCTTTCTTCCTTTCTTTTTTAATTTCTTCATTAAGGATTCGCTTATGCCGAGTTCTTTTAACAATCTTAATTTGTCTCTTTTTCTTATAGTAATTTTAAGTTCTGCTTCGCCCCTTATATAATGAACTTTTTCTAATTCTTCTTTTCTTTTTTTAATAATTGGAAGTTTTCTGGCCAAGGATATTTCGGCAACTAAATTTGGAATTGAAGCATTTATTATTTTAATGCTGTCTATAAGCGAATTTATTGTTGTTAAAAGAAGGTTTCTTTCTGTCGAGTCTGCTGTTTCAATTCTTCTAGCATAGATGGATATCTCTTTTAGAATATTAATTTCACCAACTATATTTTTTTTAATATCTTCTATCATAATAATTTTTCTATGCTTGCCTGAAATTCCAATATTTCTTTTTTTGCTGAAGATAAATGTTCGGCATCTTTTTTGTTATATGCGGTTTCTAATTCGTCCACACTATCTTTCATACTCGCTAATAATTGGGCTATAATAGAGATGTCCTCTTTTTTCATAAATTATATAATCGAGAATGATTTATATATCTTTCAATAATTATTGCACATTATACTTGTTTAATACTTCGACTGGATTCTTATAATAATCGTTAATTAATTTTCCAACTTCATCAAAACTAAAAACTTGCTTACGGTATAATGTGTAAAGCAATTTTGCCCTAATCATAAATTCCTGATATAACTTTTCAACAGGTATACCGCTCCTAATTGATATTTTTTCAAATACCCTGCTTTGTTTTTTGAAATAGAATTTGTCTTCTGCTGGATTCCATATAAATGGTGTATTGATAAGGGCCGTTCCATCTTTATTAATATTGATAATCTCGACTATTTCTCTTATTCTTCTTGTATCTTGACCCTTGACAATAGTATGTGTTGCTATTGCTACACAATCTAAAGAATTAATTAATGTTGGAGATAATTCTATAGGAGGGGTTTGCAATCTTCTAATTAAAGTATCTACGGAGTCTGCGTGAATTGTGCTTAAGGAAGAGTGTCCGCTCGCCATACCTTGAAATAATACGAATGCTTCTTTTCCTCTTACTTCCCCTACAATAACATAATCGGGGTTTTGTCTAAAAGAGTTTTTAAGAAGAGCGAATAAATCTACTTCTCCTATTTTTCCTACTCCGATAGAAGTTCTAGCTACTGCTGGAAGCCAATTTTCTTTTGGCAAATTTACTTCTCTCGTATCTTCTATACTTACTATCCTTGCTTCTGGAGGAATGAAAAAAGCAATTGCGTTTAATAAAGTGGTTTTACCGCTTGCGGTAGCGCCTGTCATTAGTATATTTGATTTATTTTCAATCAATAGCCAAAAATAAGCCAGCATTTCTGGACTTAAGGTTCGCATTGCTATGAGCTGTGTTGGTGTCCAAGGAGTTTCTGTAAATTTTCTAATACTGAAAGTCGGACCTCTTGAAGTAACGTCTTTTGTAAATGTTGCATTTATTCTTGAACCATCGGGAAGGGTACCATCGAGCAAAGGTTGTGCATAGGAAATATATCTTCCTGCTCTTTGAGCAAGTTTTTCAATAAAACTTGCGAGTTGATTAATATCTTTATATATTATATTTGTTCGCAAGTTTCTATACAATCTGTGAATTATATATATTGGGGCATTTACTCCATTACATTCTATATCTTCTATAAAATAATCCCTTAATAGCGGGTCTATTTCATTTAAACCTATGAAATCTCTGAATAAATAATAAAACATTTTATTATATGATTCCACGCTAATCTTTATATTTAGCTCATCGATTAATAATCGAACGGTTTTATCAATATATTCTGTTGTTGCTTCTACTGTTTTTTCTACAGCTACATTTACATTAATAAGTTCTAACATCGCAGCCTCTACTTGCTGCAATATATCCTGCTCGTATTCATCTAGAAGGGGCTCTTCTAGTTCATAAACTAATTCGTTAAGAGTATTGTCCCAATGAATGTGTGCTGTTGCATAAGGGGAAATTAATACATAACGTATATCTAATGTCCTTTTATCTTTGACTCTAGGGAGAGAAGGAATTGGAGGATTGAGATTTATTGCTACTACCATGAATCAAATAATAACAAACAATATATAAAACTTAACTTTCAGGCATATTCTATTTTTTTATTTAATTCTTGAATTATTAAGATTTTCTAAGTTAGCTGTGTTATTTCTATGTTGTATAAACTGCCTGCTTGAATTCCTTTATTTTCTATTGCGAATTTGTAAGGGATTGATGAGGGATTGAATTTTTTATTATTCAAACTATTGAATGTTAAATCTACCCTATTTTTATATTGTAGAGTAAGGTTAACTGCGCTTACATCGTTTCTTTCTGTTGTTTTAACAATTACACGCCCTATAGGAACTGCAACATTCGGCTCACTGTATAGAGAACCTAAGTTTGATAATACGAAAACAATCTCCTCATCTTGAAGATTAAAATATAATGCTCCTTGTTTCATGCTAAATTCGACAATTCTTCTATTATCTTTTCCTGCATCAATTACCTCATTAATTTTTTCATCAAATATATTCAAGGAAACTATTGTCTGCTCAATTATTATTTTATCTCTTTGCTGATTTATACGCGGAGTTACGAAAGCCAATACTAGGGCAATTAATGATAATCCTATTAGGATATAAATTACTGTTTCAATCCAGACTTGTCCTCTTTTGTTCATTTTATTTATTTTAATAGTTATAGTTTATTTTTAATTGTTTTCTTCAATCTCTCGATAATTTCTAAAATTCTATTTTTATTATTCCTTAAATAAACAATGTCAATTTTCTTTCCATCGTATAAACTATTATTCCTTTTTATCCTTAAATCATTTATGAAAACAATATCTCTTTCTTTAAATTCTTTATAATTTATTAAGTAGTCTATTAAATCTTTATGGGCATTTTCTCCTGTTGATTTAAATCCGTCTAAAAGAATTAAAGCTGAAGCAAGCTCTTTAATGATTTCATAATAATTTTCAACTGTATTTGTTGAGAATTTTTCATTATCGATTGTTTTTACAAAATCCTCTCTTTCTTTTATTAATTTCAATATAGACTTTGCTTTTTCTTTGTCGGGCGTTATTTTTAATATCATTTTAAAATATTTTTATATATCCCTTAAGGATTATACCATTTAAAACATTATTTTTTAACTCGCTTGTCATCTCTTTCAAAGAGTCTTTAAATAATAAATGGACTTTCCTATTTAGTCTATTTTCAAATTCTTGAATATTGACCTTTATTTCTCTTCCTAAAATAAACAAATCCACATCAGAATTTTCTATAGCTTCTCCTTTTGAAAAACTTCCATAAAGAATAATTGCATCTGGAGATACTTTGTCCCATAGATAGTCTATCAAACCCTTTTTATTTAATTCAAAAATAATGCTTAGTTTTTTATAAAGTATGAACTCGGGATTATCTCTTATAGAGCGATAAATAGGTATTTTATTTTTTATAACTTTCTGAATTAGCCCTTCTTCCTCAAATTCTTTCAGATAGCTCATTACAGATGGCGGGGATATTTTTGTCAGTCTTGCGATCTCTCTTAGTCTGAAATTTTCAGTCGGTGAGTCCAAAAATATTTTTAACAAACGGTATCTGTTATATTTTTCTAACATATGTTATAATATTATAACACTTGTTTATAAACTTTTCTTCTATTCATTTTATTCAACTGCATTTAATTATTTTTACTGAATCTGATTTGTCGCATACCTTATTATCTGCTAAAACTGGATAGACTTCTACTTTATCATATAGATCGTTAGATGTGTAAAGATAACTTAGTACTGGGTAAGTTCCTCCTGCTGTTGGAATAATTAGATTGGAGCCTAAAGAAGGATCGAGCATTGTTATTTCAGGCAACGTATTGCCGTTTTTTATATTTAATACAGTTACTCCATTAGCCTTAAAAAATCTCAGGCTTAAACTTTCTGGCTCCTCATCGGTATTTGTACCGTCTGCCTTTAATGTTATAGAATATGATTTTTCATTGCCGTTTGTATCATAACAGTTATATCCGAAAGAATCATCAAACTTATAATAACTTCTAAATTCAAAACAATCAGTACTCTTAAGAGATTTTTTTACAAATGGAACTATAAAACCTGCTAATATGGAAATAGAGACTATTGTAAGAAGTATTAGAAGCATTGTTGCGACAACAGAAGAAATTGCTCTTTTTTTTAGCATGTTATGCCACTACCTCTGCAATCTTTCCAAAATCGTCAGAACAGGTATAAGGTTTTTTATATAAATCAGTTTCTCCCAAGAGTATTGGAACAATAATGAATTCTTCTCCGATACTCGGATTTCCTAGATCTATATTGGTTGTTTTTCCAGCTCCTTTTGGAAGACCTTCAAGACCATTGCCAAAATATCCTGCGCCTACATTTTTTATAATTCCTACTCCTCGTTTTCTAACTTCTACACCGTAAAGAGGAACATTACCTAAGTTGTTTATGTTTACTTTTCCAGAGCGTTCTAACTCTGCATTAAATGATACATCTTTGCATGCTGATTCAATTGTTTCACCGAATTTAGTTACTTTTTCTTTTATTACTGATCTGGCCCATATAAAAATAATCAATGCTAAAACTAATGCAAGAGATATTAGAAGAACAGTTGCTATAATGGGGGATAATCCTTTTTTATTAATGCTCTTTATTTTATACATAAACTAGTGAGCTGTTTATTGTTTAAAAACCTAATTACATAGCGAGTATCTTTAGGTCAAAAGATAAATTTATTAACCTTTATTTCATTTCAAAAATATGGAAGCAAAGCAAATTACACTTGAAACAATCTATAAAGCAATTCAAAATTTACAGTATGAACTACACAACATTAAAGAAAAATTAGATGAGGAATCTGAATTTACAAATGAAGAGAATAGAGAATTTATTGAAGGAACAAGAGAAGCGTGGAAAGAAATAGATGAGGACAAATATACAACTTATAGTTCCTCAGAAGAATTTTTAAGTACATTAAAAGAGAAAAATGCCGATAATAAAAGAAACTGATAAATCATCAGATACTTTAATATTTCTCAATATATATCATAAAAAACAACAATGAATTTTTTAATCAGATCTAAAAAATCTTCTAAACCAACTTAATATTCTTTGGATTAATCCTTCGCTAACACATTGTCCTGAAATGCAGATATTTGATGAACATTCAAAGTTATTTTCACAACCTTTCTCTGACTCAAACTGGGCTACAAAATCTTTATTATCTGAACAGAATTTTCCGTCTTTTCTATATCCGAAAATATAACATTTTTCTTCCAATAAACATCCATTACAAACAACAATTTCTTCTTTCTCCCTCATTTTAGGCACTTCAATAATTTCTGTTTTCTCATCAGGGGTTAATTTTTTTACTTCTAACTCTTCAGAAACACCATAAACTAAGATATAAACTACTAATTTAAGGTTGCTCTCGTCAGTTTCTACAACCTTAATTTTTATATCATTAATTCCCTCTATAGCTGTTTCGCTAATCTCTTTCATTTCGTTTTTTCCTTCGCTATTGGTAACTCTAATTGTAGCTGAATTGTCACTCGCAGAAACTAATTCGATTTTATAGGCTCTTGAATTTATTATAACTCCTACTCCAGGATTATCGCTTGTTAAAACTAGTTTTTTATAATCATGGTCTTCTTCTAACTCTTTTTCATCCTCATTCTCTTCCCCATCATTTACAGGAAGGGTTATAGAGGCAGATAATTTGAGATTGCTCTCGTCTGCACTAAAGAGCTTAATTTCTAATCCTGCTAATTTCTTAGAACTTCCTTCAGAGATTTCCTTCATTTGAGAAACTTTTAAAGTTGCTGAATTAGCGCCTGCCGAGACTAATTCTATAATATATAATTCATCATCTATTAAAAATTCTTTTTTTGGATTTTCATTGTTTAGTTTTATTTCAGATTCAATACCTCCGATTTTTATATCTGCACTCAAATTAAAATTTGTCTCGTCTGATTTTATAAGTAATACTTTTAGACCACTTATTACTTTGGCTTCAGATTCAGAAATTTCTTTTATTTGATATAATCTAATAGTAGCTGAATTGTCACTAGCTGAAATCAATTCCGCATAATAAGATTCTCTTTCAAATGAAATACTGCCAGTGGGTTTATCGCTTGATAAATCCAAGTTATTGGCAGATACAAATGAAACAATTAAAATTGAAAAAATAAATGCTGAAAGAAACTCTCTTTTCATATTTTTATGAGGGCGGGGGAGTTTAAAAACTTAATCGAAACTAATAGGGCTGGACTTTACTCTTTGTCAGATATTCGAAGGCAGAATAAGCTGCTGTGCACCCTTCTGCAACACCTGTAATTGCCTGTTTGAACGGTTTGTCTGCAACATCTCCTGCGGCAAATATTCCTTTTACATTTGTTTCTGATGTTTTATGATCTATTATTATTTCATTTTTTTCATTTAGATTAACATTTAATTTTTTTGCTAATTCTGAAAGAGGAATATGGCCTATTGCGACAAAGACGCCTTCTACACTTAATTCTTTGCTCCCTTTGTAAGGATTGTCTAAAAGAACTGACTTGACGAATCTATCTCCTTTAACTTCGATGACATTTGTTTTATTTATAATTTCTATATTTTTAGCAACTTTTATTCTATGCATATTTATCGGCTCTGGATGAATCTGCCCCCCTCTGTAAATTATATAGACTTTCTTTACATGCTCTGCAAGAACTAAAGCATCTTTTGCAGCAGAGTCAGAACCGCCAACAAGAGCTACTGTTTTTCCTTTGAATAGAACTGAATCGCACAATGCGCAATAGGCAACACCTTTATTTTCGAACTCTTTGCTTCCTGGAACTTCTAATTTTTTCCATTTTGTACCTGTTGCAAATAAAATTGTTTGTCCAATATACTCATTTTTATTTGTCTTTACTATGAATGCCTTTTTTCTCTCTATATTTTCAACTTTTTCTTCTTTAATTGTTACCAAGTCATAAGATAGAGAATGCTCTTTTATTTTGTCGGATAATTCGGTTCCTGTTAGTCTGATAAATCCTGGGTAATTTTCTACTATGTTTGTAGTTGTAATTACTCCTCCTATTGGTAATTCCGACCCGTAAGATGTTCCAAGACATAATGTTTTTAGTCCTAGTCTGGCGCCGTACATTGCGGCTGCTAGACCTGCAACGCCTGCACCTATTATGATAAAGTCGTAATTCTTTTCTTCGCTTTTTATTTTTTTCTTTTCCATATTTGCATTTAAAGAGATATATTATATAAATTGTTCGTTGTTAATTGTAGAATAAAACTAGGCTGCGACAGGTTTGTCTAATTTGAAATGATGGTAAGCGCGGTCTACCTTTTCAGAAGAGTTAGCCGGCTCAAAATTACGAATAACTTTTCCTAAACCAACTCTATATTTTGCTGCGACAGCCATCTGATTAATTACCCTATATGCTTTGAGATAAGGATAAGGAATATCTTTCTCGTCCATGATTTTATCATGTCCTGGTATAAATACAATTTGCCCTTCCTCAGAATTTTCTTCATCTCTAACTAAAGCATTTGTCATATGAGTATGGTCTTCAGCGTATCTTTCCTTCAATGGTTTAAGCATTAAATCTAAAATGGCGTCTTGTAATTCATATCTACTTTCACCCCATAAATCTGCAACTGGTTCAAGATAAAGAGAATTTCCATCTATCTTCAATGTTGCCTCTAATCCTGCATCTTCAAATGAAAATTGATGCACATTTCCAGAAGATTTTCTGCTATAATCATATCTTATATTTCTAGAATCTAAACTTTTTCTTATTGAATCTACATCTTCATCAATCTTGTACATATTAATTATTATAGTTATATCTTTATAAGTATTTAGGTAATTACTTTATCTTGACAAGTTTTTTTAATTCTTCTTCGTCATAACCGACAATAATCTTGCCGTCTATGTCTACTACTGGAACACCTTGCTGACCTGATTTTTTAACCATCTCCTCTAAAGCTTTCTTATCTTCCCCTACATTTATGTCCTTGAATTTTATTTTATACTGTTTGAAAAACTCACGGGTTTTATGACACCATTGACATTCTTGAGTGCTGTAAAGAATTATTTTCTTTGCCATATTATTTTAAAAAGAATATATTATATAAACTATTCGGCTTTATTTAAGAAATGGATAAAAATTTAAAATTATATTCCAGTAATCTTTAAAAATAGATTAATATATATTAATGTATGGATGCACGAAGAGAATTTGAGAGAAATTTATATATATCAAATGGTCATTTAATGTCCGAATATAATAAGAGTGTAATAGAATATTTAATAGAAAATAAAATCCCTATTAAAATAAGTAATCGCGATGGAGATTTTATTCCATATTTGGAAACCAGAAGTGGTTTTTTTAAGGGTTTTGAAGATATAAAAAGATATTCTATAGCCATTTTAGAAATTAGGGCACAAGAAGGTTTTGATAGAGAACCAATGGGTGGCAAAATATTAGACTCAAGGAATGTGATGCATTTCGATAAGGTATCTGTTCAATGTGCTCCCCCTAGTTTAATAGAAGCAGTTTTGGAACGTCAAAAATAATTAATAGAAAATGGATAATCGCCTAAAAGAATACTTGCAAAAACACAATATAGAATATAAAACCTATGAGCATCCTGCTGTATTTACTGTTAACGAATCTAAAGAGATAAAGACGAAGATTCCTGGAAGGCATGCAAAATGTCTTTTCTTGATAGATGAGAAATTAAATTTTTATCTTGTTTGTTTGCCTGCTGAAAAGAGACTTGATACTAAAATATTAAAGAAAGAGCTGGGATTAAGAGAACTGCATTTTGCATCTGCTGAAGAATTAAAGAAAGAAATTAATTTAACTCCTGGAAGTGTTTCTATATTTGGCATGATTTATACTAAAACTGTCTTTCTTATTATTGACTCTGAATTGTGGAATTCTGACTTTGTTGGTTTTCATCCAAATATTAATACCTCTACTATTATTCTGAATCACGAGAATCTTGAAAAGTTCTATAATTCTCTGAAGGTAAAAAAGGAAATCCTGGAAATCTAATGAAAAGAAGACATGCGTTTATTTTTGCGCTGGCTATTACTCTAATTATGGCTGTAAATGCTTTTCTTTTTTCCATAGATTTATCTCCTTCTAGAGAAAAAGTCAAAATTTCTAGAATTATTGATGGAGACACATTAGAATTAGAAGATGGAAGAAAAATAAGATTTCTTAATATTAATTCTCCTGAGAAAAATCAGCCAGGACATGAATTGGCGATTGATTATCTTAAAAATTATGAGAATAAAACATTGGAGATAGAGGTAACTGGAATGGATAAATATGACCGAACTTTGGCAAGGATTTATACTCCAGATTATCTAAATTTAGAACTTGTAAAGAAAGGTTTTGCTTCGAAATTCTTAGTTGAGGATTCTGAATTGGAAATATTTGCTGATGCTGAAAAAGAGGCTATTAAGAAATCTTTAGGAATATGGCGGAAATCTATTTATTATAGCTGTATTGATAGCAATATTAATGAAAAAGATGAGTATGTAATTATAGAGAACAATTGCAATAAAGTTAATATATCTTCCTGGATTTTAAAAGATGAGAGCAGGAAAATCTATCAATTTCAAAATATAGAAATTGGGAGAGTTATACTGCACACTAGCTATGGAAAAGACAATGAAACAGACTTATTCTGGAACTTTGAAACATCTGTCTGGAATAATGACCGGGATTCCTTGTACTTATTTGATAAAGAGAGTAATATTGCAAACTATAATTCTTACGGCTATTAGCTTTTTATTTTTACTTCCGAATATTTCTGCTTTGAATTTTAATATAGATAGTCCTGAAAAAGTTAAGGTTAATGAGTCTTTTTTTGTTATAATAGAAGCACAAACATCTGAAGTGTATGATGTAAAGATATTTGTTGAAAATTCAGATAAAAAGATTATTTCTGAGATTTATAATGGTGGATGGAAAAATCCCAGATATTATTTATTATCTGTTTTTCCACAACAATCTAAATTTGAAATTAAAGTATTATCTGCTGGAGATTATCCAATTTGCGCAAGATTAAGGAAGCCTGAAAAGACTAATTTTGACGAACAATGCAATAATATAACTGCTACTAATACTGCAAATAAAGATGATAAAAATTACGATATTGAAAATGAGGAAAATGATGATGAAGAGGAAATAGATGATGAAGCTGAAGATGAAATGGATGATGATAAAGATAAAGATGAATTAGAAGATCTTGATATTGAAGATGGTGAAGAGATAACTGATAAAAACTATCGGAATTTGACTGTAGAATCAAAAATTCAAAATGAAGAAAGAATAATGCTTAATTCTGAAAAATTTGAAAAGGCGGAGGAGAAGGTATTTATAACAAAATATCAAAAGCAAAAACTTCTGATATTGTATGGATTTAGCGCATTTTGCATAATTATAATTATTCTTCTTGCTTTGAAGAGATTGTAATGTCTTTAAATAAACTTTAAAAATGCAGTATATTTAGAAGTTAAATGGAAAAACTACAAGCAAACCTTGTTCTTGAGATATTAGGAAGACCGAAAGAGCATGTAACTGAAGCTCTTAATGAACTCGTTAATAAACTAGGGACTGAGAAGGGCATAAAGATAATTGAAAAGAAATTGCATGAGCCTATTTCAGTTAAAGATGCAAATGAACTCTTTACTACATTTGCCCATGTTTTAGTTGAATTAGATTCTTTAGAGAATTATTTTGGAATAATGTTTGCCTACATGCCTTCTAATTTTGAAATAATAAATCCTGAAAAGATGATGTTGAGCAATGTTAATCTTAATGAGCTGGCTGGCAAATTAATAGAAAGATTGCATAATTATGATGCTATAACGAAAAAGGCGCTTATGGATAATGAAATATTGGCTAAGAAACTTCATGAAGTTGCGCCTCACTTATTTAAACAACAGGAAAATACTCAAACTACTGAAGTTAAAAAGAAAGAGACAAAAGTTAAGA
Organism: Nanobdellota archaeon; assembly: GCA_038044405.1. Lineage (GTDB taxonomy): Archaea > Nanobdellota > Nanobdellia > Pacearchaeales > GW2011-AR1 > JAUSIK01. The sequence goes on from JBBTAC010000017.1 coordinate 12,785, forward strand.
AAACTAGGAAGAAGAAATGAATTAAGGCAATTTCTCTGCTTTTGAAATTTCTTTACTAAATCCCTCTTTCATGGTTTTTGTTTTTCTATATCTAATAAAAATATAAATTACTACGATTACAAGCAATCCTGCAATTAAATATCCTATCCAGGAATTGTCTTTTGCTTCTTCTGATTTACATTCACCTATGCAACAAGCCCCATCAATACTAGGTTTTACTTCCCCGTTGCAAACTTCTCCTCCTGAACAAACTTTTCCGTTCAATTCTGTGCAATAATAAACTATGCTTCCTTCAATATACGGTGTACTTGCTTCACTTTTATTTTCAGTAAAACTTATTATTACTGGCAATTCAAATTTTTGATTATCTACAACAAATGAGATTTTTTCATTAATACCTTTCTTAGTTTCGTCAGTTAATTCTTTTATAGTTAGATTTAATTCTACAAAACTATTTTCTTTTAGAGATATTAGATTATCTTGTGAAAGAGAGAATATATCTTTGTTGTACTCGAGTTTTACATCTAATCTTTTATCGCCGAAATTAACAAGTTGGAACGGGTAAATTAAAACATCTTTAAAATAAGCTGTACTGATAATAGTATTAGGTTCTATTCTTAGTTTTGCTTTTTCGTCTTCTACTTTAATAATATATGCTGGCAAGGAATATTTTCCTATATTTATTTTTGTAAATGTTGTCGCACTTATATTATCTAAGGAAAAGTCAAGAGTATTTTTTCCCGGTTTTAATATTACTTCTCTTTCTATTGGGAAATTGATAGAAATATTTGTATTTGAATCTTCATTTAGATAAATATCTATTGAAAAATCTTTTTGTGTTGAGATAAGACCTGGCTTAATAAAATAGTCTGTTGAATTCTGTGAAACAGAGAAGTTTTGGGCGAAATCTATTTTTTCTGTTCTTCCTGCAACTGTTGTTGTAATATCTTTTATTAGAAGAGTATAATTATTTTCCTGTTGGGGGGCTATTATCCAAAGATAGTATTTTCCAGATAATTTTTTAGATTCGTATGCTAGAGGTATTGCAACATGGCCTCGCATAAATTCAATTTGTGAATTGCTGATTGGCTCCAATATATTTCCAGTTATTTCTATAATTATTGTCTCGCTTTTTTCATAACTAGATTTTAAGTCTGTGGATATTGCACTAACAGTGCTTATTAATAGAAAGATGAATGCGCAAAAAAATATTATCTTTTTCATTTCTCACTTGCTCATATCTTTAAGTTTCTTCATTGTTTCTTCGAACTCTTTATCGTCTTGGGATTTTGCTCCCCTAGTTGTTCTTAGAACTGGGCCTCTTACTGGCTGTCTTTGTCCAGGAGGGCCGTATCTTGGCGCAAAGCGAGGGGATGAAAATCCAAATGGGGTTCCTGGAGGTAATCTGGAATTACTCGATGTTTTTGAGCCTTTTCCTTTTCTGCTATGCCACCAAAATTGCAATTTGCGTCTGAAAATTATTGCAAGAAGTATGATGATTATTAAAACAGAGAAAATTATAATCCATGTATAATTGGATGTTGGTGCTTCTTCTTTTTGCATACAGCATACATCGCTAGAATCTGGGCAAGTCTCGTCAACTGATTCTTCCTGATTAGAACAACTTGTTTTACATAAACCTCCAGAAATTGCGCATAAATTTTCCTGCCTTATATTTTCACATGCGCCTTGTATGCAACAGCTTCCATCGGCAGAAGGAATTTCTCTTCCTGTGCATTGTTGATTTGATGCACAAATTAATCCGCCTTTCTCATCGCATGTTGCTTCTGTAACTTTTTTTGTACAGCATACATCTCTAAAATTAGAACAGTCGAACCCGGATAAAATAGTGCCTCCTATAAACAAGCATTCTTCATTAACTTCGCAGGAATATCCTGCTGATTCGCATGATGCTGTACCTGATCCGCTAGATCCTCCTGTAAATTTAGGCCAGCCAGCATATAAGATAAATGCCGTATCTCGAATGTTGTTATTATTCCAACAACCTTCTTTTGTCTGCACGCTTAGAAGATAATTTCTAGATGAATCAAATTCTGCTGCTCCTGTTCCTCCAAGAGCTAAAAGAGCTAAACTTGTATCGTAGAAACGATTATATGGTGTACTCACAATTTCCCAATATTGCTCAAGTTTTTGCTTTTGAATGATATCTGAATATTGGTCATCGCCCCCTACTAAAATGAATAAGAAAGTTGATGGGAAATATTTTATATTGTTATCTGAAAGGGCAAGAAGATAAGGCAAGTAAGCCTTAATATCGAGACCTAGCTTTTTCAGAGCTAATGCTGTCCAAAGCGTTCCTTCATAATCGCAGTTAGTTCCTGTTGAAACACATTTTGAATTTACCTTTTCTGTTGTTGAACCTAAAGATGAACTTGAATGTGTGTCTGATGAAATGAAGACCCTATCTCCATTATTTTTCTGATAAGCTAATGTTGTTACAAAATCTTTATCGCAGGATATTGTAAATTCTCTATCGAGACATTTTTCATCAATCTTTAACCAGTAACCACCGTAAGAAATATCTAAACATGTACCTGGATTGCCTGTTAGAGTCATATCTTCTTGGACTTTTATTTTTGATTCTTCAGATCCCTGTTTTATTGTACATTGAGAATCAAGATGATTTGGTATATCTATTTCTACATACCAGGTAAGTTCTTTTACGTTCATGGTTTTTGAGGATAACCAGGATTCAATATCTTTTGAGCTCTTTCCCATTCGATTATATGCTAATGCCGCTTGAGCTGTTTCTTTTATAGTACAAGAAGATTTTGGCCAACATGCTTCTCCGCTTTTTTTATTGCTATTTATTGTATCTTCTAATTTGGAATTTGAACCTAGAGCTAGAGCGCCAAATAAAGCATCTTGCAATGCTAAAGAGCTTTTAGACTTCACTTGGTCATTTAGGCATTGATAGGCTTTATCTACTTTATCTGTGAATTCTATACTGGAAGTATGGTTATCGGCAATAACGAATGCAGAGAACAAAATAGTAAATATTAGGAAACTTTCGATCACTCTTCTTTTCATCTAAATATCATGAATTTGCAATTTAAAAACATTCTTACTTTTGCTTTTTTATTATATAGATAACTTCGGCTAATGGATTTTTTGCTTTTGGCATTTCTTCAATTAAACCCAGGTCTTTATAGAAACCAGAATTGCTATAATTTGGGGGAAGAATTTTCTTTCTCTGTTTTAAATGCCAATCTATCTGACTCTTTACGTATCCTTCTTTTAGAGGAGGTTGATTTAGTTTATTCCATTCCCTTATTTTATTATTGATATATTCTGGAGGGAAATTTAAGCTTTTTAGAAAAGTCAACAAAACAAATAAACCTCTTTTTCTGCCGTCTTTTAGTCCTTTCAATAATAGCTTTATTGCTTTAGGGAATATATCTTCGCTAACTCCTTTTATATCTAATTCTTTGTATTCGTATTTCTTTTTAAGAGAATTTTCCTCTTCTATTTCTGTAGATTTTTTCCATTTAATTGCTTCTATTAAAAGTCTTAGAGCTTCATTTTTTGTATTTAAAGGTATAAAGTCTTTAATCGCGACTCTTAAAGGGTCTGCATCTTTTGGAGGATTGAAATTTTCTATTTCATTTTTATTAATAACGACGCTTGCTAAAGAAGTTTTTTCGTGCAATGAATAAGGCGCCCTAATTAAATGTCTTGGAGCAACTAAAACTAAATCTGATGCGCCAAAAACTTCGCCTAGAATTTCTGCCTCAAAATTATAACTTGAGGCATCTTTTGTAAATGTTGTTTTATGCTTGTCAGATAATTCTCTTTTATTTATTGAAGAAATGCCTTTGCAGATTTCACATTGATAATAATCTTCTTGGTCAATTAATTCTAAAACTCCTGCACAGCTATTTTGAGGGCATGTTAATTTTCTCTTTGTAGATTTTACATCTTTTCTTTTTATTTCGAATTTGCATTCTGGACATTTTAAGGTTACTAATATTCCTCTTTTTGCAGGTCTGCCACATTCGGGGCAAGGGGATTTTAGAAATTCTTCTTCTGGAAGCTTTGTATTTTGCTTGATTTTCTCGACGTTTCCCATTATCTCGGCTGTTTTTTTATTGTAATCCTTTCTAACATAATTCATAAGATACTGACATATTGCTCTTGGCCATTCTGGAAACATATATCTTGCGTTCATTCCATTCAATTCTTCTGGGAATGCACTCCAAGAAACTATAATATGCCAACCTTTACTTCCGGAGAATTTAACCCCATAATTTTTTATTCCATGACTTTCTAAAGCTTCTATAATTAACCTTGCTAATACCTTTGCTAAGTCTAAATATTTTGAATCTATATCTATAAGTAAATCCCAGCCCTTTCTTATATTATTTAATTCTTCTAAAGTCATATCAGAATTAATTTTCAGGGGATCGTGCCAGATTTCTTCAGAAGCATGAAATGATGTTGCTCCTTTTTTTACTAAGTTATGTATATCTGACAAATACTGCAATGTATCTGGACGTTTTCCGAAAGATTCTAAGTACCTCGGAACTACTTCCCTACTAATTGAAAACTTTAATATTGCTTCCTGAACCTTTGGATTTGAGTAATACAAACTTGTAATCTTTCTTACTCTTTCTTCCATAGTCTTTTTGATAGTCTGGATATTATATTCTTTATTGTTCTGATGTTATGATATTGGATAGATAAAATTTAGGTATGATTAATATTGTTACATATTGGTCATATTTATAAAGATTAAAGATTATTTTTAATTATATGGTAAAAACAATGACTTGTAAACAGCTTGGTGGGGCTTGTGATAAAGAATTTCATGCTAATACATTTGAAGAAATGAAAGTAATGAGTATGAAACATGCTCACGAAATGTACGAAAAGAGTGATGAAACCCATATGAAGGCGATGGGAAAGATGAAAGAGAAAATGAAAGACCCTAAAGCCATGGAAAAATGGATGGCTAGTAGGAAAAAAGAATTTGATGAATTGCCTGAGAATAATTAATTAAAAAGAGTCATATGATATTAATGATTATGGCTATTTTCCTACTGGTAATGTTATATTATATTTTATGTGTCTTCTAAGCACAACAAATCTTAAAAACGAAGTTCTGCCTATTAAATTATGCATTTAAAACTTGAAAACCCTCGATTATTCTCCGATGTCATTTCTATTATATCTGAATTGGTGACTGAAGTTAAAATAAAGGTAAATAAAGATGGAATGTCTCTGACTGCTGTTGATCCTGCTAATGTTGCAATGGTGCATTTTAGGATGCCTTCTGATTTATTCTCTGAATACGATTTAGAGAAAGAAGAGATATTGGGATTGAATTTAGATAACTTGAAGGCAGTTTTGAGGAGATGCAAGCCAGGCTCTTCTTTGATAATAGGGAAAAATGACAATATGTTAAAACTTAGTATACATGACAGAATTAAAAGAGATTTTAATCTAGCTTTGCTAGATATAGATGTTGAAGAGAAAGAATTGCCTCAATGGGAATTTAATTCTGTTATAAAATTAAATTCAGATTCTTTAGTTGAGGTTATAGAAGATTGCTTGATTGTTTCAGATGCCTGTTCTTTTATTGCTGAACCTACAAAATTTATAGTTGAAGCTTTTGGTCTGCATTCTGCACGCGCAGAGTTTTCATCTGATGAAATTGAAATACATTCTGGAAGCAGCAGCGCGAGATTTTCCTTGGAATATATGAATAAGTTCGCTAAGGCGGCGAAGATATCTAATAAGGCGCAGTTGTCTTTTTCAAATAATCATCCTATGCGCATTGATTTCACAACTGGAAATGTTATGCTTAGTTTTGTTCTGGCGCCAAGAATTGAGCAGGATTAGATTGGGTGGTACGATTAGATATAAATATAGTCCCGATAACTCCTGATTTGTTCGAGAATTAACAAATCTATCCGAAAAGTGTCGGAAAGCTTAATTTTTACATTTACTTCAATATATTTTTGACCTTATCTGCAACTTTTTTGCTTCTTTCTTTAATCTCTTTATCTTTCCATTTATTTGGATTAGCAGATGAAATATCTTTATGAAGATCTTTGTTTATTTCCAAATCACTATGTTCTAAAATATTAAGCTTGTCAATCAGATCCTTGTTTCCTAATTCAATATTATCTTTTGAGGTTAGGAGGGTTAAGTTACCTATTTTATGAACATTTATTGACTCTTTAAGTTCTGATTTTCTTGATTGGGGCCATATGTGCTCTAATGTTAACTCTTTTTTGGTATCAACCTCTGTAGACTGATTATTATTCCACAATCTGAGAATAGTTCTGGCCAATTTTTTCTCTCTAGAAACTAAAAACTCTGAAGTTGTTATTGCGGCGACTAGTTCCTCGTCTGAGGGATTTATTTCGTTCATTAAATTTTTAATTGAATCATAATCTTCTTTATTTATCTGGGCACATATTTTTTGTAGTCTTTGCTCCAATTCATTAGGATTTTTTCCAGAAAGGATCCTTCTCATTATTATAGAATACATTACCCATAGTTCTTTCTCAATAGATTTATTCTTTTTCTGGATAAGTGAAAACATAACTGGAATGTGTTGAGAGAAGTTGCACAAATGTAAATCGTCAAGCCAATTAACAACGTTTTGGTTTTTCCAATATTCAAAAGAAGGAGAAACTAACTGATTATAATATTTTTTAAACTCCTCTACACTTTTTATAAAAGATTTAGCTTTTATGGCGTCTTTTATTTCTAATTTAATTTTTTTAAATAAATCTTTTAAGCGAACAAATCCTCTTTGAGATATCCAATAATATCTAATTAATTGGATAAATTGATTTGAATTTACATCTTCCGATAAGTTGTTCCATTTTATTTCAAATTCATCTATTTCTGCTTCTTCAATCTTACTAAATAGATAGTTTTTAAGTAAGTCTGAAATAGATAAAGGCAATCCTCGGTCATTAAGTGTTTCAAATATAAGATATGCTTCGAGATCATCCTTTACTTCTATGGCAATTACTTTAACAAGCTCATCAAAAGTTTTTACTATCTCTTTTAAAACATTATCTGCCTCATTTTCCTTCAATTTACTTATAATGTCTGAAAGCCTATTATAACAATAACTAAAGAAACTCCACATATTCTTCCAAGAATCTATTTTATTATTTTTTAACATTGATTTTATCTGTTTTTCTTTATTCTCGTAGGACTCCTTAGATTTAACAATCAAATCTAAAAGTTCTTTATCTATCCTATTTGCAGAAACCCTTACATCTCCCGAAGAATAAACTTCTTTTTCTATTAGGTACTTGTCTCCTATTGAATTAGCAGTTTCTTGTAGACCCCTACTATTGCAGAGATCTCTTATAGCAGAAAGGATTATTGATGAAGTTATCAACCTTTGTTGACCATCTATAATGGTCAAAATTTTATTGTCCTCTGAAAATATCATGGGACCTGTAAAGTATTCTTCTTTACGACTATGAATCTCTAAGATATCCTCTAGAAAAACTATCGCTTGTTCATCCCATGAATAATATCTTTGGTATTTTGGTATTTTAAATTTGTTATTCTTTAGAAGACTTCCAATAGTTGCTTCCTTTGGTATAAACTTTTCAGCCATGTTTTATTTACAATAACTAGATTTTAATATATTTCTATTGTAGATTAAAAGATAGAAAGATCTATAAACTTGTCTTAATCATAGATTGAATAAAAGATGGTAAAAACAACTCATAAAATAATATTGGGAGATGCATTAAAAGTCTTGAAGAAAATTCCAGATAACTCTATCGATTTAGTATTTGCAGATCCGCCTTATAATATGTCTAAGAAAAAGGGATTGGCGTGGAAATACAGCAAACATGTAACTATGCAAGAAAATTGGGATATATTTTCTAAAGATGATTTTTTTAAATTTAATAGAGAATGGCTAGCTGAATGTTTCAGAGTTTTGAAGCATGGAGGTAGTTTATGGATTTCTGGCAGTTTTCATAATATTTATCAGATGGGATTTATCATTCAGCAATTTCATCCTGAAATTAAAATAAATAATAGTATAGTCTGGTTTAAACCGAATGCACAGCCAAATATTACCTGCAGATTCTTTACAGAAAGTACAGAGCATTTAATTTGGGCTACTAAAAATGGGGATGGTAAAAAGTGGAAATTTAATTATAAATGGACTAAGGATAATATTGAAGATAAATTAAATCCAAAGGGAAAACAAACACGAAATGTTTGGAGCATTCCTTTAACGCCTAAAAATGAAAAATGGGCTGGGGCACACCCAACACAAAAACCATTTGAACTATTAAGAAGAATTATCTTATCTTCCACTCATGAGGGCGATACTGTTTTGGATCCTTTTGTTGGTTCTGGCACAACTTCAGCAGTTGCTAAATACTATGGCCGAAATTCAATTGGGATAGAGCTTAATGAAAAATATTTAGATATAATAAAGAAAAGACTGCAGAAAGAACAAAAAACCTTATCTGGAGAAGAGCCAGAAATTGTCTTTGATAAATTTAAAGATTAATTATTTTATTAAGCCAATTTCCTTTAATAGTTTAATCCTTTTTTTATGCTCTTCCAAAGTTATTTCTTCTTCTTTATTCTTCTCTTCTTGTAATTTTTTATGCTCTTCGTCCCTTTGTTTATTTGTTGCGTTCCAACCGTGAGCCACTGCTTTTTTCTTTCTTCCCATGACTGCCATTATTCAAAATATAATTATTAATTTTTAAACATTTCCAATTAACTAATGTACCAAAGAGGCTTAAGATTATTATCATATTTTTTATCTTTCTTATTTTCTAATTTAACATATTTAGCTAATGGTGTTTGGCCATTGCAAACACTCATACATAAATTATCTATTTCTTTAGAGTTATCTATAAATTCCCTTATCCATCCTTGAAAGAATAAAGTTGGAGGATCAAATTTGCTTTCTCTATGATATCCATATTCTTGCTCAATTATGAAAAGTTGTGAAAGAATACCAATAATAATCAAATCGTTAAGAAAATGTTCAAAGTTTTCTTTTGATAACTCTTTAAGCTCTTTTTCTGGATCTGCTCCATAAAATATATTATCAAAAGCCAAAAGTAATTTTTTCTTTAAGTCTTGCCTGCTTCTAACTCTTAAATTTAAATCGATCATAACTCTAAGATGATTTGGTCTAAAAATCCTTTCTCCTTCTTTAAGCCAAATTTGAAAGTTCTTTTTAGGATCATAATTTTCAAATCTTTTTGATAATTTAGAAGGTCTAAAGATATAAATCTCTAAGTCTTCACTTTTATAAACGACTTTGTTTGTATCGAAAGGCAATTCTTTAACAATCTCAAACAGGGCTTGCTTATCCATATTTTTCTAAAATAGAGTGTCTATTTAAATGGATCCGTTTGATTTTAAATAATAATCCAAATACTTTTATAAATAGTCTTCTTCTTATGATAATATGGCCTTTACAAATTTATCTAGCTATCCTCAAGAGTTTTTCATGGGCGGATTTGTTGGAGGATTTGTTGGAGCATTAATTGCTATTGGAATACTATTTGCAGTTACAGTTTTAATCGGATTCTATGTTTACTTTGCCCTTGCATGGCAGACAATTGCAAAGAAAATGAAATATAGAAGGTCTTGGCTTGCCTGGATACCTGTTGCAAATATCGCAATGATGCTTAGTTTAGGCGGATTTCATTGGGCCTGGATATTTTTAATACTTATTCCTATTTTAGGATGGATAGCTTTATTTGTGTTGTTAATAATATCTACCTGGAGAATTTTTGAAAAGAGAAAATATCCTGGATGGTTTAGTCTTTCAATGTTAATACCTAAAGTAGGCACAATTCTTTACTTGGTAGCTATTGGATTTGTAGCCTGGAAAGATAAATCTAGAAAGTAAAGTTATCTTCTAAACTACAAAACCTTTAAAAACCCTTTTTTCCCTGAGATTGTAGAATCTAATTGAAAGTATCTAAGGTTACGGTACGAAATTGACGGTAGGGTTGCACCTAGAAGAAAATGATAAACTCAAATGAAAATATCAAGACCAAGATTTGGAAGCTTGCAGTTTTATCCGCGAAAGCGGGCAGCTAAACAATTGCCTAGTGTGAACTGGGACGTAATAAAATCTGATCTTGAGGGTGTTCTTGGATTTATAACATATAAAGTTGGAATGGCTACTGCTATTGTAAAAGATACAACTGATAAATCAATGACTTCTGGCAAGAAAATTGCATTACCTATTACTGTTCTTGAAGCTCCTAATATGAAGATATTCTCTATTAGGTTTTATAAAAATAAAAGAGTTGTGAAGGATTTTGTTGTTTCTAATGATAAAGAATTGAAAAAAATATTAAAAACTCCGAAAAATGTTTCTGATTTATCTAAAATACCTGAGGATTACGATGATATTAGAGCTATAGTTTATTCTATTCCTAAGACAACGGGTATTAAAAAAACGCCTGATATTATTGAAGTTGGAATTAGCGCAAAAAATAAACTTGAATTTGTTAAATCTCTAATAAATAAAGAAATTGCTTTGAAGGATTTTCTAAAATACGGACTTCTAGATGTTAGAGGATTGACAAAAGGTTATGGTTTGTCTGGAACTGTAAAAAGATTTGGAATTAGTTTGAAACAGCATAAATCAGAAAAAGGAAGAAGAAGACCTGGAAGCCTTGGACCATGGCATCCTGCGCGCGTTACATTTAGGACGCCAATGGCTGGACAATTAGGAATGTTTTCTAGAGTAAATTATAATAACAAAGTTATTGGATCTGGAGACATAAAAGAAAAAGATATTAATCCTAAATCTGGATGGAAACATTTTGGCAGAATAAATAATAATTACTTACTGATTGCAGGCTCTGTTCAGGGTCCTCCTAAAAGACAGATATTACTTACGCCGTCATTTAGAGCCACTAAAGAACAAGCAAAGAAAAAATATGAGCTTATAGAATTGGTTGGAGGAACGAAATGAAAGTTGAAACGAGAAGAGGCAGCGATGATGGACTATTAGAATTAATTATTACTGGAGTTTTCTATCCCATTATGTTTGATTTCGAAGTAGAAGAGGATTCTACATCTCAAGAATTATTGATTGCAAGTAGAAGAGGAGATGGGATAATTATCGAGAAATATAAAAAAGATATATTGGACAGAGAATATGAGCTTAACTCTATGAGATATATAAAAAATGACTCTGTAAATTATGCTTTTTTTGAAAAATTATTTCTAGAGCAGGAGACATTGGGAATTTAAGATGAAAGCAACAGTATATAATTTAAGCGGGCATAAGAAAGGCGAAATAGATTTGCCTGAAATGTTTAAAGATAAAGTTCGAGAAGATATCGTGCTTAAATTATATGAAGCTGAAAGATTTTTAGCTAAACAACCATATTCTCCTTTTAAAGAAGCTGGAAAAAGACATTCTGCATCTGGAACTATTTCTCATAGAAGACATGAATGGAAAGGACATTATGGAAAAGGTATTTCAAGGGTCCCTAGAAAGACAATGTGGCGAAGAGGTACTCAATTTTATTGGATAGGTGCTGAAGCAGCAAGTACACGAGGCGGAAGAAGAGCTCATCCTCCTAGACTAGACAGAGCACAAAGTAAGATAAATAAAAAGGAAAGGATAATGGCAATGAATTCTGCTTTTGCAGCAACTTCTCATGATAATTATATTCTAAAAAGATATTCCAGCTTGGAAAAAATGCATATAAAGTTTCCTGTAATAATTGAATCTGCAAATAAGATAAAGACAAAAGAATTTATCAAATTTTTACAGAATCTTCTTGGAGAGATGTTTAATCTTGCAATTAAAAGAAAATCGATTCGAGCTGGAAAAGGCAAATCTAGAGGAAGAAAATATAAATCAAATGCTGGAATTTTACTCGTTACAGGAAAAAACGAAGATATGAAAATGACTGGAATTGATATAAAGAAAACAGAGGAAGTAAATGTTACAGATCTTTATCCTCTTGGTAGATTGACAATTTATACTGAAAAAGCTTTAGAAGAATTGGGAGGTAAGAAATGATACTTAAACCAATTACTTCTGAAAAAGCTGTTAAGATGGTCGAAATAGATAACACTTTATTGTTTGAAACAGAAAGAAGATATAAGAAAACTGAAATAAAAACTGAAATAGAAAAAGTGTTCTCTGTTAAAGTTCAAAAAATAAGAACGCATATAAATGGAAATAAAAAATATTCATATGTTAGATTAAATAAAAAAAATCCTGCAATTGATATTGCAACTAAATTGGGAATGATATAATGGGAAAAAATATAATTTCACAGGCAAGAGGGCATGGAAGTCTTTCTTATAGAGTACCGAAGAAAGCTTTTAGGTATAAAATAGGATATCCTATGAAAGATGGGCAGGCAAAAATAATTAATATAATACATTCGCCAGGACATAGTGCTCCTTTGATTAAAGTTTCAATTGGGAATGAAATATTCTTTAATCCTGCATTTAATGGCGCCTACGTTGGACAGGAGATAAATTTAGGAGAAAAAACTGATTCAGGAAATATATTGATGCTTAAAGAAATTCCAATGGGAATGAAAGTTTACAATATTGAAATAAATCCTGGAGATGGCGGGAAAATGATTAGAACTGCTGGCTCTTCTGCGACAACTTTCAAGAAACACCCTAATAATAAAATAGCTATTTTAATGCCAAATAAAAAAGAAATTATATTGAGCGGATATTGCCGTGCAACAATTGGAGAGATTGCTGGAGGCGGAAGAATACTTAAACCGTTTATAACTGCTGGAAGAAAATTCTATAAGATGAAGGCTCGCAATAAACTTTGGCCTCGAACATCTGCTGTTAAGATGAATGCTATAGATCATCCGTTTGGATCTGGAAGAGGAAAGAGAATTAAACCTAAGATAGCGAAGAGAAATGCTCCTGCAGGAAACAGAGTAGGGCATATCAGACCTAGAAGGACGGGAAGGAGATAAAATGGCAAAGAAAAATAGAAGACGACAGGAAATAGTTATCAAGAAAGATATTTTGTATAGGGGAAAAGATATAGATTACTTGAAAGGTCTTGATGTTAGGGAAGCTGCAAAATTTTTGCCTTCAAGAAGCAGACGAACTGTACTAAAGAATTTTGATAAAGTTGAGAAATTTATAAAATCATGCGAAAAGAAACTTCAAAGAGAAAAGAGAATAAAAACTCATTTGAGAAGCATGGTTATAATGCCTAAACTTGTTGGTATGACTATAGGAACACATAATGGTAAAACATTCCAAGACGTTGTTGTGATTCCAGATATGATTGGGCATAGACTTGGCGAATTTACTCTTACAAGATCTAAAGTATCACATGGAGCAGCTGGAATTGGAGCAACAAAGGGCTCTAAAGCTTTGAAGAAATAAATGACAGAACACAAAACAGAACATAAGGAAGAGCATAAAAAAGATAGCTCTGCTCATGAACATAAACACACTCATGCAACAGCGGAGCATGAACATCAACATTCACACGAACATGCTCATAGCCGTGAAGGACATGAACATTCTCATGACCATAAGCATGATGATCATTCGCATGTACATACACACGAAGAAAAGAAAGAAGTAAAAGAACAAAAAGCAGAGGTAAAACCTGCACCTAAAGAAAAGAAGGGCGGAGAAGCAATTGCCAATGGACTATCACTTCACATGTCTAAGAGACATGGAATGTATATTTGTAAATTTATAAAAAACAAAACGATAGACAATGCTATGAAAGATTTGGAAGATGTAATGTTATTTAAACGGGCTGTTCCTTTCAAAGGAGAAATACCTCATAGAAAAGGCAAAATTATGTCGGGAAGATATCCAATAAATGCGTCGCATATTTTTATAAAAATTCTTAAGGGATTAAAAGGAAATGCTATATCGCAAGGCTTGAATCTTGATAAGACAAAAATAAGTTTTGCTACTTCAAATTGGGCTTCAAGACCTGCGAGAAGTGATGGAAGACATGGAAAGAGAACGCATATTGTCTTGAAAGCGATGGAGATTGAAAATGCTAAATAAATTAACTTTGAAAATAGGAACGGAATATGTTGCTTCTTCTCTTAGCCCGGCTTCTACTAATTTTGGTGAAGATTTAATTCAGGCAAAATATCAGGGACATATAAATCTTGGAAATAAATTAAATTATGTATTTTCTTATGAAAAAAATGGAAAAACAAATTATCTTGTAGCAAGGGATTTTGTTGTTCGCGACAATATTATTTCGCCAATAAATGATTCCCCATTCAGAACTTTTGATGCAGAAGATTTCAAAAATAATCCTCTATCAACTTTTGATCCATTAAGGCGAGAATATGTTACATTAATAAATCTGGTAAAGGGAGTTATAAATGGAAACTAAAAAATTCGTAGATTTTAAGAAAGAAGAATTATCTATAAAGGAATATGTAAAATTTGAACTTGGCAAAGGAAGAATAAGCAATGTTTCTATTGAATATACTCCTATAGGTGAAAAAATAATTATTTCCACAAGCAAACCTGGATTGGTTATTGGAAGACAGGGTGAAAAGATAGATATGCTGACAAGAACATTGAAAAGAAGATTCAAACTTGATAACCCTCATATAGAAATAAGGGAAATTAAAGAACCGAAATTAGATGCTCAACTTGTAGCAGATGATATTGCATTATTATTGGAACGTAGAGGTTCATTAAAATTCAAAGTTATTGCATATAGAATGCTTCAAGATATTATGAGGTTAGGAGCTCTAGGTGCAGAAATTGTTTTAGCTGGAAAGCTTCCTAGTGATAGGGCTAAATCCTGGAGATTTTCACAAGGTTATTTGAAAAAAACAGGGGAGCCTTCTAAAGTTGTTAATCGAGCGCAATCACAGGCAAAAACAATGGCCGGAGTTGTTGGAATCAATGTTAGTATTTTGCAACCTGATGCCCATATTCACGATAGAATTGTTGTTGATGATGCTTTGAGAGCTAAGATTAAATCTTCTATGAATGAAGTTCCAAAAGAAATTGAAAAGGATAAACCTGTAAAAGTTAAAAAGACTAAAAGGAACAAGAAATAATGGTAAATTTAAAATTTAAAGAAATAATTAAGATGGGTAAAAATGAAATGAACGAAAAGTTGAAAGAATTAAGATTCGAACTTATAAAGGCAAATGTGACTGCAAATAAGACAAATGCGAAAACCAAAGAGATTAAAAGGGCTATTGCGCGCTTAATGACATATTTCAATACCGTTAACGGGAGGGTATTGAAAACAAAATAAACAATGAATATAGATCCGAATTTCGGTTTACCGACCGAATCAGATGTGTTTGAGGAAATCGCTAAAAGCGAACAACACATAAAGGTCTCTACTGACAAGAGGCGTTATGGAAAAGTCATAACGCTTGTAACAGGCCTTGACAAACACGTCGATATTAAGGGAGTAGCAAAAACCCTTAAAGAGAAATTGGCGTGCGGCGGGACTGTTAAAGACAGTATAATAGAACTGCAGGGAAATCACCTAAAGCAAGTAAAACCAATACTTGTAAAACTTGGTTTTCCTGAAGAGTCGATAAGCGACTAATTCCTCAAAAAAACCTGGCAAGAAGAGAAGATATAGTGGAAAATGACAGAAAAAAATGAAAAACAGCAGGGAAAAATAGAAAGTTTAGTTGGAACAAGAGGAAGAACTTTTGAAGGAAAGGTCATAAAGAAATTTCCAACAAGAGTTGTTATAGAATTTGAAAGAACAATTTATATTTACAAATACGAAAGATATCATAAAAAGAAAACGAAACTGCATGCAAGAGTTCCTGCTAATTTAGATATTAAAATCGGCGATTATGTTAGGATTAGAGAATGCAGGCCTTTAAGCAAGATTATTCATTTTATTGTCATTGAAAAAATAAAATCTGGAGATATAAAATGAAAGCTATAAATGCAAGAGTAACACGAGGATTAAACATAGGCAGTAATGTAACTGCGGCTGATAATAGTGGTGCGAGAATAGTTAGAATAACTTCTGTTGTTCATGGTAAAACAAAGAAAGGCAGACAGCAATATGCAAAGGTTTCTGACTGGGTTAAAGTTTCTGTAAGGGCAGGAAAACCTGAAATGAAAGGACAAGTTTTTGATGCGGTCGTTATAAGACAGAGAATGGCTTATAAGAGAAAGACTGGAGAAAGAGTTTGTTTTGAAGATAATGCTGTTGCTCTTTTAAAAGATGATAAGGGTAATCCAAAGGGTACGCAAATTAAGGGGCCTGTAGCAAGGGAGGTTCAAGAGCGCTGGGTTTCTGTTGCTAAAATAGCGCAGTTTGTATTGTAAAATGATAGGAAAAAGAACAGATGCTGGAACTGTAAAAAGATTAGCTGCTTTTAAAATATTTGAGGAAATAAATTTAAGCGACAACTTCCGAACTTATGTTATAGAATCTATTGGTTTCTATGATTCTTTAGAGAGGGCATCATTATATACTTCTTCTGGAGATACATCTAAAGGCGTTGAAAAATTTCAAGCAGCAAGAGGGTATGTTGGTTATTTACAGTCTATACTTAATGTTGGTTACCTACCACAACATTATCAACAATTAATTGATATATTAAAAGAAAAGTTTAACGAAGTAGCCATCGGCATGGAGAAAATAAAATGAAAAGAAAATTCTCCACACATTGGCTTTCTAGCAAACAACCAAGAAAACAAAGAAAGTATAGACATAATGCGCCCCTGCATCTAAAGCATAGCTTTTTAAGTGCGCATTTATCAAAGCCTTTGAGAGAAAAACATGGCAAGAGAAGTCTTCCTCTAAGAAAAGGGGATGAGGTGCTTGTTATGCGCGGTAATTTTAAAAGGAAAAAAGCAAAAATTAATTCTGTAGACTTAAAAAGTTCAATGGTTACTCTTGAAAATATTCAGAGAACAAAAAAAGATGGAACAAAGGTAAATGTTTATTTCCATCCAAGCAAATTGCAAATTCAAACTCTAGACTTAGAGGATAAAAAGAGAATAAAAAAGCCAAAGGAAAAACAAAATGCATCTAAAGAGACAAAGAGCAACAACTAAATTGCCAATTCCGAGAAAAGGAACGAAATTTGTAGCAAGAGCTTTGTCTAATTATGATAACTCTGTACCTGTTGTAATTGCTTTAAGAGACATGTTAAAACTAGCAAGAACTGCCAACGAAGTAAAAAAGATGATTAATCAAAAGATCCTTAAAATTAATGGGCGAGTTGTAAGAGATTATAGAGAAAGCATTTCTATATTTAATATTTTAGAAGCTGGAAAAACATATAGTCTTTCTTTACTAAATACTGGGAAATTTGTTCTTGAAGAAGCTAAACATAAAAATATGAGATTATGCAAGGTTATAGATAAAAAGATATTAAAAAATAAAGTTGTGCAATTAAATCTTCATGATGGCTCAAATGTTATCTCTAAAGAGAATATAGCTGTTGGAGATTCGGTTTATCTTGATTTTGAAGGAAAAATAAAGAAGCATGTATCTTTGCAAAAAGGAAAAGAGGCATTCATTATTTCTGGAAAATATATTGGATTGAAAGGCAAGATAGAATCTATCGAAGGAAAAAAAGTAAATATCTTAGTTGAAAAATTAGACAAATCTGTAAATTTAGAAAAGGAGATTATTGTAGCAGAATGACGAAAAATATTGAAAATCCTATGAGGCAAGTTAGAATAGAAAAGGTTTTACTTAGCTGTGGAGCTAAAGATAAGGAATTGCAAAAGGCAAAGAAACTATTAGAATTTCTTTCTGGAAAAAAAGCGCAGATTAGAACTTCTTCAAAAAGAATTCCTGATTTTGATGTCCGTCCTGGTTTAGAAGTTGGAGTAAGAGTAACATTGCGAAATAAGCAAGAGATATATGAATTGATTAAAAAATTATTAGGGGCTATTGCGAATACATTATATGATGATCAAATTTCGCCTAATCATTTTTCTTTCGGAATAAGTGAATATATTGATATTCCTGGAATAGAATATCAAAGAGATATTGGAATTCGCGGATTAAATGTTACTATGGTCTTTTCCAGAGCTGGATTAAGAATAAAATTGAAAAAAATTAAATCTGCTAAACTACCTATGAAACAGAATGTTTCAAAAGAAGAAATAATTAAATTTATGGAGGATAACTTCCAGACGAAGTTTGCTTAAAATGACTGCGAGTGATTGGAATAAGATGCTTAGGCAATTAAGAAGTAAACCTGCAGTTATGCAAAGATTTCTAAAATATTGCAAACCAAAACAAAGAACTACTGGAATAGCTAAAAAGAAATGTGAACGATGCGGACGTTTTGGAGCGCATCTCAATCAATATAATCTAAATGTTTGCCGACAGTGTTTTCGCGAAATAGCGGAAGATATCGGCTTTAAAAAATACAGTTAAAATGTCACAAGATATAGTTGCGGATGCTTTGAATGAAATAAGAAACGCTAAAAGGGCGCATAAGGCTGAAGTAGAAATAAGGAGACATTCCAAATTACTTATCTCTGTTTTGGCCTTGGCTAAACTTAGAGGATACATCAAGGATTACAAACTTAGCAAGACCTTGAAAGTAGAGATAGGCAAGCTTAATGAATGCAAAGCGATAAAACCTAGATTTACAGTTACAGTTTCTGAAATAGAGAAATATGAAAAAAGATATCTTCCTGCAAGAGGAATGGGGGTATTGGTTATGTCTACTTCTAAAGGGATAATGACTAATGAAACAGCAAGAGAAAAAGAAATAGGGGGAAGCTTAATTGCTTATATGTACTAAGATGAGAAAAGTAATAGAAGAAAACATTTCCATTCCAAGCGATTTAGAATGCTCATATAATGATAAAATCTTTATATGTAGAAAAGATTCTAATGAATTGTCAAGAAAGATAGATATTACGGGCATATCTCTTTCTATTCACAACAATTCTATAATTTTAAAATCTTTAAAAGGAAATAAAATTGAAAAAAATAAAATTAAATCGGTAATTGCACATATTAAAAATATGTTTAATGGGTTAAGTGAAAAATTCGTCTATAAATTAGAAGCTTGCAATGTGCATTTTCCAATGACTTTAAAGGCTGAAAAAGACAAATTGGTTATTGGAAACTTTCTTGGAGAGAAGAATCCAAGACTCGCAAAAATTCTTCCAAATGTCGATGTTGATATTAAAGGAAATCTGATAGTTATTTCTTCTTATGATAAAGAATCTGCTGGTCAAACAGCGGCTAATTTCGAGAAAATGACAAAAATAAGGGGAAGAGATAGACGTATTTTCCAAGATGGAATTTATATTACAGATAAACCGGAGAGAAAATGAGTAAAGGATTTATTAGACAGGATTATATGAGGCACTTGAAATTGGGAAAGAATAGAAAGAAGCTTCAGAAATGGAGAAAGCCAAAAGGAATGCATAGTAAGATGAGACAAAAAAGAAAAGGTTATCCTAAAACCGTAAGCATTGGATATGGAACTCCTAAAGAAGGTTCTGGAAAAATTAAAGGTTTGATCCCAATGCGAATAAACAATATAGCTGAATTGAATAAAATCGGAAAAGAAAATATTGCAGTTATATCTGCAAGAATTGGGGCAAGGAAAAAAATAGATTTGATTAAAAAGGCTGAAGAAATGAAAATAAAAATCTTAAATTTGGGAGTTAAATAAAATGAATCTAGATAAAAAAAAGAAACTTGCATCCAGAACATTAGATGTTGGTAAGGAAAGAATAATATTTAATACTTCTAGATTGACTGAAATAAAAGAAGCTATAACAAAACAAGATATAAAAGACCTTTACAAAGATGGCGCTATAACTATTAAAGATATTCTAGGAAGAAAAAAAGTTTACAAAAGAAAAACTAGAAGAAACCTTGGAAGCAGAAAAAAAATAATAGTAAATAAAAAACAGGTTTATGTAAAGATAACCAGAAGATTAAGAAGATATCTTAAAACTTTGAGAAATAAAGAGAACATTGATAAAGAACAATTTTTAAAAATGCGAAGAGAAATAAAAACCAACGTCTTTAAAAGCCTTGCACAGTTTAAAGAGCGACTTGGAGCCTTAAAATGAAAACAATTAGAAGAAGAAAAATGGAAGGAAAAACCGATTTTACTTCTAGATTAGCTTCGCTAAAATCAGAGCATAAGAGATTAGTATGCAGGAAAACAAATAGATACATTATTGCGCAGATTATTGAATCTCATGAAGCGCAAGATAAAATATTGATAGGAATTGATTCGAAGATCTTGTTAAGCAAGGGTTGGCCAAAAGAAGAAACGGGGAGATTGAAAAGTTTGATAGCTGCATATTTAACTGGATTTGCGATAGGAAAACTTGCCTTAGAGAAAAAAATAAAACGCGCTAATTTTGATATTGGCATGAATAGAAGCATTAATAGGTCTAGATTATACGCAGTCTTGAAGGGTGCGCTTGATGCAGGAATGGATATTCCTCATGATAAAAAAGCTTTGCCTAATGAATCTGACTTTAAAAGAAATGAAAAATTAAAAAACATTATGGATAAAATAAAGGAGAAATTGTAAAATGGCTGAGAAAGATACAAAAAATGAAATAAAGGAATTAATCGAACTGCCTGTAGAACAACCTGTAGAAGTAAAAAGAGAAAATGAAAAAAAGAGAATGGAAAGAGAAACTCTTTCTTCATGGACTCCTAAAACAGAACTTGGAAAAGCTGTTAAAGACGGAAAGGAAAAAGACATAGATAAAATATTAGAAAATGGAAAGAAAATACTTGAGTCCGAAATTGTTGATACACTATTAAATTTAGAATCTGAATTGCTTTTGATTGGACAAGCTAAGGGAAAATTTGGAGGTGGAAAGAGAAGGGCTTGGAGACAAACACAGAAAAAAACCATGGAAGGAAATGTTATTACATTCTCTACAATGGTTGTTGTAGGTGATAAAAGGGGCCATGTTGGGTTGGGATATGGCAGAGCAAAGGAAACTCTTCCTGCAAGAGAAAAAGCAATTAGACAAGCTAAGTTAAATATAATGAAAATCCATCGAGGATTTGAGAACTTTTTAGACAGCTCTAAGAATGATCCTCATACAGTACCATTCAAAGTTCAAGGCAAAGAAGGCAGTATCACAGTAACTTTATTGCCCGCTCCTAGGGGAACAGGACTTGTAATTGCAGATGAATGCAAAAAGATATTGAAGCTCGCAGGCATAAGAGATATTTACAGTAAAACAGCTGGACAGACAAGAACTACCTTTAATTTGGCAAAGGCTTGTATTAACGCTTTAGAAAAAACAACTAAAATGGGGGATGAAATAAAATGAAAGTAGTCATAAGAATTTCTGGAATGATAAATAATACTGAAAAATTAGAGGAAACTCTATACAGATTAAGATTAAGACGCAAATATTCTGCAGTTATTCTTAAAGAAAGTCCTGAAATTGAAAAAATATTAAGGTTGATTAGAAACCATGCTGCCTATGGCCATATAGATAATGAAACTCTTAAACTTTTAATACAAAAAAGAGGTGTGCCGAAAAATAAATCTAAGAAAATTAATGTTGAAAAGGTAATTGAGCAATTAGAAAAGGGTCTTGATTTGGACATAAAACCTTTCTTTAGACTTCATCCTCCAATAGGTGGTATTGATTCAAAGAAACATTTTGGTACATCTAAGAAAGCTGTTTTAGGAGATAATAAAGAAAGTATAAATGAATTGATTAGGAGGATGCTATGATAGATTTAGAAAAACTCGCTAAATTTTTAGTTAAAGCAAAAAAAGCAACTTACGCTAATGAAGAAGCTGTTGACTTGTCAAATTCAGAAAGACCATTGCATAAAGAATTGGAATATGGTGATAAAGAATTTTATTATAGGGATAGTTATACTGGCTTCTTTCAAGCTCCGGGAATGGAAGAAGTAAGATTGCATAATGAGGGTCCAACTATCTGGGCAATGGCTTATTCTGGAGGAATGATGCCAAAATATCAAAGTGATATAAAATTTGCAAAAGAGATATTTGGATTTCTAAAAAGAGCATTGAGTTTGGTAACAGAAGACATGCCTTTTAGAGGCCCAAGAGTTTATTCAAGAGATAATTTAGTATATAAAAATATTTTTGAAGGAGATATAAAAAGATTCAGGGGTTATGAACGCATTTTATTATCTGGGAATAATGAAGAGGTATTTAATCAGGATTATATAGGGGGTTTAGTAATAAGAAAATGAAGATAAAAAGACGAAAAAAATCCTCTCGATTTAGAGGCACGCACACTCACGGACGCGGATTTAAGAAAAAGGCAAGAGGATCTGGACATAGAGGTGGTAAAGGGATGGCTGGAACAGGAAAAAGAGGAGACCAAAGAAAAACATTCATACTTAACTTGCCTACACCTTATTTTAGAAAAGATAAGGCCTTGAGAAGGAAAAAAGAAATAAAATTCAAGGTAATTAATATCTTACAAATTATTCAAAACCTCGAGAACTTTATAAAAAATAAAACAGCTGAAGAATCTAAGGATTCTGTAAAGATTAATTTGAAAGGTTATAAGATTCTTGGCGAGGCAGGGAAAATTCAAAAGAAATTAATTATTCATGCTTCTGCTGCTTCAAAATCAGCCATAGATAAAATTAAAAAATCTGGCGGGGAAATAATATTAGAAAAATAACTTCCCAGCAACTTTAAAAAGTTCTTTTATCTAGGAGGTACAATGGGACTACAAAGCATCATATATAATCTTCCTGAAGTAAAAAAGCCAATAGAAAAGAAACTTAGCTTTAATAAAAAATTAAAGTGGACTATAGTTGTTTTGCTTTCTTTCTTTATATTGGCTAATATTTCTTTATATGGTGTTTCTGCTGGTTTTTTAGAAAGATTTGATTTTCTTGAAGTTATTCTTGGCACTGACTTTGGAAGCATAATAAGTCTCGGAATAGGTCCGATAGTTATGGCCTCTATTATTCTGCAACTTTTAGTTGGAGCAGGCATCATGAATATAGATACTAAATCCGAAGAAGGAAAGAAACAATTTCAAGGACTGCAAAAGTTAGGGGTTTTATTTTTTATAATTTTTGAGGCAGTTGTTTATGTTTTAATGAAAGGCATAGAAGCTTCTCCTGGATTTACGGGAGTCGTAATATTTCAACTAGTATTAGGCGGGCTTGTAATAATGTTTTTAGATGAAGTATCTCAAAAGTGGGGCTTTGGTTCTGGTGTTTCGCTATTTATCGCGGCAGGTGTTGCATGGAGACTTTTCACTTCGCTATTCCAATTTATGGGTGTAAATGGAGAAATATGTTTATTTGATTTATCAAATACTCCATGCGCTGGGAAAGTTTTAGTTATAATCCAATCTATTTTAAATAATGCGCCAACAGAATTATATTCTTCTGTGGCTGCGATATTATTTACTGTTTTAATTTTCTTGGGAGTTGTATGGGCTCAGAATCTAAAAGTTGAAATTCCTTTAAGCTACGAAAGATTAAGGGGATATGGTGTAAAGTGGCCTCTTCAATTTTTCTATGCATCCAATATACCAGTTATACTTGTTGCCGCTCTTGCAGCTAACATTCAATTATTTGGAGGACTGCTAGAAAATTGGCTTGGTAGACCTACTTTCCTTGGCTCTTTCTCACAAGGCGCACCTGTATCTGGATTTGCATATTGGATAGGTTCTACAAATATTATTGAGGCAATTATTAGAGGCAGTTTTCAGAAAACGATTCTTCTTCAATCACTAACGCATTTAATATTTTATATGGGCCTAAGCGCCATCTTTGCAGTTTTCTGGGTTAAAACCTCTGGTATGGATGAAGCATCTCAAGCAAAAAATATTCTTTCTTCTGGATTGCAAATACCTGGATTTAGGAAAGACCCAAGAGTTTTAGAATCAATTTTAGCTAGATACATAATGCCTTTAACGATAATGGGGGGATTAGCTATTGGAGCTTTCTCTTCTATAGCTGACCTTTTAGGTGCGTTGACATCTGGAACATCTATTTTATTAGCGGTCATGATAATGTATCAGTTCTACACTAATATTGCTCAACAGCATGCTCTTGATATGCATCCTGCTTTAAGGAAAATGATGGGATAAAATGGGAACAGCAAAAATATTGATTATAGTAATGATTATTTCCTTAGCTGTAGCTGGATTCTGGAATTATCTACCTATAGTAAAACAAGGAGTTCATTATGTACTAGATCCTACTGCTGGAAGATTATTAGAATATAATATAAATTTAGGAATGATTATTATTTCTGCTTTGATAACTTTGTTTATTACTGTTATTCAAAAATATACTGTAGATAATGATATGTTGAGAGCATTAAAGAAAGAACAAAAAATGCTTTCTGAAGAAATTAAACAATTTAAAGACCATCCTGAAAAATTAATGGAGTTGAATAAAAAAAGTCTGGCTAAGGCCGGGGAAATGATGAGTTTATCAATGGGTTCTTTTATGTATACTGCAATTCCGATAATATTATTTTTCCGCTGGTTTAGCGATTATTTTGATGCTTTAGAAAATGCAAAGATATTTGGATTTTTATCATGGTTCTGGGCTTATCTGATTTTTAGCATAATTTTTTCAATGATTTTTAGGAAAGTTTTTAAATTGCCTTAAACCTTATTTTCAAGAGGAGAGATAGATATTTTATATCCTGGTATTTCAACTTCGGTTATTTCTAGGTAATTTAATCTTATCTTAGATTTCTTCATTTTTTTGTCTAAATCGCTTTTTACTTCTCTTTTTGATCTGGCTGGAACAATATCTTCATAAATGCGCTCATGGCCATCTTTATACTGGACCTCTCCATAAACCTCATATAATCTTAATTCTCTTGCCATATTCGAATCTATATTTTATGCTTTATAAAAATTTGTGTATTTTAAATAGAGTTACTTAGAAAATTTCTTTAACGCGTCGCCTTGTAATCTGATTAGTTTTCCTTCGTCCATTTTTACATATACTACTTCAAATCTACTGAGTTCGAAATTCTTATCTAAGACTTCCTTGAACATTTTCATTGCGAATTTAATTCCTTCGTCTATTGACATATTTTCTTTATAATCTTTTCTTAAAGTTTCTTTAAATTTCTCGTCATTCTCTCCGATTGCATTTGCTTTGTATGAGGTGTAATTTCCTGTAACGTCTGTTGTATACAAATGAGGCTGACCTTTATTTATGCCTGCGAGCATTATTGCTACGCCATATGGTCTAACTCCCCCGTATTGTGTCGCCATTTGTTTTCTATCTGCTATGGTTCTAATAACTGAAATTGGTTCAACTGGAGAATTATATGTGACTCTATTCTGCTGTGCCATTATTTGAGCTATATCCACTAAGACTCTAGCATCTGACAAAAGACCTGCTGCGCTTGCGACTATATGTTCGTCTATCTCAAAAATTTTATGTGCTGATTCATTCGCAATTAATTTATCTCTTATTCTTTTATCTGCAACTAATACTACGCCGTCTTTACAGACTAAGCCTATGCTTGCGCTTCCGAATTTTACAACTTTTTCTGCATATTCTACTTGAAGAAGATGTCCATCTGGCGAGAACATTGTCGCGGCTCTATCGTAGCCCATTGCTTGATGCTGTAATTCTGTTGGCATATCCATTTTTTTAGAAACTCCTTTAAGGATAGAGAACAGTGGAAAGTCGCCTATTTAAGTTTTACTGCTGAGGGTATGAAATTTACTTTTCAAAAAATTGAGAAAAACGCTCGCCTTTTTCTTCTGCTATTTTAAGCGAAAGAGCATAATATTTTCCAGTATCTTGAAGCTCGCTAGGATTAACGAAGAGCCAACCATTGTAGTTGAATCTTGCTGCAATTATGGGCTTCAATCCAATTATATTTGAGAAAATAATAAAATCTTCTATCTGCTGTTTTGTTATATATATTGTAGTTTTTTTAGTTGATTTAACTTCCACAGCAAAACCTTTTTTTCCTAATTTTGCAGCAATTAAATCGCATGGTGAATCATCATTTACTCCTGATCCTGCAACTCGAACAGCTCGCCAGCTGTTCTGTGTAAATATATCCAATAGCTCTCTTTCCACTCTTGAACCCTTTGCTTTATTGTTCGGCATCTATAAGAAAACTAGTCTGGATTTATATATCTTTTTTACAATATTCTTTCTAAGTTTGAATGTGTTTGCCCACTTTGCGTATGCTTGCCATCCTTAAAAGATTTCGAGCATTTTATTATGGCTTATTTCTCCTTTTTTATAAGATTCTATTTTATTAATTATTTTTCTTATATTTCTTTTTCTTAAAAGTTTGAAATAGTAGAAATTTCTAAAACCGACAAAGTCTATTCCTTGTGATAAAGGAATAATTTTTGATTTATCTGGATGCAATTCTAATAATAGTTAATAAATTTATGCTAAAAAAATTTTGCAAGCCTCAGCTTCTCAAGAAGCTTCGGATACCCCAAAAACATGCCCGCCCCAGCTCACATCAGAGCCGAGGCCAAGGACAAGCAACCCGCCGTCGATCCTACCCCTGCCCCCGCCCAACGAGGCGACTCTTATTAATTCTTTATCAGGATTTTCTAAACTGAATAGATGTGGCTCAAACTGGTAGTTTGAAGATGTTTCAGCTAGTTTATCAGCTCCCTCTTCTCCTGCTAAAGCTTGTACAAATTTATTTTTTGCTAATTCTTTTGCCGACTGTTTTCCTACTTTATATCCATATGGAACAAATCTTACGCTTGATTCACTTGATTCTAATTTACTTAATAAATCTTTTTCGTTCATAGAAACTCTTCCATTTTTTATTTCTGGATTATCTTTAATATAAGCGCCTTCTTTGGCGCATAAAATTCCATTAAAGCACCATAACCCAAATTCCCCTAGAGTATTAATTACTTCTTTAGAATATTTCTCTTTGGGATTCTGCCATGCGGAATAAATCAAAGAAGCATTTTGGGACATTGTTGGTTGAGATAAATTATCTTTTTTCAATTCTTCTGCTACATCTATATAATTTCCAGAACCTTTTGCTGGATAAACGAAGTTTATTTCTCCATCTAAATGAGGTGCTTTTAAATAAGTTCTTCCTTCTCTTACTTCTAAACCTTTATTTGTTTTAGTTTGCATAATTTTCCTTGTTAATTCAGTTTTATAAACCTTTCTATTTGTTACTATTATATAGTTATTTTAATTTATAATAAAGTTTAAATATCTAAAGCTATCTTTAGATATCATGGAAGAAACAAAACAAATTAACTTGAAATTGCCTAAAAATCTCATTATTGCTGCGGAGAGATATGTGCGCGCATATGGGTATAGAAATGTTCAAGAATTGGCTATGGAAAGTATGCGTGAAAAGATTTTTGAAGAAAATGAATTTGATGAGAGCTTTAGTGAAAAAGAGATAAATATGATAGACTCCCTTATTGAATTATCTATTAAGAAAAAAGCAATTGTTTCTGAAGAAGAAATAAATAGTGTTCTCTTATCATGAATTACGAAATAAAAGCGCTTGCTTTTTTCCAAGAACAGATTTTAAAACTTGACGAGAAATCAAAAAGAATTATTTATGATAAAATTAGATTAGTAAAAGAAAATCCATATAGATATAAAAGAATCCATTCTAAACAATATTCTAAAGTTTTTAGAGTGAGGCTTTCAGTTCAGGGAGTAGAAACACGATTAATTTATGCAATTATAGAACCTTCTATTATTTTGGTCTGTTTATTGGACAGGAAAAAAGATTATACTGACTTGGAGAAATATCTAAGTAAAATCAAGAAAGAATTAGGCGTTTAATATTACAAATCTCTGGCTTGCAAAGTTCTTCGACCATTTAACTTTGCTCTTTGTGAAGCATCATTCAGCATCTTAACAACTTTTTTATTTAATTCGTCTGCTACTTCTGTTGCCACATTTAAATCTGGAACTGCTGACTTTATTTTGCTTTTTATTATTAAATCTGACTTTCCCATTTCATTATTATTGCTTTTTTACTTTTAAGTCTATTGGTTTCATGAAGGGGAATAAAATGACATCTCTGATTGATGTTTGATTTGTAAACAGCATTGTTAGTCTTTCTATTCCAATACCTACACCGCACGCAGGAGGCATTCCATGTTCTAGGGCATTTATAAAATCTTGATCAGAGGGCATTGCTTCTAGATTGCCTTTTTTTCTATCTTCTTCTTGTTCTGTAAAATGTTTTGCTTGAAGATGAGGATCATTTAATTCGGAATAAGCGCGAGCTAATTCTAAACCCCCTATAAATGGCTGGAATACTTCTGCCTTTGTTGGATCTTTAGAACTTGGTTTTGCTAATGGTGAAGACTCTATCGGATAGTCGGTAAGAAATGTTGGTTGAATTAATTTATCTCTGAATAATTTCATTAATTCGTCTTGTATATTTGCTTTTGTTATTTCTCCTGGGTTTAACGAGTGTTTTTGAGCAACTTTCTTTGCATCGGCATCTGTTTTTATTTTAGTTACATCTTCATCAAGATATTCTTTTATTGCTTTTTCTAGAGACAACCTTCTCCATTTTCTTAAATCTATTTTGTTATTTTGATATTCGAAAACTAGCGAACCGAGGACTTTATTTGCGACTGATTTTATGCATTCTTCGAATAAATCCATTCCATTTTCATAATTTGCATATGCCTGATACCATTCAATCGTCATATGTTCTGGATTATGGGATCTATCCACGCCTTCATTTCTAAATTTTTTAGTTATTTCGTAAACGCGTTCGAAACCTCCGACAAGACATTTTTTCAAAGGTAATTCTGGAGCAATACTTAAAAAAACATCTGAATCGTATGCATCGATGTGCGTCTTGAATGGTTTTGCTAATGCCCCCCCATATACTGGCTGTAATATGGGAGTTTCTACTTCTAGAAAATCCTTTTCTTTCATAAATTCTCTTAATGCCTCAAGTATCTTTGCTCTTTTTTCAAAGACTTCCCTTACTTCTTTATTTATTACTAAATCAAGATATCTTTTTCGGTATCTTTCTTCTTCATCTTTTAGACCATGCCATTTCTCTGGCAAGGGTGATAAAGATTTTGTTAGAATAGATAATTTTTTTACTAAGATTGAAAGTTCGCCGCTTTTTGTTCTAAAAATACTTCCCTCTGCACCTATAAAATCTCCATTATCGACATGATTTTTGAAAAGTTCAATTATTTTTGGAGGTGTTTCTTTATCCTGCAATACAATTTGTATTTTACCTTTAGAATCTTGCAATGTTCCGAATGATATTTTTCCAAGGTATCTAGACATAATTAATCTGCCTGCTATTTTTACACTGTCTTTTGTGAATTTTTCTGATTTCAGAGAATGATATTTTTTGTGTAACTCAGAAGAACGATGAGTAATTTCGAAACTATTTGGATAAGGATTTATACCTTGCTTCCTTAATTCACTTAGTTTTCTAAGTCTTTCTGTTATTATTTGTTCTTCTCTTCCCATTTTTATTTAGATGGATTTTAGTTTAAATAACTATCCGATAACATTTATTTCTTTTATTTTTTTAAAATCTTTGTCAAATGTTGCAATGTTTTTTATATTTTCCTTCTCCATTAAAGCTAGTGTTGTGCAGTCTGTAAAGCTAAACAGGGTTTCTTTTTGATTTTTAAATAAATTCCATGCTGAATCAAAAATTTCTTCATCTATATTGAATAATATTACTTGCTTAATTTTATCACATATATTTATTGTCTTTTCCAAATCCTTTAATCTAACTAAAATTACTGTTGCGCATTCATCAAATATGTAATCACTAATACAAACCTCTCCATAATTATCTGCCAATATCTCCCGCATTATATCTAAAGCTTTATTATGATTTTCATCTTTTTCATTGTAATATGAAACAATAAAGCTGGTATCTAGCGCTATCATTTTTTATTATATAGAATTTCGTCTATTTCTCTACTTGTTCTTTCAGTACCCTTTCCCCAATCAAAGGGCTTAACTTTTAATAAGTTTTTTACAACCTTGTGATATTTCTTTTTTTTCTCATCTAATAAATGCCTCATAGCTTTAGTTAATGCGACTCCAAGTTTCATTCTTTCTTCTGCACTTGCGGCTTTAAATTTTCTGAATGTTTCTTCGTCTACATCTCTTACAGCTATAAATGTCTTTGTCATATGTTAAACATGTTAAACATGTATATAAATTTATCTACTGACTAAAAATTAAGTGTAGAGAGGGAATTTGCTCAACTTTAGATTGATAGCTACCTCTTGCCTTCCTCAATCCTGCGACCCTATAAGCACCACGCATTTCGCTTAGGGCTGCTCCGATCAAGGCCTGACCCGTTTCACGAAGGCGCGATCGAATAGGACAGAATCTCATAGTTTAGTAAGAGACTAACAATCCTCTGCCTCACGCCTTCCTTTAAGCTCGCCATGAAGCCCGTTTGCGAATGGCGCAGGGCTAACGCGCCAGCTTCTCTACATAAAAATGATAATATTTTAGGTTTATAAAACTGATGTTTTTACTGCTCGTCCTTGTGATATAGGTCTAATAGATAAAGAATATCTTTGTAATTATCGTAAGCATAAGATAATCGAAATGGTTTTATATAAACTTCTCGCGTGCCTTTTCTATCAAATCTCATTGGTTTTCCAATCTCTGGATTTTGAATTATTTTTAGAAGTATTTTTTCAATTTTGTCAATATAACTTTTATCTAATTTTTTTAACCTATTTAAAAAATTATTAGATCTTCGCACCTCTTTAACCATTTTCACTTAAGACTTTTTAATTCTTTGAATAATTCTTCAACATTCATAGACTTATATTTTCCTTCTTCTATTTCTTTCCAAGCTTC
>JBBTAC010000018.1:0-15072 GCA_038044405.1 Nanobdellota archaeon
TTTAATTGTACTAATCTAGCTAAAGGTGCATCAGGAACAGCTTTCCATTTTTTTTGCTTTTTCAACTTTTCAATTAATATCTCAAGAGCCAATTCAATCATATTGGCCCACCTAAGTAATAAATTCTGTATAACGTCACAAGTTTTAGTATACTTTAAACTAACATATAGAAGGTGATCTGCACTGATTTTTTCTTTAATTATCCTCTCCATATATGTAATTTTTCAATAAATTTAGCGAGTAGCTAAAAAGCTTTACCTCCTTAAATACCTTTCTAATTCCAGAATTACAACAAAATTAGCTTAATTTGACAATAGCTTCGGCAATACTGTAAAGTTATTGCTTCATAACGAGCGAAGGCGAGCCGTTTAACTTTATAGCTGACGAAGCTATTAGCTCAGTTTAACAATAGCTTCGGCAATGTCCCCATCAGTTTCTTCCAAAACTCTCTTAACACTATCTCGGCCTTTTCCTGTCTTTGCCATAACAAGCTTAATATCTTCCTCTCTAATCTCTTCATCCAAATCTTCTTCAATATTTTCTTCTATTTCTTCGCCAGTAATCTGCCAGCTTTCCTGCCCTTGCATCTTTATCTTCTGAACATTAGGATTTTCAATAATAATCTTTCCCCCATCTATCTTTTCAATAATAACTCTCTCTGCTTCTATTTCTTCTTGATTAATTCCTAATTTCTTCATCATTTCCTGCATTTTCTTAGGATTTAATCCGCCCATTCCAGGTATCATAATTAAAGAAAAAGTCCTTATTTTATATAGTTTTCTAAAAATACTAAAGATTTAATAGATTTTTAAGCGCCAACGGGCCAAAATAACTTCAAAACCAAAACAAAAAGAATCACAATAACGACAAATCCAATTACTTGTCCTGGACTAATAGAAAATTTACTGCTATATTCATCGTCATATCTCATCAGCCCGCCAAATCCGCCAGGCATATTTATTTTATTGTCAGCCATATTTATACCAAAAATTCAGAATATAAAAATCTATCCATTCAATTTCTCAAGCAATTTTTTACTATCGCGGCCGTAAACGTCCTTGCCCCATAAAACAAAAATTCTATTTATTTTGCTCCAATATTGCCTGGGAGCAATTTTCATTAATTCCATTTCAGTCTGACCTGGCGTTTTTGTTTTAACTAATCCCAAAACATTAGCAATACGATGCACATGAGTATCCACAGTAATACTATCTTTATCATAACATTCTGTCAAAACCAAATTAGCAGTCTTTCTTCCAACCCCTGGCAATTTAACAAGATCTTCAATTTTATCAGGGATATTAGAATTAAAATCTGCGATAATCATTTGTGCAGCTGCAATAACATGTTTAGCTTTAGTTTTATTATAATTTAATCCAGAAAAAATAACAATAACATCTTCGTATCGTGCATTAGCCAATTCGTCTAAACTATCATATCTAGAAAACAATTCGTTGGCAATTCTAATAGTCACTTCATCACGAGATTGCGCGCTCATTATAGTAACAATCAAAGTCTTCCATGGAGAATTCCAACCCTCTCCGGCCAACCTTTTAATTGATTTATCATATTTCTTCTCTGCTTTTTTAAAAATTTCTATAAATAACTTTTTCCTATCCATCATTTAACAACGACCTGAACAAAATCTCCTTCCTTTATTCCTAATTTATCGGCCTCGCCAGCATTTACCTCTAAAACATATTTAGCTGGAAAAGAAGAACTATAACTTTCACATGGATCTTCTAAACATGGCTGAACATTTTCAATTATTTTAACAATCTTCATATTTTCATCGATATAGATAATATCCAAAGAAATTAAGGTATTTTTCATCCAAAATTCCAGTATATCCGAATTATCGAAAATAAACAACATTCCGCTATTTTCAGTTAAAAAATCTCTATACATTAAACCTCTAATTCTTTCTTCAGGTGAATCTGCAATTTCTACATCAATATATTTGCCATTTATCTTCACATAACTTTTATTGTTATTGATATAAGTAAAGGCTGTCAGTAATAAAACTAGTATAATTATAGAAATAATGAATACTTCTCTTCTCTTCAACATGCATAATAAAAAACCCCAATATTTTTAACCCTTCCCATCTTCTTTAAAACATGAAAGAAACAAACATCAAAGAAATGGAGGAAAAAATCCTGAAACCTCAGAAATCTGACAAAAAGATTTCTGAAAGCCATCAAGATTTTAAAGAGATAGAAAAAAAAATCCTGAAGTTTTGGGAAAATGAAAAAATATACAAATTCGATGAAAAAACAAAAAAGAAAATTTATTCAATAGATACTCCTCCTCCAACAGTATCTGGAAAAATGCATATCGGCCATTCATTTTCTTATTCACAGCAAGACTTTATAGCCAGATTCAAGAGAATGTCCAACTTAGAAGTCTTTTATCCATTTGGTACAGATGATAACGGATTGCCTACAGAAAGACTAATTGAAAAATTAAAAAAGGTAAAATCAAAATCAATGTCTAGGGCGCAATTTATTGAACTTTGCCTAAAAACATTAAAAGAAATAACTCCTGATTTTATACAGGACTGGAAAAATCTAGGCATTTCATCTGATTACAATATTAAATATTCGACAATTGACAAAAACTCTCAAAAAATTTCACAACTCTCTTTCATTGAATTATACAAAAAAAATCTAATCTACAAAGAAAAGTTTCCAACAATATACTGCCCAGAATGCCAAACCCCAGTTGCCCAAGCAGAACTTGAAGATAAAACGAAAACAACGGATTTTACAACAATAAAATTTAAAGTGCAAAACAAAGACATGCTAATTGCAACTACAAGACCTGAACTTTTAGGCGCCTGTGTTGCAATATTCATAAATCCTGATGATAAACGCCACAAAAACTTGATCGGGAAAAAGGCAGTAGTTCCATTATTCAATCATGAAGTTCCTATAATGGCTGATTCATCAGCAAATATGGAAAAAGGAACGGGTATTCTAATGGTTTGCTCTTACGGCGATAAATACGATGTGGATGCAACAAAAAGACATAAATTACAGCCAAAAATAATAATAAACAAAGAAGGTAGATTAACAACTTCAGAATATAATAATTTAACAATTAAAGAAGCAAGAAAGAAAATTCTAGAAGACCTAAAAACCAAAGGTCTTATCGCAGAACAAAAAACAATTGAACACAATGTAAATGTACATGATAAATGTGGAATAGAAATAGAATTTCTTCCAATTGAAACATGGTTCATAAAAATCCTCAATATTAAAAATGAACTTATAAAACAAGGTGAAAAAATATCTTGGTACCCTAAACACATGTTCAAACGTTATGAAAATTGGATTAAAGGATTAGAATGGGATTGGAGCATTTCAAGAGATCGCCATTTTGGCATTCCAATTCCAATCTGGCAATGTGAAAAATGTGATGAAACAATCTTAGCTAAAGAATCTGAGCTTCCAGTAGATCCTATTCAGGTAAAAAAAATCTGTCCAAAATGTAAATCACAAGCGCAAGGGGAAACAAAAGTTCTTGATACCTGGGCAACATCTTCTCTAACTCCACAAATTGCATCCTCTCTAGTCGACAATAAAATAAAAATCCCGTACTCTTTAAGGCCTCAAGCCCACGATATAATCAGAACATGGGCGTTTTACACTATAGTAAAATCTTATCTTCAAGAAAACAAAATTCCCTGGAATGACATTACAATATCTGGGTTTGTTACATTAGAAGGCCAAAAAATGTCTAAATCAAAAGGCAACGTAATAGCTCCTCAAGAGATATTAGAAAAATATGGTGCAGATTCGCTTAGATACTGGGCAGCTTCATCAAAATTAGGCGAAGATTTAGATTACCAAGAAAAAGATATTATAACAGGAAAAAAGTTTGGAACAAAAATTCTAAACGCAACTAAATTTGTATTTTTAAATCTTCAACATCAAAAGTCACTGCCTAAATTAATAGAAACAGATCGAATTTTCCTAACTCAATTAAACAATCTAATAAAATCTACAACTGAGGCATTTGATAATTATAACTATTCAAAAGCAAAATTAGAATCCGATTCTTTTTTCTGGCATTCTTTTGCAGACAATTATTTAGAAATTGTAAAAAATCGCGTCTATCAAGGTAATGAACAAGAAAAAGCATCTGCATTTTACACCCTATATAACTCACTTTTAACAATTCTAAAAATCTTTGCTCCAATAACTCCATTTATTACAGAACACTTATATCAAGAATATTTCAAAAAATATGAAAATATCAATTCAATTCATATTTCATACTGGCCAACACCAATAGAAGTAAAGCAAAACAAAAATGATGAAGAAGTTTGGAACAAATTAATAGAACTAATTTCAAAAATCAGACAGGCTAAATCCAACGCGAAAAAACCAATGAACTCTCAAATTATTCTTACTTTGCCAGAAGAAGAAATAAAAGTATTTTTGAATGTCATGCACGATTTAATTGCAGTTTCTAATGCCAAAGAAGTCAAGAAGGGTGATTTCAATATTCAAGTAATTTGACAATGAAATCAAATAACTTCAATTTCACTTTACAGCGCGCTTATCTATTTGTATTCTTTGAAGCAGGATATACTTTTTTGTCATGGTGGATAGCTCTAAATTTAATTTTCTTCTTTCCTTTTGCAATTGCAGGGATAATATTTTATCTGATAACTTGCGTATTTCACATAGCCGTAACTAAGCTGATAGCAAGAAATGAACCATCTAAAAATAAGTTTTCAAAATCCACAGGAATAAGTATCTTTTTCATTATTTTGATTAGCTTCTGCGTTTTAGTTATATTTGGAGTTTATGGCCTGGAATGGATAGCTATAAAATATCTGCAGATCTCCAAGAAATGGTTTTCATTAGTCAACATAGGACTTAGTATTTTATCTCTATTGATATCTTTTGCAATTTCATTCGCGACTAAAGTTAATGAAAATCATAATAAACCTCAAATTTATTAACCCTCCTCTCTTTCAAAAATTATGACCGTACAAGTCCAAGAATTAACTGATAGACAAAGACAAGAACTAGAAGAACTAGTCAACTTACTTGGAAGTATAAAGGGCAGGCATACTGAATTAGTCACAGTAATGATTCCCGCAGGTTTCAATCTATCCATAATAACGAGGCAATTAGAAACAGAAAAATCAATGGCTGCAAACATCAAATCTAAACAAACACGAACAACAGTTCTTGATGCTCTAGAAAGAATAATAAGAGAACTAAAAAATTATAAACATCCCCCAAAAAACGGATTAGCCATATTTTGCGGCAATGTATCTGAAAAAGAAGGGGTACAGGATCTTAAAATTTGGATTTATGAGCCAGCAAGATCTCTAAACGTAAGATTATACAGATGCGACCAAATTTTCATAATAGATGCGTTAAAAGAAATGCTTGAAGTAAGCGAGGTATATGGATTATTAGTAATAGACAGACAAGAAGCAACTATAGGGCTATTAGAAGGCAAGCAAATTAAAGTCATCACAAATTTAACATCTGGTGTTCCAGGAAAAATAAAAGCAGGAGGACAAAGTGCTGCTCGCTTTAGCAGAGTCACAGAAGGCCTTGCAAAAAATTTCTTCAGACGTGTCGCAGAAGAAATGAAAAAAGCATTTTTTGATATGCCTAGATTAAAAGGCATTCTTATAGGGGGGCCTGTTCCTACAAAAGAAGATTTTCTAGAAGAAGGTGAACTGGTTACAAAACTAAAAGAAAAAGTAATTGCACTAAAAGATCTAGGCTATACAGACGAACACGGTCTAGAGCTATTGGTTGAAGACTCTCAAAAAGATATAGCTGAACAAGAACTAATTAAAGAAAAATTAATCTTAGAAAAATTCTTTAATACTCTTGGAAAACATAGAGAAAAAGCAACCTATGGATTTGAAAAAGTAAAAACCGCTTTAGAGAGAGGCGCTGTCGAAATTCTATTAATCTCTAAAAAATTCCCAAGAGAGCAAGTAGAAGAATTGGAAGAGGCAGCAGAAAGAATAGGAGCAACAGTAGTAATAATCTCAACAGAAAACCAAGATGGCGAGCAATTCTATAATTTAACAAAGGGTGTTGGGGCTATCTTAAGATTTCAGATTGAATAAGAGAAATCTTCCTAGTTACCTTAGATTTCAGATTAAATAGTTGCAATTTTTTAATTAAAAATAATCACCATACAAATATTTAAAAATACAAAATCCAGATAATTATCGTGGCTGAAAATTATGTTACTAATGAACAACTAGAAAAAAGATTAGAAGATATAAAAGTCGAAGGTCTTTCTCATTATATTGGAAAAACACTTAGTGAAATAGCAAAAGTAGGGCTACACTTAATTGAAGTAAGCGCAGTAAGTAGCATATTATTATATGGTGCAATGTCTTTTGCGTATGGCCCATATGATGCAGGAAAAGTAATTTATGCTGAACTATCTGGAAATAAAAATTTGAAACATAAACATATAGAAACAGCTAAATATTTACACTCGAGAAGATTACAAAAACCAGAATTAGATGAAAGAGATATGAAAAATCTATATATAGAATTAGGGGTTGTTGAATCAGAAGGGAAAAAACCAACAGAAGATGACATCTCTTGGTATAATTTATTAGATTGGATTGAAGACCAATAATTAATGAAAATATATCGACTAAATCTTCCTAGTTAATTAATTCCCCTTCAACTCGCCTATCATAAAGGCAATCAATAAGTCTTCGCGTATATTCTCTCGATAATTCTTTGCCAGATCCATTTTTACAAATCTCCACAGCATTTACTAATAATTCTATAGTTCCTGTATCAGTATTAATACCGTAATCAACACCCGCTACCCTATAAATAACATTATTCCTATGATTTCTTTCTAGATAACATTTATCTTTTACGCCTCCATTAAGCAAATCAGATATAAATCTTGGTTTTTCCGATGACATTAATTATGAATAAAAAATTTAGCCTTATAAACATTTAGTTCATAAAAATTCACAAATCATAGTAATCAAAAAGATTAAATACTCCTTCTCCTTTAAAATTACGTGAAAGCAATAAAAAAAGAGAAGAAGGTTCAAAAAGAGAAAACAGAATCTGACTCCCCAATATCAAAAAGAGCAGAAGCATACGTATTTAATGAAATTAAGAAATCAATTATGCAAAACCCTGCATTAATGGGGCAACTAGCTCAAAATGAAAAATCTCTTGGAAGCGGTGGAGCTGAAGTAGATTAATACAATTTTTAATAAAATTAACTCTCGAACAACAAACAATATAAATCTATAATATATATCCAATTTATGGAGAAAGGGAGAAAAGAAGAATTATCCTTAGAAGCGAAAAATTTCTTTGATTCATATAAAAAAGACATAATAGAATCAACAAGAACAGGAGAAAATGTAGTAAAAGTTAAGTTCAACCATTTATCTGAATTTTCTCCAGAATTAGCAGACAATCTTTCAGACAGTCCAGAAGAAACAATAAACCTGCTAGAAACAGCATTAGAAGAATCGGAATTAATAAAAAACCCAAGAATAAGATTTTTAGATCTCCCCCTAACTTCTCAAATAAAAATAAGGAATATAAGGGCAAAGCATCTTGACCAATTTATTTCAATAGAAGGTATAATAAAACTAGCATCTGATGTTAAACCTCAAGTTGTTAACGCAAGATTTGAATGCCCTAGTTGTGGTGCAATTCTTTCTGTTCTTCAAGTTGATAGAAAATTCAGAGAACCCTCAAGATGCTCATGTAATTGGAAAGGCAATTTCAAACTCTTGTCAAAAGAAATGGTAGACGTCCAAAGATTAACGGTTGAAGAATCCCCTGACTCACTAGAAGGAGGCGAACAACCAAGAAAAATAATAGTTTTTCTAAAAGAAGACTTGGTTGATCCTAAAATGGAAAAGCACGCAACGCCAGGAAGCAGAATAAAAATTCATGGTATATTAAAAGAAGTTCCTGTACCATTGCCGACAGGAATCTCAACAAGATTCGATATTGCATTAGAAGCAAATAATATAATTTCAACAGAAGAATCATTTGAACAATTAGACATTTCAGAAGAAGATATTAAAGATATCCTTGAACTATCTGCAGATCCAAATGTTTTCAAACGTCTATCACAAAGTATCGCCCCTAGCATTTATGGTTTTGAAAAAATAAAAGAGGCAATTCTTCTTCAACTTTTTGGAGGAATTAAAAAAAAGAAATCAGATGGCGGCGCGACAAGAGGCGACATTCACATTCTTCTTGTAGGAGATCCAGGTGTAGCAAAATCCGTAATGTTAAAATTCGTATCATCCATAGCTCCAAAGGGGCGTTATGTTTCAGGAAAAGCAGCAACAGCAGCTGGACTCACAGCAGCAGTTGTTCGTGATGAATTTCTAAAAGGTTGGAGCCTAGAAGCAGGAGCAATAGTCCTTGCAAATAAAGGTCTTGTCGCTGTAGATGAAATTGAAAAAATGACAGAGCATGACCGAAGTACAATGCACGAAGCAATGGAACAGCAATGTTATCACAAGGATCTAGAACTAACATTTAAAGACGGTTCAAAGGAAAAAATAGGCGAATTCATAGACAAGCTAATGGAAAAAAATAGAGATAAGATACAGCAAGGGGTCAACTGCGAAATCTTGCCTTTAGAAGAAGAAATATTGGGAAAAAATGTTCTAACAACAGATTTTGAATCAATATACCCTACTAAAATAAAGAACCTAAGTAGACATATAGCTCCAAAAAAACTAATAAAGATAAAACTGAATAACGGGAGAGAAATAATAGTAACTCCAGAACATCCTTGTTGGAATATAAAAGATGGAAAAATTTCAACAACTCCTGCAGAAACATTAAAAGCTGGAGAATTTTTCCCAATTCCTGCAGAACTACCTATAGAAGGAGAAGAGCAAGAATTTAACCAAAAACCCTGGAAAAATGGCCCTCAACTGTGTAAACTACTAGGCTACCATATAACAGATGGTTCCTACGAACTAAACAGAAACAAGAAAAACGGCATTCAATTTTGGAATAATGATGAAGAATTAATACATGATTATGAAAATTCTATAAAATATTTGTTTGATATCAACCCCAAAATAACACAAAGAACAAACCAATTCGCAGTTAGGGTAATATCAAAAGATGTAGTGAATTTTATGATCTCTTTAGATAAAAACCTAATGGAAAAAGGAATTATAAAATCAATTCCGAATAAGATAATGAAATGTAAAAAGGAAGATCTGGCTTATTTATTAAGATCTATGTTTGATGGAGATGGTACTATAGTAAATGTAAAAAGAAATGGATGTAGAATAAATTTATCTGCAGAAAATATAAATTTAGCAAATCAGGTCACAGAGTTATTATTAAGATTTGGCATTATTTCATCAATATATCAAGATAAAAATATTTTTAAAATAGATATCTCTGGGCAAGAAAACTTATTGAAATTTTATCGCAATATAGGATTCTTATCGAAGAAAAAACAGGACCGTTTAAAGATATATCTATCAAAAGAAAAAACTTACAGGTCAATATCAGATGTTATTCCATATACCTCAGATAAAATAAGAAGAATATTCAAAAAATTGAAAATTAACCAAGAAAAATATCTAGGCAATCAAATCTGTATGAATTGTCATAAACATCGTCTAACTCTAAAGAACATGATAAAAATAGCAGAAGACAAATTAGAAAGACTATTAGAGGCAAAAAGACTGATAGAAAAGGTTGATAATTCAAAAATCCTGGGCAATATCAGGAAAAGATTAGAATTATCGGATTTAAGCATCTCCAATAAACTGAATATAACTCAATACATGCTTCTTCAAAATGAAGATAAAAGTATTCAGGATCAAAATTACCAAAATGTCCTTTTAAAAGAAATAAATGAAATGATATCTATAGTTCCAGAATTAAAGGAATTAAAAAAATTAGCATTTGGAAAGATAAGGTGGGCTAAAATAAAATCAGTTGAAACAATAGAAAATAACGATAAATGGGTATATGATATCACAATAGAGCCCAATCATAGTTTTATCTCTAATAATATGGTCCTTCATAATTCAGTAACAATTTCAAAAGCAAATATACAAGCTACGTTAAGAGCAGAAACAACTGTTCTAGCAGCAGGCAATCCAAAATTAGGGAGATTTGACCCATACACCCCAATACCTCAACAAATCGATATATCTCCCGCACTCTTAAGCAGATTCGACGTTATATTCATACTAAGAGATTTACCAAACAAATTACAAGACGAAGCAATTGCAACACATGTTTTAGAAGAACACAAGCAAGAAGTAATAAGAGAGGCAATAGAACCTAAACTCTTCAGGAAATATATAGCATATGCAAAACAAAAAATGAAGCCTAAATTAACCGATGAAGCGATAAATGAAATAAAAGAATTTTATGTTAAATTAAGAAATCAATCAATAAAAACAGATTCAGATATTAAACCAATTCCTATTACAGCCAGGCAGTTAGAGGGCATAGTAAGACTATCTGAAGCTAATGCCAAATTACATCTAAAAAGTGAGGTAACAAAAAAAGATGCCAAAAAAGCAATAGAATTGTTAAAATTCTCTCTATCTCAAGTAGGTTATGATGAAGAAACACAAACCTATGATATAGACAGAATAACCACAGGTATAACTTCATCAAAAAGAGGAAAGATAATCTTAGTAAAAGAAACAATCTCTCAATTAGAATCAAAGCTAGGAAAACTCATCCCAATGGAAGAATTGCAAAAAGCATTGCAAGACAAAATATCTGAAACAGAACTAGAAGAATCTATAACCCACTTATCAAAAGCAGGCGACATCTTCAAACCCAAAAAAGGATTTATTCAAAAAATATAAAAAAGCATTTAAACCCCGAATTCCCAAACTATTTTATGATAGAACAAAAAGACAAATTAATAACTAGACAAGAATCTCCAGAACAAAAATTAAAAAGAAATGTTGCATACAAATTTAGAATTGGAAAAATTATTGAAGGCAAGCCAATACTAGAAAATGAACGCTTCAGATTTCTGGACTTAGAAAATAAGAATGTAGTAAGAGCAAACATCATAGCAAACATAGTAGACAAATTCATCCAAGAAGGAGAGAAAAAATACGGCTCAATAACTTTGGATGATGCAACAGGACAAATCAGAGTGAAAACATTTGGAGAAGACGTACAAAAACTAGCCTCCTTAAATCAAGGAGACACCATTCTAGTTATAGGTCTATTAAAATATTGGAATAATGAAGTATATGTCGCCCCGGAAATAATAAAAAAGAAAGACCCCGCATTCCTCTTAATAAGAAAACTTGAATTAGAAGCAGAAGAGCCAAAAACAATAAACAAAGAAAAACTAATTGAATTAAAAGATAAAATTCTAAGTATGGTAAAAGAAGCTGAAAAAACCAACGGTATTGATATCGAAACTCTTATTCTAGAATTAAAAGAGCATCCAGATATTATAAACAAAGAAATTAAAAGACTGTTGGAAGAAGGCATGGTCTATGAACCTCGCCCTGGCAAACTGAGATATCTGGGATAAAACTAAACCTCAACAAAATGAAAATTCTCTTCTACCAAACTGCAATCTAAACATCGATAAACAATAATTGCTTGGCTTCACGATGGATAAGTTTTTAAGTTTTGATTTGTTAAATAAATCATGGAATTGATTAAAATTAATACATCAAAAGAAAAAACCGAAGAAGAAAAACTTTGGGAGCTAAGAGTGAAATTTCACTTAATTTTATCAAATGTCTTTAGGTTGTTGTCAGATGAATACCCAGAGAAATTTGGTGAAAAAATAAATGGTTCTATAAACGGAGAAACTATTACTTTAACAGGAGATTTGGATATTATGAAAACAGAAGTTCATGAAAAAGTTATAGAATTTAATGATGAGAAAAGATATTATAAAATTATTCTTAAAAATTTAAAATGACTCAAGATAAAAAGAAGCAATGGACAATCGGGCATTATATAGGATGGATTAT
Source organism: Nanobdellota archaeon (assembly GCA_038044405.1). Classification (GTDB taxonomy): domain Archaea; phylum Nanobdellota; class Nanobdellia; order Pacearchaeales; family GW2011-AR1; genus JAUSIK01. The sequence goes on from JBBTAC010000018.1 coordinate 11,999, forward strand.
CCTTACATTTCTGTTTGTTTACTTTTTGTTTAGCGGAGATGATAATTCAGATAGAATTTACGATCTTGAATATGAAATTGAAGATTTACGTTCACAGATTGAATGTTTAGATGATCATATCTACGACCTCAATGATTATATTAATAACCCCTCGTTAGGACTTCCTATTTATTTTGGTTGTTAAATAAAATCTATCTCCTAATCCCAATCTTTTGCCAAAAACCGTCTTTCTTTCTATTTAATCTTAAAGTAATGAAGATTAGCAAAACAAGTGATACTAGCAATAGCAAGAATCTCCATACATCGCTCAAATTCTGCCAATTTCTGATGCTGCCGTAAACTATTGCCCCAATTCCGGAAGCCATTAAGGCACTTCCAACTGGTTCGACACTCAAAATAGCAAAACCAACAATGAGAGTAATAACGCCTACAATTAAAGCAATAATAAAAATTATCTTAGAATACTTGTTATTTGCATCTTCAAATTCTTTATTGCAAAAGTCGCAAGTTTTTAGAGCAACAGTGCATCCATTATCATCATATTCAAAAATAGGCTGTCCTCTATCAGCATAACATTGATCTTGTGCATCCTGTAAATTTCTTGAAAAAGTACAATTTGTCCCAGAAGTATCATATACTGCTTTTACAGGATAAGGCCCTTCAAATCTCCCAGAACTACAAAAAGCATCATATTTAGGACTCGGATAAAAAGCCTCGATACCATATCCGAGCATAAGCATGAAAACAATAAATATACCAATTCCCAATATTAAATTCTTTACATTAAACATGAAACGAAAAAGCAAAACAACTTTATAAATCCTTCTTTAACTTCAATACAATTCGCCAAATAATGATCTAGCAAAATAAAAACCTATTACGACAGAAACTATAGTTGAATAAGAATCAGATATTTTATTTCCTATAAACGTCATAAAGATATATGGGATTATTATTAAAAAAGCTAGAATATGAACTACATAGTGATAAATAGTTATTCTTCTGTCCTTCTTAATCGCTAAAATAGTCTCAGCAATTTTGGTCCTGTTCGAATGTTCGCCAATAGAATTAACTTGAATACTATCAAGATCTAAGATTTCAACTTTATCTTTTTGAGGCGCCATTTTATTACTAATCTATCACCTCTTCAATCAACCAGATTATTTCATAAACACAACTTCTTTTTCTTTTTTACTCTTTTTATTCCTGATTATAACTTCATTCCCAGCAGCTTTTTCCAACTCCAAGTATCTAGTTAATTTAAGACTGCTTCTTATAACATCTGAAATTGAACCAAGATTCAATCTTCTTTGCAATTCAGCTATCTCTCTTTCAGCTTCAGGAGAAATATTTACCTGAATTTTCTTTTTAGCTGTCATAGGAATATATACTTCACATATAATGAATGATTCATATTTAAATATTACTATTTACCATTATAGTAATCTTTTAACATTAATTTAGCAGTAATTTAACAATCCTCATAAGAATTTTAAATAGATAAATGTTACGGATTATACAATGACTTCATTAAATAGAGCCCAATTAATACTTGAATTGGAATATCATTTCAATAAAAAAGTTTTTGCTATAATATATAATCCTGCATACGAAGAAGGAATAAAAGAAGGAGATCATAGATACTTTTATGATTTTATTCATAATATAATAAAAGATAATAATCTACCATTAGATTCTATATGGATAATAAGTGGGATGGGAGGAAATTTAAAGAGCGCTATAGCTTGTTCAGATATCCTAAGAAAATCCCTAAAAAGATACGAAACATTTATTCCAAGTATTGTAGGGTCTGCCCTCTGTTATTTTGTTTTACAATCAGATAAACTATTAATCGGGGAGAGAAGTATAATAACCCAAATGGATCCTATGTTTGAATATGAAGGTGAAGAACTAAGGGCAATTAAAAGACTTAATGATCCCGACCCATCAAGATCGACCTTGGCAAAATCACTCTATAATCCAGTATTCGAAAATCTGAAAGAACTAATTAAAAATCAACCTCATGTTTTTGAAGATGAAGTTTCCAAAATAAGTAAAAATAAAACCAATTATTTAATTAAACTTGTCGATTTTTGGCTCGGAAAAGATTTCCATGAAAGTGGACTAACTATGAAAGAGATGAAAGAGATGAAAATTAAATTAAAGATTATTAATGAGGAGATAATTGAAAAAGCTAGATTATTGGTAAAAGAATGTATCAACGAACTAATGGAAGAAGATCAAAGATTTGTTATTCAAACAGGCAATATAGAAGGAGAGTATTTGGGCGGCTATTTTTATCCTTAATAATTTTCAATAAAATCAACACCTTTTTAAACACCCAAAATACAATATAATTATGGAACTAAATTACGAGTCATTATTAAAAAGAGCATACGAAAAAGTAAAAGTAGTGAAAACCAGCTCAGAAAGATTTGAAATACCAAAAGCAGAGGGCTTTATTTCAGGAAAAAACACAATTATTACAAACATAGTGGCAATTGCTTCGTATTTGAGAAGAGAATTAAATCAAATTGTCAAATTTTTACTTAAAGAATTAGCTACATCAGGAAAAATAGAAAACGATCGCCTAGTTCTTAACACTCATTTAAATCCTGCAAAAATAAATGAAAAGATAGAATTATATGCAAAGAATTTTGTAGTATGTGGCGAATGTGGAAAGCCAGATACCGAAATAGTTTTAGAAAAGGGAATAAAATTCAAGAACTGTCTTGCTTGCGGAGCAAAATCTCCAATAAGATACTAAATTAAAATGTACATAAAAATCCATAAATCCTACAGAAACGTCGTAGCAATATGCGATGCAGACTTAGTAGGAAAAACATTCGAAGAAGGAAAAAGACAATTAGACGTAAGAGAAAACTTCTATAAAGACGTTAAAGTAACAAAAGAAGAAGCAATAAAAATTCTGCAAAAACAATCAAATAATGATTCTACATTCAACATAGTTGGCGAAAAATCAATTCAAACTGCAATAGAAGCAGGGCTAATAACAGAAGATTCTATAGGAAAAATTGATAACATTCCATTCACATTAATTCTAGTCTAAAATG
>JBBTAC010000019.1:0-33616 GCA_038044405.1 Nanobdellota archaeon
TAATAGAAAGGAGATTTGCCCTAAATGGTTTTAAAAGAACTATGTTTCTAAAAGAAATTGGAAAAGAACTTCATTTAATAAAAGAAAGGATAAGGCAGATAGAAAGGGAAGTTTTAAAAAAATTAAGAAAAGAATACAAAAAGAGAAAAAGCACTTCAGAACTATACGACCAAATTGCATAAACTATTTTATTAAACGACAAGCTTATAACTTCCAGCTTATTAACACACTAAAGATGGCATATGACATAATAATAGGCAGAGATGCAGCAGATAAAGAAAAGTTCGGTGATAGAGGTTTAGTTCAGATAGGCAAGGGCTACGTGAAAATGGGGAATTATATGTCTCTATCAAATAAAATATATTTAGACGTAGCAAGAAGCCATGTAATACTTATTTCTGGAAAGAGGGGGAGCGGCAAATGCCTGCATGAAGATACGCTGATAACTCTAACAGATGGATCGCAAATACCTATTAAAAATTTGGAAAAGAATAAGGAGAATATTCTCTCTATTAATAATAATCTAAAAATTGAAGAAAAAGAAAGATCAGAATTCTTCTCGAGACAAGTTAATAGACTATTAAAAATAAAACTTAGAAGTGGAAAGGAAATTAAATTAACTCCAGAACATCCTTTACTAACAATAAGGGGTTGGGAAGAGATTGAGAAGCTTACAATAGGAGACAGGATAGCAACCCCTCGTATATTGCCGGCCTTTGGTAATAAAGAGATGCCAGAACACGAAATAAAATTACTTGCTTATTTAATTGCAGAAGGACATACAAAAAAACAAATATCTTTCACTAACAATGACCAAATACTTATAGAAGATTTTAAAGAATCTTTAAATAAATTTGATCCTGAATTAAGAACAGCCTATAATAACCGATATGGTTACTTAATATTCTCCAAAAATTGGAGAAATGAAATATTAGTGCATGATGAAAGAAGAAACGATAAAGGACAATTCATAAAAGGAAGTAAAAATATCTATCAAAAAAGAAGCATAAGAAAACTAATTGAAAAAGAAGAGATATATGGGCTTAAATCAATTGAAAAATTCTTATCTCAAAATATAATGCAATTAAAAAAAGAGCATTTAGCATTGTTTCTTAATAAATTGTTTAGCTGTGATGGTAGTATTTATAAAACAAACGATTACTGGTCAATATCGTATGCTTCATCATCAAAAAAATTAATAAAACAGATTCAACATTTACTAATCAGATTTGGTATATTATCTAAATTAAGAAATAAAAAAATAAAATTAAAAGAGAATATATTTCAAGCATACGAATTAGTAATAAATTCTTCAAATGCTCTAAAGTTTATAGAAGAAATAGGATTTACTGGGAAAAAAGAAGAGAAACAAAAATTAGCTAGAGAAGAAATATCTTCAAAAAGAAAAAATCCAAACATAGATACAATTCCAAAAGAAATATGGGGATTTTTCAAACCTAAAAATTGGGCAGAAATTGGAAGAGAAGCAGGTTACGCTTATCCAAAAGCAATGAGGGAAAGAATAAAATACGCCCCATCCAGACAAACGCTACTACAAATCGCAGAAATAGAAGAACATAATGGTCTAAAGATATTAGCAGAATCCGATATATTTTGGGATGAGATAATTTCAATGGAACTATTAGAGGGAGATTTCACTGTTTATGACATTTGTGTTCCAGAGAATCATAATTTTATAGCTAACGACATAATAGTTCATAACAGCCATACAATTGGTGTAATTGCAGAGGAGTTATCTCTACTGCCTTCGGAAGAAGCGCGCAACATAGCTTCTCTAATTTTTGATACAATGGGTATTTTCTGGACTATGAAATATAAAAATGAAAAAGAAAGATCCCTTCTAGATGAATGGCAATTAGATGCAAAACTACTCCCAATTAAGATATTCGTCCCTTTTGGCAAAGTTGATGACTATAAAGAAAAAGGCATACCTATAGATGAAACATTCGCAATAAAATTATCTGAATTAGAAGCAGAAGACTGGATAGTTTTATTCAATCTCCCATTAACTTCTCTTCCAGGAGTTTTGATACAAAGAGCAATTACAGATTTAAAAGATAAACTCTCAGAATTTACTATCGAAGATATAAAAATGAGAATAGAGCAAGACAAAAATGCAGATGAAAAAACAAAGCAAATAGCCCTATCATTATTCTATGCCGCAGACACTTGGGGCATATTTTCAAAAACAAAAGAAGGAACAAATATAAACAATTTAATTTCTGCAGGAAAAACAACAATAATTGACACCTCTGTCTACAGTTCAATAGGCGCCTACAATATCCGAGCATTAGTAATCTCATTAGTGTGTAGAAAAATATTCAAAACAAGAATGGATGCAAGAAAACAAGAAGAACTAATTGCAATTAGACATGGTCAGGATTATCTTTCCTATCAATCCGAAAGAGAAAATCCTCTTGTTTGGATATTTATAGATGAAGCTCATGAATTCATAAGCAAAGAAAGAGAAACACCTGCAACATCGGCCTTACAGCAATTATTGAGAGAGGGAAGACAACCTGGAATTTCTCTAGTTCTAGCAACACAACAGCCAGGTCAATTACACAAAGACGCCTTAACACAAGCAGATATTGTGATATCTCATAGAGTCACAGCGAAACCGGATATAGAATCCCTTAACAATATAATGCAAACTTACTTATTAGAAGACATTAAACAGCAAATAGACGAATTGCCTTCATTAAAAGGTTCTGCAATTATTCTTGATGACAATTCAGAAAGACTTTATCCAATGCGCGTTCGCCCAAGATTCACATGGCACGGCGGTGAAGCTCCGACCGCAATCAGAGCAGAATTGAAAATCTGATTGCCCTAGTTATACAGCAATAAGAGCAGATATTAAAATTTAATATTTTCTTGCAAATCTTTTTATGCTTTCATAAATATTATTTTTATAGCGCTCTAATTCAGAAGGACTTTCTATTACCTCTCTTTCCTCAGAAGTAAGATGTTCTATCCATTTAGAAGCTAATTCTTCAGATTCAACTTCGTGATTTAATAAAATTTCAGCAAGCGACTTTTCATTATCCATATATGAATTAAGAAAATATGCTTTAAAAATATTATCAATTAACAATTTTTAAACCTTCAACTTTTACAAAGTTGAATGGGATAAAGATTCTCACAGAATCTTTATATCAACCCTATATCTAAACTTCTTAACTCCAATCTCTCCAGCTCTTTTAATCTTTAGAATTTTAACTTTTCGTCCTGCCTTTCTAGCTTCATCAAAAATCAGTTCCTTTAACTCATTTTCCTTGGAGGAATCATAAAACCCATAATAATGAATAATTCCATTTTTTACAATTAAAGGAAAAACAACATCGAGAAAACTATCTTTTAAATTAGGCCTAGGCATAACAATTCTATCAAACTTAGAATTAAATTTCTTTAAAACTTTCCTAACATCTCCTTGAACAATTTCAACTCTATCCCACAATTTATTTAGCTTAACATTCTCTACAGCATATTTACTGCATTCTTTGCTTATTTCAACACTAACAACTCTTGCAGCCTTGCTTAATTTAGCAATACTAATTGCATAAGGTGCTACACCCGAAAACAAAACTAAAACATTCTCGCCTTTTTTCACTTTAGAAGCAATTTCTCCTCTCTCGCCAGCAAGACGCGGAGAAAAATAACAACTATCTACATTCAATCTAAAGACGCAGGCATTTTCCCTATAAACTGCTTCTTTAGTTTTATACCCTGCAATATATTTTGTCTTCTGTGTCCTTAATCTTCCAGAAAATTTCTCGCTCTTTTCTAATATAGTTTTAACATTCTTGTGGCTATTTAGCAAATTCAGAGCAAATTTCTTTTTGTAACTTAATTTAGCTCCTCTCTTAAATTTAACAATAGCGATATTTCCTATAAGGTCGTAATTAGCCATATTAAAACAAAGATACTCTAACTTAAATAACTATTGTAAAAAATTTCGAAAAGAAACATTTATATACCGTATGCTCTATAAATGTAGCATATGATACAAGAATATAGCAGATATAAAGTACTAAAAGTATTTTTAGACTCCCCTACACATAAATTCAAGATAAGAGAAATAGGGAGAATCATTAATCTAGCCCCGACATCAATAAAAAATCATATTGATATATTAGAAAAGAAAAAAATTATTATTAAAAAGAAAGAGATGAATTATAATACATACACATATTATTCAAATAAAGATAATCCTGATTTTATATTTCTCCAGCAACAATCAATAATTTCTGAACTATATTATTCAAATATTATAAACGAACTATGGGAATATCTAGCTCCTAAAGCTATAATTCTATATGGAAGTTACGCAAAGGGTGAAGCAACTGAAAATTCCGACATAGATTTATTTATAATAGGAAAAGAAAAAAATTTAGATACAAGCAACTATGAAAAAAGATTAAACAAAAAGCTGCACATTAACTTCTCTGAATCTTTCAATAATTTGTCAAATGAATTAAAAAATAATATAATTAATGGGAAAATTTTAAAGGGATATTTAAAGGTATTTAAATGATAATAAAAATAAAATCAGATAAAGAAAGATCAAAATCTATAATAAATTTGTTAAAAGAAAGGGAAGAACTAATTAAAACATTGAATAATTCGCTCTTTCCTACAACTATGCTGGAGAATTATTATGAAATAATTAAGGAACTTATAACAGCAATAATGTATACAGATGGGTTCAAAACTATCGGAGAGGGTTCACATAAAGAAACAATAGATTACTTAAAGAACTATAAAGAATTTTCAGAATATGAGATAAATATTTTAAATGAATTAAGAATAAAGAGGCATGGTAGCCAATACTATGGAAAAAAACCTAATCCAGAATTCGTAAAACAAAACGAACAAGAATTCAAGGGGATTATAAAAAAATTAAAAGATTTAATAAATAAAAAATTGCAAGAAACATTTAAATAAAGCTCCAGACATATTAAGAATATCATAAAAAGAGGAAAATGAAAAAATTCATTGGTTATATAATCTCGGTAGTGGGTCTAGCAAGTCTTACTGTCTGGACATTTCCACAAGCAAGAACATTTACAGAAACAGCAATAAAATTTAAGCTCCCTGGAAATGACATCCTTCTCGTAGCAGGAATAATAATTACACTTGTAGGAGTCTCATTAGTTCTAAAAAGAGGCAGAGGCGGAATTCTTAATCCGCCAGCATTTAAGGACGTGCCAATTTACGAAGGCAACAGAATTGTAGGATATAGAAGGCATAAATAATTATCTTCCAAAATTTATTTTATTAAATTTAAATAAACTTGAAAAAATCCTAAAGAAAAGGACGACTATAAGAGCAATTATTATAAAAGCTAAACTAAATTCCCATTCGAAAAATCTATTTTTATACAATTGTTTACCTGCAATCAAAGAGATAACAAAAGAAATGATTATATTAATCCCTTTTTCCTTAAGAAATTTAGAAAGTATAGTGTAAGAGATTACAAATAATATAATAAAAATTCCTATTACAAGTCCTTCGGGATTCTGAAAAGATAAATAATTCTTAAACAAATCTCTCCAATTATCAATCTGAACAAAAAAAGATATCAATATAGCAACTGCAAAAAGAATAACTGCAGCAACTGCGAATTTCTCTCTATTACTACGTCCTCTTTTATCCTTCATTATTTATCTTCCATAGCTTTTCTGCCAAACTTACTCATTCCATCAATCATTTTGTCACTTGCCTTCCTATTTTCCCCATATTCAAGCGCTTTTCCAATACCTCCCAAACCCTTTTCAATTCCCTCTAATTTTTTCTCAAAAACCTGCCTCTTAAACTTTTCATCCCATTTATCTTTCTCTTCTTGCGTTTTCTTAAAATGCCTTCCAATCTTCCATATTACCTGCTCAAAGAAAACAAGAATAACAAAATAGAGCATGAAATAGATTAACAAGAAAATCCATCTCCAAATACCTTCTTTGAAGAATATGACTTTGAATATAAAAGTTGAAAGAAAATTGTAAAATTTAATATGCCCTAAAATTGTGGCAAATATAAAACCGACAAGGTAAGAAACTCCCTGGCTAAATGTAGAAAAACTTGTGAAAATCTTCCCAAATACCCCGAAGAAAAATACCCATAATAAAATTGCAAACAAAAGAGTTAAAGACAAATCATAATTCTGTCCAAATACAAAGAAGAAAATAAAATTAATCTTTCTAAAAAATCCATCCCAAAAAGCAATAATCTTATTTTTCAAAATGACTGCTTTCCATTGTTGCCCTAAATACTCCCATTTACTCTGTTCATTTAATCCCTGCAATTTTCTAGTTGCATTCAAAATTTTATCAGCATCACTTTCAAAATCATTTTTATTAGTCGCATTTTGCAAGACAGACTGGGCATAAATGCCATTAGCAAAAAACACGCATATTATAAAAATTAATGCAAAACTTCTTTTTTCCATAATTCAAACAACAAAACTAACTATAAAAGATTATTTATTTCTTGCCTTGAGATTTTCTTGCCGATCTTAAAGCTTCTCCTACTTCGTCTAATCCTTTCAAAGTTCCTGCTAGTTCCCTTCCACCTGCTTCAGCTTCAATAGCTTTCTTTTCTGCCCCCATCATCTGAGCCCTTCTAACTATCCAAGGCCCCATGCTCCCTATACCAAGATTAACTCCAAAAAATACAGCTACTGCCGCACCCAAACCAACTACTACTGCTATCCCTCCTAAAAATGCAAATATTCCAATAAAGAAGCCTAACATAACGACAATTCCTTTTAGATTAGCAGCGATAACGGCTATGGCAAAAGCAATAACCCAGGAAGCAGGTGTGCTAAATGTGCTAAAAGAATTAAAAATATCTCCAAATGTCACAAAAAGCAAAATCCACGCAAATAAAGTTATAATAATAGCACTATTTTGCCCTACATTAGTAACAAGCCAAGCCGGAATGCCTCCGAAAACATAAGTCATCCAACTAAAAGACTGACCCACAAATTGATCAAAACCCTGAACATCAGTATCAATAGAAAGATTCTTACTCCACTCCCCCCAAAAACTACTATTAACTAAATACCACCATCCCACAAAAATTAAAAAGCTAATCCCAAAAAAAATTAAAAGCTTCGTATTCGAACTCGTCTCCCCTCTTTTATTCATCATATCAAATCAAATAATCCCTAATTTATAAACCTTATTCTTGTGAAATAACACTCTAAATAATAACTAATTGCAAAAATATTTAATTGTAATCAAGATTAAAACAGCGTTTTCTGCCCGCCTTCTTTCAATCTCCAGAATAACCCTTTTTCTTTTCTGCCCTCAACCTCTCAAGAATTTTTCTGCCTTCTTCCGTCTTCTCAAGATTTTTATAAAATTTTCTTGCTTTATCGTATTGTGCATCAATGAAGACATTAAGCGCTCGTTTCCATTTATTCCTATGATTATTTCTAACAAATTCCGCCCATCTTTCAACATATTCCATATGGCTTTTATCTCTCACCATTATAACTTCTTTGTATCCCGCCCCATATTAAGAACTAATCTGAGAATCAATAATAACTGCCTGCTGTTCACTCCATTCTTCATCAGAATGTCTTTTAATATAATCAACCCAAAAATCTATAAATTTCAATCTTTCCTCTGCATTCCTTTTTTTAAATTCTCTAAGCTCTTCTAAATTTACTTTAATATCCCTATAACTTATTTTATCCATTTAAACTTGCCTCTAACATCAAATTCATTAATCCAATAAGACAGTTCATCTTTATTAATTTTTCCATTAAACAGTTTATAAACAAATCTTGCGTCTTCTATATCCTTATCTGACCTTAATTCCTCATCTGTCCCGTCTGCAGCCAATAATAGTTTAAAGGCAATATGTATTTCCAGTGGAGAAATAAATAGATGCTTATTTGCCTTTCTCAAAAAAAGAGTTATTTTATTATCAAAAGAATACTTATCAGTAGCTCTTTTTATTATTTTAAACTCAATATTGGGAATTGGCCTTCCTTTCTTAAAAAATCTTATTCCATGCTCCCTTATCATCTCAAAAGCTTCTTCTGGAATTAATGTGTTAATACATTCATATTCACACTTTAATAAATAATCAAATAATTCCTTAAATTTAAGAAAATCCATTGGAGCTATAAACATATCAACATCTTCGGTCGCTCTAGATCTTCCAAATATAATTGAAACATATCCTGAAACAATAACATATTCTATTTTACATCTCTCTAAAATACTTACAAAATCTATCGCGAATTTATCCAGCTCATTAATTATTTTATCAGAATAAATCTCCCTCTTTTCAGCATCGTACTCCATCATCTCCATATTATACTACTCTATAAAAATCTAAGTCACAATTTAACAATAACTAAATTAAAACAACTTCCTCTGCCCACCTTGTCTCTTAATCTCTTTCAACTTATCCAAACTATTCTCAATCCTTTCTAAAGAAAATTCATGCTCTTCAACTAAAATTTTCTTTACTCTTTCAATATCTAATTTAGGAAATTGAATCTTAATTTTAGAAACATTGGGTTTCTTGAAAATCTCAAAAACATCTTGCCAATTAAAATCAACCTTTCCTTCTAATTCTCGAAATATTGTAACAGGATATTTCTTTTCCTTTACTAAAGCTAAAGCCTTTTTAGGCCCTATACCTTTAACACCTCCAGCATTAAAGTCGGTGCCAACCAAAATAGCCAGGCAAATTAACTGGTCAGAATTAATTCCTAACTCATTTAACAATTTTTCATATTCTATTATCTCTGGAGAAATATAAACAGTTCCACCTCGAGTCTTTCTCTTTCGTGCTAAAGTTAAATTCTGTATTAATCTATTTCCTCCAACTACAAGAGAATCATAATCTTGACTTCCAACAGCATAAGCCTCTCCATCTTTGACAAGTTGTGCGCATTGCATCTCCCCTTCCCCAGGAGCTTGAACAATAGCAACTCCCATTGCCTCAAGCAATTCCTTGCTTTCATCAATCATCTCTGCATTTAATCTGCTAAAACCCCGAGCATATTTACCCATTGCCTCAATATCCTCTTCATCTTTCGCCTCTAAATATTTTTCTCTCGCTTCTTGTTTCGCTGCCTCACGAATATCGTGTGTCCTGCCTTTCAAAACATTATATTCGCCGTCAAAAACATAAATCAATTTAATCCCTTCAGAAAGCAAAGCAATATTTCTATAAAATAATCCCGATAAATGAGAAGTAACTCTTTTCTTAGAATCCATTAAAGGCGTTCCGTCAGCCTGTCTTATACTAGATAAAAATTGATAAATCGCATTGAAAGCATCGACTGCAATTATCTTTCCCTTTAGTTCCTCAAATTTAACTTCTCGCCTAGGAACAATGTCGCCTATTTGTAATCCCATAAAACTAATAGCAAGGAGGGATATAAAAGTGTTATGATTAAAATTATAAAGAAACAGAGATATCAAACAGGATGGTAAAATATGATGGATTTTTATATAGAATACAGCAATTAAAAATGAAGGAATTATGGGATAATAAAGAAGATGAAATCTGGGAAGAGATATAAAACTAACAATCTTATAAAAGAAGAATTAATCAAAAGACTAAAAGTCAACCATAATTAAGCTTCAAATGGCTTAATCCAAAAGAAATTATCTTCCCTAAAATTTCCTGCAAACCATCTGAAATTGGAAAAGTCCTATGCATCCCTAAATATTGCGACAAATCTTTAGTATTTTTATCTAGAACTCGGCGTGCAATATAATCTCCACAAAAAGCAGCCCAAGGCAATCCAGCGCAACCCAATGTATATTGTATTGATTTATTTTTAGGATCATAATCTGCAATTGGCGTCAAATCTTTAGTAACGTCTATCAAACCATTCCAATAATAATTAAAATCAATATGTGAAACAGAAGAAAACCTCTTTTTAAATTTGGCAATCACTTTATTTATCGCACTCGGAGAATTATAATGTTTATGATAATAAGTAGTTAGATAAGATGCGCCTCCAAGAAGCAATCTATTCTCTCCAATAATCCTATAATACATATATAATAAATCACTATCCCAGCACATTAAATTACCAGAGGGAAATATACTCTTCAATTCATTCTTGCTTAATGGCTCACTAACAGATAAAAATGTCTGCATATGATAATATTTCTTTGATACTTCTTTATCAAATTCTGTTTTCATCTTATCAATACAAACAAGTATATTTTTTGCCTTGACACTCCCCAAATGAGTAATAGCTTTATTTCCGGTAATCCCATGCACTTCTGTTCCCTCATAAATCTTCACGCCCTTTTTTATAAGCACATTTTTCAACTCTTGAGTATAAGCAAGAGAATTTATTCCATAAGTTCCATGATATCTTAATCCTGCTTCATAACCCTCTCCAGGATGTACTGCTCTTAAAGCACTTTTATTGTAAAACTTAAACGGCTCGCCTAATTTCTTCAGAGTTTCCATTTCGTATTTTAATGTAGAAATCGCTCCTTTATGCAAAGCCAAATATATAGAATCCTGCGCTCTAAAATCACAATCCAGACTATATTTCTTTATTGCATCAATAATTAATTTAACTCCTCCAGCTGGCATTCCCGCCACAGTTTTTGCCTCATCAATCCCATAATCCTCAATAAGTGTGTTAAGATCTTCTTCGCTATGCGGCGTCAAAAATCCTGCACTTCTTCCAGAAGAGCCGCTTCCGCATATTCCTTTTTCAAGAAGTATAACCTCTTTTCCTGCATCCACTAATCGCAAAGCAGCATGCAATCCTGCAAAACCCCCTCCAATAACGAGACAATCACAAGTCGCATCTTTCTCAAGAGGAGGGCAATAAATAGATTTTATATGCAATATCCCAGTATTCAACCAATTTTCAAACTGCATTTTCACCTCTGAATAAAAAATTAAAATATGTATATATATGTTTCTGAAAATCAAAAAGTTCTTGAGTTGCGTTTGAACTTTTGGACACCAAGAATCAAATATTCTTAACGTGCTCAAAGTGTCCCACGCACTTCAGTGCGTGGTTTGTCAAACACTTTGACACTAAAAAATTAATTTCATCTTCTGATTAACAAAATCCTTTACTTTGAGGTTGTTTATTTCACCTATTTTTCCATGAACTAAACTCTTATGCAAAGTAAATATCATATCAACATAAACAAAAGAGTCAAAACGTATATCTCCTCTACAATCTTCCCTTTTTAGAATTATTTCATACTTTTGAACGTTTCTTCTTTTTGTTGTAATCTGGCAGAAAATAGTATTTTCTCCTTCTAAAGATTTTATAACTAAGGCGGGCCTTTTCTTTATCCTAGATAGATCACTAAAAGGAAAATTAACAAGGGCAATTTCAAATTTCTTTAGATTCATTGTAAATAAGCAAAAGCTTCTTCATCTTCCTTTGACGACCACGATTCTGATAACAATCTTTCATCTGCAAGAAATCTTGCATTTTCCCAATCATCTTCGTCTAACTCTTCAAGTTCTTTAACTCTTTTTTCAATTATCTTTCTAACAAATTCGCTCCATTTTATTTCAGAGTATTTACGCATCTTTTCATAAATAGTATTATCTATCGAAAGAGTTATATTGGTCATGTCGGATTAAGTGAGCCCACTTATTTAAATGTTTCTGCTTTAATATGTTAAATAGACAATTATCTTAACACACAACAAAATATTTAAGTCCCAACATCTTAAAATTAATATGAAAATAGGAGTCTTAGGCTCCGGAAATGTGGGGCAATCTCTAGCTAATGGCTTCTTAAAATTAGGACATGAAGTAATGGTAGGCACTAGAGACAAAGAAAAATTAAAAGATTGGCTAAGTAAAGCAGGAAAAGGGGCATCTATTGGAAGCTTCTTCGAAACAGCAGAATTTGGAGATATGATTATTATGGCAACTCTCTGGCAAGGAACAGAAAATGCAATAAAAATGGCTGGAAAAAATAACCTTTCTGGAAAAATTATTATTGATGTTACAAATCCTCTAAAATCTGAGAAAGCAGGGGAAGTACCGACTTTAGCACTAGGCTACCCTCAATCATCAGGCTTATTAATACAAAAATGGATTTCAAATGCAAGAGTAGTCAAGGCCTTCAATATGGTTCCTGCTCAATACATGGCTAATCCAAAATTACAAGAAGGAAGTCCTGATTTATTTATAGCGGGCAATGATTTAGAGGCAAAAAACAAAGTAAAAGAAATAGCAAAATCTCTAGGGTGGACAGACATCCACGATTTAGGAAATATCGACCAAGCATATTTAACAGAAGCACTTGCAATGACTTGGATAAGATACGGCTTTCTAAACAACCATTGGAATCATGGTTGGAAATTACTTAAAAAATAGCAACTGACAGATACTTATAAATAAACTATTTCTAATATAAAATAATGAAAGGCTTTATAGTTTATTCAACTTATGATGTAATTGACAATAAAACAATTGTACAAATTTACGGCAGGCTGGAAAATGGCCAGTCATTCGTTGCCCTAAACAAAATTATGCCCTATTTCTACATAAAAGAAAAAGATTTAGAAAAAATAAAAAAACTCACTTCAAAATATGAAGTAGAAAAAACAAATCTTGCAAATTTTGAAGGTGAGAAAGTTACAAAAATTTCAGCAGACACACAAGCTGAAATAAACAAACTTCATCAAGCAATACATAAAGATGTTACAACATATGAAGCAGATATAAAACCGCATATGCGCTTTCTAATTGATAATAATATTTTAGGCGCAATAGAAATAAAAGGAGATTACGAATCATCTGAAAAAATAGATCGAATTTACAAAACTCCTGAAGTTTCCGCAGTTCAATTCACACCAAAACTAAAAATCGCTTCAATAGATATAGAATCTGACAAAAATACAGGAAAATTATTTTGTCTGGGTATATATTCTGAAAAAGAGAAAAAAGTGCTGATGATAACTAAAAATAAGCTAAAAGATACAATTCAATGCAAAGATGAAATAGATTGTCTAGAAAAATTCAAGTCAGAATTAGTAAAATTAGATCCAGACATAATAACTGGCTGGAATTTAATAAACTTTGACCTAGTTTATTTAAAAGAATTATTCAATAAAAATAAAATCCCTTTTGATATAGGCAGAAATAATGAAAATATCAGACTAAGAATAGAATCCGGTTTTTTCAGGTCATCAACAGCAGACATTCCTGGAAGGCAAGTCTTAGATGCCCTAAATTTAATAAGAGACCCTTTCATAAAAGAAGCGCCAACAATAAAGCATGCTGAATTTGAATCATACACTTTAGAAGATGTCTCTCAAGCATTATTAAATTCAGGAAAGCTAATCAAGGGCAAATCGCGGCATGAGGAAATAGGAAATTTATATAAAAAAAACACTCAAGAATCACATCAAAAATTAGCAGATTATAATCTAAACGATTGTAAATTAGTTTACGATATTCTAGAAAAAACGAAAATGATTGATCTTGCAATAGAACGCTCGCAATTAACAGGCCTGCCCTTAGACAGAATATCTGGTTCGATTATCGCTTTGGATTCTCTTTATATAAGAAAAGCAAAATCCAGAAATCTAGTATGTCCAACAACAAGATTTGGAAATAAAGAAGAGCGTATCACTGGCGGATATGTAGAATCATTAAACCCTGGAATTTACAATAATGTTCTTGTCTTAGATTTTAAATCTTTATATCCCTCTATAATAAAAACATTCAACATAGATCCTGCATCTTATTTAGAAAAAAAAGAAAAGGGGGCTATAGAATCTCCAAATAAGGCATACTTCAAAAATAATGAAGGAATATTACCTGAAATAATAACAAAACTTCATGATGCAAGAGAAAAAGCAAAAAGAGAAAAAAGAGAACTATCCAGCTATGCAATTAAGATAATTATGAATTCATTTTTCGGCGTCTTAGCAAGTCCAAATTGTCGTTTCTTCAATTTAAAAATGGCAAATGCAATAACACACTTCGGCCAATTTATAATAAAACTAACAGCAAAAGAAATAGAAAAGTTAGGACATAAAGTAATCTATATGGATACTGATTCCACATTCGTAGAAACCAATTTAGAAAAAACAAAAGCAAACGAATTAGGAAAGAAAATTGAATTCCATATAAACAATTTTTACAAAGATTATGTAAAAAAGAATTACGACAGACAATCATTTCTTGAATTGCAATTTGAAAAACAATATCTCTCCATGATTATTCCAAAACTTCGAAAACAAGAAGCAGGAGCAAAAAAACGTTATGCCGGTCTAATAGAAAAAAATGGAAAAGAAGAGTTAGAAGTAACTGGATTAGAAAGTATAAGAGGAGATTGGACAGAAGCTGCACAGGAA
Source organism: Nanobdellota archaeon (assembly GCA_038044405.1). Lineage (GTDB taxonomy): Archaea > Nanobdellota > Nanobdellia > Pacearchaeales > GW2011-AR1 > JAUSIK01. The sequence goes on from JBBTAC010000019.1 coordinate 14,361, forward strand.
TTCCAAAAAGAACTACTAATAAAATTATTCCATAAAGAAAATATAGTTCCATTCATTAAATCATACATTAAAAATATAAACGAAGGTAAATTAGATTCAAAATTAATTTATAGAAAGTCAATTCGTAAATCGTTGGAAGAATATACAAAAACAACTCCCCCTCATGTAAAAGCTGCAAGGCAATTAGATAAAATAGATTCCAATTTAATAGAATACTATCAAACAACAGAAGGTCCAGAACCTATTCAGAAATTAAAGCATAAAATAGATTACGAACATTATATAGAAAAACAAATCAAACCAATTGCAAATCAAGTTCTAATGCTTTTAAACAAAGATTTTGATTCTCTTATCCAGAACTCAAAACAAGCTAAATTATTTTAATTTTAAAGAAAATTCAGGTTTCATCAACAGCAGCAAATTTGTCAACAGCTAATTTAATACCATATTCTATTAATCCTTTATAAAAAGCATAATTACCAAGTTCTAAAAGAGCAAGCGCTGTTTCATCTGCAATTTTGAATCTCTCTTCAACAGTCTTATCTTTTAATAAACTTTCAAGGCCATTAGCAATACTTCTTGTCAAATCATCCTTATCAAAACTTATATTATAACTTAAATCTTCCATAAAAATATATTAAAATAGGGCTATTTAATAATTTATATTGTCAAGAACCCTGCGCTAAAGCACAGGGTGTGCTTGGGTTCTTGAGCACATTCAAGATGCCCATCTGCGGACTTAAGTCCGTAAGATTCGCAAAGCATCTTGATGTCTAAAATATACTATCCAGACATTTCTTGTCCGCGTTCTGCCAACCCAATATGCAAAGTCCCGCCAATTTGAGAAATTAAATTATAAATAAAAGCACTAACTGCCATTGAAATAAAGGAGGCAACTGAAAAAAATATAATTGAAACAATTAGAGCGATACTGCCCATACCTACTCCACTAATATTCAACGCTTTGCCAAAAAAAGTAAAACCGTTTTGCAATCCAATCAAACTTCCAACAAAAAAGAAAATCCCAATAATTAAACCAGTAACAAGCCCATATAGCAAACCAAATATAGCCGCTCTTCCAACATAAATCTTTCTCAACTCTATTCGCTCAACAGGGGTTTGTTCCATATTAATTCTAAGCAGAAATAACTTATAAATCTTTCATACAATTCGTCTAATGGTTCGTTGAAAGAGGTTTTAGAACAATAATTTATTAACTTAGAAAATTAAGCTAATTTAATGGAAAATATATTCGAAATTACCGATAAAACTGGAAGAAAAATAAGATTAACAAAAGAACAATGGTCAAAAATTAGGAAAAAACATCCAGAAGTTGAACATGAAGATTTGGTTAAGGAAACTATAGAAAAGCCCACAAAAGTGACATATCACAGTTTTGATGAGACTATGCACAAATTTTATAGATATTATAAAAATAGGCCTTACCCAGAAAAATTTCTGATGGTTCTCGTTAAATATTTAAATGGAAATGGTTTTGTAGTAACGTCTTATTACATGGACAAAATCGGATAAAATGGAAGAATCATACGAAATACACTATGAAAAAGAATCAGACTTCCTAGAAGTCCTATTTGGAGAACCATCAAAAGCCACTGCAACTGAAGTTCAAGAGGGCGTTTTTGTGCGAAAAGACATCAAAACTGGAGAGATAAAAAGCGTGGGAATTGTAGGATTTAGGAAAAGAGTTCAACTTCTGAAGAAAATACTAGCATCCTACAATAAGACTTTTCCTTTGGAAATAAGTATTTCTAATCAATAACATGAATCAAAAAATGGAAATGAAATATGACGAAGAAGCGGACTATTTAGAGATTTTTGTAGGCGAGCCTCGTGAGGATTATGGAGAGCATATTTCTAAAGATATTGTTTTATTCAAATACGAAGATAATGACCAATTATATGGCATTGGTATCTTTAATTTCAAGAAAAGAGCGGCTAATTTAAATGACGTGCTTAGTAAACTCCCAGTTTCTATAAAAATTGAACCTGCTTGATTTTCTCAATAAATCTCTAAAGCTTAAATAAATACTGTTTTCCTACACAAGAAAACTGATTTGGAGAATTAGAAGAATTTACCGTTCATAGATATTAAATGAGTTGCGAAGCAATCTCTTGCTGCGAACTATGAGTCAAGAGTAATTAAACCTCAACGAAAAATTTGCGATTGGATGTAATTGTCAGCTATTATTAGTAGGATTAAAATCTGTGGATGATGGGAATGTCTATTTGTATTTGAGAGTTGCCCATCCGCTTTTTTTACTTCTTTTTTAGGAAAAAAGAAGTTTCATCTAATGAGCTTCTTTTTTATTATCGGAGTTAAGGCTAAAATCATAAATAGAATTATAGATAAGACAACAACTCCAAAAATCTTACTTATCCACGTATCTTGAAGAATACCGAGTTTTATTACTTCATCAATTCCTATTTGTGAAAGATAAACTAAAAGACCTCCAGCTAAACCGGCATACACATTTTTATTAAAGTCCTTCTGCCATTTATCTAGTTTAAATTTCATATTGAACAATAACAGATTAATTTATCTTTATCGCATTCCTTTGAAGAATATTCCATATTTCTTTTTCCACACGCCTCTCTACAAACTTTTGACTTTATATCAGACACCCCTTGTGATTCTCCCAGGGTTTCTAAACTTGCACAACTTTTGTAAATATCTTTCCAAAATCCATATTCTTCCATCTCAGAAGGAACAAGTCTAACTCTATTTGCGGGAGTGGTATTTACTTTATTTAGAATACCAGAAGAGTTATTTTTACTTAAATCAAATAAAGTAAAATTGGTATCAACTCTAACAGGATTAAATTTGCCAAAATCGGCTTCATTATAAATTTCAGTAATTGAGGTGACAACTTTAGCTTGATTTAGAAGGACAAGCAAAAGCAAAAGAACGACTACTACTGCGATTATTGCTTTTGTTCCGTAGTTTAACCCGCGATAAGCATATTTCAAATTTATTATCAAATGCCAAGCTTTTCTCAAGACAAGAAATAAATTAATCAAAAGAAGAACTGAACCGAGTTGAATTATCCAAAAACTAATATGATTTAATCTACCCACATTATTATAAAGAATTAAAAAAATTAATATGAATCCCGTAAATTTAAGGCCGTCATGAATGAATACGTTTTTGTTAAGTTTGCTATGGGGATGCTCTTTTCCCAAAAACCACTCCTTAAACTTATCCCATACTTCCTTAAAGTAATTTGGCTCTCGCATTTTAATAAACTATATTTGAAAAGTACTTAAATATAACGAATAGTAGAATAGCTACTCCAATTATAAATAAGATTGTTCCCTTCTTATTTAGATTAGTAATAGTCGCATAAACAAGTCTAATAGTTGTTGAGAAAAGATAGAAATAAAATATCCCATTTATGATAAGATAAAATATATCATATCCTCCGCCCATTCCGTAATTTAGAAGACTAATTAATATATTAAACCAATCTCGAACTCCGCCAATGAACAAATAGTGTAAAGAGAGGTTTTGATAATAAATATAATCCAATACTAAACCAATAAGAAGAGCTATAAAAAATTGAGTTAAAACTCTTTTTATCTCAGATGATAAATGAAAAGAAAATATATTTCTAAATAATTTTCTAATATTGTAAGAAGAAGATGAACTACCCTTATTTCTCTTATGTGGATTATACATCTCTACTCTTCCAGCTTCATAATCATCATTTAAGTCATAACCCTCTTCATCTTCTTTATAATTATAAGATTTATTAGAATGTGAAGAAGATACATAACTAGATTCTCTTTTTCTTTTAGTTCCTAATATCCTATTAAGAGCTTCGCCATATTTTTCACTTTGCTCTTTAGCTTTCTTTTCAAAATAGTCATTATATCCTAAACATGGGTGTGTGTTTTTATTATTTACTTCTTCTTGTAAGTCTTTAGAGAGCTTATTGTAATCTTCAAAATTAGTCAAACCAGCAGGTCTAGCCTCTATATGTTCTTTACAAAACCAACGTTGGCAATATTTACATTGTTCCAACTTTTGTTTAGAGTGTTGTTTAGTTTGATAATAGTTACAATGCCTCTTATCAGGTTTTGATGGTTTAGATTTAGAAATTGATCTTTGTAAATCTGCTTCACTAAAAGCAGTAATTCCTACACCACTAGGCGGACGCCATGAAGAAGCCATTAAGTTTTGATGCGTGTTATGAAAAGAAGAGCTATGATCTGGATGCTTAAGATGAGTAACTTCATGTGTGGCAGTTTCTATAATGTCTTCATCTGTACGTTGATCAAGCCTTCTCTCAGAAATACAGATCATAAACATTTCATGGTGACAATGTGCTATTTCATCAGGATTATATGGTTGATAAGGACACTCCCAAAACTTTACCACAGGTTGTCTAACTCCAAGTCTATCGGCTGCTTCCATAACAGCCATTTTAAATTTCTTCTTCTTATCTTTCAAAAGACTTTCTTTAAAGTCTCTATTTTCCATAATTAAATACTAATTTTTCTCATTTTTATATTCTGCGTAAGCAGACTATCTGTCCAGAAGGAACGCAGGCAATTCTCGTATCTATGATGGGCGACGGCAACAAATTTTAACCTTATTATTTCTGACAATTTCGCTTAAACATCGTTAACTTGGATTTGAGTGTTTTCTTCGGTGGTTTAAGCGTAAAGAATGAGCAAATTCGCAAAAAGAGATTTCGTCTAATATCCATTAACCGTTCTTTTCAAGCAATAAATAACAAATAAAATCAAGATGCCGGGCGCGTCGGCGCTTCGCGCCTCAAAACAATTGTGGCTATTTTCTTTTGGTCAAAGAATTGAAAGTGACCAAAAGCGTTTTCTTTCTCATAAAATAATAAATAACTCCTAACGCAATAATTATCAAAGACAAAATAAGAAATCCTGTTCCCAAGTAATCAGTAATCCCATTTTCCAAAAACTTAAGAAGAAGAATAGCAACTAATAATGAAGAAAAAGCAGTTCTTATATATGCAAGTAATGTCCTTTCATTAGCCAAAATAGTTCTCTCCAAAGAAAATGCTGAATCATCCCATACCATAAATAAATAAAACGAATATGCTTTATAAATTTATATCATAAGCAATTAGAAGATGGGTTTTCCAAAATATCAATCTTAAACACATTGGTTCCCAAGGAAACCGCAACACATATAATCCCTTTAAAGTTCCAAATTAAATGAAACCAGAATTAAAACCACTATTCAAGCAAAGGTTAGAAAAATTAATGCCTGAAAAAGAAGACTTCGATAAATTCAATAGTATAATCCATACATCTCCAAGAAATTTCATTCGTTGCAACACTCTAAAAATATCTCATGAAGAACTATTTGCTCGTCTGCAAAAAAAATGGACTATCTCGCAGCCATTTCAAAGTTATCCCGAAATAATATTAATCGAGTCCAATTTAAAACCTGGAGAATTAGGAAATTCAATAGAACACATACTGGGTTATTATTATATTCAAGAAATATCTTCAATGCTTCCTGTACTCGTGTTAAATCCTCAACCTGAAGAATTAGTCCTGGATTTATTTGCATCTCCAGGTTCAAAAACAACACAAATCGCAGCAAGAATGCAGAATAAAGGAACCCTTATTGCCAATGATTTAAAATTAAATAGAATAAAAATACTTTCTTCAAATTTAGAAAGATGCGGTGTAACAAATTCTCTAGTGTCAAGAAAAGATGCAATTGCATTATGTTCGAGACTAGCAAAAGAAAATATAAAATTTGACAAAATATTATTAGATGCGCCTTGTTCTGGTGAGGGCACTCTTCGTTCAAGCCAGAAAACATTTCAAATGTGGAATTATAATATCATAGAGGGTTTATCCAGACAGCAAAAGAAGTTTATAGCGTTCGCATTAAAATGTCTAAAAAAAGAGGGTACATTAATTTATTCTACCTGCACTCATGCCCCAGAAGAAAATGAATCAGTAGTTAATTTTGCATTAAAGAATTTTCCAGTAAAAATAGAATCAATCTCTTTACCATTAAAATGCAGACCAGGTCTAGAAAATTGGAAAGATGAACAATTCAATCCAGAAATTAAAAAAGCCTGTCGTATTTACCCGCAGGATAATGATAGTGAAGGCTTTTTCCTGGCTAAATTAACTTTAATGGAGGAAGTTGAATGAAAGAGCAAGATATTATAAATAAACTAAAAAAAGAATTTAAAGAAGTATACACATGGGAAGATAAACCAAATAGGTCATATGAAAAACACAGCCATGAATGGGATACAAAAATAATAATAATCTCAGGAGATATCTCGATAAAAATAGATGGTAAAGAATTTACGTTAAAAAGAGGTGATAGTATTTATATTGAAAAAAATAAAACTCATAAAGCTAAAACAGGTCAAACAGGATGTAAATATATTGTGGGGGAAATTACAAAATGAATATCCGTTTTATCCGTTCAAGTGAAAAAAAAAGAATAACCGCAAATCTTAATGAACAATTTGGAATAGAAAAACTGCCTTACCTTTTAATAGAATCAGGAAAAGAAAGAATAAGGGGATTTTCAGGCTCTTTATCAAAAGACGAAATAATTCTAATTGCCCAATTAACAAATGTCGAATCAATAGGCATTTATCTAATAAAGAAAGAAAAAGAAAGAGATTTAAGACTCTCTCTAGACGCAGCTCATCTTCTAAAAGATCAAATAAATAAGAATATCGTGGAAATTAACGAATCTCAATTATATGATTGGCTTAGAGGTAAAGACTTAGAAATCCAGACAGAAAAAGGCAATATAATAATCCAATATAAAGGCGACTTAATAGGCTCTGGAAAGTCAAATGGAGAAAGAATATTCAATTATGTTCCAAAAGACAGAAGATTAAGGAAATAGTTCTATAAAGAAAAATTTGCTTTGCAAATCTTTATAAAACTCTGACTCCTAAATTTAATATGAAAAGAGGCGTTGCATTTTTAGTAATTTTGTTTATCTTACTGCCATTTGTAAATGCCAGTTTTTTTGATAGAATCAATGAATGGTTCGAGAAAAATGTTCAATTAGCTCCACAGCAACCAACAGACGTTAGGTTGCAAGTCGGAAATGTAGTGCCAATAATCGACACAGTTCCGTCAATAAGTGCTGTAAATCTAAATCCTGCCCCATCAACAGCAGGAGTAACATTCACTTTTGTAGCAAGAGATAGAAATGGCGCTGCAGATCTTGTAGACTCAACTGCATCCGCATCATTTACAAAAGCAGGGGAGCAAACAAGAACAGCCCCTTGTTCAATGCAATCACAGGCTGGCCAAAGAAAAACTTACAGTTGCACAATTAATATGCAATACTATGATGCAAGCGGAGTATGGAATGCAGAAGTCAGCGTCCAAGACCAATCAAGCAATATAGCATCAGACAACACGGCAACATTCACAGTAAACTTATTGAGAGATATTTCAATAACGCCTGCAATAATTGGTTTTCCAACTGTTGCGCAAGGTGATGGTAATATAACATCAACTTCTCCAACAATAATAACAAACAATGGCAATTTTGTAGCTCCTGCAAATGGAGATATACAAATTACTGCAGTTAATCTTCAAGGAGAAACAACTCCAGCAGAAATAATTCCTGCAGCTAATTTTAAAGCGACAGGCCCTGCAGGTGCAGCGACAGTCTGCACAACAGGCATTTCTTTAGTTCATGGGACAGCAACAGCAATATCCTCTGCATCTCTGCCAAGAGGTCCGTCTGGTTCTAATGCGGCCGACATAACGTATTGCATAACTTCGGTCCCAGAAGGAATAAGCACACAATTTTATTCTGCAACAGGAGGTAGCGCATGGATAGTAGGAATATAATAACAACTTTTGCAATTTTGGCTATTTTAATATCAACAAATGTTTTTGCATGGGGAGTAAATTCGCAATATGAAAATTCAAATCCTCTAAAAATGCAGCCAGGTGAAACAAAAAATGTAGAGTTTGTTTTAGTTCATGGAACAGAAGAGAAAACAAGTATAAAAGCAATTGCCTCTTTAATTGAAGGTTCAGAAATAGCAGAAATAATAGGCGACAAAGAATTTACATTATCTCCAGGAACATTAGTAGAAGACAATAAAAAAATTGTATTAAGGATATCAATCCCGCAATCAGCATCTATTGGTGAATCATACCAAGTAAAACTCTCTGTAACTTCAATCCCTGAAAAAGAAATAGCAACCGTACAGCTAAACAAGGGTTATGTGGTTGATTTTCCTGTTATAGTTGGCGAAGAATCTTCTGTAGAAACAGTAAAAACAGTTGAAAAACAAAAAGTAAATACCAAAGTTGTAGCCATAATAATCGCGCTTTTTATTATAATCATTATAGTTATCCTTATTGTTATATTCCTCAAAAAGAAGCAAGCAATTAAATAATATCTTGTTCATTAAAACATGAAAATATCAATCATATTTTTTATATCTCTAATTCTTATTTCGATAGCAATTGTAACAATATCAGAAAAGTCTCTAAGCCCTTCCGAGAGAAGCGATGTAGTGGTTAAAGTGGATAACCAAGAACAGCAACCATCAAGTACGACTAGTTCTAGTTCAGGAGGCGGCGGTTCTTCTATTGAATTAAATAATAAAACACAAACAGAGAATAAAACTTCAAAAGAAGAAGAAAATATTATTAATACTGATCTAAAAAATCAAGAAGAAGCAAATACAATTAATACAAACCTAAAAGAACAAAAAGCAGAAAAAAATAAGTCCATCAGACAAAGAGCGATGTATAATGCAATAGGTCTAACTTTATTAATAATTTTAATAACTGCAATAATCGTGTATATGTTTATAAAGTTAAAAAATCAAGATGGAAAATGGAAAACGAAGAAAGAGAAATCTTAGTTAAAGCCGGAAAAATTGCAAAAGAAGTTGTAGAATATGCAAAAACAATAATAAAAAAAGATATGAAACTTTTAGAAATAGCAAATAAAATTGAAGAAAAGATTATCCATCTAAAAGCCCATCCTGCATTTCCTGTAAATTTATCCATTAATGAAATAGCGGCTCACTCAACCCCTTCATATAATGATGAAACAATAGCTCATGGACTGCTAAAAGTGGATATAGGAATCCATATAGATGGAAACATAGCAGACACAGCCCTTTCGATAGATTTAGATAATTCACAAGAAAATAAAAATCTAATAAAAGCTGCTGAAGAAGCTAGAGACAATGCATTAAAAAAATTTGCAATGAATATAAAAATAAGGGAAATAGGCGCTGAAATAGAGGATACATGTAAAAAGCACAACGTCCAACCAATCAGAAATCTATCCGGACATTCGATAGATCAATATCTTTTACATTCAGGTTTGACAATTCCAAACTTTGACAATTCACAGGAAATAGAAATACCTTCTGGGGTTTACGCTGTAGAACCATTTACAACTCTTCTTTCTGGCTCTGGTGCAGTAAAAGAAGGCAAACCATCAGGCATTTACAGAATGGAAAAAGAAGGAAATGTCCGCGATAGTTTCGCCCGTGAAGTATTGCATTTTATAGAAGAAAATTATAAAACACTGCCATTTTGCTCAAGATGGATTTACAAAAAATTCGGCACGCGAGGACTACTAGCATTAAGACAGATTGAATCATCTGGGTTATTACATCACTACGGCCAATTAATTGAAAAATCAGGAGCCAAAGTAGCTCAAGCAGAACACACAGTTTTAGTAACTGAAAAAGAAAAGATAATTACAACAGCTTAAATAGATGATCTAAATCTTTTCAAGCTATAATCCATAAATTGATAATCATAAATTGAACAAAGAAGTATTTCCTTATCAGATCGTTCAACCGATAAATCAAAGCTCAAACCAATTGTATGGTTAGTCAATTTAGAAACATATCCCTCACATTCTTTAAAGCGTCTATCAAAAACACCATCTTCAAATCCTACTTTAACGCGGTCGCCTATATGCGCCTTTCTCAAAAAATCTCTAATTTCAAGGTCAAGCATAACAAAAATAAAAAAAGATATTATATAAACTTTGTTGTAAAAAAAGAAAAAAAGAAAAAAGCAATTTTAGTTTTAAGTCTCAAGCGTCGTCTTCGTCAGTTTCAGAAAGTTCAGCGATTCTCTCTGCAACTCCCTTTGACTCGTTATCTAAAGCTTCCTTGTATCTCTTAAGAGAATCAATTCTCTCTTCTCGAGTTGGAAAACCTCTTGACATACAAATTCCATTATCACAATTCATTTCAAAAATACCTCCTTACAGATTTTATTTGTCTAGACTATTGTTAAATCTTTAACCAGTGTAAAATGGCCCAACTTCAACACCCGCCTTTGCGCTCTTTGCATAATATTCCTCAAGCTTCTTATATCTCTTAGCAGTATCATTTGACACACTCGGCTTAATTCTCTTAAATGCTTCTTCAAAATCAAGTCTCTTTACAATTTTTGAATTTATGTCTTTTCTCAATGCATTCATTGCAGCTTCTCTTGCTAATCCTTCTATATCTGCACCGACAAAACCATCAGTCATATTAACAAGCTCGTCCATCTCAACATCATCAGCAAGAGGCATATTCTTAGTATGTACTTGGAATATTTTCTTTCTACTTAATGCATCAGGTACATCAACTAAAATTATTCTATCAAATCTGCCAGAACGCAATAGTGCAGAGTCAAGCATATCAGGTCTATTAGTTGCAGCGACAACAGTAACGCCCTTAATCTCTTCTAAACCGTCCATTTCAGCTAATAACTGATTCAAAACTCTTTCAGTCGCTTTCTGCCCGTTATCGTATCCTCTCTTTCCCGCTAATGCATCTATCTCATCAAAAAATATTATGCAAGGTGCAACTTGTCTAGCTCTTTCAAAAACCTTTCGAACACCTTCTTCAGATTTTCCAACCCACATACTCAATAAAGAGGGTCCTTTTACTTGTATGAAATTTGCTTCACATTCCTTAGCAACTGCCTTAGCCAATAAAGTCTTTCCTGTTCCAGGAGGGCCATAAAGCAAAATCCCCTTAGGTGCTTTAATACCCAGATTCTTGAAACTATTACTATAGGTAATTGGCCATTCAATTGCCTCTTTCAAAGATTGTTTAACATGCTCCAATCCCCCAATATCATTCCAAGTAATATTGGGTGTCTCAACTAAAACTTCTCTCATCGCACTTGGTCTGACTACTTTCAATGCATCCTCAAAATCTTCTGCTCTAATTATTATTTTATCTAAAACCTCTTGGGGAATCGGCTCATTATCTTGTAATTTAAGCTCAGGCAAAATCTTTCTAAGAACATTCATAGCAGCTTCTTTAGTTAATGCACTTAAATCAGCTCCAACAAATCCGTGTGTTTTTCCAGCCAAAATTTCTAAGTTTACATTTTTATGTAGAGGCATGCTTCTAGTATGAATTTTTAAAATATTGAGTCTTCCAAATTTATCAGGAACTGAAATCGCGATTTCTCGATCAAATCTTCCAGGTCTTCTCAAAGCAGGATCAATAGAATTAAGTCTATTAGTTGCAGCAATAACAACAACTTTTCCTCTAGACTTCAAACCATCCATCATTGTTAATAACTGCGAAACTACTCTTCTCTCGACTTCGCCCTGAACATCTTCTCTCTTTGGAGCAATCGCATCTATCTCGTCAATAAAAATAATAGTCGGAGCGTTTTTTTCAGCCTCTTCAAAAATATCTCTAATTTTCTTTTCACTTTCTCCGTAAAACTTGCTCATGCTTTCAGGACCATTTAACAAAATAAAATGAGCATCGGTTTCGTTAGCAACTGCCTTAGCCAATAAAGTCTTTCCTGTTCCAGGAGGGCCATGCAAAATAACTCCTTTAGGAGGTTCTATCCCTAACTTGTCGAATATTTCAGGATGCTTCAAAGGCAGCTCGACCATCTCTCGAACTTTTCTTACTTCCTCTTCTAATCCTCCAACATCCTCATAAGCAACATCGCTGACAATTTCCTCAGCAACATCAACTGCCTTTGGATTCAATGTAATCTCAGTATACTCATTAATTATACACGGCTGACTCGGTGCAGTTGAAATAACCATAAATTTCATTTGCTGAAATCCTGCAAACCCAAAGTTCCCGCCAAAAAAGTCCTGCAAATCTCCAAAAATATCTGGAAAATTATCTCCCATCAAATCTCTTCTTCTTTGTACTCCTCCTAAAGCTATTACATCTCCCTTCATAACAACTCTTCCAAGCAATCCATTCTTAAATATTTCGGGATCAGCATTAATCATCAAACCTTTCTGTGCAGGTGCAATAGAAACTTTTTTTGCAGGAATTGCATTAACCTTTTTGACTTTAACCTGTTCACCAACACCTGTTCTAGAATTTTTTCTTATCAAATTATCTATTCTAATTATTTTCTCGCCAACATCTGCTGGATAAGCTCTATCAACAATAGCAACTGTCTCTCTTGCGCCAGTAATAGAAATCAAATCTCCTCTGTTCAATCCAAGCAATCGCATTAAATTAGGGTCGATTCTAGCTATGCCTCTATAAACATCATCCTGCAAAGCTTCAACAACCTTCAACTTAACATCATCATATTTCTTCATAAGTCATCCTCCTCGTCTTCATCCCTAAATTTAACACTCAACTTATCAAAATCTTCAAAACATAATTTAACAAAATCATCCATTTCTTTTTTTGCCGTTTTATGCATATCATTCATAAAATTAATAATCTCTTTAGGTATACTAATAGCATGGCTATTCCCAACTACTCTTAATTTAACACTATAAGTCTTCCCTTTCAAATCCTTATACTGCTCTAAACAATTAAGGTCGGCAGGATGAACAATTCTATCTCCACAACTAGAACACTTAACAACTCTAAGTTCAACTCCAGACTTTTCCATAATTCCTGGTTTCATTTCTATATTACAACTCTTGCATAAAATTTTCGCGTCAAATATATCTGTCATCTTACTTTCTCCTCCAACTCCAATGTTTTATACAATGGGCGTTCTAATAAAGATAATTTGCCATCTCTATTTTCAATTTTAAATTCTCTTCCATCTTCTAAAATAACTGTATCATATCCTTTAATATTATCTTTATCTTCAAGTGATTTTATTTGGATTGTCTTACTAGGGTTACTATTATTATAATCTCTAAAATAGCTCTCATAAATTCCCAAACAAATTATCCCCAATAGAGGAATTGATATTTGCAAGGCTACTTCAGTAGGAGTGTAACGGCTCATTAAATTAATTTTTTTTTCCTTCATTTTATATCTCAAAATGTATACCTCTCCGTGTATACTCGGATATTTAAATATTTCGCTTCTCCAGACGATAATAAAATTATCAGCGTCCCACGCACGGAAGTGCGTGGTTTGTCAGACACTTTGACATCACAAAACATTTAAAAGCTCAAAAATCCTCGATAGAATATGTTTTTTAAGAAAAAATCTATCAAGTGTGAGAACTGTCGCTCAAAAATAAAAGGCAAATACTCTTTCTGCCCTTATTGTGGTTCTAATATATCGAATGAAGAAAAAAACTTCAAAGATTATGGTTTACTAGGAAAAGGGGAAGAGTTAGGCATGCCTATGGAAATGGGCTTTACAGATAGAATAATCGGCTCTTTAGTTAACTCGTTAATGAAAAATCTTGACAAGCAATTCAATCAATTAGACAAAGAATTTGGAAAAGTCGACAGAGCAGAAATAAGAAGTTTTCCAAACGGCATAAAAATTAAAATAGGTCCTGTTGCAGAAGCAGCTCAAACTAAAAAACCTAAAGAAAGAACATTCAAGAATCAAATTACTCAAGAACAAATAGATAAAATGTCTTCAATGCCAAGAGCAAAAGCAGAAGCAAAAGTCAAAAGAATAAACGACAAGGTAATCTACGAATTAAATATTCCAGGAATACAATCGCCTCAAGATGTCTTCATATCAAAACTAGAGTCGGGATATGAAATAAAAGCGATAGGCAACAAAAAAGTTTATGTCAATAGTCTTCCAGTTAATCTTCCTCTGCAAAGTCTATCAATAGACAACAATAAACTTCTCGTAGAATTCCTTGCTTATCAGCAATAATTAATTTGGGAATTAAGAGTAATATTTTATCAGAGCAAAGTTCTGCGTGTATGTTCAAATCAGATTTATGATCGTGCTCGGATTTGAACCGAGGACCCCTGCCTTATCAGAGCAGTGCTCTACCAGGCTGAGCTACACGATCGCGAAAATAAAGATATAATTCCGTTTATAAAGTTTGCTTTAGCAAACCCTTGCTTTGCTTGAAGACCTCAAGATTTTCTTAACCATAAAATCTTGATGGCCATCAAGAACCTTGTTCTTGAGATTTTTTAAATCTTCTTTATAAATCTTTATAAGCATTATTCATTATAAAAAAGCATGCGCATACTTAACAAAATTATTTTCATAATTATCTTTGCATTTCTCTTCAATCTAGCATGGGAAGTTTCTCATTCTTTACTATACAAAACAATTACGGATATGTCAGCAAGCCAATATGTTCCAAGAATATTACAAGCGTCAGCAGGCGACATAATAATGATACTTGCAATATTCATTATAATCTCTGGGATAAACAAATCCCTATCATGGACAATTAATAAAAAGAAAAGTATGATTTTATCAGTTATTTGTGGAACAATAATATCCATTGGATTTGAATTATATGCTCAATATACAAATCGTTTCTCTTACAATCCATCAATGCCGATAATTCCGCTAATTAATGTTGGCTTAACTCCAATACTTCAAATGATAATTACTCCTTTGTTAACATTCTTGACAGCAGAAAAATTAGCAAAGAATTAATAATGCTGAATTAATAAAAAAATTAAGCATCGGTGATCTAACGGCATGATTCCACCTTCCCAAGGTGGCCGCCCGGGTTCAATTCCCGGCCGATGCATACAGTAACATAAACTTATAAAATAAAACGACTTTGAATATCAATGTCATTAACACTTCTAAACAAACCAGAATTCTATGATATTTTTGGTTTTATAGCATTTATAATAATTACATTAATAGCTTTTCACTCTTTTAAAAATAAAAAACCACTTTCAAAATTATTAAACTATATCTTATTGCTAATAGGTATTTTAGGATTAATTGTGGATGGCACCATTATCTATTTTAATTTTATAAGATAATTTAAAAACACTTATTTATTAATATAAAAATGAATCAAATAAAAAAGTTCTGGAATTTTCTTAAAAAAGATACTTGGCAGTCCTGGATTGTCTCAGTAATTCTAATTATAGTCTTCATAAAATTTATCTTTTTCCCTGTTCTTTCATTATTAACAGGTTCCCCCCTTCCATTGGTAGTTATAGAATCGTGCTCAATGTATCACGAATCAAATTTTGAAGAATGGTGGAATAAAAATAGCGAATGGTATAATGGAAAAGATATACAAAAATCCGAATTTGAATCATTCAGTTTTAAAAACGGATTGAATAAAGGGGATATAATTTTTGTAATTGGAAAAAAAGATTATAAAATTGGAGACGTAATAATCTTTACAGCTCCAACAGAACATCCCATAATACATAGACTAATAACCTCATCCCCCCTGTCAACAAAAGGAGATCATAATTTCGATCAATTAGAAATAGAAAAAAATATATCGAAAGATGCTATAATTGGAAAAGCTGCAATCAGAATACCTCTTCTTGGCTGGATAAAATTGATCTTTTTTGAGCTATTTAGGTCTCCAAATCAAAGAGGATTTTGCAGATAAAAAATAAATAAAATCCTATTTTAAAAATTTAACTCCGTTTTCATAAAACCAAAGATTTAAAATACTCTGAATTCCTAACTTGCAAATGGAATTTTGCCAAAAATGCGGAAGTATGATAACTGTTGAAAAAGATAAAGCTTCATGTATTAATTGCGGATATAAACCTAAAAAGAAGCCTAAGATAGAAGCATCAGAAAAAATAGAGAGAAAAGAAACAATAGCAATAGTAAAAGAAAACCAAGACAATCCTAATCCCATCGTCGATATAGTCTGCCCAAAATGCAAAAACAAAAAAGCCTTCTTTTGGACATCTCAAACAAGAGCTGCTGATGAAGCAGAAACAAAATTCTATAAGTGCGTTAAATGTACAAACACGTGGAGAGTATACAAGTAACTACAATTTATCAAAGCCCTCCATAAACCTTTTTAAACGCATTATCTTCTCTTAGTTAAGGCCTCGTAGCTCAGTCTGGTAGAGCACTGGACTCTTAACCTAGAACATCCTGTTTCAGTGATGTTTGAGGGATCACGATTGCATAGCAATCGAGAAATCCAGGTGTCGCGGGTTCAAATCCCGTCGGGGCCATTGAGATTTGAAATAGTTCAAATTAAAACAATAAATAAAATGAAACTAAACCAAAACTTAAAAGCAGATATAGAAAAATACAAGAATTATGTAATAATAGTGGAAGGAAATAAAGATATAGATTCATTAAAATCACTTGGCTTCGAAAAAGTCTACGCAATTCACCAAAACGCTGTTTCAATAAAAGAAAGGGCAGAACAAATAATTCAGCAAACCGATAAAAAAGACCGATTCTGCATAATGACTGACTTTGACAAAAAGGGCAAGGAGCTGTATTTCAAATTAAAAACAATCTTTCAAGAGCTTGGCGCAAGATTAGATTCAACATTGAGGGGAATTTTTCTCAAAGCAAGAATCTCGCACATTGAAGGCGCTGGCAAATTTATAGGAAAATTATATTCTACATAATTATTATAACTATAAAGTAACGAACAAACAAAAACTTTATAAACGAAGAATGTCTCGACTATAAATAATGAAAGAAATGAATTCTGAATCTGCAGAATATTTTCTGCATGAATTGTTTTCAAGAGCAGGAAAACAAGAAAAAAACTATTTTATGACTTCTGAACAGCAAAGAAGGTATTTAGCCAGAGACGGAGGCAGACGCTTTAAAAGGAAAGCAATGGGAATATGCGGCAGCAAAACCATCAAAACTTTAGATGAAATTATTAAAATTTTAGTAGAAACAAATATAGCTTCTAATAATCAAGAAGCGAAAGAACTTGTTCCTCAATTAATAAAGGCAACTGAAGTAAATCCAATTGGGCTAGAAGCAAGCATATTTGATTCTCGTTATATGATATTTACAAAGGTTAAAAATTCAAACGCAGTAGAAGATTTATACGAAATAAGAATTTGGTCAGGTTAATTTTATAGAATACTAAATATATATTGAAAAATAATTTATGTTGTGTTTAACAAGTAGTGTTTCGCTACTTTCAAAAATGACAAATCGTGAGAAAACTTTAAAAAGCTATAATATGGTGTGATATATAGTTTACAAAACATATATCATGGAAATAAAAGAAAATTTTGACATATTTTTTAGAAGAAAACCTGCATTGATGCTTGTTGCCTTAAAAAGAATAAGCAGAGCAAGATATGGCAGTATTTTAGCCAAGGAAGTCGATTGTACATATAGTCACGCTGTTAAAATCTTGCAAAGTCTAGAAAGATTAGGTCTAGTCATGTTTGAAAAAAAGGGAAGAATAAAGCTAATCAAATTAACAAAAAAGGGCCAAGGAATAGCAGAAAACATTGAAAATATAAAGATGAATTTATGATTAGCTATTTAATCTATCATAAATCTTCAAATACCCTTTAGAAGCTAATTCCAATTTTCCTGCAACAAGTTCTATGCTAGACAATCCGTTGCTGAAAGAATTAGCAACATAATTTTGATCAACTACCATCTTAACCGCTTCTTCCGTAGTTGTCCTAATAATAATATCCTCTCCTTCAATTTCCCCTTCGTTGACTTTTATTTGCCCGTCAATAATTTCAGCATTGTAAATATCGTCATTAATATAAAATTTAATTTGGGGAACTGCAGAGCTAAAAGGCGGAGAATGCAAATCACTAGCTCCAATATTATAAAGTAAATAATAAACGAAGTTTTCATCAAATTTAGCAACAGCTTCCTCAAGAGTCAAACCCTCTGCAGGATTAAGCATTTTTTTTCCTTCATTACTACCGCTATTACTATTAAAATTACTCTCGGAATTTCTTTCATTAATAAAAAAATAAACTAAAATTCCCAATATAAAAACAATCAATATTGCAACTAAAATCTTAATTCCTTTTTTCATATATTAAATAAAATTTCATCCTTTTTATCTCTTGCTAAATTTTAAGGAGGTTACCAAAAGACTTTTAACTTATCCATTCTATAAAAAATTATGAGAATATTAGCCGCATCTGATATCCACGGAGATTCAAAGCAGATAAAAAAATTAGCTGAAAAAGCTGAAAAAGAAAATGTTGACTTAGTGGTACTCTGCGGAGATATAATGGGTTTTGTAGAAACAAAAGATATAATCAAGCCATTCAAAGATAAAGAAAAAAGAGTAATAATAATTCCTGGAAATTGGGATTCTTTCGCAACTACTGATTTTCTTGCAAGTATTTATGGTGTAAGAAACATTCATGGCTATTCTGTACAATACCAAGACGTAGGATTTTTCGGAGCAGGCGGAGCAATAGGTCCAGGTCCAGGTGTAACAACAGAAAAAGAAATACTCGAAACATTAGAAAAGGCCCATTCGGGATTAAAAGGCATTGAAAAAAAGATAATGGTGACGCATATGCACGCTTCTCAAAGCAAATCGGAATTTTCAGGCATCCCAGGAAGCAAGGCAATTACAAGCGCGATAAAAAAATTTAAACCAAACATTTTACTGCATGGCCATATTCATGAAGGTGCAGGAATAGAAGAAAAAATTGGCTCAACTCGCGTGTTTAATGTTGGCAAAAACGGCAGGATTATTGAGATTTAAAATCAACCCAAAGAGATAACAACCCCAAAGCAAAGAAAAGCAGTGCTTCAATCCAATTATTATTTTGCAAAGCCTCAATTAAAGCGATTCCAAAAAATATTATAAAAACAGCAAAATTAGCAAATCTTATATTTTTCATATTATAATATCACTATCTATAAATCTATATATTTTAAAACCCTTCCGATTCTATTAAAAAATGACAGTAAAAGAATATCTTCCAATAGGAGACGCAAAGCTAACAACAGAAAAAGAAGTAAAACAAAGGTTAACTGCAAAAGAATTAACAACAATAGAAAAACCAGGCAGCCCTCAAATATCCCAATTAGAAGATAAATCTGCAATAATAAAAAGAAAGATACAAAAACCTAAAAAAGAGCCAACAAAGGTAGAGGCCCCAATAAAAGACTCTATTCTAATAATTA
>JBBTAC010000020.1:0-14040 GCA_038044405.1 Nanobdellota archaeon
TTTTCATGATCCCACCTATCTCGCATGTTTTCACTTTTCCCTATAAAAAACAACACTCGTCGTTTTCCAGAAGCAAGAATAAAAGTTATTTTTCACCGATGTTGACACCCTACCTAGCAACAAGGGTGGCGCATTTTGAGTTGATTGTAAGGGCTTTTTGTAAATCAACAGACATTTTGTGCAATTCTTGTCTTTGGGTTTTTCTTCCAAGACTCTTTATCTAGGAAAGTTTAATTTTACAGCTCATTAAAGACAAAGATTTATATATTTCTTACTTATCTTACTATTAAGAAAATATAAAATGCAGGAAGAAATTAAAGAAATAAGGACAGTGAGAATAACAAGCAAAGGACAAATAAGTATACCTTCAGCAGTTAGAGCGAAAGCTGGCTTTGAAGAAGGAGCCAAAATTAATATCGTTGCTTATGATGACCGCGTTGAATTAAGACCAATGAAAAAAGAAAAAATAACTGACGCGATGATGGCAATGCTAGCAAGTGAAAAAGTTTTAGCAAAGAATTGGCTTTCCAAAGAGGATGAAGAAGCATGGAAAGATTTGTAAAAGGAGATATTGTTGTATTGCCTTTTCCATATACAAACTCCTCAACAACTAAAAAAAGACCTGCTTTAGTTATTGCAACACTTAGAGGGCAAAATATTATATTGGCTCAAATTACTACAGTTCAAAGAGAAGATGAAGATTTAATTAACTTGACGAAAAGTGATTTTTCATCAGGATTTTTGAAGCACGATAGTTTTATTATGTGTTCAATTATTACAACTGCCGAAAGCTCAACAGTTTCTTACAAAGTCGGAAAACTAAAAATGGAAAAGATAAAACAAGTACAAGAAAGACTTTGCGAAATATTTACGCGATAAAAACCGCAAGCAAAGCAAGGGTTTGCTAAAAAGCAAACTTTAAAAACCATCTTTCTTGAGTATTTACATGATAATACCGGTAAGATGCTGGAGCTGTGGAAAGCCAGTTGGACATTTGTGGGAAGAATACAAGAAAAAATTAGATTCTGGAGAAGATACTAGCAAAATATTAGAAGAGCTTAAATTAGAAAGATACTGCTGCAGGGCAGCTTTGTTAGGTCATGCGGATATGCTTCCAGAGATAAGCAAATTCAAGAAAGCTTAAGCTTTCTTGCGCCATAAAAATCTAAGAATCTTTCTGTTCAAGAAAGGATAATATTATATTCTAAACCTATTATTAAATCTGCATTTTTCGCATTCAATTGTTTTATACTTCTTTGTAATTCTTGTTTTTCCTTTTAATTGGCTTAAACAAGATTTGCAGAATTTTCTTTTATAATCGCCTAATTTAATATTCAATTTCATTGCTAATCTCTTTTTTTTCCTCACCTCTTCAGATGTAAATTTAGTTCTTTCAAAGAATTCTTTTATTTCTTGTTCTGCTTGTGATTTTGATAATTTTGTTTTCATTATGATAGATTAAACGGAAATTATATATAGTTATTGTGCTTAAATCTAATATGGTAAAAATGAGGGATAAGATAATTTTAGTTATATTTGCAATTTTACTAATTGGGATTAATGGTATTTTAATAACTGCTTTAAAGTCTAATAATAAATTAGAGAGTCATACAGAGGTTATTTTATCAGATGATTACGAAAAAGAAGAGCAGGAAGAGGATAATGAATATGGGGAGGATACAATTTCTTTTGATGAACTTGGAAAAATAGATAATTTGATTACAGAAGAAGAGGCCAAAGAAATTGCACTTGAACGTATAGGCAAAGGAAATGTAACTGATTTTGAATCTGAAAGGGAAGGTAAAAAGATATTGTATAATGTTGAAATAGACAACGAAGTTGAAGTTGAGGTAGATGCGGAAAACGGAGATATTCTTGAAGTTGAATGGGAAGATGACGATTAACTTTTAAACTGCAGTAATAGCAAAACTTAAATACCTTTATTTTATCATAAAAATGAAGACGGCCATAGTAGTGGGGAAACACCTGATCCCTTTCCGAACTCAGAAGTTAAGCTTACTACGTCCGTTGCGTTAGTCTCCGTCAAGAGGCGAAGCTTGGATGCTGTCTTCTTTTTTTCTTTAATGGGAATGTTTTTAATATAGGCTATTTTTAGTTTTAAGAGCAGGAGTAGCGAAGCGGTCAAACGCGCAAGACTCAAGATCTTGTGGCTTAGTGCCTTCAGAGGTTCGAATCCTCTCTCCTGCATTATTTCTTCTTAAATTTAGAACCCACATTATACATTGTCTTAACAACATCTTTTCCTTTATTTTTTAATAACTCTGATAATACAAAAAAAGTTACTAATGCTCCCGCAATAGTTGAAAAAATAATAGCATATTCCTTAAATTTATTTATAGAAGGTATTTGTTTTGCTGTCTCTATTCTTATTTTTTGATAGCTCATTTCTTCTATTGCAAGCCTTATTCTTACTTTTGCATTTTCTGGATCATTAGCAAAAATATAGGCCTCTGCGTCTCTTAAATAAGTTCTTGCTTGTTCTAAAGAAATTCCCGATACATCAAAATCATTGTCTTTTTTATCGGATTTCATTGCCTCAAGCAATTCATAATATTTCTTTAAATCAATTAATTGCATAGATAAATTTGATAACATTTCTTGTTTAATTTTGTTATCTATTTCTGCCTTTTTTATTCTTTCTAATTCTTCTGTATTTACGACCTTAACTACTTGATTAATTGTTTCAGAACCCCATTTTATTGATAGAGTTATATTTCCTTCTTCCTTAAAATTTCCCACAACTAAAATATATCCTTTTTCTCCTGGTTTTAATATATCTATTGGATAGAGATCGTAAATTGATAATCCTTTGCCGTTTATAACAGGGACTATGTTTGATAATGTATAATTATAATTATTTGTTACTTTTATTGCAAATTGAGTGTCTCCAACCTTAAATTCAGATGGAATTATTTCTTTAAATATACCTTGATTAGAATTGTTTTCCTGTGCGCTAACTAAACTAATTAGAATTAATGGAAGGATAATCAGGATGGATTTTATATTCATTTTTATCTTAAAGGTTATTTTATTATAAATCTTTGTAAATTTGTCATTTTTATTTTAGATAGTTTTAAAACAACAAAAATCTTTTCGGGCTTATGCCCGCGTAGCTCAGCCTGGATAGAGCGAAAGGTTCCTAACCTTTAGGTCGCAGGTTCAAATCCTGTCGTGGGCATTTGCTGTGTCTAGACAGCATAATTCTGAAAGAATTTTAATCCAGTGTTCAGGTTCAAATCACTTCAACATGCAAGTGTTGAAGTATCCGAGATAAGAATCTCGTGAGCTGTCGTGGGCATTTGAAAGACAAGTTTTATATACTAAAATACCAAAAAGTATTATGCAAGTAAAAAAATCAACAATAGTAATTTTTATAACCCTACTTTTACTGGGAGTGTTAATTTTTACAGGATCAAAAATGACGGGAAATACAATAAAGAATTTAGGCGCCCAAAGGGTTTTACTTGAAACAAATAAAGGTAATATGGTAATTGAATTATATGCTGACATGCCTATAACTTCGGGCAATTTTGCAAAATTAGTTGGGGAAGGATTTTATGATGGGGTTATTTTCCATAGAATAATTGATGGATTTATGATTCAAGGAGGAGATCCTCAAGGAAATGGTATGGGCGGGCCTGGATATTCAATAAAAGATGAATTTACACATTCTGGGGGAAATAAAAATAATAGGGGGACAATATCTATGGCAAATTCTGGTCCAAATAGTGGAGGCAGCCAATTTTTCATAAATTTGGTAAATAACAACTTTTTAGATACAAAACATCCTGCCTTTGGAAAAGTTGTTGAGGGCATGGATGTAGTTGATAAAATAGCTAAAGTTGGAGTTGATGGAAGTGATAGACCTGTGGAAGATGTTAAAATTATTGAGGCGAAGTTAATTTAGATTCTTTTTTATTTCCTTTAATAAAGGATTAAAACATGCCTTTGCTATTGAAACTGCATCTTCTGCTTCTGCTTTTGTAGGAATATATCCATAATAGTTAATATTGTGGCGCAATTTCCGCAGTGTATCAATAAGCCTAATTGGGCGTTCGGTTTCTACTTTAATTTTCTCTAACTCTTTTATCTGAGTAGTATGTTCCTTGGAAACTATTCCCTTAGAAATAAGCTGAGCATCGCCAAGCATACGAAAGCTTTCATAGATGTTTCTTATTATATTAAAGGCTGATTCTTCTGTAACTATCTGCTTGAGAGTGAATTGCATTTCTCTTTCTGCTGCATTGATTATACTAAGCGCATTCTTTTTATCTTCGTGTTTTATCCTATCATTCATTTTTTAACCTCTAAAAATCCGTCTAAGATAATTCCATTGGCTATATTAGAAAATAGATTTAAGTCTATGTTATTACGGGAGAATATATGCATATTAACTGGAACATTTTCTCTATATCCTAATTGCTTAATTATTCCCATTTGAATAATCTGCAAGTCGTGATTTCCTATAACTTCAACTGCTATATCTATATCGCTTCCTTCAATATCTGTCCCCCATCTATAGCTCCCAAATAAAATAATGGCCCTTAGAGAAGGTATTTTTTTATAAACTTCTTCTAATACGCCTGATTCGTAAACTGCATTAAGATTATAAGGAATTTTTTTTGCAATAAAAAAGGTATGTTTCTGATTTGCTGAAAGCAGCCAAGCTTTTCCAATAATATCTCTATTTAGGAAATTTACTTGTATCAAATTTTCAACAACCTTCTTTGCAGCAGTTTTAGATGATTTAATATTTGTTGCTAAATCTGTAAGCCCTATTTTTGTTCTTGGGTAGGCATAGAACCATGCTAGACATTTATCAAGCGTTCTCTCTAATGCATCTACATTTACATTCTTTAATAGACTTTTAGAGCTTTTCATGTTTATGAGTATTTTTGGAGCTATATAAGCTTTTCTGTGCCTTGATGGTTTTATAAAAGCTCGATTGAATTTTATTGGAACTATATATTTAAGAAGACTTCCATAAACCATAACTTTTTTTCCAGCCTTTTGTTTTATATCTATACCAAAGATGCAAAGATATTGCAAATATAAATAAAATTCCAAGAATTATCCATAGAGTCTTTGTGCCCCAGAAGAAATATATTATTAATATTAAAACTGCATATTTTAATATTCTAAACCATGATGGTTGTGATTTGAGCGAGAATGCAACTTCAAATTCTCTTTTTATTTTTTGTTTTATTCCCATATTATATACGCCGACGCCCGGAATCGAACCGGGAGATCCCGAAGGAAACTGGTTTGCTTGTATATTCTTTCATCTCAAGACCAGCGGAGTACCATTGTCCCACGTCGGCATATTTACGTAGATTTTTTTATTTATTTAAACTTAACTCATTCACTAAATTTATTAATAAAGATAGCATGATATTTTCATGGTTCAGGAAACAGCGATATTTGCAGCAGGATGTTTTTGGCACGTTGAATTGGCTTTTTCTAAAATAAAAGGAGTTAATTCAACAAGAGTTGGATATATTGGAGGAGATGAAAAAATATATCCAAATCCAACTTACAAACAAGTTTGCACAGCTAAAACTAGATATGCGGAAGCGATTGAGATTAATTTTAATTCTGATAAAATAAAATATGGAGATTTATTAGACATTTTTTGGAAGATTCATGATCCAACCCAATTAAATAGACAAGGTCCTGATTTTGGGACACAATATAGAACAGCTATTTTTTATAAAAATGCAAATCAGAAAAAAGAAGCAGAGAAATCAAAAAGAGTTATAGAAAAAAAACTTGGAAGAAAAGTCACGACTGAAATTACAAAAGCAGGGACATTTTATCCTGCAGAAGATTATCATCAAAAATATTTAGAAAAGCGAGGCTTGGTTGCCTGTCCTATTTGAAATACAAATGCGCAGCTAAAAAATACCTTGCTTACCAGCAATAAAAAATTTAACCGAATAATGCTGATAAGCCTGCAGCTGATTCAGAAGGCTTTTCTTCTTTCTTTTCTTCCTTCTTATGTTCAACTTGTGCTCCACTAGACGGAGCAGCAGACAAAGAGCTCGCATTTGCAAGTTCAGCAGCTATATCGACACCGTGCAAACTTGCAACCAAAGTTTTTACCTTTGATTCGTCTACATGTGCGCCTGTTGCAACTATAACTTTATGCAAGTTATCTGCATTGACTGGCTGTCCAAGCTTGTGCAAAAGCAAAGCTCCGTAGATGTATTCCATTACGCTTCCTCCTTATGATTTTTATTATGAATAACGTTTTCAATAGCTTTTTCTTCTAAACCAGCTTTTCTAATTAAATAAGACACTGTTTCTTTGCATGTGTATCCCATATTAACTGCAAAACTAAATGCTTTTCCGATGAGAGTCTTTAATTCTTCTAAAATAGCTTTCTTGTCTATCTTTATATTTTCGTAGACTTTATCAGAAACTGAATCGTAGGCTGCAATTGGTGTAAAACCGACTGTCATAGGCAGAATATTTAATTTTCCTAAAATAGAGGCAACATTATCTTTTATTTTATCGCCTTTCCTTGCAACAACTGCTCCTTGCTTTATCGCAATCTTTCCACCTTCAACCGCAACTTTTAATCCTACAGAAGACAATTCTGAAATAGCAGGACCTGGAACCATGTCTGTTGGCCCTGGTTCAATAGATATATCTTCTAAAGCAATTTCCCCTGCTTTTGCTTTTGCTGGGGTTTGATTATCTGAGAGTAAAGCTGATAATTCAAAAGCATCTATATCTGAAAAAAATAAAGCAATATCTGCTCCAATCTTTTCTTTTAAATTTTGCAGAGCTCCTTTTTCAGTTGCAGAAATGGCTCTTTCAACAATTGACTTTCTTGCAACCATTATTTCGACTTTCCCTCTTAAATTCTTTTTAATTGAATGAAACTGGGAGCTTGGGAGGTTTTTAGTTGAAGCAATCAATACTGTCTTGCTCTTTTTCATTTTAGCAGACAATAATTTAACAAGCTTTTTTTTATCTTCTAGTTTAGGCGATAATGTTTCCATATTAATTTGCCTCCAATTTTAATGGCTTTGTCATTGTAAACTTTAGCATAATATTTTTTATGTTGTCTCTCTTTGTTGGCAAGACGTTCACTATTCCATTGTAAAATGCATTGAAATTTTCTATTATCTGTTCATTTTTCATTGTTTCGTTGCCAATGGTTGTTTTGATGCTTGCTTCCTTGACTCTGATTTTTATAGATTTAGTTATTCTATCTGATACTTGTTTTATTGTTTCATCATTTTCATTGTTCAAAATTCCTAATTGTGGAGATGGCATTTTTCCACTAGGACCTAGAACTTTTCCAAATGTAGCTGCAACAGTCGGCATTAAATGGGCAGATGCAATGAAGAAATCGTATTCTTTGATTAACTTTCTCAATGCTTTTTTATCTTTATATTTAGGAAATTCAGGTTTGGTTATGCTATCAACGGATTCTGACTTTTTATCAAAAAAACCGCATATCTTTTTATCTTTTATTTTATGAGGCAATGTTATAACTGCATTAATATTCTCTCTCTTTAAATCTAAACCTTTTAAATTTATGATTACATCTACGCTTTGATTGAATTTTCTTTTCTCGTGTTTTCTTAATTCTTCCAGTGCTTGTTCTATTTTCATTTTATCTCCTACATTATGATCTGTGTTCATAGAATCTATAACACAAATATGTAGTGCGTACGATATTAATTATAAGATTTATACAAGGTTTTTAAGCGTTGCGGTTTTCGTTTTTAATAAGACTAACCTGAATAAATCCTAAACCACAGTAATCATTATCTCTAAATAACACTCTATATCCTCTATCTAAATACTCGTCTAAATAAGGTTTTACATCGCTTTCTGTTCTGCCTTCAATACTTATCCATCCTCCTCCTAAACATTCTTCTACTCTTACATCCAGAGGAGGATATCTAATTTTTCTCTCTATTTCCTTTAAACTCCAACCTGTTTCGTCAGGTATTTTAGGGCAATTAATATCGATTTCAAAGTTGTCTTGGCCGTCCATTAATATTAATTAGGTCTTATCTATAAAAGGATTATTATGATTTATTTTATATCTAACTGAAAAACCTTTCAAGAACTTTCATAAAGTCTGAGATTAAAAATCCAGCTGCTCCAATTACAAGAATTCCTATAGCAGATATTTTAGCAATTGACTTGAATTCTTCTCCTGTTGGCTTTCTCAATACATGCCAAACTCTTTTTGACTGCAATAAAAATGATTTTAATTTGCTTATCATTATTATTATATAAATAAGGAGTTTAAAAAATTATGTTTTAACTTATTTCTCCAGAAAATCTATTCCCAATTCTTTTTCTAAATCAGAACCCTCTTTATCGTCTAAATCTATTGAAGAGCCAAGTATTTGAGAACTCTTGACACCTGTAATAATTAATAATACTTTTATTGTTTTTTCCATATCTGGAGAAATTTGCGCTCCTGAAATTATTTTTGCATCTGCTGAAATTTTACTTCCGACAATTTCCATGACTTGCTTATATTCGTCAAGTGAGAAATCGTTGCCTCCAATAATGTTTACAAGAGCGCCTTTTGCCTCGCTTATATCTACATCCAAAAGAGGATTATTAATTGCCTTCTCTATAGCATCTTTTGCTCTGCCAGCAACATCTGATTCCCCAATTCCGATTAATGATACGCCTCCATTGGACATGACTGCTTTTACATCTGCAAAATCTAAATTAACCAGACCTGCTTTTGTAATTAATTCTGTAATGCCTTTTACAGAATTTGTTAATATTTCATCAGCTACTTTAAACGCTGTGTGTATAGGCAATTCTGGTGCAATCTCCAATAATTTATCATTAGGTATTACTATTAATGTATCAACAATTGAAGCTAATCTTTCCAATCCATATTGAGCATTTTCTATTCTTTTCTGGCCTTCAACCGTAAAAGGCAACGTTACAACTCCGATTGTGAGCGCTCCTGATTTTTTAGCTATCTCTGCTACAATTGGAGATGCACCTGTTCCAGTGCCTCCGCCAAGACCGCATGTGATAAACACCATTTCACTGCTGCCTATTTTTTTCCTAATTTCTTGCTCTGATTCTCTTGCTGCCTGCTCGCCTATCTTTGGATTACTTCCAGCGCCGAGTCCATGTGTTAATTCCCGACCAATTAGTATTTTAGTATCAACGTTGCAATATAATAAATCTTGGGCATCTGTGTTCACAGCTATTATTTCGCATCCTTTTATTCCGATTTCTTTCATTCTAGAAACAGAGTTTCCACCGCCTCCGCCACAACCAATAACTTTTATATTTGATGTGTGCTTTTCTAATAGGGATTCAAGCTCTTTATCTATTGGCTGAACATTAGCCGCATCTTTTTCTATAAATATATCCGCCATATCAATAAAACAATAGAAAGATTGTTTATAAGTATTTTTATGTCAATGAACTAGTATATTATTTTGCAGAATGACTTGTATTTACGTTCTTTTCTTCTGCTTTTTTCTCTTCAAATTCCATCTCTTTACCAAAAAATTCTTTAAAGTTATTGTTGAACATCTTAATAAATATCTCAATTTCTTTTTTTCCTTTTATAATTACCTTGTCTTTTATCTCGAATTCAGGCATAAATCTAAAATAGATTTCAAAAAATGCTTCCATCTTCTCTTTTTCTTCAATTAATTTTCTTAAAACTGTAAATTTGTACTTTATCTCTTTTCCGGATAATGGATTGTTGAAATCTGTTATAACTCGAGCTCCAGAAACAGCAATAATCTTTGCCATTAAATTATCTAGAGTAAGAACCATTCCAGGATGAGGGCTAAATTTTTGGTCGCTAAATGATTTTAATGGAATTGTTTTTATTAATTCGCGTTTTCTTTCTCCAAAACCTTCTTTTGGAGTCAAAGTTATTTCGTAATCTTTCCCTAATTCTTTTCCTATCAAGGCATTATCGAATCCCTTGATAACTGTTTCATGCCCTGCAATAACAACTACTTTGAATGGCTTGGCTTTTTTATCTAATTTTTTCAAATCTTCTTCTATATTTGAATCAAAAATATCCCCATTTGCATATCCTGTGTATTTTATCTCTATAAAGTCATTTCTTTGTACAACGTTAGAAATGACTGATAAGTCGTTTTTTTCTACAATATCTGATGCCATTTAATTTAGATAAAAGGGTGGTTTAAAAATTCTTCTGATCTAATATTATTGAATTACAAAAAAATATCGATTAGCAAGTTTTATAAACGTTTTCTTATTGTATGAATTATGGTTTTAAGATTGATTGATGCAACTCAGGCAAAACCTGGGACTACTATTCTAATTGAAGCAGATGCTTACGTCGTTAAATCAAATGATATTAGCAAAACAGGAAAGCATGGGGCTAGTAAATGCCGAATAGAAGCAATTAGCATCTTTTCTGGAAAGAAAAAAATTCTAGCTGGACCTGGAGATCAAAGATTTGAAGTTCCTTTGGTTGAAAAGCATAAAGGCCAGATTTTGAGTGTCTCGGAAAATACTGCTTCTGTAATGGACTTGGAAAGTTATGAAACAATGGATCTTGCATTTTCAGAAGAATTAAAAGCTGATCTTGCTCCTGAAAAACAGGTAGAATATTGGGATATTGAAGGAAAGAAAGCAATAATGAAGGTCTTATAAAATGGCAACAAAAATACCTGTAGCACAGAAAAGAATGTTTCAAAATGTATTTGTATGTAAAGATTGCAACAAAAAGATTAGAACGCAAGCTGCTCGAGTTCTGGCTAAAAAAGTCAGATGCAATAGGTGCTACGGACATTCATTTAAACCAGTAAGAAGAAAATAAAAAGAGGATAATGGCAATAGGATTTATAATATACGATATTGTATTCTTGATAGTATTTACATTAGCTGTTGTGTTATTTTTATATAAAAAAAAATCTAATCTGAAAAGAGAAGGCTTATTGTATTTGTATAGAACAAAAGTTGGAATAAAATTTATTGAATGGACTAGCAAAACATTTCCTAGAACTCTTTATTATATGCAATATATTGTAATTATTTCCGGTTATACATTGATGATTTCTATGATATTTCTTCTTGCTAAATTTTCATATTTTTACATAACTTCTCCAGTTATTGCGAAGGCACTTAAAGTTCCAGTTATTATCCCCCTTATCCCATATCTTCCAGAAATATTCAAACTTGATTTCTTGCCCCCATTTTATTTCACTTACTGGATAATAATAATCGCTATTATTGCAATTCCTCACGAATTTGCGCATGGTATCTTTGCTCGTTTGAATAAAATTAAAATTCATTCAACAGGCTTTGGTTTTCTAGGCCCATTTTTAGCAGCTTTTGTAGAACCTGACGAGAAAAACATGGCAAAAGCAAAGAAATTTTCACAATTATCTATTTTAGGATCTGGGACTTTTGCGAATATTCTCTGCACTATTGTTTTTGGATTATTATTCTGGCTATTTTTTGCTTCTGTATTCCAGCCAGCAGGTGTTGTCTTTAATTCTTATGCTATGGACTTTATTCCTTTAGCAGCTATAACTTCGGTAAATAATATGACAATAAATTCTTTGGATAGTGTAAAAGGTTATATAGATGAAAAATCAAAGTTTACAGAAGTAAAATTAAGAGATGACAATAATTATTTTGTCTCGACAGGCGGTCTTATTGGAGCTTTAGATAATAATCAAGCTAGTGTTATTGCTGTCCTTGATTCTCCTGCCTTTAGGGCAGAATTATCTGGGGCAATAAAATCAATTAATGGAGTTGAAATTAAAAATCTAGATGAATTAAGAAATGAGCTAGATAAATATAATGCGAGAGATAAAATAAAAATAGTTTCAATTCTTGAAGATAAAGAAAAAGAATATAATATCGAGCTTGGAGAATTTAATGGTAAGTCTCTTTTAGGCATTGGATTTATTCCGCCTCAATCAAACGGTGTTATGGGGTGGTTATATGGATTAATAACCAAGATTAAAGATCCTTTCGTATATTATCAATCTAATATTGGAAATATCGGAATTTTCATTTATCATTTGTTATGGTGGATTGTTTTAATAAATATCAGTGTTGCTTTGGTAAATATGCTTCCTTTAGGAATATTTGATGGAGGCAGATTCTTCTATTTAACCGTATTATGTATAACTGGAAGCGAGAAGATTGCTAAGCGCGCATTTAAGACTTCAACTTATTTGATGCTTGCATTAATTGCTGCGTTGATGGTAAAATGGCTGTTTATTTTTGTTTGAACAAAAATAAAATTATTAGAAACATATTTATATTTCTTGAATTAATTATTTTTATGTTTGATAATAAGAAAAAAGATATTATTGTTGCTGCGAGTGGATATTTTGATCCGATACATATTGGTCATGTAGAATATCTTCAAAAAGCTAAAAATCTTGGTGATAAATTAATTGTGATTGTAAATAATGACAAGCAGGCGCAGCTGAAAAAGGGCTATGAATTTATGCCTTTTAGTGAAAGAATTGAAATTATTAAAGCTCTAAAGTTTGTTGATGAAGTTTTTCCAAGCATAGACAAAGACAAGAGCGTGTGCAAGTCTCTTGAAAGAATAAAGCCTCATATTTTTGCTAAGGGAGGGGACAGGTTTAGTCATGAAATTCCTGAAGCAGAAGTCTGCAATAGATTGGGAATAAAAATTTTGCATGGATTAGGTGATAAAATACAATCTTCTTCTGATTTAATTAAAAGGCAAAAGCAAATACTAAAATCTAATTAATAAATTCAACACCCTTTTTTGTAAATGCTACCAAACGAATTCCAACTGGAACGCTTAACAAAGCTGAAATCAAAGCCATATGCTCTTTTCCTGTTCCAGATGCAATAGATAATGCAACTTCAAAATCTTTAGACAATAATTTAGACGTTCTTTCCATTATTTCTTTTTTTAATTCTAATAAAGGTTTATTAGAATCTATTTCTATAAAATTACCTTTTTCATTTAAGGGAAAAGCTTCTGAATTCTTATCTTTTATAACTAAAACGTTATCCCATTCGCCTCTATTTATTACAGCATTTAATTGCGCCCAATTTTGTTTGTCGTTTCCTTGAAAACACACTAATTCCATATTTAAAAAAGAAACAGTACATTTATAATTATTGTTATTCTCCTAGAAAAATGGCAAGAGAAATTCCATTAAGTGAAATCACACTGCGTAAATATGAAAAGCCGTATGATTCTTCAAAAAGAGAATTAATTAGAAAAGTTTGTTTAAGTCTTGGGCTTTTACAGCCAGGTGACTCTAGAGACATAATTGTAGATATATTTCTTATTTTAGAAGAATCTAGAAAAAAGAAAGAATGGCTTAATTCTTTTATAATAAGAGACAAAGTTGAAGCGTTAAGGAAAGAAAATTCTCTCGAAGTAAAGGGTTTAGCAGAGAGCAATATAAGAAGGCAGTTAAAGAGATTGCGAGATGCAATGTTAATTGACAAGCAGGAAAATAAATATCGTATTTCTGAATTTGCCCCTCTAGCAGAAATATTTGAAAATAAGATTGAGAAATTTCTTATTCCTCAAACGATTGATAGAATTAAAGAGTATCTTGGGAAATTGGAAAATTGAATAACTAAAATGATAGAAGCAATAACTTTAATTATTATACTAATCGCTTTGGTTATAGCTTTTTTTATAGGTCAAAAGATAGGGGCTTACCGAAAACATAAAGAATGGGAAGAATTAATTCCAGGGCATAGAAAAGATGCAATTATGAAATCAAGGGCAGTATTAGGGGGTCAATTTTCAGAGCAGTTAGCACCTTATTTACCTGACTTTGATTATTTGCCGACAGAATGCAGATTTATAGGAAAACCAATTGACTTTATAGTATTCAAAGGCATGGATGATAAAAAGATTGATGAAGTTATATTTGTTGAAGTTAAGAGCGGAAATTCTAAATTAAATCAGCATGAAAAGAATTTAAAAGAAACTATAGAAAAAAAGAAAGTAAAATGGGTCGAATATAGGGTTCCAGAAGATTTAACTAAAAAGAAAGATATTGATTTTGA
>JBBTAC010000021.1:0-4941 GCA_038044405.1 Nanobdellota archaeon
TTTGATTATCCGATTATTCCATGTTTTGCTGATGGCGAATTAGCATTAAGAGAAGCTGACAAATCTGGGTTGATATATTATATTCCAGGAGAAAAGACATTTGAAATTAAAAAAGAACTTGCAGAAAAACAAAAACACGCATTAGATAAGATTAAAGAAATAATGAAAGAATACAATGGTACGGGAATTCAAAGAGTCATGGATAAGATTATATTTGATATTTTGAAATATATTGCAATATTTCCAGCAGGAGCGAAATTAGCCGATAGTAAGGGTAATGTACTTCCCGATTGCTATTTAATGCCTCCAAATTCAACTGCTCTTGATTTCGCATATAGATTACATTCAGATATAGGAAAGAACTTTATCAAAGCAATAGATGTAAGAACAAAGAGAGCAGTTGGTAAAGAGTATAAATTGAAAAATTTAGATGGGTTTGAAATTGTGACAAAATGATTATTAATGTAAAAACAATTCCAAATTCAAGTATTTCAAAAATAGATAAAATATCAGAAAAAAATTATAAAGCACGTATAAAATCTCCTCCGAAAAACAACAAAGCTAATATGGAACTTATTAATCTTCTGGCAAA
The DNA here is from genome assembly GCA_038044405.1 of Nanobdellota archaeon. Taxonomy (GTDB): domain Archaea; phylum Nanobdellota; class Nanobdellia; order Pacearchaeales; family GW2011-AR1; genus JAUSIK01. The sequence continues at coordinate 593 of JBBTAC010000021.1, forward strand.
AGAGTTTAATGTTTCTGCAAAATTAATAAAAATAAAAAATCCTGCTTCTAAAAATAAAATTATTGAAATAAATTAAGTGATAGAAATTATTTTAAACCCTGCACTATTTTATCTAATATGAAGTATATTGATGCTCCTGATTTAAAAAAAAGAGTTGAAGAAATAGCGCTAACCCTTGACATGGACCATATAGTATTAGATAGAGTAGAATGTATGAGGAGTTTGGGATCTTCTTCAAGAAGAACAATAGCTAGATGTCACGCATTAGGAAAAATGATGCAAAACGCAATGAAAACCGATGCATTCTATGCAATAGAGTTTCTTGAAAGATTTGAAAGACTAAATAAAATAGAACAGGATAAAGTAATAATTCATGAATTAATGCATATCCCAAAAAGCTTTGGCGGTGGATTTAGACATCATGACTTTGTATGTGAAAAAAATATAAATATCATGTACGAAAAATTCATAAGTGCAAAGAATAATGGTCTATTTATCAATTAATTTGACTACTTTAAAGTAACATTATAGTAAGCTTTATATACTCAAATTTTCTTCAAAATATATGGAAAAACTAAGTAGTCAAAATATGATTACAGCATCAAAAATAGATAGAGCTATACCTTTATGGGAAAAAATGGGACGATATGCAAAATGTAGAAATTTCTTTCTATTAGTTAGTCGAGATGGTGTAAATGAAAAGCAATTTACAGAGCTTGCCCAATTAGACGCAAAATATTTAACCTATAGAGACTACTATATATGCGGAAGAATGGAATACGAAAATGGAAGATAATTACGAATCAAGAAAATTAGAGCAAGAAGCTGTTGAAGAAAGATATCAAGATTTCAGAAGTGGAGACTTAGAGCATTTTATAGCTCCCTCTTCACAACTAAATAGCGTATTAAGTAGAGTGCCTCAAGAAAAATTAAAATTCGTTAAAGAAGTAAGGCGTTTGGGAATAAATATTGAGAATGTTCTTGCTGAAACAGAATCTAAAAGAAGTTTATTAAAACATATTTTAAAATATACCATGCTTAAATGCGCTAAAACTAGTGAATATCCTACTGAAAGAATGCCATTAAATCAATGCCCACCATCAGTAATAGGCCATACAGTAAGAAATAATTATCGTTCAATTTGCAAAAAATTAGGTTTAAGTTACTGACGCTTTTCTTTTCCTTCCTTTAAATAATCTACCAAGTATAAAACCAAAGAACATTCCAGATAAATGGGCTATATTTCCAGTATTATCAATTGGGTTGCCAGTCATAAAGCCAATAGCCCCTATCAAATCACCAATGCCCCATAAAATTCCTGCAATAAATATAGGCATTGGCATTCCAAATGCCCAGACAATCATCATCGGTCTAATAATTATCAATGCCCCTATAATTCCAAATATTGCTCCGCTTGCTCCAAGTGAACTTGGATAAAAATTAAGTGAAACAACATTAGAAAGAATTCCTGATAAAAAGAATATAATTAAAAATTTATAGCTTCCAATTAATTTTTCAAGAATACTGCCAAAAAGAGCAAGAGCAAATAAATTATAAAATAAATGCAACACTCCGCTATGAAGGAATATAGCAGTTAAATATCTCCAAAATTCAGATTCTGCATTTTTATCTAAAATAAATAAATTATTAAAACCTGGTATAAATTGTATGATAAAAACTAGGATAATTACGATACATAATTTTAATGCATAAAACTTGAATTTCATTAAGCAACACCTCTTATTTTTTCTTCTTCAACAATCGAGGTAAACACCATTTATCCTCTCCATTCAAAAAAATGACGAAGATTGCAGTAGCTAACGCAACATCTCTTACCATTAGACCATTAAAACCAAGAGATATGCCTATAACATATAAATGCAATGACAATATCAAAGCTGTAAACCTGACAAATATTCCAAGCAATAAAACACTTGCAAATAGAATTTCAAAGGCTCCGTTTGAATATATTGTTGCTAAGGGGGATAAAGGAAAATATTCTGCATAACTTGGTAAAAAACCTAAAAATAATTGTGGATTTATAATCTGTTGAATTCCAAACCAAAGATACATGAATGCCATGCTTATTCTCAAAAAAATTGCAGAATGCACTCTTAAATATTCAAGAAAATAACTCTTAAATCCGCCTTCATCCTGCATATAATTAATTGTTTTATCAATTTCTTTCTCGTTAAATCCTGATTCAATTAATCGCTGCTTTAAACTATCAAAAGTATAACCTTTATCTCTTCCCTCTTTTAGATAATTAATTATTTTTTTATCAGCCACATTTCTAGTAAACAAATTGTTCTACTTATAAGTTTTCATTCAGTTATATTTTTATACCTTTCCTTAGTAGGTTTTGTATGGCGAATGTAGTTTAAAGGTAGAATGTCAGCTTGTGGCGCTGAAGACGTGGGTTCGATTCCCACCTTTCGCTCTTATGGGAATCGAAGAGCCTAATGGGTTCGATTCACTCCAATCACTTTAGTGTTGGAGGATCCGAGATGTGAATCTCGTGAGCCACCTTTCGCTCTTATTCTCCCGAACATATCTAAATATTTATAAATTCCTCATCTTTTAATAAACAATGGAGCAAGAAATAAAATTTAATCCAAGAGAAATATTAATAAAATTAGCTAAACTTCAAGCTGATGTGGATTATATTAAAAAAAATATAAGTCCTGACAAAGATAACGAATTAAAAGAGGAAATGAAGATGTGGGAAGAAGCATCTGCGGAAGATACTGCTGATTTTTTTGAAAAAAACAACTTATAATGGAAAAAGGAGAATTATGAATTGTAAAGTTTCCTTCAAGAAAAAGCAGAGAGCAATCAGGTATTCGCCCAGCAATAATAATAGCCAATACAAAAACTGATTTAACATTATTAATTCCTCTAACATCTAATTTAGAAGCGTTAGAAAAACTTCCTTACACAATAATAATAAATTAGATAAAGATTCCATTGCTTTAATATTTCAACTACAAGCCCTTGATAAAAAAAGATTTATCTCTAAAATAAGCCACTTAGAAGATTTTTATATGAAAGAGATTGATGACATCCTTAAAAATTTATTAAAATTATCCTAATATATCTATCAAAGTCTTTCAAAAACTATAAAAAACCTGTTTTCTAATGAATTTTATGAAAATAGATATAGGGACAGTGAAAGGATTTCAGGACTATTTGCCTCCTGAATCTTTGAAAAGAAAAAAGATAGTTGGAATTGTAGAAAAATACTATAGATTATATGGTTTTATGCCGATTGAGACGCCTATAGTTGAATTTGACGAATTAATGAAACCAGATGTTCTTAGTGAAGAAGAAGACGAAGCTATTGCAGATAGATTTAGATTGCAAGACAAGGGGGGAAGAAATCTTGGTTTGAGATACGAATTCACATTTCAACTAGCAAGAATATTAAAAGAAAATCCAAATATAAAATTGCCATTTAGAAGATATCAAATTGGCCCTGTGTTTAGAGATGAACCAATCCGCACAGGAAGAACAAGGCAATTTGTTCAATGCGATGCAGACATAATAGGGGATGCTACTGTAAATGCAGATGCAGAATGCCTTGCCCTCGTATCTGACATTTTGTCAGAATTAAAAATAAATAATTTTGAAATACAAATCAACAATAGAAAACTTCTTAATTCTATAATTGAAAGCGTTGAAATAAAAGACGTAAAAAATGTTATGCGCGAATTGGATAAAACAGAAAAATTAGGGGTGGATTTAGTTAAAGCTAATCTAAGAAAATACACCTCTGCAAATCAAATTATTACATTATTCAAATTAATGGAAAAAGATATAACCTTCTTCAAGGATAATGCATTTGACGGTGCAGAAGAATTAGAAGAATTAATTAAAAAGTGCAAATTATATGGTATTAAAATAAGATTTAATCCTTCACTAATAAGAGGTTTTGCTTATTATACTGGCAATATATTTGAAGTAACTCTTCCAGAAAAGAAAACATCTCTTGCAGGTGGAGGCAGGTATGATAAAACAGTCGGGAAATTTGTCAATAGAGAAATTCCAGCAATAGGAATTTCATTTAGTTTAGAGGCATTAATTGGACTTTGTTCAGAAAGTATAGATAAAATAAAATTAGAGCCTGTTCCTGAAATTATTATTATATCTTTTAATAAATATGCTGAAGCAGTAAAATTAGCCAGAAAACTAAGAAAAAATGAAACGTCGTGTATTATAAATGAAGGTCAGCCAAGCAAGGCGCTTGATTTTGCAAACTCAATGAACATTCCATTTGTAATCTTTGTAGGCGATGCAGAAATAGAGCAGGAAAAATATAAACTAAAAGATATGAAATCCGGAGAAGAAAA
>JBBTAC010000022.1:0-9082 GCA_038044405.1 Nanobdellota archaeon
ATGGTGGATTTACAACTGTTGCACTAGGCGTAAACTTTCCAGGACTGAATACTCCAAAGTATGCTAGAACTCCAATGGCAATAATTGCTGCTAAAATAGCCCAACCATATGTCATCAAGAATTCCATAGCTGCTTGTCCTTTTCTTTGCATTTTTAACCTCCTTTTTGTAAAAACTAATATTCAATAATAGTTTATAGTATATATAAATGTTTTCTTTTATTTGCGTTTTTCTATATTATTTTATTTAAGATATAATTTATATAGTATTTCTATTATGTCAAGATGTTTATGCAGTAATGCATCTTGAGCACGTCAGGAATCTTTGATTCTTGAGCGCCCCAAGAATTTCAGAATAAGAAATTCTTGGTGTCTAAAAGTCCAGACAAAATATTTAAGGACTTTTTGATTTTAGATTGTGAGGAAAATGAAAGAAGAATATAGGAGAGTTAATTGGAAATTATTCGTGTTGATTTTAGTTGGCGTAATTATTATTTTTGGAATTATTTATTTTGCTTTTTTTCAAGAGAAGAGAGTTAGTGATTTTGTTAAATCTGGATTTGGAGATGAGGAAAATGTTGATGGAAATACTGGATTTGTTCCAGGAAGTTCTGGTACTGGAATGGGAATAGGAAATACAGGAAGTTCAGGGGGCAGTTCTTATGGAAGAAGTGGAGGTTCTAGCGGAGGAGGCGGTGGAGGCGGAGGTTCTGGAGGAAGTAGTGCTGGAGCAGGAATAGGCAGTGGTTCTCAAATCAGTAATTCTACATCGGGAAATTTATTATGTTTGCTTGTAAGACCTGGAAACTTGCCTGGAATTGAATGCAGTGTTAATTATATTACAGGCGGAAGTGTTTCTATTAGATTGGAAAATAATATGGGTGAAGACTTTTCTATTAATATAATATTAAATAACTGCTCAAATCAGGCAAATGGATTTATCACAAATGGCAATGTTGCAGATTTTACATTTTCATGCCCAACAGGAAGTTATTTTGAAGAAGATTTGATAGTTAGTTATACTATTGGCTCAAATGTAGTTCAGATTAGCGGAATTGTCAGCGGACCTGTTTCTTGATTTGTTAGTTGTTAAATGGTTACGATATAATACTTTATAAAACCCAATTATTATTTAAAATTATGTGGAATCAAGTTAACACGTCCAATGGAATTGTAAGAGTTTTAGATGATTCTGTTTTAGAAGCTTATGACGAGTCTATTAAATCATATAATTCAGTAAAAGCAAAAGAGTCTTTAGGGAAATTCGATAAAAGCAATGGTCAGCTTATGGGATCAAACCTATTTAGGTTAATTCAATTAGCAAATTCAGGTTTACTTCCAGAAGGAACAAGATTAGCAAGAAGAGACGATTTAGAAAATGCAATATCTCAAAATGATTCTTTTTTTAGAGGAGTTTACGTCGATTTCGGCTTAGCTTTGAGAACAGCAGGAGACTCTTATAATCCTAATGATTTGCTTGCTAAAAATTTATCAGAACAATTAGAACAAAGAAATATAAAACTTGGAAGAGGAAAATTAATTCCTCCAGATTCACTTTATTTAGTAGAAGATGGAAATTCAGCTTATGGTGTTGTTATTGACTTAAAAGAAGAGGGAGAGAAATTAATAAGAGACATAAATGATTTTGAATGGAATTATACAAGAAGGCAAGGGTTATCTCGCGCTATTCTTGGCGGGAGTAAGAGCTGGGGTTCTCTCGATGGGGACTTGGCTTATTCGCTCAGCACTGGTCGGGTAGTCGTCTTTAGCGGCTAAGCCACTCGCAAAATTTTTAATATAAATTATATTAACCCAATAGTTAATTTTTTTATAATAGAATCTATATAACTTTCTTCATTTCTGCCTTTTATATATACTGCAACTGATCTATCCAAGGCTGTTCCATCGGATTTTACAAAATCTTGCTGCCACGGAAACAATATTGCTATTTTTGTTCTTCGATTTTCGAAGTAGAGGCCACAATGCCAATCATATTTATCTTCTGTTACGGGATATAATTCTATACTTCGGTAATTGCTAATTGTTCTTGCTATGGCTTCAAGTATTTGCAAATTTATACGGGAATTATTGCAGGCGGAATTTAGCTTATCTAAACTAATTGGAAAGACTTGACTTTCATAATCTTCAAATGATGTTCTGACTTTTTGACTGCTCATATTTTTGCGAGAATTGATTTGTTTTTAAAGCTTTTTATTCTATTTTAAAACATTATTTTACAGTTCATATAATCTTTTAAAGATTAAATTCTAGTTATTTTTATGATATACGAAGGTACTTCAGAAGATTTGGAGAAGCTATTAGAAGGAAAAAGAGAAGAAATTGCACAAGCAGCTAAAAAGGCACGAGAGGGAATTAGAGAGATATCTGCATTTTGTTATAATTCCAATGAAACTAAACTTTGGCCCCCCCTTGGCTTCCCGGAAGATTCAGCTTTAAAAAATAGTATTTTAGGAAAGGATTATTTGCATGGTTTGCTTAAAGCTTATGTAAGGGCAGATAATATTGAGGATAGAATGAAAGAATTTGCAAAAAGGCATGGGAAAGATTATTCTGAAGTTAAGAAAATTCTGGATTTTTTAGGACTTGAGGTTTAACTTTTTTACTGGCACGAAACTTGATAAGTTGATAAATGAGAGTCATCTAGTTTAAACCAACTGGGCATGCCTGGGGGAGTTACTGTACAAGAAGAGGGATTATTTGTTGAAAAGTAAATATAATCAACAACAGATTTATCTTTTGGAGAGATGCCCTGATTTGAAAATTGTGCAACATCGATTAATGACTCTATACCTTGCTGGTTCGAAGTTAATTTTCCTTCTAGCCTGTCTATAAAACTTGGGGCAGATGACGACGCGACATAGTATGAGTTTGTTGTATGTGCTGAAAGATTTGAAATATCGGAGCCAGATACGAAAGCAGAATATTTTGTTTTTTTTATCACATTTGAGATAAGCCCATTTGAATTTATTAGATAAAGAGGATCTTCAAAGCCCTCTACTTTTACTCTTGATATTATTACAGATACTTTTTTCCAGGAAGCTAATTTTCCTTTATCTTCTATTGAAATATTTATTGTTGTAGATATTTTTACATCCCAGGGAGTATCTTGTTCTATTGTGACGTTTAATATTGTATAATTTACTTCTAGATTTAATTTATTGCCTAAATCTGTGACTCTTTTTTTCCATTCTTCAAGTTTATATCCTTCCATCAGACTCATGTTTTGTCCGTAAATTGTTCCGTTGATAAGAGCTTCACTAAGGGCGTTTTCTGCGTCAGGAATGTAACTGCCTTGATCTAGAATGTAACTTTCTATTGAGAGAATTGCTCTGTGGCCTGAAATGTATATCTGCCTAGACATGTCTTCCTCAATTGAAAAAACAAAGTTGTTCATAGTTATGATTCTTTCCCTAACATTTTTTCTTTCTTCTGTTTTTGGATAAAATGTGAATGACATATAAAATAAGGCTAGTATTATTATTACAATTGTTGTAAAAAATACACCTCTTTTGTTTCTTAGCATGATTTTCAATGGTTTAGAATATTTTAAATGTATTTATTAATTAGGTATTTGGATTGATGATATTGCGGTAATTAATTTCTTCTTAATATCAAGATGCCGTAATGCATCTTGAACATCCAAAAGTCTAAAAAAGAACTCAAAGACTTTTTGATTTTCTTCTTTTCTTTAGGAGTTTTATTAAAAATAAGATTATTAAGAGATTTATTGCAAAATAAGAGATTTTTGTAAGTGTAAAGAATTTTAGTATAAGTATTATTTCCAAAGGAAGCCAGAAGAAAGAAGTTATAATCAGGCCAAGAACGCCCCAACGCTTTTTGTTAATTATTCCTGTAATAAAGACTATTTCAAATATTGATAATGATAACATTGCGGCACAGAAGATAATTACTGAAGTGTTAGAAAAATTATATATTTTAGATATTAATTCTAATAGTATCTGCGATTCTTCTATGAATTTTATATTTTCGAGATATGCTCCGATGGGTAATAGATTGCCTTTATGCACTATAATAAATAACGACAGCCAAATACGGGTAGTGTTTATTACATATTTATATATTGACAAAAAAGACAAAGCCAAATTTTGAAGGGTTATTTTTTTCGACATACAGAACTATTTTATTTTGATTTTTAAATCTATTTAATTCCATATTCTTACCTGCACTTCTGTTGACCATAGATACGGTACGCCTGAAATGTCAAGTGTTTCAATTTCTAAATTATCTTCTTTTAATATAACATCTATTTTTCCGTTTTTATCTGCGTCTAATTGTGCAATTAGGCGTTCAACAGCATCATCTACCGCGTCTATAGAAGGGTCCCATGGGTCTGTTGGGTCTCCTATTGAGAACTGCTTTGTTTCGCCTGTTTCAAATTCTATTGTTCTTATACCGCCTTTTGCTTTGTTGAAAGTGCCATCAAAATTTACAAAACTTCTTATGAAATATGTCAATGCGCCGTATGAAGATTCGTTTGAGACAGCATAATTGCTTCCAAAATCCAATGTAAAGTTATTTTCTTTTTCTTTGAAAACACCGCTTGCTGTGTTTGGTGTATAGCCAAATCTGCTGAATGCAGGAATAAATGGGTCTGGCGGGGAATTATAAAGTGTTATTCCATTTGCTTTAGCTGTTTGCGCGGTTATTGAATTTCCTGTCCATAACCATCCTAACTGCCAGTCTGCAATTATTGGAATTGAGTTTTGCGGTAAGAAGAATTTCCAGACTAGATTTCTGTAAAATGTATTCTGGAGCTTATTTAATGTTTGATTTATTTTTATTTCCTGCGTAATGTCTATAGAGCCGAATGGTATTTCTGTTTGTGATGATGTTTGAATTTCTACATAAGAATTTTCATCTAATTTGACAGAGCCAGCTTGTCCGATTTGTACTACAACAAAGAAATATTTATTATTTAGACTTGAGTATGAAAGACCCTTTTGGGTTAGATTGCCTAATATTTCTGCACTTGTGAAATTTACAATTCCATTTTGCGGGCTTTTTGTTCCTATTGTTGCATTTGCCGCACCTACTCTTATTGATAATGTTACAGCGTCGGAAGTATTGATTTGGACAAACATTGAGTTTATTGGATTTTGTATTATAATCCCTTTTTCTTGGTATAGCTTGGCTCGTGTTATTAAATTGTTGAAGTAGAATTTATCCTGCTGGACAAATGTTTGTAGGTCTGATGTGTTATATTCTATTACAATGTGAGATGCTCCGTCATCGCCTCCTGTTGTGCTGTTTAATACAGCTATGTTTTTTCCAGGATGCAGATATTGCGTAATGTTTAGAATTACATAATATTGTATATCTCCATTATAAATTTGGTCGCTATTAATGGTTAATTTTGTTGGCTGACCAACCCAGGTTGGCTCTGCTAGCCAAAATGCATTTAGGATTGTTGAATTTAATGGTATGTCTATATTATATATTAAATCTGTTTGTGCAGGGCCGCAATATGTTCCAGTCCATTTGCCGCACATTAAGTCACCCCTTATGACCAATAATGTTTTTTTGCTTTCTATTTTTTTGAGCCATGCTTTTGAAACAAACCCTGTTGAAGGGCCTTCATCCCCTATACCGCTTATTGTCTGCCTTGCTGTTTCTATGTTATCTGCTGTTTCTATTGGGGTTTTGTTTAGACCATATATTAATTTGTTCCCATACCATATTCCTATATTTGTATTTGTCTTTAATTCTGATAGAACAGAGCTAGCTAATGCTCTTGCTAGGTCTGGGTTTATTACAGAAAATTCGCCTATTTGCTCTAATACTGATTTATTTGTATCGTTGATATAACCTTGTGAAATTAAGGAATTTATATAACTGTTGTCAACTTCGCCTATTTTTAGAGAAGATAATGAACTAATTACATCATAGTGGAGGTTTGATTCTATTTTTGTATCTTTTGTCGAGGGATAAAGGATTATAATTACTGAAATTATTATACCTAAGGCTATTAGTGCGTCTATGCTGAAAAACACTCCCTGGCGCGATTTAATTTTTATTCCCATATTTCTAAGTTGAATATTATTGGTTTATTTCTGTAAACTGTCAATCTTGATATTTTGATGAGATTTTTATCATTTAATGGGATATTGCCTATGCCTATAATTTGTTGATTATTTATTGTAAAATTTTCAGATACAAATGCGTAGTATTCGTATTTAGTATTGAACAAAGCCTTTGTTTTTGGATAATTATTTATAGTTAGATTGTTAAATCTTTCAAGTTTTGTATCATTTATCTTATTTTTTGTAAGTATTCCTGGAGATATAACATTCTGTTCATTCCAATTTTCTGGAAATCCTTCTGATAAAATTGCATTTGCAACTATTTCTCCTTCTCTAGAAAGAGTGTTTAGTATCTGTCCTGTTTCTAAAGGAGTATTTATTGTATAGAAGTAAAATATTATTATTCCTGTTATGAATATTACCATTGCCGCCATTAAATCAAAGCCCCAGGCCTGCCCTCTTTTTTTATAATACATATAATTTAGATAGAGAATATTAGTATATAAAATATTAGTGTTCTTGCTAATTTAACTTGATCCTTTTTCGATCATTATTCCTGATTTTTCTATATTGAATTTGTAAGTTTGTTTTGAATGTTTTGTGCCGCGCATTTTTAATATTTCTAAATATCTCTGCCTCTTGTTTTTTTCTTTGATGAAATAGAGAAGTATAATTGAATCTGATTCGAATTCTAATGATTTTGGAGATTCGGTTTCATCGTCATTTCCTGGCTCCTCTTCTAATGTTAGGATAGATGTGCAATTCCATCTTCTTATCATGTTAAATAAGGATAATGCAGCTTCTCTTCTTTCAAGTTCATCTTCAAATAAAAGCGCAAATGAAGATATACTGTCTATTACTATTCTTGAGACTTTTTTTGATATAACTAGGTTTTCTATTGCTCCGCCACCTTCTTCAAGCATATTTTTGACTTTTATTGGAGTATATTCTAAGAAAGAGAATAGTCCTTTTTTTTCGTATTCTGCTAGATTCCAGCCGAATTTTAGCATATTGCTAAAAAATTGCTTTTTGTTTTCTTCAAATGTAACGTAAAGACAATTCTCTCCCCTTTTCATACCTTCAATTAGAAATTGTGTGGCAAATATTGACTTGCCGCTCCCTGAACCTCCGACAATCATGTTTGTTGAGTCTTTTTTGAGTCCTCCCTCTATAAGATCGTCAAAATATTTTATTCCTGTTTTTATTCTTATATCTCTTTCTTTTTTGTAAATTATTTTTATTTCTTTTTTTTGATGATGTTTTACTCGATGTCTAAGAGATTTGTGATGACTAGTTTTATGGGAATTTTTTTTTATATGTTTTACGTGATGTTTTTTCTTTTTTTCTTTTTTTTGAAGAATTGTATTTTTTAATTCTTTTTTCTTATCGGATTTTATTTTTTTACTGACTTTCTTTTTTGATTTCACCATGTATTTAAAAGTAAAGAGGGATATAAAAACCTATTTGTGAGATGTCGGAATTAATTACAGTTTAATTGGTCTTCTGTAGGGTCCTTCCCAGGTTGCGGAAACGGAGATGGAGGTTGGCGTTCGTTTTTGAACAGATAATTCAAGAGATAGAGAGCATCGCTGAGATCAATCTCGCCATCGTCGTTAACGTCTGCGGCATCCTGGCAAGTAATCGTTCCAGATCCTGTGAATAGATACCCGAGTATGTTAATTGCGTCGGAAATATCTATGATGAAGTCCTGCGTCGAATCTCCTCTGTAGAACTCTCCAAGAAGCGGAATTGCAGTCGGATCGAGTGCGGTTATGCACGCGTCGTCCGCCTGTCTATGGAGGTTGTTGTAATCTCCGCAAGGATAGGATACGTAACTCTTGTCTGGATACGCCACGACCATTTCAAGGTAATCTCCTGGTTGCCTGCCCCCAATTGCGTTGGGAACGTGCGATGGATTCACTCGGATGTTCCGCGAGACCTTGCCATCAACGAGTTTTGCATAGTAGATGTCGTACTGTGGAAGATCAGGGTTCGCCCGTTTATCCAAGAAGGCGACATGAACGATCCCGTCACTGTCAACGTCGATACTCGGGAAGAACTGATCTCCGGTAGTAGCATCATCGTTTACTTTGACAGGAGTGGACCATGTAATGCCGTCATTGTCAGAGTAGGTCAGGAAAATGTCAAAGTTCCTCCCATATTCGCCGCCAAACTCGAACGCAGGGTCCTTCACTACCGCTTCTGGATCAGCCCAGAGAATATAGATTCGGTTTCTGTTGCGCGATGACCTATCGATGGCTATTTTCGGTCCTGTATGGACAAACCAATAGCGCTCACTTTCAGCAGATACTCGTGCTATCTGCTGAGAGCCTAGCATTGGCAGTCCTGGGACAACGTCAAAGTGATCAGCGAATTGGTCGAATCGGAGTAACCGTGATACTGCTCCGAACAATATCAATGCACGCAGGTGGCCCTCAGCGGTAACATCCATTGATTCAATTGAAGTAAACGGGCGTATAGTGGCGGTCTGAAGTCGCTGTTCAGTAAAAGTCTGGCCTTCGTCGCGCGAAGTGAAAAGGGCAGTTCCTTCGCCCGCGTTCTCGAATTTCACGCCTACGCCACTGATGTAAATAGCGTTTGTAGCAGAGGCGAACGCAATCTTCGGATAATCAACAGCGACGCAGGGCGCTTTGAGATCCGCTGGAGGCCTTTTGAAGTACGTTCCAGTGAAGACCTTCCCTGAAGCGGGCCCTTGATAGAGTGCTCCTACTACCGAATGGCCCTTGCCGCAGCTTGGATTGTTAACTGTTCCATCCGCGGCAAGCAGGAAACTTCCTGATGGCGTGATTACCGAAACTGGGTCTCCCCTAAAGGGGATGCCCTGGAGAGTTGCAAGCGTCCATGTCTTTCCACCGTCCCGTGTCACGCAGGGGCCCCGACCGATTCCAATCAGGACGAGGATGTCGGGATTTCGGGGATCGCCTGACAAGACGTGCTCCCAGTAGGACCCGCAATTGAGCTTCGTCGAGTAGAGAACCGCTGCGGCCAGAGGAGCCTCATC
>JBBTAC010000023.1:0-1252 GCA_038044405.1 Nanobdellota archaeon
CCAATCGCAACAATCTTCATTTCTTCTTTCCCTTCTCCACAACTTTTTTCTCAGAAGGTAAATCCAGTTTAATATGTGCCTCTTTCAACTGCTTATCATCAACATCTGCAGGCGAGCCATCCATCGGACATTGAGCAGCTTTATTTTTAGGAAATGCAATTACTTCGCGAATATCATTATATCCAAGCATCAAAGCAACTAATCTGTCAACACCAAGTCCCATACCTCCATGAACAGGTCCTCCGTAATCATAAGCCTCAAGCAAAAATCCAAATTTCTTGCGAGCTTCTTCCTTAGACATTCCTATAACATTCATCACACGCTCTTGTAATTCAGGATTAGTAATTCTAATACTTCCGCTTCCCAACTCAACACCATTCAAAACAACATCGAACAAATCTCCCTTAACTTTTCCAGGCTCTTTCTCCAAATGCTGAAGATGCTCTTTTTTAGGTGAAGTAAACATATGATGTTCTGGCGTCCATTTCTTTTCATCTTTATCGTAAGAAAACAAAGGAAAATCATAAACCCAGCAAAATGCAAATTCCTTCATATTAGTTTTATCTTTCCTCAAATCAGGTTTATCTGTTCCATATTTTTTCATTGATTCATCATAGGTTAATCTCTCAAATTTTTTCAATTCAATTCCTAAAACTTCCTTAAATAAATGTTTATACATATTTTCAACAAAACTCATAATATCTTCTGCTTCAACAAAACTCATCTCTAAATCAATCTGTGTATGTTCGGGCTGTCTATCAGCTCTCAAATCCTCATCACGCAAACATCTAGCAATCTGAAAATATTTATCAAATCCAGAAACCATTAAAATCTGTTTGTACAATTGCGGTGATTGGGGAAGAGCATAAAACTTTCCAGCGTTAACACGCGAAGGAACAATATAATCTCGCGCACCTTCAGGAGTTGGCTTAACTAATAAAGGTGTTTCAATTTCAATAAAACTATTTTTAGTAAAAAATTCTCTAACCGCTCTAACGACATTAGCTCTGAACATCAAATTCTTCTGCATTCCTGGTCGTCTTAAATCCAAAAATCTATATCTCATTCGAACATCATCGCCAGCAATCTTTTCGCCGTTAACTTCGATAGGCAAAGTGTTTGATTTAGCAATGAGTTCTACATTTTCAGCAAAAACCTCTATTTCTCCTGTCTCAAAATCCTTATTTTCGGTCCCTTTTTTTCTTTCATTAACCTTGCCATGAATACAAATAACATATTCCAAACCCAAATT
>JBBTAC010000024.1:0-5219 GCA_038044405.1 Nanobdellota archaeon
TTTTATAGAGCCGTCTTTTTGCTGGTAATTTTCTATTATACAAACCATCATTCTTTGCGTCGCTATTGCCGTATTATTTAGTGTATGAACAAATTTTAATTCGTTTTTGTCTTGGTATTTAATATTGCTTCTTCTAGCTTGAAAATCCAGACAATTTGAGCAAGATCCTAATTCTCTATAACTGTTTTGACTTGGAAACCAGCCCTCAAAGTCAATTGTTTTTGTTGGTACTCTTCCCATATCTTGACTTGAAAGTAGAACAAATCTAAATGGTATTTTAAGCAATTTTAGCATTTCTTCTGAATTTTTTAAGATTAAATCGAATTCTTTCCATGAATCTTCTGGTTTGCAAAATACAAATTGTTCTATTTTTTCAAATTGATGTATTCTGAATATGCCCTTTGTGTCTTTTCCATGGGAGCCTGCTTCTTTTCTAAAACAGGTAGAGATTCCTGCGAATCTTGATGGTAATTTATTTATAGGTATAACCTCATTCATATAATAGGCATTTATTGCGTGTTCTGCTGTTCCTATGAGATACAAGTCTTCCCCTTCTATCTTATAAATCATTTCTTCAAATGCGGCTAATGGAATTGCGCCTGAAAGCGCTTCTTTTCTTAGCATAAAAGGAGGTTGTATAAGACTAAATCCATTTTTATCTAAAAAATCCAAGGCGAAGTTTATTATTGCATAATTTAATTTAACTAGATCTTTTTTTAAGTAATAAAATCTAGAGCCAGATACTTCTGAAGCTTTTTTGGTGTCTAACAAACCTAAGGAATCCAATAAATCTGCATGATCTTTTATTTTAAAACTCTCTTTTTTCGGTTTTCCGAATTCTTCTATTATTTTATTATGTTCTGCATCTCCAGCAGGGACAGACTTATCTATAATATTTGGAAGTTCCTTTAATAATAAATCTCTTTTAGACTCTTTATCTTTTAATAAAATCTCTTTTTCTTGAAGAATTTCTGGAATCTCTTTTGCTTCTTTTAGTAATTTATCTATCTTTTTTCCTTGTTTTTTTGCCTGATTTATTTCTTCGGATAGACTATTTCTCTTGCTTCTTAAATTATCTACTTCTTTTTTTAACTCACGCCATTTATCATCTAATTCAGCTATTTTTTCTACGTCTGCTGTTTGAAGACCTCTTTTCTTTTGACTATCTTTTAGCAATTGTGGATTTTCTCTTATTAATTTAATATCTATCATGCTTTTATTTATATTATATATTATTTAAATCTAATACTTGGAGTAAGTTTAGAGAGAATTTATAAACTTCTTTTCATTTTGAATTTTATGGGGGCGATTGATATTATTGTTGATGGCATACAATCTTTATATGATAGTTTATATGACAGTGTTCCCCCATATTTCTTTAATGCCGTAGTTTTATTCTTATTTGCTATTTTTATAGCAGTGATTACTTATGGCATATGGAGGTTTTATAAGACTTTATCAAAAAGGAATTTTATTTCCTTAAATTTAGGCAAATATAATATTTCTACCCACCCTCAATCTAGAAAATTTTTTGCAGTTCTTTTTTATTTTCTTGAATATTTGTTTATTATGCCTGTATTGATTACTATTTGGTTTGCTATGCTTTCGATAGTTATTTTAGTTATTGCTTCTGACAGAACAGCAGGCCAGATTTTAATGCTATCTGCTGCGCTTGTCATGGCCATTAGAATTTTAGCTTATTCAAAAGAAGAACTTTCTGAAGAACTAGCTAAATTATTTCCTTTTATAACCTTAGCCGCCTTTTTGTCGGCACCCGGGACCATTTCTAACTTTAATTCCTTAAATAAGTTGAGAGAAATTCCCTTACTATTTGACAGCATTGTTTATTTTTTAGTCATCGTAATTATATTTGAGATTATTTTAAGGGTTTTATACACCTTATTTGATCTTGCAATTGGTGAAGAGAGAATTAACAAAGACGAAAAATAATTATTCCCCTAATGTTCTTAGATGTCTTTTATGTTCTGTTTGTTCTTCAATGAACTTTTCTAAATCAAACTGATATGTTTTTATCTTTTCTGAAATATGTTTTCCACCAATGAATTTAGGAGTTATAACATAGGTTACGCCCTTATCATATAGATCTAAAGCGTCCCGGACTGAATTTGCTACTGTTAAAATAATTGCTTTTGGATTACATAACTTTACCCTTTTGATAAATAGCATGTTGGTTTCTTTGTCAGGTACAGTGGATATAACCATTTTTGCGTCACAAAGATTTATTTCGTCTAATAGATCTATATCTGAAATATCCCCATATATACAGTTGAATTTTCTTTCTGTTAATCTTTCTATTACTTCGGGATTATAATCCACTATTAGCAGTTTATTTTTTTTATGCTTAAAAGCGTCTAATATATCATGGCCTACCCTATGCGCTCCAAATAATATTATTTCGTATTTTTTTTCTTTTCTCTTTTCTTCTTCTGTTGTCGATTTTCTTTCAAATATTGATAAATATTTAGATAGATAAGAATATATTTTATCGCCATATATTACAAAGTACGAAGAGCCTGTTATTGTTATAAGCCCTATTACCGTTATAAGTGAAATCATATCAGATTGAATATGGCCTATTTTTACACCTAGAGCAATAAGAATGTGAGAAAATTCACTAATTTGAGCAACTACTAATCCCGTTAGAAAACCTGTTCTTTTTTTGTATTTTAATGCGCCCATTAAAATCATCATAATTAGAGGATTGCCGATTAGAATGAAAAGCGATAATATTATTATTGTTGGAGTATATTTCGTTATATCTGCAAATACAAGCTGAGAACCAATCCAAATGAAAAATAGGAATATAAAGAAGTCTCTAATTGGTTTTAGCTTCGATATTATATCGTATCTATAAGGTGAAAATGAAAGAGTTATTCCTGCAAGTAATGCTCCAATTTCAATTGAAAATCCGAATAATTCAAATAATGTTGCGATAACTAAACACCATCCTAGGGAGAATAGTAACATGAATTCTGATGATTTTGCTATTGGTTTAGTTATTCTAGGAATTATAATGTATCCTAGTGAGAATAGACCTATAAGAAGGGCTGCACCCTTTACAAATGTTGGAGCTACAAAATGCAGAGTATTTCCATTTGAAAATGAAGATACAACCATTAGGGCAATTATTGCTATGAAGTCTTGTACAATTAAAAATCCTATTGCTATCTTACCATATAGCTTATGTAAATCTCCTTTGTCTGATAGAAGTTTTGTTATAATTACAGTTGAACTGAACGTTAATGCAATTGAAAGATATAATGAAGTAATTTTATTGAAACCTAAAAACATTATTATTAAATATCCAATTATAGCAGTAAATAATATTTGGCCTATTCCAGTAATTATGGATACTTTACCAACTTCTTTTATTATTTTAGGGTTTAAATTAAGGCCCACTGTGAACAATAAGACTGCGACTCCTATTTCTGATAATGTATTGTTAAGAGGCGTTGATTTTATTACATTAAAAAATGCAGGACTCAGTATAATTCCTGTGACAATATACGCTATTATCATAGGCTGTTTTAATAATCTGGCTATACTTATTAGGATTACAGCTGTTATTATAATTATACTCAACTCGATGAAAATTGATTCTACCACCATCTTCTTATGTTAAGAAATATTGGTGAATATATTTAAATATAGTGTTAATTCTTTTTTTAGGTCATATTCATCTCTAATGGCTGAGATGAAAGGGCTTGACATACGCGGCTTGTCAAGCCCACTCATTTCTTCTTTAGGTAACATTTAAAAATGCTTATCTTTTAATTTCTTTATGGCTAAAGTAAGAATAAAACTCGGAAGTATAGACATAGAAGCGCTTAATGCAGTTATAGACATGGTCAAAAATATTACAGAAAGAGCAGGAGTTATAATGCGCGGACCTATTCCGTTGCCAACTCGAAGATTAAAAGTTACAACAAGAAAAGGACCTGATGGACGAGGCACTGCAACATTTGATAGATTTGAAATGAGAGTACATAGAAGAATTATCGATATTCCTGCTGAAGATAGAATTTTGCATCCTATCATGAAATTGCAGATTCCAAGAAGTGTTCAAATAAAGATTGAAATAAAATAGTAATGGAACGAGTTAAGAAAATCGAGATTAACGGCAGAATAGTGCATTATGGGGTTGGCGCCATAATTAAAAAAGACGGCAAATATCTTCTTATTGATAGGGCTGAAAAACCTTATGGTTTTGCATGTATTACAGGGCATGTACGTAAAGGTGAAAGGCCTGAAGAGGCATTAGCTCGAGAAGTTAAGGAAGAAGTAAATTTAGAGGTGTTAAGTTATGAATTGATGTTTGAAAGAATGATTCAAAATAGAGAATGTCAATCGGGAAAAGTTTTACATCACACTTATATTTTTGATGCTAGTGTAAAAAATAATGGAAAAATAAAACCTAATGATGAAGTTAAATCCGTAGACTGGTATTCTCCAGAAGAAATTAAATATTTGAAATTAGAGCCTCTTTGGAGATTTTTCTTTAAGAAAATGAAGGTTATCTGAAAAATATTCAAAAACTTTATGACAATAATCTTTATATAATTATATTTTTATTTTGATTTATGGGAAAAGAGGCTTTAGTTGTTGATAGGGATATTCTTTTTGAGGATAAATATTTTCAAGGTTTTTTGCCTATTGACAAACACGATTATATTTCCATAATATTGGAAAATTTTTCATATTCATCTAGAGGAGATGAACTTGAAAATGATCATAGTCTTCAGCAAATTATTCCTTATGTTTGGATTATTAATAAAACAAAAGGAGAGGTTTTTGCTTATCAAAGGGCTAGCGGAAAAAAAAATTATGGGGAAACTAGATTGATGAATAAGATTAGTTGTGGTGTGGGAGGTCATATTGATAAGGAAGATTTAGATAATCCAATTGAAAAAGCAATGATGCGCGAATTAATGGAAGAAGTTGTCATGGCTGAATATCCTAAGCCAAAGATAGTTGGATTTTTGAATGATGACTCTGATTCTGTTGGAAAAGTGCATTTTGGAGTTGTTGCTATTGCAGAGACAAACAATGAAGTTAACAAAGGAGATAATGAAATGAGTAGTGGAAGATTTTATTCTGTTGGCGAATTGGAGAAACTTTTTTCTGACTCAAATTACGAAGTTGAAACTTGGACAAGATTATCCTGGCCGTTTGTGAAAGATTATTTGATGAGATTATAA
>JBBTAC010000025.1:0-3861 GCA_038044405.1 Nanobdellota archaeon
ACCTTAAAGAAAGCGGATCCTTTGTTTCTTTAAACATTGGAGGGCGTTTATCTTTTTCCCAGTTTTCCCAGTAAATAGTTGTATCTAATAACTGTTTTCTTGGTTTATGTTTTACATGGGTTTTAACTTCGTAGCCGATGGGAATTATTGCTTCTACTTGGATATGCTGAGGTATTTTCAGAATTTCTTTTAATATTTCGTCTGAATATGCACCAACCCAACAGCTTGCTAGGTTTAAATCTGTTAGTTTTAATAAAATTGTTTGAATTGCTGCTCCTGCTTGTTGTCTTGAATAAACCCTGCCTTTATGACCGTAGAGATTCTCTAAATGGGTGTCATCTGAACATACTAGAATTAATAATTGGGATTGATTTATCCAGGATTGTTCTGATATTTTAGATATTTTCTTTATTGTATCTTCATCTTCTACTATTATAAATTTTAAGTTGTTTTTGTTGCCCGCAAAAGGACCTTGGTTTGCGGATTCTATTGCATCTAGTGCATATTTCCAACTTGGTTTTTTATCTCCAAAAGAATTAGCTGATTTTCTTTTTTTTATTACAGAGTCAAATTCCATTGTTAATTGAAGAATAGATAATATAAAAATGTTAGTAGCACATTTCGCCAGAACCAATTAGTTTATCTTTGCTATAAATTGCAAGAAATTGGCCTTCTGCAATTGCGTTTATTGGTTTTTTGAAGACGAATTGATATTCATTGCCTTTTTTTATTAATTGTCCTTTGTGTAATTGTCCGAGATGTCTTATTCTTGCTTTAACATTACTTGGAATTGCTTCTTTTTCATTTATTCTGTGAAAATTCTCTAATTTTACCATTTGTTTTTTTAATAAGGGATGATTTTCTGGAACGACTATTATTGTATTTGTTTTTTCATCTTTATTTGCTACATATAGTCTTTCATTTGTTTTTTTAGATGTTATTTCCATACCTATTCTTTGCCCTATTGTATAATAGAATGTTCCTGAGTGATGGCCTATGATATTGTTATTAGTGTCTAAAATTTTCCCTTGTTTTTCTTTTATTTTCTTTTTTAAAAATGATTTCATATTTATTTTTCCTACAAAGCAGATACCTGCTGTTCCCTTTTTATCCCAATTTGGGAAGTTGTTTTTTTCTGCTATTTTTCTAATTTCTGATTTAGTTAAATTACCCAGAGGGAATAATGTGTGTCTTAAATCGGATTGTTCAAGTTTAGATAGAAAATAAGATTGGTCTTTTGTTTTGTCTTTTCCTGCGAATAATTGATAGCCTTGTTTTGTCTTTTTTATTCGCGCGTAGTGGCCTGTTGCTATATAGTCTGCTTTTATCTTTTCAGCTTCTTTCCATAAAAGAGGGAATTTTATTGTTTGATTGCATAATATATCTGGATTTGGAGTTAATCCATTTTTATAGGATTTGAATATATAGTCTATAACGTATTTTTTAAATTGCTTCTCAAAGTTTAAAGTAATTAGAGGAATGTTTAGCAGGAGGGCTATTTTTTGAGCCATTTTTCTTTCTTCAATCCAATTGCATTCTCCTGTAAGTGGATTTTTAATATCTGAGAAATTTCTCATGAATGCCCCTATTACATTGTAGCCCTTTTTTTTGAGCAATAGCGCAGCTATACTTGAATCTACTCCGCCTGACATTCCTAAAAGAACGGTTTTTTTTGGTTCCATAAATTTTTTAGTTTGATAATGCTTAAAAACCTTCATATTATCTGGGATTAGTGGAAAATGATGATAGGACTTTAAATGTTATCGGATTATTTGTTGCAATAATCGCCATCGTTATTCCTGCAGCATCTTTTATTCTTTCTGCGCCAGACGAGATAAAAATACAATCTGTTATTATATTTGGTATTATTTCTATTATAGTTATTATTATTTCTTTTAGTTATTTAACTTATAAAGGCTATAAAAATATGTTTAATGATTTAAAAGAAAATAAGAGGGATGTTAATGAAATAAAAAAGTCTTTAAACTATCATGCTCTTTTTAGTGACATGGATGTTAGATTGAGAGTTATTGAAACACTTTTGGGAAAGAAAAATCGAAAAGGGCAATTTATAGATCCTAGAATTATTTGGATTATTGTCTTATTAATTCTCATATATTTATTTTTGAAGTCTATTGGTGTTTTGCCTTAATTCTTTAGTTTAGTAATGCTTAAAAATGTTGAGATTTTTCAATACTCATGAAAAATGAGATATTAGAGGATAAAGTTGGTTCTAGTGTTTTAGATTGTTTTTTTGCGCTTTTAAATTTTGAAATATTTCCGGATATTTCTACTACTAGAAAAAAAGACGATAGGATAAGAGGATTTTTCGGCCTATATCAAGATGCTAATTTATTGAGAGAAGATTTAGTTGTACGCGGTAATTATACTACGAGAGGTCTTAAGAGAAATTATTATAGAAAATGGAGATATTAGCTTTAAGAGTAATTTTCGTTATTTCTTCCTGCAGAAAGAAGATAACCTATTAATGCCACATTAATTAATACCCCTATTAGCGCTTCAAAGGCTGCAAAAAATCGGTTTACTCCTAAGGGAGAAATATCTCCATAACCAACTGTTGTAAATGTAACTGTACTGAAATAAATGGATTCTCCGAAATCTAATTCTATTATTTTTCCTGACTCTGTAAATGAACCTGCCCCTGAAGAATAAGCTCCGGCAAATAAAGTTATTATCATTATTACTGTCGCAAGATAGCTTATCAAAAAGTGAACTATCTTTTTTGAAGTTAGAGTAGTTCTGACCCAGAAGATTAACCCTGTAGAATAAAATAGTATTAGTATAAATGTGATTACTAATGTTGCATTAATTTTTTCACCTAGAATTAAGTATAGAATTAAGAAAATTATGATTACACCTGTAGCCGTATAGTCTTCTAATAGAGTTCCTCCCTTTTTGAATATATGAAACAATTTAACTATCAAAAAAATAAATATAAAGAAAGGAACTAGGTAAGCAGGTATTATTATAAACTGTTGAGATATTAAAGATATTATTAATGAGATAGATATTATTATAATTAATATTTTTTCTAATTTAGATGTTTTATGTTCTTTCTCTTTAAATTCATACTCATTTTTTATTTTTTTAATTAGATTCATTTTCATATTAGAATTAAATGGAATTAGTTTATAACTTTTACTAGTTAATTGTAGAAATATTTATAAATTTTTATTACCTCTTATTTTGATGGAAAAAGTTGAAACAGGTGGATTGATGAGTTTCGATTATTCTAAAGCAGAGAAAAGTAAATTAAGCAAAAAAGATAAAGCTGAATTTGAGAAGGCTTATGAAAGATATTATGAAAGGAAAAAGAGAGAAAAAAGACGAAGATTTATTATTGTCTTGATAATCATTCTTTTGATAATTGGATTTGGAGCTTATATTTTAATGCAATGAATCTGTAATCGCAGCACTCATTGAAGAAGGTAACGTTACTATTATTATTCTTTTTAGGGTTATTGTGAAATCTGTAAGCCAGGGGGCTTCTTTAATTAGAGTTAATAGTACCGCTACTATTATAAAAGGGATGAAATAGGTTGAAAGTACTCTTTTAAAGAATTCTCTTTTATGATGTGCATGATTTCTTTGGTGATGATAGTGATAATACACGAAAATTGAGATGAAAGATAACGAGAAAATGACAAGTCCTATTAGATTTGCTAGAGGCAGACTTTCTCCAAGCTTACGCATTTCTGATGAAAAGCCAAAGAAAACTGCAATTAAGGATGCGCCGACAATTATTTGCATAATGTCTTTTTTTCTAAATTCGGTCATTAAAGGTGTGAAGAAATTTGCCTTTTTTTCACCCTCTTTTTTCTTTTCCTGCATTTTGTTATT
>JBBTAC010000026.1:0-1980 GCA_038044405.1 Nanobdellota archaeon
TTTTAGAATTAATGTTTTGCATTAAATTTAGAAATGTTTATCGAGTTCTTTTTGATAATTATAAATCTCTTCGTCTTTAAACCAAACTTTGATTTCTTTCTTTGCATTATCTATTGTATCTGAAGCGTGAATTAAATTGCGGAGTACGCGCTTTTTATCATCTGCAAGTAAATAAGATTCTATTGAAGCAAAATCACCTCTTATTGTACCTGGAGATGCTTGTCTTGGTTCTGTTGAACCTACTATTTTTCTTACTAATTCAACTGCATGAGGGCCTTCTATTATTAGAGAAATTATTGGCCCTTCGCTTAAAAAAGAGGTCAACCAAGATTGAATTGTTTTACCCATCTCCATATGGTCCTTGTAATCTAATTTTTTTCCTTCTTTGTCATAAACCTTTTTTGTTTTTTCAAAGACATTTTTTGCCCATTCTTCATCAAGAGGGTAATGTTTTAACGCCTGTTTTTTATCAGCCCATGTCATTTTCATCCCTATGATTTTAAGGCCTGTGTCTTCAAATCTAGATATTATTTTTCCAATTAAACCTCGAGATACTCCATCCGGCTTTATTAGTACAAGTGTTTTTTCTTTCCTAGAAAAATCACTATTCATCAAAATTTTCTTGGTTTCCATATTATAGTGTAAGATATAAGAGTTTTAAATATTACGTTTGTTTTATGAACTATGAATTTTGGATATAAACCACCTGTTGAACTGGAATTATATGAAAAGGTAGGAGATAGAGTTAAAGAATTAATGCACACTAAGGGTTTTACTGTTCGTAGTCTTGCCCAGAAGTTGAAGGACGAGAGTGTTTTTCAATCATACAGTACTGCGAAGAGATTTATTATGGATATAAGGAACGGATATATTAATTTACTGATAGGCAATTATATTGGCAGGAGTAAAAGTAAATTAGATAGTAATTTGGAAAGAATTGCTTATATTTTTTCTACAGTTGGAATTGGTTCTGAAGAAGAAGCTATTAGGATTGTTAAGAATAAGAATCCTGGTTTTGTTTATCCTTTGAAACAAGATTAGATTTTATATGTAAAGGATTTTAAATATAGTTCTTTTATCTTTTCATGCATAAAAAAGCATTTACAAATGAAGTAATAAAGGATGAATATAATAAATTTTCTAAATTTTATGATTATTTTAATTTACCATTTAATATATTCTTACTTGCAAGATTGAGAAAAAAATTATTGGGTGATTTAAAAGGAAAAGTTTTAGAGACTGCTGTTGGAAGTGGAGAAAATTTGAAATATTATAATCGCTCTTGCAAATTAAGCGCGATTGATTTAAGTCCAGGAATGCTTGAACTTGCTAAAAAAGAGGCTAAGAGGTTAGGTATCGGAGTCAAGTTTTATATTGGAGAGGCAGAGAGATTACCATTTAGTTCTGGAAATTTTGATTACGTTGTAGATAGTTTGGCTTTATGCAATTATATTGACCCAGTTAAAGTATTAAAGGAGATTAAAAGAGTTTGCAAGAAAAATGGAAGAATATTATTATTGGAACACGGAAAAAGCAACAATACATTTCTTTCAAAGTTTCAGAATTGGAGAGAGCGCAGACGCGGCGAAAAATTTGGATGCGCATTAACGAGGAATCATGAACAATTGGTTAGAAAAGCGGGTTTGAAGATTGAGAAGATTGAAAGGCATATGTTTGGAATTTTTTATTTAATACACGTGAGAAATCTCTAGCTTTTAAACTAGGGTATAATTTATTGATTTCTCCCGGTTCTCACAAAACCACGAACAAACCCGAAGGGTTTTGTGATTTATTGCAAAACCCTAAATCTTTAAAACTATTGGATTTTATTTTTATATATGATGATAATAGCTGATTCAAAAAATTCATCAGAATTTTTAGCCTCGTCAATTACTAAAAGAAGAGTAATTGCCGACTTGCAGATACATTCTAAGCATGCGAGAGCTACAAGCAAGAATTTGAGTTTAGAGATTTTGGAAA
>JBBTAC010000027.1:0-14682 GCA_038044405.1 Nanobdellota archaeon
GATGGCAAACGTAAAATTCCAAAGACAAGAAATAGAAAAACACATTAAATTATCTTCCGACGTAATAGAAAAAATACAATTATTAGGAATACCAATAGAATCTATTAACGAAAAAGAAATAGAAATAGAGGTTTTACCAAACAGGCCTGATTTACTTTCGATACATGGTTTTATAAGAGCATTAAAATCTTTCATCGGAAAAGAAAAAGGATTAAAAAAATATATTATCCATAAACCAGAAAAGGATTATAAAATATCAATAGAAAAGGATGTAAAAGACATCCGCCCTTATACCGTATGCGCAATAGCAAAGAACTTGCAATTAAACAACGAAAAAATAAAGGAATTAATAGATTTACAGGAAAAACTTCATTCAACCATAGGTAGAAAAAGAAAAAAAGCAGCAATAGGAATTTATCCTTTGAATAAAATAAAATTGCCAATTACCTACACTGCAATCTCTCCAGAAAAGATAAAATTTAAGCCATTGGAATCAAATGAAGAAATGACTGCCAAAGAAATATTAGAAAGAACTCCAATCGGAAAAGAATATTCTAATCTTCTTGAAAATTTAGAGAGATATCCAATTTTTATTGATAAAAAAAATAATATCCTATCAATGCCTCCAATAGTAAATAGCGAAGAAACAGGCAGAATTACAGAAGAAACAAAAGAAGTATTTATCGAATGCTCTGGTTCAGATCTTAATATACTAAAAAAAATACTGAATATAATAGTTACAACACTAGCTGATATGGGGGCGGAAATATATGCTATGGAGTTATCTTATGGCAAGGATAAAATAATGACTCCTGATTTAAAACCTGAAACTATTAAAATTTCATTAGGAAATGTAAACAAAATTCTCGGATTAAATTTAAAAGAAAAAGATTTAGAAAATCTTCTCCCAAAAATGCAGTATAATTATACAAGGGGTAAATTAGAAATCCCTTCCTGGCGCATAGACATATTGCATGAAGTAGATGTTATAGAAGATATTGCAATTGCTTATGGATATAACAATTTTATTCCGGAAATACCGACTATCTCAACAATAGGTTTTTCGCTAAAAGAAACAAATATAGAATCTAAACTATCAGAAATTTTAGTAGGTTTAGGTCTTACAGAAGTATCTTCTTATCATTTAATTAAGATAGAAGAAAAAGAAAAAATGAAACTAGAAAATATAATTGAATTAGAAAATTCAAAAACAGAATACAAATTTCTGCGCCCAAATCTTTTAATTCCAGCATTAAGAATTCTTTCTGAAAATAAAGATAATGAATATCCGCAAAAAATATTCGAAATTGGAACAGTATTCTCAAAAAACGCAAAAACAGAAACATCTATATCAGAAAAAAAGAATCTTGCTATTGCTATTTCTCCATCAAATTTCACGGAAATAAAACAAATTCTAGACTACATTTCGAAAATTCTTAATTTCCAGTATTCTATAAAAGAATTATCACACAAGAATCTTGTAGAGGGAAGAGCGGGTATGATTATAGTAAACAATAAACAAATTGGCTGTATAGGCGATATGCATCCAAAAACATTAAATGACTGGAATATAAAAATGCCTGTTTCAATCATAGAACTTGAACTTGAAGAGATTTATCAAAACTTTTAATTATCCAAAATAATTTCTTTCTTTCTTAACAAAATTTCTTGGTTTCTTTATACTTCCTAAAATACCGCGGAATTTTACCTTTAATTCTCCCCATTTAACAAAAATTTCTTTTATTAATTTTGCCTCATTCTCATTATTTGAGTCTACTTCCAAATTCAAGGAATTTATAATTAAATCTCCAAGGGCGGAATAAACAACGTCTATATCTTTTCTGTCATCAATACTCATTGTCTGAATATAAGGCAAATACATTCTTGGAGCATTTACAGGATTAATTAACATATCCAAAAAACCCATAGAATTGACTATCTTTTCCATCATTACTTTTCTTACAGATCTCAATAAATTATCGCTCTCCTTCTCTAATTTCTCAATTTCAAAATCAGCATTTAACTCGGAAAAAGACGGTAACTTTTGAGCTTTAGCTAATTTTTCATATTCTTTCTTCAAATTCTCAAGTTCCATAACTAGGACAGAAAAACAGGTTTTATATAGTTAACTAAAAACTGAAAAGCAAATCTTCTTAAATCCCCTATTTCATTAATTTTCATGGAAAACAAGAATGTCGGCTATATAATTTTAGGAATATCCTTATTAATTATAATCATAATCTTTCTTTTCAATATGGCACTTAGAGAGATTGTTGCTTCAAGTTGCATAGGGGAACATGCGTTAAGTTGTCCAATGTATAGCACAATTAACCAACAAACTTATCTATCTCTTTCAATTGTAGGACTTTTGATTATAATCGGTTTAGTCTTAATATTTAATAAACCAGAAGAAAAGATAATTATAAGGAAGATAAAAGAACATGTTCCAAAAAAAGAAATTGACCTGTCAGATTTAAAATCAGAAGAAAAAAAGATTTTTAAATTAGTAAGGGAGCAGAAAGCAATGTTCCAGGCAGACTTAATAGAAAAATCTAATATGGGCAAAGTAAAAGTCTCAAGGATCTTAGACCGATTAGAAGGAAAGGGGCTTATAGAAAGAAAGCGCAGAGGCATGAACAACTTAGTTGTCTTTAAAGAATAATTAAGAAACTAGTTTCATCAAAGTGTTTATATAATTAAAAAAATTATAAGCTCCATGGTACAATACATTTCAGAATTATTAAATATATTAACATTAATCAGCGACATAATTTTAATCGCCGTGATATTATTATTCTTATATGAAAAATTCATAATTAAAACTAAATCAGCATTAGGAGTAAAATTAAGAGGTATAATAAAAAATAATTATTTTGCTCTTGGTTTGCTAATCTCGCTAGCAGCTACACTCGGCAGTCTTTATTATTCCGATATTCTAGGTTACGAACCATGCAAATTATGCTGGTATCAAAGAATTTTTATATATCCTCAAGTGCTATTATTTTTTATTGCGGCATTAAAAAGAGATTCAAGAATAGCAATTTACAGTATATTTCTTTCCTTATTAGGGGGAATAATAGCATCACTTCATTATTACATTCAAATAACAAATAATAATCTATTTTCGTGTTCAGTAATAGGTTACTCTGCTTCATGCGCACAGCAATTCTTTTTAAAATACGGATATATAACAATTCCAATGATGGCAGTCACAGCATTTATAATATTAATTCTATTTGGGATAATAAAGAAAAATGACATTTAAAGAATTTATTAAAGAATTAAATGGAAAAGGTGTAGAGGGAGAAATAATAAAAACGGTAATCTTTTCTCTATTAACATCTTTAACAACCTTAACTATTCTCTATTTTTTGAAGTTAAAAACAATTCAAGATTTCATCCCGAAATATAGTTTTTACTTATTTTTTATATCTTTGAGTTATGCAATATTAATGCCTGCAATAAAACAAGTTAGAGCATATAAAGAACTTCCTTGCATGTCTGGAATGATGGTTGGAATGACCATAGGCATGATATCAAGCTTCTTGCCAGGATTTTACGTCGCATCAAACAATGGAATGTTTATAGGTGGTTTTTTCGGAGTATCCATAGGAATAATTATGGGGGCATGGCAGGGAAAATGCTGTGGCATCATGGGAACTATGGAAGGAATGATGGCAGGTTTCATGGGCGGTTTAATGGGTGCAATGACTTCTTTCATGCTATTAAATGACAACTTAAAAATAGCAGGAGTATTAGTTTTTATAATAAGCGCAATAATAATGTTTAGCTTAAATTATATGATGTACAAAGAATCTAAACAGCTGCAAAGACAGAGAAAAGAAGACAATTTTCTAACTGTATTATTAACATTTATACTAACAATCGTAACAACTTGGCTAATAGTCTTAGGGCCAAGGAGTGCTATATTCAATTAAATTTAAATATCGAAGCAATATGATAAAAATATGAGAAATACAACAATCGGAATAGTAGCGATATTAGTAGTCGTATTTATTGGAGGATATATGTTCCTGGGCTCTGCAAAAGCTAATGGGAATTCTATAACAGGAGATGTAACAAATAACGGGGAAGTTCAAAAAATAGTCATAAGTGAAAAAGATCTAAATTATTATCCTCAAATAATAAAAGTAAAAGCCAATCAGCAAGTAAGTATTTCTCTTGATGAAAAAGTAAAGGGATGTCTAAGATCCTTTACAATAAAAGAATTTGAGTTAGTAAAATATCTTAAAACACCTTCAGATACATTAGATTTTACTCCGACACAAAAAGGCACTTTCGTCTTTTCATGCAGTATGGGTATGGGATACGGCAAGTTAGTTGTAGAATAAAAAATGAGGCGCATTTTCAAAAAACCATATATTTATTTTATAATCGGAATTTTCCTATCGTATTTATTAATAAACTTCTTAATCAGCGGATTTTATAATACCATTCCCTTAATAATCGCATACGCTAATAATATAAATTGGTTTAAACTTAGTGTTTCTATAATCCTATCGTTAATTACTGGAGCTTTAATTGCAATCAATAGTGTTCACATTTACATCAAATATAAAGAAAGAAAGCAATGCGTGAAAGAAGGAGCAATAACAGGGCTTGGAACAATAGGCGGTTTGGCTACCGGCTTCTGCCCGCTTTGTATAACGGGACTATTTCCCATATTATTTGGATTTTTTGGAATTTCCTTTTCTTTAGCCAGTTTGCCTTTTCAAGGAATAGAAATCCAAATAATAGTTGTATTAGTACTGCTTACAAGTCTAATTGCAATGAATAAGAAATAATAGAAACATTTAAATAGTAATATGTATCTCATTATCATATGATATCAAAGAACATATTAGAACATGCGCATCATCAAGGATTTAACGAGCAAAAGCTCTACGAAGCATATAAAATATTTTTTGGCACGCTAGTTTCAGAACCAAGATTAAATATTATTAATCTATTAAGAAAAAATAGAAAAAATGTCTCTGAAATAATGCTGGAATTAAATATGGATCAAACTTCAGCATCGCATAATTTGGCAAGGTTAAAAAAATGCGGATTTGTAATTTCAGAAATAAAAGGAAAATATCGATATTATAAACTAAATGAAAAAACTATAAAACCCTTAATGGAAATCATAGAAAAACATATGTCTCAATATTGCATTCACATTTTAAGGGAAATGAAAGGAGGTAAAAAAAATGGAGAAAAATAATAATGCTGTTTGGATTATAGTCTTGATATCCATACTTGCGTTCTTTCTATTTGCAATGCCTTTTGGAGGCGGAAGATGGGGAGGATTTTGCGGCATGATGGGCAATTACTATGGTTCTAATTATGGCTGGGGAATGATGAGCGGATTTGGCTTGATATTTATGCCTCTTGTTTTCATTGCTGTAATTTTATTTATAGTCTGGATTGTCAAACAACTACAACCTCAAGGGAGAAAAAGAAAATAGTAAACGAAACAAATTTAGACAATAAAATAGTCTACAAATGTGAAAAATGCGGATGGCTCTATAAAGATAGAAACATCGCGGAAAAATGTCAGGAATGGTGTGAAAAACATAAATCCTGCAATTTAAAATATCAAAAGCACGCTATAAAAATATGAAAAAACTAAAAATAACAATTTCCGGAATGCACTGCGCAGGATGCGCAGCAAATGTAGAAAAAAGTCTTAAAAAAGTGTCTGGCGTAAAGCAGGCAAATGTAAGTTTAATGACAAATAAAGGATTTGTTGAAGCAGATGACAAAGTATCTGATGAAGATATTAAAAAAGCAATTGCAAGAGCAGGCTATAAAACATTAAATATAGAAAAAGAATAAAATGGGAAAGAATAGAAAAACTTATAAAGAAGCAATAGATAATAATATTAATATGAACCCCGGTAATCCGAAAGGGTTGCCGGATGAGTCTTTATTTCAAAACACCATTGTCTTTATTGATGAAGCATTTTTATCAAAGTTAAGTAAATTCTTAGGGGAAGGCAAATATATTAAATTTGATAGGTCAGTATTCGCAAGAAATATAGCAAAAAAACAAAAACTAAATTGTGAACATATTTTTCTTTATATCGCTCCTCCTTTTCAAGACTCAATTCCTTCAAATGAGCAATTTACAAAAATAAAAAAAATAATTTTAATATCATCAGACAGCGATTTTGTTCCTGTAATAAAAAATCTCGAAGATAACGAAGTAAAAACAATTCTTTATACATATTATGAAAGAGGTAGAAGTGCAGAATTTTCAACATCTAACGAATTAATAAAATCTGTAAATAAATATATTTTACTTGATAAAGAGGATCTCACAAGTGCAAATATATTAAAGGAGAATATATCAAAATGAATCACTCAGAACATCATCATGAAGAGCCAGTTGAAGACTTTGAAATAAAAGAATGGCTAAGAAAATTAATTGGTTCATGGATATTCGCAATCCCAATAGTTATTTTAATGCTCTCTCAAAGACTATTTGGAATAGAATTATTGCCGGAAAATTATATGGTAGTTGCACTTTTAATTCTTGGATTTCCAATTGTATTCGTTTTTGGTTTTCAAACTTTAAAAGGCGGAATAAGAGGATTCTACACATTTTATTTTAACATGGATGCCTTAATTGCCCTAGGTACAACAATAGCATACATAACAGGGATATTCAATCTTTTCAACTTAGTCCAGGATTATTCAGGAGTTTCTTCAATGATTATGACTATCTTTATTACAGGAAAATATATAGAAGCAAAAGCACGAGGAAAAGCTACAAAAGAAATAAAAAAATTGTTGGAATTAGGAGCTAAAAAAGCTAGAATTAAAAGGGGAAAAGAAGAAATTGAAATTCCAATTGAAAATGTAAAAATAGGGGATATATTAATAATAAAACCAGGGGAGAAAATACCAACAGACGGAATTGTCATAAAGGGTGCTAGCGCAGTTGACGAAAGCATGGTTACAGGAGAAAGTCTACCAACAGAAAAGACCTTGCGTTCTTTAGTTATTGGAGCAACAATAAATCAAGATGGTATTTTATATGTTAAAGCAACTAAAGTTGGAAAAGATACATTCCTCGCACAGATTATAAAATTAGTAGAAGAAGCACAAGGAACTAAAGTTCCTATACAAAAATTGGCCGATAAAATAACAGGCATCTTTGTTCCGGCAATTTTAATGCTAACAATTTTGTCTTTTGCCAATTGGCTGATATTTACAGGAGATATCAGCAAATCCATAGGAATCGCAGTAGCTGTTCTAGTAATTGCCTGCCCATGTGCATTAGGTTTAGCAGTTCCAATTGCATTAACAGTTGGCTCTGGTATTGGGGCAAAGAAAGGAATTTTAATAAGAAAGGGCGAAGCAATACAAACAATGAAAGAAGTAAAAATAATTGTCTTTGACAAAACAGGAACAATTACAAAGGGCAGGCCGGAGGTTACAAATATTCACTCAAAAGTAAAAGAATCAAATCTTCTGCAAATTGCCGCGAGTTTAGAAAAATTATCAGAACATCCTATTGCAAGAGCGATTGTAGAAAAAGCGTCTCTTAAAAAATATTTAGCCGTAAAGAATTTCAAAATACTTCGAGGAAGAGGTGTTGAAGGAAATATAGGCCAAAAAAAAATTGTTATTGGAAATCAAACACTAATGAAAGAAAGAAAAATTATCTTAAAACAATTTGAATCCAAAATTGAAGAATATGAAAATCAAGGAAAAACGACAATGATAATCTCTGAAAACGGAAAACCGATAGGAATCATAGCGGTTGCGGATGCTATAAAAGAAGATTCCATATCCGCAATTCAAGCTCTTAAAAATAAAAATTATAGAACTATTATGATTACAGGCGACAATGAAAAAACAGCAAAAGCAATAGCAAAACAAGTGGGAATTCAAGAAGTAATAGCAAATGTTCTGCCTGAAGACAAGGCAAAAAAAGTTGAAGAATTACAAAAAAGCGGTTTTGTAGCATTTATAGGAGATGGAATTAACGACGCCCCAGCATTAAAGCAAAGTAATGTAGGAATTGCAATAGGCACAGGCACAGATATAGCAATAGAAGCAGGCGATATAGTTCTAGCTAAAGGTTCTCTAATGAGTGTTGTTCAAGCAATAAACTTGTCAAAAGCAACATTTAAAAAAATCAAGCAAAATTTATTCTGGGCATTTGCATATAATGTTGTTGCAATTCCCCTAGCAGTAGCTGGTCTCTTAAATCCGATAATCGCAGAACTCGCAATGGCTCTTTCATCAATAAGTGTTGTCACGAATGCCAATTTATTAAGAAGTGTAAAAGTCTAAAAGGCAGTTACAGAAACTTTTTATATGGTCGATTTTATTTCTATTTATGCCTCAGTAGCTCAGTCGGTTAGAGCGCAGCATTGGTAATGCTGAGGTCGAGGGTTCGATTCCCCCCTGAGGCTTTGACCCCTTTTGTTCACTTACATAAACACAAGATTTATATAGTTACTATAGTAGTCATATAACATGGAGAAAACAACTATTCAATTAAACCAGAACACTTTAGATAGACTAAGGGCTCTCAAAAGCATGGAGAGACAGTCTTACGATGATCTTCTTAACAATCTCATTGATAATAGTGAAGAAGATATTTTAAGCGAGAAAGAGATAGAAGAGATAAAAATAGGGCTAGAAAATGTGAGAAAAGGAAAAGTTAAACCTATAGGACAAGTTGCAAAAGAATTAGGAATAATTCTGAGATAATATGTACTCAATTCAAATAGAAGAAAATGCCGAAAAGTTTCTAAAGAATCTTAATAAAAAAGATGCTGAAATGATCTTAAACAAGATTTATTCAATAAGAGATAATCCTTTTAGGTTTCTCAAAAGACTTCAAGGAGATAAACTATGGCGACTAAGGATTGCAGATTATAGGGCTATTGTTGATGTTGTTATTTCAGACAATAAACTAGTAGTAATCAGAATAGGTCACAGAAAAAATGTTTATGATTAATTTTTAATCGAATTCTCAATTGGCAACCATTCAGATCTTACCACATATCCCATAACCTCGACACCTTGATTATACAATGTTCTAAGCCAAGAATTATAATCTTCTATAAAAACAGCCCTTTCATTAGGAACGCTTAAATGCAGATTCTGATTACTAATAATAAATAAAGCGCCCAAAAAAACTAACTTAAATATTATCAATGAAACTTTCATTTTTTACCAAGATTAGGAGCTTTAGTAATATTAATAGAATTAGAAGTTTTAGCGACTTTAGTAACATTAGAGTTTAATATCCAATCCTGCTTAACAGCATATCCCGTAATATTTCCAAAATTCACAAATAAACTCTTGAACCACAAAAGGTACAATTTCCCTCCCCTAACTATTCCATCAAAGTTTGTAAAATCTACGTCATATGTTTTATAGATGTGATAAAAAGAAAAGCAGATAAAAAGAACACCAAATATGGCTACAAAAAGAAAGCCGTATTTTTTAAGTAAAGCAAATATAAACAAAGCATCCTGAGTTTTAAAAATAGTTACAAATAACAAAATTATTAATACCGCAATAACAATCCAACCTATAGCCATCTTTTAATACCTCTAAATTATCAATATATAATTCTATAAAAATCTTCCTATATAAACAATCTAACAAATAAAAATGCACTGACAATAGAAAATATCCAAAACATGCTTCTATCTGCGGCTCCGCCTGTTTTAGTAAAACCTCGTGAAACAACTTTTAAAGGCCACAAAGGTCTTAATCCATTAACAGTAAAACTATCTGCTAATAGATGAAATGAATAACCTAGAAAAAATGGGAGAGCAAAGACAGGATAAAAGAAAGCAAACAACAAAGAAAATAGGACACAGAACGTATAACTATGCAATGCTCCTCTATGTTGAAAAATCATCTGAATTGGCCTAAAAATCTTCCTCTTCCCTAAAGTAGATGTGGCACAATCTATATCTGGAAACAAACTAGCTAACAAAGTTATAGGGATAAAAAGCAATTTATGATTTACAAAAGGAAGAAAATACAAACCAAGAGCCAGCCCTATAGCAAGATGTGTCTTTTTTAACATTGAATAAAAAGATAAACCTAAAATTTAAATCTATCTCTTAAAGAAACATTTAAAATCCATGCAAGAGATTCTATAATACAGCCCTGTAGTCTAGTGGTCAAGGATCCGGGACTCTGGTTAGTTGATGAAAGTAAGTCAATCTAGGAGTTCTCCCGGGACCCAGGTTCGAATCCTGGCAGGGCTATTTAGGATTCGAACCTGCAAGGTTTGAATCACTCAAATCATGCTAATGTTTGAGGATCCGAGAACTCTGTTCTCGTGAGCTGGCAGGGCTATATCCTATTGAATGAAATGAAAGAGGATTAGAACCAAAATCTCAAAAACATTTATAAACTTGGAAGCCTTTTATAAAATATGGAAATAGGTGAAGTGACAAATTATTTTGACCATGTCCAAGCAGCCTCAATAAAGCTTTCTAAACCATTAAAAGTTGGAGATAAAATACAAATTAAAGGCGGCGAAACAGAATTCGAACAAGAAGTTAAAAGCCTTCAGATAAATCATAAAACAGTTGCAGCAGCAAAAAAAGGCGATGAAATTGGTTTAGTAGTGAAGCAAAAAGTAAGAAAGGGCTATAAAGTTTTTAAAAAATAATTCTACAATAAACTTTTAAAACCAACTTGGTTCATAAAAACAGGCTCCCATAGTCTAGAGGCCAAGGACAGCGCCCTCTCGAATTTAAAGAAACTGCTGAGGTTTAGCTCGATTCAGACAATAACCTCTGTCCTCTCTAGGACAAGCAATTTTTGTTACCATGGCCTTATATTCTAAGGCAATGGAGAACGGCGCAGACCCGGGTTCAAATCCCGGTGGGAGCATTTTTATTTATCAAATAAATTTTTAATAGCAAAAATTTATATATAATTCAATTCAATAACTATCCTAAAGAAGAAGAAATAATAAAATGGAAACGGAAAAGAAAGAGGTTCAAGAGAAGATAATAACTCAGAATAATAATAAAACATCGGAAGAAGAATTCTCGAACATCATAAAATTAATTGCTCCTGGAACAAATCTAAGAACTGCGATTGATGGTGCTTTAAAATCACAAAGAGGCGCTTTGATAGTTGTAGAAAATGAACAAGTTATCCCAATGATTGATGGGGGATTTAGAATAAACACTCGTTTTACACCGCAAAAATTAATAGAACTTACAAAAATGGATGGGGCAATAATATTATCTAGAGATACTAAAAAAATAAATTACGCAAATGTTCTTCTTACTCCCGAAAGTAAAATAAATTCAGCAGAAACAGGCACAAGACACAAAGCAGCAGAAAGAACAGCTAAACAAGCAGGAACATTAGTTATTGCTATATCTGAAAGAAAACACGAAATAATATTATTTTACAAAAATAAAAAATATCCTGTAACAAACACAGCAGATTTGCTAAGAAAAGCAAACGAACATCTGCAATTTTTAGAAAAACAAAGAGAGCTATTTGATAATTATATAGAAAAATTGAATTTTTTGGAATTAAGAAATTATCCCAGTTTAAACCAAGCAATCCAAATTATTCAAAGAGGTTATTTAATACAAAAGATAACAAATGAATTGAAAAAATATATAACTGAATTAGGAAAAGAAGGAACAATATTAAAAGTAAGGCTTAAAGAACTAATAAAAGACGTAGAAGAAGAAACAGATCTTGTAGTTAAAGACTACACGCAGTTCAATCTAAAAAGATCAAAAACTTTAATTGAAGACTTGCAATATGATGAAATATTAGACGGCGGACATATATTAGAAATCCTTGGGCATGATAAAGCATCTCCCCAGCCGATAACAATAAAGGGATGGAGGATATTAAGCAAGACTCCTATACATGAATCAGAAATAGCGCTCCTAGTCAACGAAGCAAATTCTCTAGGCAAGGCATTAAATTCAAACCTTAGTTTTTACTCCCAAATTTTCGGCTATGAAAAAGCGCAATTAATAAAAGAAGAAATAGGAAAAATCAAGCTGAACAATTTTAACGCCCAAATTTCATAGTCTTAATTTTCCATCCTGCCAATCCTTAATTACTGCAAAAATAGCTCTTCTTTCATCACCTACTCCTCCTTTTAAAAGAAAACCTCTTTTCTTTGCAATATCCTCAAAAATTAGGTCTAAATCAGAAATCTTAATATCGTAGCAATTCTCCAATATACTTTTATCATAATCTAAAAGTATCTTGATTATTGCAGCAGCCACTTTTTCTGGATTTTTTAATTTTTCAGGATTCTTTGACCCCAAGACCCCTAATTTAATCTCATCGTCAACAAAAGGTATAACTCCTGGAGAATCCAGAACTTTCAAATCACCTATTCTAATCCATTGTATTCCTCTTGTAGTGCCTGCCCTTGCAGAAACCTTTGCCCTAGCACGTTTTGCCAAGGCATTTATAATAGCAGACTTTCCTACATTGGGATACCCAACAACTCCAATTCTAGGATCTTTAATCTTCATTCTTTTAGCAGAAATCAGTAAATCTCTCTTTAATTCATTAATTCCAATATTTCTAGCTCCAGAAACAAAAAATGCATCCCTATATTGATGTCTAACAAAATCCAAATATTTAGAAGAAACCAAATCAATCTTATTAAAAACTAATATTAATTGTTTATAGTATCTAGCAATTAACTCTTCTAGATCTTTATTTCTTGACAATTCAGGCATTCTAACATCAAGAACTAAAAGTACAATATCTGATTCAGTTACAACCCTGTGAACAATTCCCCAAAATCCCATTAAAAATGATGGGAAATAAGATTTATAAACCATATACACGCCAAATTAATCATGAATAGACTAAATAAATTTAAAAGTCAGGGTAACACAATAATACTATGAAACGATCATCTAGAAGATGGAAAAAGAAAGGGCAAATGCGTTGGAAGTGGCAGCGCAAATTGATTAAAAAAGAAAAGAGAAAAAGAAGATTGCATAGAGAAAGAGCAATATAACCAAAGATTTATTAATATAAAAAATATAAAACCATATGAAAAGAAGCGTGTATTTAATTTTAATTTCTATATTGCTAATAGTTCCATTAACCTCGGCAATACTGCAAGATCCTGCATCTCAGGAATACTCAGAATATTTTAGCGAAGAAACACTAGATCCTGACAAAGATGAAATCGGTTTAATTACGGATAATTGTCCAACAGTTTATAATCCAAAACAAGAAGATTATGACAATGATAGAGTAGGAGATAAATGCGATAAATATCCTAAAATAAATCATGAAGAAAAAGATAAGGATGGCGATAGCATTCCAGATGATGAAGATGAAAATCCAACAGTAGCTTATTATCCTTCAATTAGAACAACAGAAGAAAAACAGCCAATATTTTTTTCTAAATTAACAGAAATACTCTTAAAAACATTCGATATAATTCTTCCAGACAGAATTGAAGAAGCTCTAAATATAAAACCACTGCGAACAGCATCAACACAAATTAGAATAACTACTCCAACAATAACAACTCCGCAGCAAAAATCTGCAACTCCTACCCCTGCAATTCAAACTCAACCAAGTCCATCACAATCAGCTAGTTCATTACCTAGCCCGTCTCCTAAATCATCCCAAAGCTCCACTGCATCTTCCCCATCAGTTTCATCAAGTCCTAGCACTTCTGCTTCTGCAAGTTCATCTTCTAGTCCAAGCCAAACAATCACACCAACTCCAACGCCGACTCCAACTGCAACACCAACACCAACACCTACTCCAACTCCAACCCCTCAAGCTTCACCAAGTCCATCAGGCTCCCAAATAAGCTTCTCACCTCCTGAAAACTATCAACCATTCTATAAAAATCTTGCAGGCTGGTTCACTAAAACAATAACAGGCTGGTTCACAAGTGAAATCGTTCTAATAATATAAAAAAGTCTTTGAATTTTACGTGGACTTTTGGACACCAAGAATTTAGGAATAAGAAATTCTTGGGGTGCTCAAGATGCAACTAGTCAATTAAGCATCTTGACATAACAATATTTATAAGAGCGAAATTCTAAAAACACATATGAGCTATTCAGAAATATGGACAGAAAAATATCGTCCTTCAAAATTTGAGGATGTCGTAGGGCAAAATGAAATTGTAAAAAGAATAAAATCTCTTGTTCAAGCACTAAACATTCCTCATCTGCTTTTTGCAGGCCCTGCAGGTACAGGAAAATCAACACTTGCTCTAATAACTGTAAAAGATCTATTCAAAGAAAAATGGAAAGAAAATTATCTTGAATTAAATGCAAGTGATGAAAGAGGAATTGATGTAGTAAGACAAAAAGTAAAAGATTTCGCAAGGACAAAAGCTCTGGAAAATCTTCCATTCAAAGTAATTTTTCTTGACGAAGCAGATGCACTAACAAAAGAGGCTCAGCAAGCCCTAAGAAGAACAATGGAGAATTATTCATCTACGTGTAGATTTATTCTATCTGCAAATTATTCATCAAGATTAATAGATCCTATTCAATCAAGGTGCGCAATATTTAGATTCAAATTACTAGAAAAAAAAGATATCATAGAAGTTATGAAAAGAATAGCTGAAAGAGAGAAATTAAAATTAGATAATAATGCCTTTGATTCGATTTATGAAGGATCAGAAGGAGATTGCAGAAGAGCAATAAATATATT
>JBBTAC010000028.1:0-1734 GCA_038044405.1 Nanobdellota archaeon
GATTCTATAGGAAAAATTGATAACATTCCATTCACATTAATTCTAGTCTAAAATGATAAATTGCAAATTCTGTGAGATAATAGAAGGAAAAGTAGAAGATTATAAGTTATGGGAAAATGAAAGATTTTTATTATTTTTAGATATTAATCCAATAAAACCAGGACATTCTATGCTAATACCAAAAAAACATGTTGATTATTTTTTTAATTTAGATGATGAACTTTATTTAGAACTTTTTAAAATAGCAAAAAAACTCTCTGAGCCTCTTAAAATAGCTACAAATGCTGAAAGAATTGGGATGGGCGTTGTCGGCTTTGATATCCCTCATGCCCATTTACATCTTATCCCTTTACACAAACCAAATGAATTACTTAATTCAAAACTCTCTAAGAAAGCAAACCCAGAAGAGTTAAAGGAAATACAGATAAAAATTAAAAAACTTTTGCTAATTTAATCTAAAATGTCAGATATATTATTATTTCAAAGAATAACAGAACTCAAAAGAACAAAGAATGAACTAGAAAGAAAACTTAATGTAAAAATAATTCTAAATGGAAGAACCGTAACAATAAAAGGAGATTCATTAGACGAATACGAAGCATCACTTGTATTAGACGCTATGAACTTTGGATTCTCAGCAAGAAGGGCATTGTTGCTAAA
Source organism: Nanobdellota archaeon (assembly GCA_038044405.1). Classification (GTDB taxonomy): domain Archaea; phylum Nanobdellota; class Nanobdellia; order Pacearchaeales; family GW2011-AR1; genus JAUSIK01. The sequence continues at coordinate 661 of JBBTAC010000028.1, forward strand.
AGAAGAGAGTAAAATATTTAGAATTTTGAACATAAAAAGATTCACTAAAAAAAGAGATCTAAAAACTGTAAGGGCAAGAATAATAGGTAAAAAAGGAAAAACAAAAGAAACAATAGAAAATATAACTGGAGCACATCTGGTAATAAAAGATAATGAAATAGGTATAATTGCTTCTGCAGATACTATAGAAGATATTGTAACTGCACTTATCGCGCTTATCAAAGGCACTAAGCAATCAAATACATATCACTATCTTGAGAAATTAAACAAGAAAGACCTTGTATGATAACTTTTAAATAACCACTTTATCTCAAAATTATATGTCCCTGTAGCTCAGCCGGTAGAGCACATGGCTGTGGTACGGAATTCGAATAAGATTATTCGAATAAAATAAGTTAGCAGCTTCCTAGGGAAACTTGGGAATGATAAGCGAGTAAATTCAGGGAAACCCTACATTAAGATGAGGGCAATCCTGAGCCAAGCCCGAAAGGGAAGGTGCAGAGACTAGACACTCGCCACCTAAAGCTGAAAAGCAATGGTGAAGGTATAGTCCTACCCTCTAAGTAATTGGAGAAGGTCGTAACCATGGGGTCAGAGGTTCGAGTCCTCTCAGGGACGTAACTACTATCGAATTGAAAGAAGTCTTTTTTAATTTCGATAACATGAAAGATTGTGAAAAAAGAAATAAGAACATATGCAGATAGAAGAAAGTATATGATTCAAGCGGTATCTAAAAGAAGAAGAAAAGTTCGACTTATGGCGATTGAACACATGGGTGGAAAATGTATAAGATGCGGATACAATAAATATCCAGAAGTTCTTGAATTCCATCACAAAAACCCTTCTGAAAAAGATTTTAATGTTTCATCAAAGGGCCACTGTAGAAGTTGGGAAAGAGTAAAAAAAGAGATAGAAAAATGCAATTTGCTCTGTGCTAATTGCCACAGAGAAATACATGTTGAAGTAAAGAACAACTCAATTATACATCAAAACAAAAATCTTATAAGCCCTCATTCATAAATAACAAAATGCAGGAAAAGAAAAAAGAGGGTGAAAAAAAGGCAAATTTCTTCA
>JBBTAC010000029.1:0-12220 GCA_038044405.1 Nanobdellota archaeon
ATAAATATAACCCAATCTTTATCTGTTAAGTCTATTGTTCGTGAAAACAGCAGTCTTGCTTCTAAAATAGACCTTGATTTAATTTACCCGACTTCAAATATAAATGTTACACAGAACCTATTCTTTAACTTTACTGTGAATATTACATGCAGAGTTTCTAATTGCGGAGAAATTAATGTTAGTCTTGACCCTATTGATATTATAGATACAAATTTCTGGCGAGATGTTTCATTAAACGCTAATTTATCTAATAAAACGATAACTTATACAAAAGGAAATACGCGAATAAATATTACATTGAACGCAATAGTTAATGGGAATGTATTTGATATATCTTCTGCTGTATCTAGTCTTATTCAATCTAATCTTCAAGGCTGGAAATTTGCTCCGAATATTACAATTCCTTCTGGCGTGCAAGGAACAATAATAAGAAACAGCAATAATAGAGAATTGCAGTTTAATATATCTTCTAATGTGCCTTTGGAAATATTTGGAAATGGATTTAGATACAAGGACAGTACAACTCGAGCTGGATTGCAAAATATAGATAGATATGTTGTTTACGATTTTAGCGATATCATTAGTTCATTTAAGATAGAAAGAAACTTAATAAATAAAACTGGGCAAAATATAAGATTAAATGAAAGTATTCCATTAAGGATAGAGAGCATAAATAATAATAATATAATGCTTAGCTTCAATTTTTCAGAGGTTAATCTAACTGATTTAACAAGTATTTTCCTTGACCCCTTAATAACAATAGATGATGTTAATAGCTATGCTTCAGCAAAAAATAATATTACAACAGAGGCATATCCATTATCACATATAACTTTGAACGACTCTCAATTAACATTTTATTTCCCTTTTGATGTAAATGAAACTTTTGCAACAAATACTACTTATGATTATACAAATAATAATATAGATGGAATTGTGCAGGGCACTAAACCTGTGTGGAATTCGACAAGAGGGGTATATGGAGGGGCTTATAATTTTTCGACAGGACAAATTCTTATTACAGATAATGGTAAATTGAATTTTTTGGCAGCGCAAAATTATACCTTTATGGCCTGGGTTTATCCTAATGCTTTCACAGAATGGAGCGCTATTTTCAGTTCTACACGCTCATCATGTGTTCAAGGTACTTTTATTTACGCCCATACAAGTGCAAGTCTTGGCTGGGATGTTACAGCAGGAATAGTCGCAGGTTTTCTGCCGAATACAGGTGAAACTCTTGTGACAGTAAGCAATAATAACGCTTTAGTATTAAATAAATGGCAGCATGTTGCTGTTTTGTATAATGCTTCTGCAGCTCAAGCTTCTAGGATAAAAATTTATGTAGATGGAGTAGATGTTACTGGAGCAAATAAGCAGAGTACTGGCACTCTTGGAGATACCAATCCTACTGAAACCTATTTAGGTTTTAGCGGATGCACAAATGAATATGGGCGAATGAGAATTGATGAAGCAATGTATTTTAATAGAACAGTAAATCAGGCTGAAATTAATAAGATATATCAAAATCAGTCTTATAGATACATTACTCCGGCGACGCAGGTATTTACAAATGTCAACATATCACAAGATGGAACGCTTAACAGGATAAATGTAACAACTAACACAACTTTATTGCTGAATACAAATATATCGCTTAGACTTCTTGGATATAATCAAGCAGGAGAGAATATAGAGAATACCACACCTATAAATATAAGCGATGGAGATAATAAGATAACTAATTTTAGCATATCAACTGACGTGTATAATATAAGCTTAGAATTTAGTTTTATTTCATTTAATGGCAATCAATCAGGTAATTTCTATTCTCCTATTTTAAGAGATAACATTGAAATAGAGAGTTTTGTTGTGACTACTGGGGTAAAATCAGGGCTTGTTTCAACTACAATCGGAGCAACACCATTTTATACTAATGAGAGTAATCCTAGAAATATAACTCTTAATCAAGGCGAGAGTCGAGAAATTGTATTCTGGATTAATGCTACAGGAGAATTAGGTTCTGTTCATAACTTTTTTGTTTATGCTAATGAAACTTCAAGTATGTCTATATCGAACATAACTAATAAGTTTAATATCACAATTTCATCTCCCGCGACTACAAATGCATTTTCAATAAATATTATACAAGCATTTTCGTTACCTACTTTATTAAATAAGGCTAGTAAATTCTTTAGACTAAATATTGCATTAACAATTATTAAAGATATTGTTAATAGATTTTTAATTGCTTTCAGGAATATTGCACAAATTATTAACTTGAGAGATTCTGTTGCTAGATTTACAACAGTATTGCAGTCAATTATACAGCGATTGAATATAGTCGCTAATTTAATTAGGACATTATTTGGAACAAGAACAATTACTGGAAATGTTGTATTGACTGCAAGCGAGGATGATAAGGGATTATTTGCAAGAGGATTAACTGCAAATAATTTAATTAGCGCTGTTTTATCTCGAACTAGAAATGCTGTAACATCTTTAACTCAGCGATTGAATATTGCCGCAAATCTTGTTAGAACATTATTCGGAATAAGAACAATTACAGGAAATGTTGTATTAACTAGTGTAGAAGATGATAGAGGAATATTTACAAAAGGATTAACTCAAAATACAATATTGACTACGATACTTAGCAGAACAGCACTTTTGAGAGCCAATATATTCCAGCTGATTGACATTGACGCAATTTCGAGCAAAGTTTATTTGACTATGAGGAGTTCTGCGCAGTTGTTAAATATAAATTCCATATTATCTAGGACAGGACTTTTGATTAGAGGATTGACTGTAAATAATATTGTTTTTGCCATTACAGATGAGAGAGGATTATTTACGCGAGGACAAACTGTAAATAATTTGATAAATGCTGTTTCTGCAAGGACTTTGTTTGCCTTTAGAAGTTTGAGTGATAAGTTGACAATAGGCAATATTTTAACGAGAGTTAAGACTGTTCCTGTAAATATATTCCAATCTTTAAGAATTAATGATGTTTTGACAAAAATAGCTGGATTTACTAGAGGAATTATTCAAAATGCCATATTAAATACATTTAGCGCTAAAAGAGGATTTTTTGGAAGAGTATTAAATCAAAATGTTGTTTTGAATACAGTTTCTGATGCATTCTTAAAATCAGAAGAAGAAGAGTTTTTTGATGATTCCAATGTAACTATAAATAGCTCCATATACAATAACCCTATTTTAGATTACGAACATGGGGCGTTCGATATAAATATTTCAGCTTATATAATCTCAAATGGAACTTTAAAAAATTTGTCTTCTTTGGACTTTTTAAATGCTTCTTGGGACTTTAATAGGCAAAGTGGATGGAAGTTTGCTTATAATCTATCAATTAAAGATGACGTTCCAGGTTTGGGAGATGAATTTGCAGAAGGTATAGAAGAAATTGGCTTTAATGTTTCAGGCAGCAACTTGGAAATTTATGAATATTCAAATAAAAGAGGATTCAGATACAAAAACGGCTCTGCAAATGATGGGTTGATAGTTGAAGATAGATATGCTGTATTCGACTTTTCGGATATTTTGAGTTCTTTCAAAGTTCAGAACAATTATACAAATAAAACTAATCAGACTGTTTTTGTTAATGAAAGCATCCCATTAATTATAGAAAATTCAGGAAATAATATTTTATTGAAATTTAATTTTACGGGATATAATATAACGGCGGGAAGAGCTTGGACATTAGACCCTAAAATAACTTTAGATGATGTGAATTCATATTCTTCAACAATAAGAAATAATATTACTACCGAAGCTTATCCTTTGTCGCATATAGCCTTAAACGACTCTCAATTAACATTTTATTTTCCTTTTGATGTTAATCAAACATTGAATACAAATATTACTTATGATTATAGCAATAATAGTTTAGATGGAATTGTGCAGGGCACTAAACCTGTGTGGAATTCGACAAGAGGGGTATATGGAGGGGCTTATAATTTTTCGACAGGACAAATTCTTATTACCGATAATGGTAGATTGAATTTTTTTGCAGCGCAAAATTTCACATTTATGGCTTGGATTTATCCTAATGCATTCACAGAATGGAGTGCTATTTATGGCTCGGTTTCTACGGGATGTGCTCTAGGCAATTTTATTTATGCTCATACAAGTGCAGATGCTACTTGGGGTATTACAGCAGGAATAACCGTAGGTATTCTGCCAAATAACGGTCAATCACTAGTAACTGTAAGCACCGCTAATGCCTTAGTACTAAATAAATGGCAGCATGTTGCCGTTCTTTATAATGCTTCTGCAGTTCAAGCTAATAGAATAAGAATTTATGTTGATGGAGTGGATGTTACTGGAGAAAATAAGGCAAATGTTGGTACTCTTGGTAATAGAAACCCTGATGAGACGTATTTAGGTTTTAGCGGGTGCACAAATGAATATGGGCGAATGAGAATTGATGAAGCAATGTATTTTAATAGGACAGTAAATAAGGCCGATATTAATAAAATATATCAAAATCAATCTTATAGATACATTACTCCGGCGACGCAGTTATTTACAAATGTAAACTTTACAGCAGGAGACAATAGAGTTAATATTACGACAAATGCGACCCTATTGTTAGGAACAAATATATCTGTAAGACTAAGGGAATATGTAGGTTCAACATGGTGGTTTAATTCTACATGGCTGAACATTTCTGATGGAGATAATAAGATAACTAATTTCAGCTTGACCAATACTTCTATAAACAATATAACTTTGGAATTTGATTTTACTCCCTTTAATGCAAATCAATCAGGCAACTTCTATTCTCCTGTTTTGAGAGATAATATAATTGTAGATACTTGGACACAGACAGAAGCTGCGACAAATTCATTCATTGTGAATTTATCTTCAAATTTAGCAATTAACGCGTCGATTATAAGATTAGGAAATATATTTAGAAATATATTTTCGAACTTTAATATACCTGCCCTGTTAACAAGAATGATTGCAGTTTTTAGGTCAGCTAGTGAATCATTGAAAATAAATGCAGTAATTTCTCAATTTAAGTTAGTTTTAACTAATTTGCTTCAAGTGTTAAACATAAACGCTGTTGTCGGAAGGACTAGAACTGTTTTTGTTTCATTGGCGCAGCCATTTATGTTAATTGCCAATTTATTTAAAACATTATTCGGAATAAGAACAATTACAGGAAATGTTGTATTAACTAGTGTAGAAGATGATAAGGGATTATTTACGCGAGGACAAACTGTAAATAATTTGATAAATGCTGTTTCTGCAAGGACTTTGTTTGCCTTTAGAAGTTTGAGTGATAAGTTGACAATAGGCAATATTTTAACGAGAGTTAAGACTGTTCCTGTAAACATAGTCCAGAATTTGAACATATTTAGTATCGTCAGCAAGACAGGATTATTTAATAGAATATTATCCCAGCAATTTACGATAATTACGCGAATATCTACTGTATTTTCTGGCGTTAATGTAGTTAATATTTTCCAAAATTTCGTTATAACGCCTGTTTTAGATACGACTGGATTCTTCAATAGAGTTTTAAGCCAGAATGTGGTAATAAATACAATAGTTGCGAGAGGCCAGTCATTTTTAACTTCATTAGTTCAACGAACTAATTTAATTGCTAATTTAGTTAGAACATTATTGGGAATAAGAACTCAAACCGGAAATGTTGTATTGACTGCAAGCGAGGATGATAGAGGATTGTTTACGCGAGGGTCGATACAACATTTAATAATAAGTCCAATAGTTACTAGAACACAGGGATTTTTAACTTCATTGACGCAGAATGTAATATTAAACGCATTAATTACGAGAACAGTTAACTTTAATAGAATTTTAAGCCAAAATCTAGCTATAAAAGATAGTCTTGTGAGAACAGGTTTGTTCTTTAGAACAATTGCGGAGAAAGTTGTAATAGTTGTGCGAGTTTCTACAGGGGCTGTAGCAAGAAACACTGTCAATTTAGTCCAGAACTTTATTGTAACTCCTGTTTTAAAGACAACAGCACTGCTTACTAGAGGACAAACTGTGAATAATTTAATTAGCGCAGTTGTATCTAGAACTAGAAATGTTGTAGCATCTGTAACTCAGCCTTTGAATATTGCCGCAAATCTTGTTAGAACATTATTAGGAATAAGAACAATTACAGGAAATGTTGTATTAACTAATGTAGAAGATGATAGAGGAATATTTACAAGAGGATTAACAGCAAATAACGCCATAGTCAGCGTTATTAAGAGCAGCTTTAATGTTATTAGAAGTTTATTTGGAAATATCGTCTTATTTGCTGTCTCAGATGAAAGAGGGTTATTTGTGAGAACTGCAACAGGGAAGACTATATTGTTTGGGATTGTTGATGAGCAAGGGGCGTTTATAAGAGGACTGACTCAAGGAACTATATTAAACGCGGTTTTCAGAGCAACGCCTAATTATAATGCTAGATTAGCACAAGTAATTAATTTACAGGGAATAGTTAGTCGGGCATATTTGGCAATAAGGAACCCTATACAGATATTCAATATATTTTCTATTGTTGAAAAAAGAGGAGCATTCACTATAGCGATATTCCAACCATTTAATATTATAACGCGGGGAATAGGGAATTTAGAATTTGATACTTTTTTAGTGAATCTTAATGCTGTTTTGGATATAGACAGCGTATTCGACAAGAAAGGATTCTTCTTTAGGATAATTGAGGCTATATTGAGGATTATAACTGGAAGAGTTGGTCCTGCACCAGAGCCAACACCTACGCCAACTCCTGCTCCTTCCACTGAAACTAGTTCTGGAGGCGGAGGAGGGGGCGGAGGCGCAGCAGTTATTTCTGTGGACTTTGAGGTAGAACCTTCAGAGCTTAACTTATTTGCAGTTATGGGTGAAGAAAGCCAGAATGAAATAAAAGTTATAAACAAAGCAGGCAGTGCAACTATAAGCATAGAGGTTAATGGAATTCAGGATATTGTTGAATTAAGCACTAATAAATTAGTCTTGAAGCAAAATGAAAAAGCCAGCGTTACATTGAAAGTTAAAACAGACAAAGCTGGAATTCATGCTGGCAGGATAGTATTTAGGTCAGGAAATTTCAAGAAAGAAGTTCTTGTCTTGGTTAATGTTGGGAGTGAAAAGAGATTATTTGACTTAAGTATAAGTATTCCTAAGGGCAGTAAGATAGTAGATATAGGTGATAATTTGAGGACATTTATTTCGTTATTCCAAGTTGGAACGCCCTTTGAAGTCGATACTAATTTAGATTATATCATAAAAGATTTCGACGGAAATTTATTGTATGCTGAAAGCGAAACACTTTTTGTTTATCAGTCGAAGAGCTTTACGAAAGAATTTCCAACATATAATCTAAAACCTGGAGATTATGTTGTGGGAATAGATTTGAATTATCCTGGAGGATTTGCCAGCTCGAGCGAGCATTTTAGCATTGCAGAAAGAAAAATCTTTAGCTTCACTAATTCCAGAACTATTTTCGCTTTAGGGTTTATAGCTTTAATATTAATTGTTGGAATAATATTTATGATAAAATATAAAAGAGCAAATGAATATATAGCATGGAAATAAAAATGAGAAAGTTAATAATTGGATTGTTTTTTGCAGCTTTGCTTTTATTATCCTTTGTGAATGCTTTGGAGGAAGATTTTAGCTCTAGCCCTTCAATTATTAAAGTGTCTACAAAAGAAGGCGAAAATGTTAATTATCCGGTTAATATTGTTAATTCAGGAAAGGAACGAAGTTTAGATATTCATTCTTCAGGGCAGGATTTTATTTCTACAGATAAAAGTGACTTGACAATTAATGAAAACGATGTAGGAAATTTCAATATAATTTTGGGCAGTGATAAACCTGGCGTTTACGTCGGTAATGTTATTGTTTCAGACGATAATAAGGCTCTTAAGATACCGATTATTTTGGAAGTTGAATCTAAAAATATATTATTTGACGCAAGAGTTAGAATAGCACCTAAAAGCTTGGAGATAGAACCAGGCGCCGAATTATTAGTCGATATTAATGTTTGGAATATAGGATCAAGTGATAAAAGAGTTGAGCTAGAATATTATATCACCGATACAAAAGGCAAGATTATTATTTCAGATAAAGAAAGTTTGAGTGTTCAGGATAGTCTTGCCATTAAAAAAAGCTTCATGATTCCTAAAACTGCAGAAATTGGAGATTATGTTTTTTACACTTATGCAAGACAGGGAAGTTCTTTAGGAACTAGTTCTTTATTTTTTTATGTAGGTGATTTTGTCAGTTTAAGTCCAGCATTCAGTTTCAATTTTAGCGACTATGCTTATTTTATCAGCGGCATTGTAATGGTTTTAATTGTTGGAATTTTCTTGTTTAATTATTTTACAGATAGAAAATTACTTCAGGCAGTAGAATGGAAAAAGAGAATATTTGATATTAAAAGAATGGGCTCGGGCAATATTCACGAAGCAATAAGCAAACTGATTTATCAAAGAGAATTATTGGGAAAAGCATATGAAAAGAAATATATAAGGAAAGAGAGTTTTGAAGAAGGAGGGAAATCGATAGATAGTTCAATAAAAAGTTTGAAGAAGAAACTTTTATAAACTAATTTTGTTTATTATATTTATGAAAAAGAGAAGGTTGGAGAAGAAAAGTTCTGAAAAGAAGTCTGCATTTTCTGGTGCAATAAAAGATTTAGAAAATGAGATAAATAAGCTAAGAAAAGAGAAAAATGATGTTAACAAGTTATTAGGAAGCATTTCTTCGGCTATTAACATTGATAGAAGCAAAGAAACAGAATTGCAGAATAAGATAGCACAGTTAATTGAGAGAGAAGCAAAGCTTAATGAGAAGAGAAAGGGTTTGCAATCAAAGATAGAAGGCGTTTCTGATAAAATAGGCAAGATATCCAAGATAAAGACAGAATTGTCTGATATTTGAAACCTCAAGATTTGTGTTTGTACAATCTTTTGATTTAAATCTACGTGTAAGCAAATTCAAATCTTGATGGTGTTCAAGAACTAGACACACCACCTACTTTAGTGAGTGTTCTTGACAATAATTTATTGTTTCGATAATTAATCTTGCAGTTATTATTTTACCAGTTTTCCAGCTTTTTCAAATTGAATTTGATTTGCAAATAGCTCTTTTAAGGTTTTTTCCAAATTGTCTATTGAAACACGAATTTGCTTTTCTGAATCTCGGTCTCTGATTGTAACATCATTATTTTTTATTGAATCAAAGTCTATTGTTATTGCGTAAGGAATGCCTTGCATTGCCGCTCTAAGATAGCGTTTTCCTATTGAACTTGATTCATCATACATAAGAACAAAATGTTTTTCTAGATTATTCTTTATTTTCTCTGAAATTTCTGTCAATTCCGGTTTCTTAATTAACGGGAAAATAGCTATTTCTAAGGGGGCCATATTATAGGGGGCTTTGAAGGTTGTTTTTCCATCTGCCTCTGCTTTTTTATCATAAAATAAATCTATTAATGCATAAGTTGGACGATCTGTTCCAAAAGCAATTTCTAGAATATGGGGAGTGAAAGATTCGCCATTTTCTCTTTTCGCTTCTAATTTTACATTAGAGAATTTTGAATGCTGTTTTAAGTCATAATCAGAACGGTCATGAATTCCGCATACTTCTGTCCATCCATAATTATTCAAATTAACCTCTATATCCCAAGCATCTTCTGCATAGAATGCCTTTTCATTTTGCTGATGCTGTCTTAATCTTATTTTTTCTTTTTGAATTCCAAAATTCATGAATTGTTTGTATGCAAGATAAATGCACCAAGCGTATGCTTTTGTTGTTATGGACTTATTTTTTATTGCTTCTTCTATAGTTATCTCTTTAAGATTTGTATTTTTTTCCTGGCTTTTATAATCCCAAAATGGGAGTTTTTCTTTTTTTATCTTTTCATATTCAGGCCAGTTATTTTTTTCTTTTGGATCGATAAATAATTGTGCTTCTGCTTGCGTGAATTCTCTTAATCTTAAGACATGCTGTCTTGGAGAGATTTCGTTTCTATATGCTTTTCCTATTTGGAAAACTGAAAAAGGCAATTTCTTCCTAAAATAATTGTATAGCCTTGGAAATGGGAGGTAAGTTACAGTTGCTGTTTCTGGACGCAATGAAGCAGGTTGGTTTGCAACTTCTGTTTTAATCATTAAAGATTGTTTTTCCAGCTTATTTTCAAAATGCGATTTGCAATTAGGGCATTTTATCTTTTTTTCCATAATGAATTTTAGTATTTCATCATCTGAGAAGGAATCTGCGGAAATCTTATGCAACTCTTCAATTAATTTGTCTGCTCTGAAGACTGATTTGCATTTTGTACACTTTATTGTTCTATCTTTAAAGGTATCTAAATGTCCTGATGCTTTCCAGACCACATCTGGGAGAATTGTAGGACCTTCTAGCTCTCTAAAACCATTTGAATTAAAGAGTGCTCTTACAGAATTTTCTACTTTGTTTTTTAAAAGTTTGCCGAGGGGGCCATATGTATAAAAGCCCGCTAGACCGCCATAGATTTCAGGACTTGGACCCCATATTAAACCAGCTTCTTGAATAAAACTAAAAAAGTCTTTTTCTTCGGCCATGCTATTTTATTTATTGATTGCTATTTAAATTATTCTAATTAGAACAATTTTATTTATTTTTAGCTGCAAAGTCTTTTGAGACGACTCTCCAGCAATCGTGAGTTCCGCTTCCAGCAGGGCACTTTGTTACAGCGAACATTCTACCGCTTTTGTCTACTATTTTGTAAGTGCTGGTTTTGAATTTCTTCTTTGATTTTACATCAAAAAATTCAATTTCTTCTTTTGTCATTTTGGCCTCCTTTTAATATTAATTTTAGTCTTTTTGAGGTTTTAAATTTATGTTCTTACTGAAATTTATTTAATTATCTGTTTCTGTCACTTCTTTCATCTTCATTGTTAAAATAAGCATTATAAATAGCATAAGACTAAAGAAAAGAAATAAGAATTTGAATGGCAGTGTGAGCAGAATTAATGAAGATATAATTTTAATTACGAATTGATTCAAATCATGAGTTGTGTAAAATGGCCCGTAAAACCTGCTTATTTCGTTTTCTTTTAGTATTTCTAGAAAATAGGATTCTGCTGTTGGCTCTAATATAGCCATGCCGAAAGCAGCAAATATTAGTGATAAGAGGATTAGATATATATTTGTTAGAAAAAAAGCAATTATTGTAAATACGATTGTTATGCTTATGCCTATTCTAAACATCTTTTTAAAGCCGTATTTTGAAGTTAACTTAGCAAGTTTATATTCGGTAAGTATTAATGGCAACGCTACGGCGAATAGAAAGTACCCTACAAATTTCGCACCAAGACCACTATTTACTATATGAATAGGTACAAATAAATAAATTAGTATCCACCAACTTAATGAGCCCCCATTAATAAAATATGCTACAATTCTCTCTTTATTTCTAAAAAAGTCTTTGAAGTTCTTTATTATATTATTATCTGTCTTCTTTTTTATTTTTCCATCTTTTATTTTTTCGCTTTTGAATATTAATAAAGCGATTGTTATGAATATAGCCCCTATTAGAAATACACTGTTTAATCTGAATCTTGCAGCAACATAACCTCCAATTAATGGTCCAATAACCCAACCTAGATTTAGAAAAGTGTATATTAGGCCTTCATTTTGTATAAGCTGTCCTTTTTGAGATTTATTTTTTACAATAATCCCTATTGTTGTTAGACGTATTGTTTGTGTTATTGTTAGTATTACGGCAATTAGCAGAAATATGTAGAAACTTTTATTTATCGACAATATTATATAGAAAATTATAAGAATAGATAGGGAAATAGCTACTAATTTATTTTTATTTGATTTTTCTATTAAGGGAATAATGGCAAAAAAGGATATAAATGATATAAGAGTTAGGAATCCAGAAACAAAACCTGTCGCTACTGTACTGCCCACGAAACTGTTAATGTATAGCGCCCAAATGGTTGTTATGGATGCCGTGGATAATGCTATAAATAGATTTACATAGGCAATTTTATTGATGTTGCCTGTTTGTTCTATTGCTTTTCTCTTTTTTAATAAAATCCCCATTTTTATTTGAAAGCGCGGGCTGGGATTCGAACCCAGGAAAAGTCGGGCTGCAGCCGACTGCAGTAACCACTGTGCCACCCGCGCTTGATTAGAGATAAAGTATTGTTTATTTAAAAGTATTTGTTAGCATAATTGG
>JBBTAC010000030.1:0-1653 GCA_038044405.1 Nanobdellota archaeon
TTTAAAAAAATAGAATTTGCCTCAAAAGAGGCAAAAATAAATGATCATTCTTCCGTTGATGTAAGACCTTCAAAGATATCGTCTTCGTCGATTTCATCTGAAGGTTCATCGAAATCGCCTTTAAACACCTCTTTTTTATCCATCTTCAATTTTTAATGTAACTTTCAAGTATATAAATATTTTGATGTCAAGATTGCTTTTCACGTATGCAATCTTGAGCATATATAAATTTTCACGTATGCAAAAACTTTATTATAATATTCATTAATTAATGAGACTATAATATAATTACTTAAAAGTGAGAAAGCAAAGTTTTAAATACCTGTTCGATATATTTTTTATATTAGAGAGAAGTAATGAATAGATTTTACGTTAATTATCATTATTTTCATCATATTCACGTCCGTGTTGGACAACGTTTACTTCTTTCTATGTAAATAAACGAGCTAGTTAGCTCAAGGAATAAAAATGGCAAAAATAAGCCCGGTATCAATAAAATACATGATTTATGTATCATTTAAGGCAGAAGGTCCTTTAGAAAAGCCTGATGTAATCGGAGCTATATTCGGACAGACAGAAGGGCTTCTTGGTCCTGAATTGGAAATGAGAGAACTTCAGAAAGAAGGTAAAATTGGAAGAATTGAAGTCGAACTAGAGATAGTCGATGGAAAAAGTATAGGCGAAATAACTATTCCTACTGCAATGGATAAATCTAATACTACTTTAATAGGCGCTGCAATAGAGACAATTGACAGAATAGGGCCTACTGAAGCTCAACTTAAAGTTACAAAGATTGAAGACGTAAGGGGCGGTAAAAGAGACTATATAATTAGCAGAGCAAAGCAATTGCTTGAAAGCATGGAATCTGGATCAAATTTTGAAGAATTATCTAAAACATTGAAGGAAGAATCAAGAGCAGCAAAAGTTCAGGAATATGGGGAAGAAAAGTTGCCTGCTGGAGATTTGTCAGGCAACGAAATTATTGTTGTTGAAGGCCGTGCTGATGTTGTGAACTTATTGAGAAATAGAGTTAATAATGTAATTGGTATGAACGGAACAAAATTGCCTGCTGAAATAGCTAGATTAGGTGAAGAAAAAGAATTGACATTGTTCGTAGATGGGGATAGAGGTGGAAAATTAATTGCGAAGAACGTCATCAATAATGTTAAGATTGTTTATGTTGCTGTAGCTCCAGATGGAAAAGAAGTTGAAGAGCTTACCGGAAAAGAAATTTTAATTGCTCTTCGCAAGAGAATTCCTGCTGAAGAATTTTTAAAGAAAGCCAATAGATTCGGCGATAATGGTAACGGTAACGGCGAAACTATGGAGAGAACAGATTCAAAAGAAAGTTCAAATCCAGTTTCTATTGATGAACCTTCTGCTAAAAAGAAAATAAGAGAATTATATGGCAATATCTCCGGCTCAAAATCTGCTTTATTGCTAGATTCTAATCTTGAAGTTATAAGAAAAGTTGGTGCAAGAGAAATTGGCAAGAATATAGAAATGGCGAAGAGAAAAGTCTATGCAATAATTCTTGATGGAACTGCAACAAGCTCGTTAGTGAAGATGTGTGAAGAGCAGGGAATTTCTTATTTAGCTGCCTTGAATTTCGGTCCTGTTAAGGACACAAGTGTTAAGTTGATTGGATTGTAA
>JBBTAC010000031.1:0-32960 GCA_038044405.1 Nanobdellota archaeon
AAAAACGCAAAACTTAAAAACCCTAAATTTTTTAGATAACTACTGCTTCTGCTTTTTTAGAAGACGAGGAGTAGTGGAACAACAATATGATATTCATAGTTAAAGTAACAACAAACAAAGAAGATAAAGTTATAGAAATGATTACATCTAGAATCATGAAGAATAACATAAATGTTTCTGCAGTTATTAGACCGCACGGATTAAAGGGCTATATTATATTAGAATCTGTCGATAGGGAATCTGCAGAAGAAGCTGCATTTAATTTACCTTATGTTAAAAGCATTATAACAAAAACTGTTTCTTATGAGGAAATTAAAAACATGCTTGAGCCGAAGATAGAAGATTACAACATCGAAGAAGGAGATATTGTAGAAATAATAGGGCAGACTTTCAAAGGAGAAAAAGCAAAAGTAACTAGCATCAATAAAGCAAAGGGAGAGATTGTAGTTTCATTATTGGGGGCATCTGTTCCAATTCCAGTAACAGTTAAAATAGACAACGTAAAGGTTATAAGGCGTGAAAAAGATTCTGAGGAAAGCGATAGTGGGGAGAAAGAAGAATGAAAGTAAAATTAATTGTTGATGGGGGAAAAATGCAGCCAGGCCCAGCTGTTTCACAGCAACTTGGCCCTATGGGAATAAATCTTGGAAAAGTTATATCTAGCGTTAATGATTCTACAAAAGGATTTGCTGGAATGAAAGTTCCTGTTGAAATTGAAGTAAACTCAAAAACAAAAGAATTTACAATTCATGTTTTTTCACCTCCTGTTGCAGAATTAATAAAAAAAGAATTAGGATTGGAAAAGGGTTCTGGTCAGCCAAATAAGGTAAAAGTTGGAAATATTGCTTTTGAAAGAATAGTTTCAATTGCACAGACAAAGTTACCTGGATTGCTAGCAAAGGATTTAAGGGCAGCAGTAAAATTAATTGTAGGTACATGTGTTTCCCTGGGTGTCCTAATAGATAATAAAGAAGCTAAAGAAATAGAAAGATCAATTGAATCTGGAACTTATGATAATGAAATAGATAACCAAATAACTGAAGTTTCTTCTGAAAAGAAAACTGACTTGGATAAATTCTTTGCTGTAAGAAAAGCGCAGCAAGAGAAAGAGGCTAAGGCACTTGAAGAAGCTAAGGCGGCTGAAGAGGCTGCTAAGGCGGCGGCTGCGGCCGTTCCTGGAGCAACACCTGCTGCTACAGATGCTACAAAGAAAACTGCTGGAGCTAAACCAGAAGCTGGAAAAGAAGCTGTGAAGACAGAAGTGAAGAAAGAAGAGCCGAAGAAAGCAGAAGGAAAGAAGAAATAATTAATTTATTTTTCGATACTTAATCTTTATAAATATACTTAATTACAAATTTATATTAGGGGACGTAGTCTAGCCTGGTTAGGACTACAGGTTTGGGACCTGTCAACCCCGGTTCAAATCCGGGCGTCCCCATTTAAAATAAAGGATGACAATAGTTAAAAGAAAAACTAAATGGGTGTTGTTAACGAAAGATAAAAAGAAAAAGCTTGGAGAATTTACAACAAAGAAAGCTGCATTGAAAAGAGAGAGGCAGATTATATTCTTTAAGAATATGAAATCTTAGACGACTTACATTGTTGCGTTAAAGAATGTCAGATTAAAGGAAAAATTAGAGACTATTCTTTTTTTCAAAAATATGTGTGAATTCATCTAATTGTTCATCTTTCAATCTGCATATGTCTTTGTAAAAATCACAAATTTCTATCATTCCTTCCGACATTAATTTTCTATGAGAAAAAATTATTACTTGCTTACCTAAAGTTTTGACTAATTTCAAAGATTCATATAAATCAATATCGCCAGAAAAAACTATTGCAATGTCATAATTGTTCAAATAAGCATTTGAAACTAAATCAACTGCTAATTGAACGTCCACACCCTTTTGGAAAATTCCTTGCCCTTTAGAATATTGTAAAGGTTTTAATCTGGTTTCAAAAAAATAAAAACTCTTCATCTTTTCTATTTGTCTTTTCTGCGCTTCCATGCTTTTCGCTGTTTTATCTAAAATTTCTTTTATCTTATGTCTATGCTCTTGGTTTTCAGAAGAATCGTCTATTTGAGAAAGATGGCTTTTGATTTTGTTTACGACATTGTCTGTATACTCTCCGTCATAATAATAAGTTCTAATATGTGTTAAAACTTTACCGCTATATTGAAGATTGTTTGAAAGAAATTTTATTATAAATGGATGAATTTTATTATAATCTATTACCCTATCCTGATTTCTATCTTCATACAAACATCTAATACTATTAAAAAAATTAGAATTGTCTATGAATATCATTACTTTCATTTTTATACCATTATAAGAAGATAGAGGGGGTTTACCGCCCAGACAGTTAAGTGAGGGCACCCCCTTAACTATCAACCATTATGTTATAATAATGTTTATTTTCTTTATAAACTTTTCTGTATTTGAAGATTGAGTTATCTCGCCCATTATTTCATATAGCTAACTCGAGATTTTAAAAAAATCTTTAAGCAAAGCAAGGGTTTGCTAAAGCAAACTTTAAAAACCCCTTTTGATAGAAAATAATATGGGATCAAAAACAAAGAAGATTAGACACGCAGGAAGATTCGGAACAGGATACGGAGTTCGAGTTAGAAAAGAACTTAATAAAATTGAAGAATTACAAAGAAGAAGACAGCCGTCTCCTTTTTACGAAAAAGCTCAAGCTAAAAGAATAGCTGCAGGAATTTGGAAATGTCTAAAAACAGGCAGAATTTTTGCAGGGAATGCTTACTATTTAGGAAAATAAATTAAACTAAAGGTCTAAAGATTTCCTAAAATCTTTATCTCATTCACTTTTTTTAGAAAAGTGAAGGTTTAAAAATCCTATATTCTGTATTTTAATATGGCGCAATACAAATGCTTCAAATGCGGAAAACCAATAAGTAGCAAGACATTGGATAAAAGATTCGTATGTCCTCATTGTGGTTCAAAGATATTTTATAAGCCTAGAACTCAAATTGTTAAATTAAAAGCTATTTAGTATGGAACAAGACGAAAATTCCGATATAGAAGAGTTGCGAGCACTCGAGCACCATTTACAGAATTTTCTTGCCCAAAAGCAAATTATTCAAGTTGAATCCCAGGAAATATCTAATGCTTTAACTGAATTAGCAAAAACTAAAGATGAGGTATATAAAGTTCTTGGAGCAATGATGATAAAAACAGATAAAGATTCTTTATCAAAAGAATTGGAAGAAAAAAAGAAATTAGCGCAGCTACGTATAAATTCAATAGAAAAACAGCAAATAAGCATAGAAGAAAGAATAGAAAAAATTAACAAAGAATTAGCTGTTAAAATTAATAAAACACATAAATGACGAATTAAAATACAAATCTTTATAAACTCTTTAAAATACAATTTGCTATGGCGTTCAGCTTAAAAAAGATTTTTGGTGGAGAGAACACTAGTCACGATGATTATGTTGAGATTGACTTGAGTTCTACAGAACAAAAACAAAATAAAGTTTCAGTCAAACCATTTGTATTAAGACAGTTTGATGATGTTGCAGAGATTCTAAATTCATTAAGAGATGGATATACTATTGCAGTAATCGATATTAAACCATTAAAAGCAAAGGATGTTATTGAATTAAAACGATCAATTTCAAAAGTAAAGAAAACTGTTGAGGCTTTAGAAGGATCTATTGCAGGATTTGGAGATAATATTATCATTGCAACACCTTCTTTTGCAGATATAAAAAGAGTTGAACAAGAAGTTAAGGATAAGAGAAAAAGCGATTTTTTGAATGATTGATCATCGTGAAAAATTTTGTTGAAATTTTTCCCGAGTCTCACAAAGCTCTTTTTTTAGCTTTGTGATTGAAAAGATTTATAACATTCTTTCTTCTAAATAATTTATGTTAAAGAGAGGTCAATTTTATTTCATTGCAGCATTCATTATTATAGCACTTCTATCTGGCTTATCAATAATATACACTTCTATAAAGACTGGAAATGAAAATGTCGATATTAATGAGATAGTTAAGGAGATAAGATACGAAATAAGCCAATTAATTGACAATAGGGTGATTGCGGGCGTTAATGACAATCAAATAGCTGATAATATTAAGGAAGTCTCTGCCTATTATAAAAATAGGCACGATTTAGATGCGATTGCTGTATATGGGGATGAATCTATTGCATATATAATAAATTCTACTGCTGTAACCCGGTCAATTCCGATAAGTTCTGGAAGTAAAAGAATAGTTAAATTGCAACTATCCAACGAATATGAATTTGAAATGAAAGAGAATCATAAAAATCTCTATGTTATTGCTTTAAGAGAAAAGGATGGGGAAAGAGCAGTTGCGGTTGAATAAATATAACAAAAAATAATTGATTAAAATTATTTTTTCTTTTTTTTCTTTGGTTCTATGATAATTTTATATTTGACATTATCACCTACTTTATAACCTGCTCTTTTGTATGCTGCTTCTCCCATGTCAATATCAATCATGCCGTATTGTTCGTGTATAAAATAATGGCCGGGTGCACGTGTATTCTCCATTAATTTCCCTTCTCCCTGTAATTTAACTTTTTCAGTTAACATATTAATAATTTTTATATAAGAATATTTAAGGATTATTATACTTGCGTATTAATCTTATTCTGATAATTTATCTCGTCGCTAAAGAAAATACTGTCTTCATTGCAACAACGACTGTTGCAGGAATAAACAAGAACATTAATGCTCCTAGGACTGAAGTGATAAATCTGCCAACATCTATGCCTAAAACAGCAGCACTTAAAACAAGCCCTTGAATACCTGCAAAGCTTACTAAAACTAAAGATACAGAAGCTATAAGAAATGTCTGTACATTTTTCTCAGCTACGAAGTATCCTACGACTAATCCCAATATAGCTAAAATTCCTAAGACAAGGGGGCTTATATTTGTCTTACCTATAAAACCAGCTATAACACCTACTAGAATGGCTAATATTACTCCTAACAGAAAAGCCCATGCACCTATTAAATTTTCTCTTGACCTTATCGGCATTTTTACTCTTTTTCTTTTTTATGTCTAGAACTATATAAATCTTGTTAAAAAGAAAGGCTTTATTGGAAAACCAACATATCTTTTCTAAAAACGAAAAGTTTATAAACCATCGTAATTGCAGAGTTATAACATGAAAACAAAAAACACAATAATGAAGTTCGCATTATTCGTTGTATTTAGCATTTTAATTACTGGATTAGTAAGTGCATTGACATTTGGCACACCATCTAATATACTAACTAGTTCTGCTAAACATGCAACAATTACATTAACAAACGAAAACACAACTACAGTTAATGATATTAAATTATCTATCACTGATGTTATTGATGGAACAAATTCCGTTGATTTATCTGTTACACCTACTCCAATTGCAACTTTACTTGCATCAGGTACACAATCAGTTAGCATTGATGTTAGTAATATTATAGGAAATCTTAAATTTGGTTCATACACATCAACTTTGACAGCTACTATTGGTACAAACACAACACCTGCTGCAACATCAACAATAACATTTTCAAAATCATTTTGCAGCAAAGGGCCTATAGGAAATTTGAGTATAAAATCAATAGACTTTAACAGTAATGGCGATGAAGATGACGAATGGAAAGCTCTTGACGAGATTGAAGTTGAAGTTGAAGTTGAAAATATTGGGGTTAATGATATAAAAGACATAAAGGTAGAACTTGGTTTATTTGATGCTCAAGGCAGAAATAAAGCAAGCGACTTAGATTTTGATAACACTGGTGAAGATGAAATAGATCTTGGAAGATTAAATGATGGCGATGAAGATACAGTCACATTCACTTTCAGAGTTCCTCCTGATTTTGAAGCTGGAGATTATAAATTAACTGTTAAGGCATCAAGCGATGATGCAGGCGAAAGCTTAGAATGTGCTGACACATCTGACGACTTGAACAATGACTTTTTCCAGACAATTGATATACAGAAAGAAGATGATGAAGGAAAATTTATAGCTTTTGATAATATTGAAATAAAACCTGATCAAGTAACATGTGGAGATACTATTACATTAACAACTGATGTATTCAATGTTGGTGATGAAGACCAGGATCAAGTTAAGATTACATTATTCAACAAGGACTTAAATATAGACCTTTCAAAAGAAATTAGAGAGAATCTTGATGAAGGCGACAAAGCAGAAATTAGCTTTACTTTTGTTGTTCCTCAAGGAATTATAGACAAGCTTTATTTATTAGATCTGTCTGCAGACTACGATTATAGAAATGGCAATTATAGACAGTCATTAGATGATACTACAAAAACTGGCTTGAGAGTTTTGGGATGCGGATTAGTACAAAATCCAACTGATACAGGAAAACTAGCCTCAATAACAGCATCTTTAATATCTGAAGCTAAAGCTGGAGAAGAATTATCTGTAAAATCAACAGTAACAAATCTTGGAGTTGAAGCTGACTTTGTTGTAAGAGCAACTGGATTTGAATCCTGGGCAACTCTTAATTCAATATCATCCCCTATAGTTCATTTAAAAAATGGCGAAAGCAAAGAAGTTACTTTAGCTTTCAATGTTGATGAAAAGGCTACAGGAGAACAATCATTCTTCTTAGAAGTTTTATCTGGCGATAAAAGCGAAAGAAGAGAAGTTGTAGCAAATCTAGAGTCTACAGAAAAAACTTCATCTGGTCTTAATCTTCCAGGAAATAGCTTAATTTGGGTTATAGGAATAATTAATGTTGTCCTTATAATTTTAATTATTGTTGTAGCAGCAAGAATTTCTAGAAAGTAAAATGGCAATCTCATTAGAAAAAATACTGAATGTAAGTTTAAGCGATTATTTAAAGACCAAATATAATGACAATGTCCCAAATTATGACTTTGTTGGGCTTCATATGACTTCTGATGATATTAAAAATTATGTCCATGTACCAAATTACGACTTAGTTGGGGTTCATAGTAATTCTAATGATATTGAAGAATTTGCTAAATTAGTTCCTGATGAAGCAGAAATTGTTGTTAACTATAAAATAGCACTCGCCTTGGGTACCTATACATCGTCATACCATCAATGTGGAACTGCTTTAGTGCCTAAATCAAGTATAAAACCCAAAGAATAAATAATTTCTTAAACTTGCTTAGATGTGTCTATTAATGAAACAAAGAGAGATAATTCAACTATTGGCAAGATATCTTATTTTAATAATTTTATCAATAGGCAATTTATATTTATTCTATGCCGTTTTTACCCCTTTAACTGTTTATCCTGTTTCATGGATTCTCAATATCTTTTATAATGCTTTTATTATGAATGAGACTATGATTAATCTTAATGGCATTATCATTAGTATTATTCCAGCGTGTGTTGCTGGAGCAGCTTATTATTTATTATTAGTTTTAAATATGACAACGCCTATGAAAATAAACAAAAGAATAAAGAGCATTTTATTCTTATTCCTTAGTTTTTTAGCCTTGAATATATTAAGAATGATAATCTTCTCTACACTTTACTTAAATGGTTTTGAATATTTTAATTTGGCGCATAAAACGGTTTGGTATGCTGGAAGCACTATAATCCTAGCAGGAATATGGTTTGTAAATGTCTGGATTTTTAATATAAATAAAATACCAGTTTATACAGATATAAATGAGATTGTTAAGTCTATACGCTAAAATCTCTTCAATCTTTTAATATATGTTGATTCTCGACATTCTTTATAAACTCTGTATCTAATAATTGGCTATGAATATTTTTAGTGTTTTAATAGATTTTATAATACACTTGGATGATTATCTCGGCTTGATTATAGACGCTTATGGCACTGTAACCTATTTGATATTGTTTATTATAGTCTTTTTAGAGACAGGACTTGTCATAACTCCATTTTTACCAGGCGATTCTTTAATTTTTGTAGCTGGTGCGTTTGCAGCACGAGGAGTAATAGATGTATTTCTTTTATTCTTTGTTTTATCTGCTGCTGCAATTTTAGGCGACACAGTGAATTATTGGATAGGGGGTTATAGCGGCAGTAAAATCGAAAATAGTAAATTCCTAAAAAGAGAATATCTTAATAAAACTAAAGAATTTTATAAAAAACATGGCGGAAAAACAATAATCTTTGCAAGATTTATTCCTATAATTAGAACATTTGCTCCATTTATAGCGGGAATTGGTAAAATGGATTATGTAAGATTCCTTGCTTTTAATGTTGTAGGAGGGATAATCTGGGTTGGCTTATTTATTTTCTCAGGATTTTATTTCGGGCAAATTGAAATTGTGCAGGAAAATCTCACAATTATTATTATTGCAATTATTCTTCTTTCTTTTCTACCGCCCTTAATAGAATTCTTTAGAGGTAAGAAGAAAGAGTAGATATTTTAACTTGTTTTTTTCTCTTCGTTTCTTTCTTTAGCATCTAATATCATCTGGACTTGGAATTTTTCTATTGCTGGAAGCACTTCACATTCGGCTATATTTATTTTATAGCAATTTAAAGATTCGTGAATTACCTCTGTTTTATCTCCTGCTTGAAGAGATATTACAACGTCACCTGGGTTAGATTCGCAGGTTACATAGTCTACGTTTGCCTCCTTAGCTAATGTTTCATTTTGAGTTGCACCCTTTACTATAAATTGATTGTCCGCTAAAAAAGAAGCTAGAGTGCCTATTCCTACTCTTCCGTATTCACACTGCGTCAGTTCTTCTGGATTTATGCTTATATATACTGTATCTAATTTAAATATCTCTATCGCCTTTCCGGTAAATGGCACTAAATTTCCTCTAGGATCATTTCTCAAATATAAATTATATTTTATTTCAGGAGTGATATAATAGTAGTAATGAAAAATAGGTATTTCTCCAAATTTTTCTTTAGTGAATGTAATCCCTTCGTATTTGAATTTGCCTAAGCTACTAAATAAATAATAAAAAGAAAAAAATACTATTATCAATATGGCAAAAACAATTAAAATTGTATATATGGGATTATTTCTGCTAATCTTTTCTTTAGTTTCTTCTACCTTTTCTTTTGTTTTTTTCTTCTTTTCTTTTCTTTCCATAGTATTTTTATAAATGAATATGTTTTAAATATTTCTATGCTTAATTTTTAAACAGCTTGTAAATAAAAGCATCTGCAGACCTGATATCTCCTTCTATAAATACACAATTTTCCTGTTTATAAACTTTATTTTCACTCGATTCTTTCCAAACAATTAAATTTTCAGTACAATTCTTTTCCGGCCAGTTTTCATTGCAATTGCCATAACAAACTTCCTGCACTCTGGAGGAAAATCTTCCTAAAGTTGATGAGATTTCCTGCAAAATTCCATTGTTTTTTGCGTCTATATATAATATCTTTCCTATATAGGGCTGTGCGCTGACGGAATTATCTACCGATATATTTTCAATATCGCTATATGAACTTAAAAGGTTTATATTTACGCCCTGATATTGAATGTTTATTTTATCGTATGGAGACGCATCCTGCTGATTTTGTATATCTTGTTCGTTGCTTCCTAAACCAGGTCCCGAAATAAAAGCAAAACCTATTGAGCTAACAACTAAAAGAAAAAGCATTAATATGCTCATTATTGCAACATTTCTTTTATTCTTCTTTTCTAGTTCTCCCTGTGTCTTTATCTTTCTCATTTTATATTGATGGAATCATGGCTTTTAAAATTTTGGATGAAAAAATAAAAAGAAAAAATAAAAAAAATAAAAAGAAAGAAGGAAAAATTATCCCTCTTTTTTTGTTTCTAATTAAGCACTTTTCGTCTGAAGTGTTGCGCTTGTAGAAGATGTTCCTATATACTTCTTGCCACTCTCTGTCATTATGCCAGATTGTGTTGTTAAGTATTTAGCAGCATTTGTTGTATCGCCTGCGTTAAAGCCAGCGACAAGTGTTGCTACTTTCCCTGTTGATCTTGAGAATGTCTCAATTAAGAACTGTCCAGAACCGACTCCTGTTTTAGCAGTAAAGTCTGATCCGCATCCTTTTCCAGAGAATCCTAACAATCTTGCAGCTTCTGTGTTTACGCAGCTTCCTCCAACAACTATCAAGTTCTTGCTACCTACAGAGCTAACCTCTGCATCAGTAACTGAAACAGAACCTAAGGATGTAGCACCAGTACTTGTGGTTGCTCCTCCTGTGATAGTTGTTCCTGCTCCAGACACATAGACTTCAGCAGTAACCTGTCCATTAGGATAACTAATAGTGGATGTATATTGGTCAGATGTAGTTTGGTCTGTTGTGACCAATGTTCCCCATCTATCCATCATATAATACCATTTGTCATTAGTCTGTCCTTGAAGTCCAGTAGCACCGTAAGCACCTCCTCCACTTGCACCCATAGTCAAATCACCATTCCAAGTGAAGTCAATATCTGAAACTCCAATTCCATTGTCAGAGTTTCCTGCTCCAGATGTTTTTACGATAACAGCGTTATAGTTGTTATCTTCATCCTGCTCTTCAATCAAGACAATTGCTGGAGTGTTGATAACTGTTCCGTCAACATCTTCAAGGCGAAGCCATGCAGTATGGTTAACTACCACTCTTCCGTTAGGACCTGTTGATCCTGTTGAAAGATTCCATTTTAATGGACCAGATGAGCCATCGACAGAGCTTGTAGCGTTAGTCGTTAAGTTAGTAATAGTTGACCCAACTGTGATAGCATATACAAATGGCTGTGCAGCTGGATTAGCTGTTTCTGCTGTAACAGTGAAATCTGTATAACCATCTCCATCTGGAATTTTGATAGCAGTAACATTAGCCCATGCACCTCCGCTTCTTGCGCCAATTTCGTGGGCATCTGACAAGTTAATAAGCAATGGCTCATAAAATATCAGCTTTGCCCCTCTTCCTGTCTCAATTGTTGGAAATGCTATGATCTCATTAGCTGAGCTATCAGGATGATTCAATTGGACAAATGCGTCGTTGTTTCCTGCTCTGTCATCTTTGTATGATACAGTAAATGTTTTTCCTCCAATGTCTATTGTTCCTGTTCCTTCTGCAGTTATATCTGCTTCCCATGTTTGAGCTGTGTCAAACATATTTTGGAACTTGATAATATCATTGTTGTATTCACTTGCTTGTCCTACTGTTCCAGAAACATTGGAAAGTGACTGAAGTCTGATTAAATAAGCTTCATCTTCATTGCCTACTACTGTGTAAGCAGATTTATTGATGATGCCTGATTCTTTAACCATAAGTGGCCAGTCAGATGCGTCTGCAAGCATTGAGCGTGTTTCGTTGTTTAACCATCCGAAATTTGAAAGCTCTTTGCCCTGCCAATTTGTAAATGATATAATCATCTTATCATTTCCAGACACGTCAACTTTAATGTCTTCTCTGTCTTTATCGCTTGCAAGTCCTACAAAGTCAAGCTTGAATGCTCCTCCAAATACAGGATCTATATAAGAGTTTCCTGCTTTAAAGAAGTCATCGCTTCCAGAAGTTGCAAATACTGCGACTGAAAGTTTTTTCATGTCAGGAACAGTTCCTTGGAAGTTAACTTGTGTACCTTCAATTGGGTCTTCTTCAGTTCCTTTTAAGACTTCTGAACCACTTGTAAATTT
The DNA here is from genome assembly GCA_038044405.1 of Nanobdellota archaeon. Lineage (GTDB taxonomy): Archaea > Nanobdellota > Nanobdellia > Pacearchaeales > GW2011-AR1 > JAUSIK01. The sequence goes on from JBBTAC010000031.1 coordinate 11,589, forward strand.
CAAGCGAGAAGCTCCTAAAATTACAGTTGCTGAGATTTTACCAGCTGCAGTTTCGTCTGCTGTGTCAACAGCTACCTCAACTCCTAATATTTTTTTAGATGCTGCCTCGTTTATTTCTTTTTGATCGCTTGTTCCAGCACTATCTACTATTTTGACAGTTGCAGAACTGTCTGATGCAGAGACTAATTCAATAGTAAATGTTTTTCCATTGATTGTTGCTTCTGCAGTAGGGTCTAAATCACTTAAAGAGATTTTTGTTGCGCTCTCAAAAAGGACAAGATTTGTTGAGTCTGTAGCAGATGCAATTGTAAACCTTTTTCCGAATAAATCAATTGTATCTCCTTTAGAGTCTGTATCTGTGAAGTTTACATCTTTGCTGAATGTAGCCGATGCATTATATAGATGAGTTGCTGCTGTTGTACCTAATAAGATACCTGCAGTAGGGTCATCATTGCTTGTAGGCTCTTTTGCAAAAACAGCTCTTGGATTTGCTCCAACTTCTATCTTGTGAGATACTGTTATTGAACTGTCATCTGTTGAATCAGAAGTTGCTGTAAAATCTGAATCTGCCAAAATAGGGAGATTATTAGATGTAACAGAACTCCTAACAGCGCTTATACTTGTGTTCAACTGGATAGGTGTTGAGCTAGTGTATAATGCGTAGCTATCTCCGCCACTAACACTTCCACTTGTTGTAGTTCCGCCTTTTGCAGTTAATTTTGCTAATTCGGTTGACAATTGAGTAGAAATATCAGTAACTGCGACTAGGTCTGTATAAGCTGCATTTGAACCACCATGAACAATTGCAACATCAGAGCCAGCGCTTGATACGAAAGGCGCAGGATAACTAGCAGCTGCAGCTAATGCTACTGTTGAAGTCAACATTGCTGTACTAGCAAGAATAGAACCTATCTTTTTAAATAAATATTTCATTTTTTTATTCCTCCTTTCATCTGTTATGATTGACAGCTCCGCAGAGCCCCTCTTGAAGGAGATTGTATTATAATCAATCTGTCTGATTCCGTTAATCGGATATGATAATAAAAATAAAATTCCTTTAAAAAGCTTTCTATAATTTTGGCTATTCTTGGAAATCATGCAATGTATTTGCTAGTTTATTTATAAAGCTTATGCTATTACTATTAATTACAACATAGTAATATTTTACCTAAATTTCAGTTATAAAACACCTAATTTTAGATGTAGGGTATTTTTAGCCACATATAAGAGTTACTTTATATAAAACAAAAGATATATAAATTAAATAAATATATCATATATGGTATTTTAATACCTATATTAACAATGGCATTTAAAACAAAAACCAGGGAAATATCTATCGTCGATAACGAAGGCACATTTAATTATTTCTTTAGAAAAATCGCTGGCGATAAGCAAGATTATGATTTTAATAGTTTGTCTATGCTTAGAAAATTGTTTTCAAATCAAAAAGCAAGATTATTGCATGTTATTAAAACAAAAAAACCAAACTCTGTTTACCAGCTTGCTAAAATTTTAAATAGAGATATAAAATCAGTTAATGAAGATATTAAATTATTGGATAAATTTGGCCTCATAGAGCTAATTTCTGAAAAAACAGGGAATAGAGAAAGACTTCGTCCCGTAATATTGACTGATTCGGTTCATATTGATTTGAAGATTTAGAAATTCGTTTAATTTTTCTTTTTCTCGTTTAGAATGATTTGTACTTTAGCCATTTCTTCTGCTGTTTTCAATAATTCTTTTCTCTTTTCTTTTGTATATGAAAATCTATCTACTGGATAGCACATTCCATCTTTATGTCCAAGAAATAAAAAGCCTCTTCCGACATCTTTATTATTGCCTTCTTTATCTTCAAATGAATCCATTACAATGTAGTCTCTAAAGCCATTGTTATCTATGTCCCCAAGTGGAATTAAAACATCTGGTTTTGCAATTTCTGCCATGTAAAAAATATTCTCTCTTGCTATCTCATCAATTCTTTTGCTAAGTCCATAACCAATACCTCCCCCTATTACTCCGCCTACTGCTAACCAGATTGCTAAACCTAATTTATCCTTTAATGTCATAGAAATAGGCAATTTTTTTAATATTTAAATGTTTATATTATTAAACGAACATTAATAGCACAACTTTAATGTGTTTGAAATGTCTCCTTGGAAAGAATGAATCGGCAATTCTGATCCTCTTGTACTGCCAAGGCATTCTCCTTTTGAAACAACAATAAGCTCTTTGTTTTGGCTATTATTCAAGGAGTATATTGATTTGAATTCATATCCCTTAAGCGAAGTTTCGCCTGTTATGTAAAATGCTGAATCAACCATTTTTGTTAGTGTATCTCTGGCTACATCGCAAGGTTCTTTTCCTGAAATACAAATGGATAAACCTGAATTACATCTTTCAATTAATTCGCCTAATTTTGAATATGCTGGTTCGTAGCTTAAAGCACAATCTGTTGTATACTGCATCATACTTTCTAAAAATTGGTATATATCTCTGCTTTCCCCTATTTCCCTATTATCCTGTCTTATACTGATCCCCAGTATAATTATTGAAATTATAATTACAATAACTACTATTAAAACGAACCCTGCTATTTCTTCTTGTGCTTTTTTATTCATTTTAGTCTATTCCTTTTCCTGATGCGTAAATTCTCCCTAATTCACATTTGAAGTATCCGCTCTTCTCCTGCTCCCATCTACATAAAGATACAAAGGCCTCTTTGGGCGAGCCGAACTCGTTAGAATCAATTATTGTAATTGTGGTGCAATCTGGATAGTTCAATTTGTCACACTCTATTTTTTTCGAATCAGGATATATCTTTTCTATCTGTAAAAATTCTAAATTAAAAAACTCTTTATATGACTCTCTGTATTTCATTAATAATGCCTTATCTAAATCTATGCAATTTGCGCATGTGCTTGCTGTAAAGGAAAATTCAGGGCTTGAAGCAAGTTTTCGAATTAATTCTTTTGCTTCAGCTTCTCGCAATGAACTTGCGCTCTCTTTTAACCCCTTACCGGCTATTGAAAAGTAAAATAAAGCCACTATGGAAAAAAAGATTAGCAGTGCTACCAAGACAAATGCCATTTGCTGAATCTTTATTTGTGCTTTTTTAAAATAGCTTGCATGATAGACCATCATTTTTTCTCCTTATTTCTTCTGCGTATAAATTGATGTCTCTAAGCTGAAGAGAATTATTAAAACTAAATGTTTTATTTGAAAATACAGACAAGTCTGCTTCTAAATTAGAATTACATCTCTTTTGTGATAGAAATATTGTCTTTGAATAATATAGGGAAGATAACTCTGAAGTTCTTTTCATTAATCTTCTAAGTTGGCATTCATATATCTCTGGAGATGAAAAGATAGCCGCATATAACAATGCGCTATCTTCAAAATAAACTCTCTCTTGATTTTTTCTCTTTAAACTTCCTTTGATCCTACCCAGGTCTAAAGAAACGTCTATATCACATCCAGAAGTTGAAAAACAGACTTTCTTGCTTTCTTTAGTGCAATTTTCAGTGAATATATTATTTAAGTTTAAATCTTCGACATCCGATTCTATTTCTCTTGGTGCGTCTATAAAGCAGTAAGCTTGATTTTGATCCCAAATATAAATTAAGCTAGCTACTTTAAAAGGCATTTCGAATGGTTTGGAAAATATAAAATAAGTTTTTCCTTCTAAGACACTAGATGAAAATAAATATTTATTTCTGAAAGATGAGGGGAAAGAGGGTTTTTGCCATTCTCCATTTAAAGATTTTGATGCAGTACTTATTTCCTGCGCTCCGAATGTTCCAGATAACTTGCAATCATTAAATAATCTAGTTTCTTCAGGAAATTTTATTTTATCTGACTTTCCTGTTTCGAATGCTGTTTCTATCGGATTAAGTATAATTCCCAACTCTTTTCCAAGTTCTGTACTCTGAATCTCTTCGCCTGTTTTAATTAACTTAGTTGTAGCATATATTGCAAAAAATATTATTACTGCGCCTACAACTATTCCAAATATTAAATTAAAACCAATTTCAAAAGCCTTTTTATTCTTCATCTTAATCATTTTAAGGACTTAAAGTTACAAGAGCTTCAAATTGATTTTTTTCTGTTTTTAACGCTATTTTGCTATCTTCGACTTTAACACAAAAAAAATTATCTGTTTTAACGTGTTCTAATTTAATTGATGATAATGATGCGTCGCATGCTTTTTTTATAGGATATAAAAATACATTTCTTTCCTTGCTATTTATGAATGCTCTAGAGATAGCATCGTATTCTTGTCTATACTCTGCAATGGGTTCTTGATTTAAATCTCCAAAGCAAGCTATATCTATGCCTGACGGTAATGTCCCTTTAAAGGTATCTTTATGAATCGTAGACTGCCATGCTTCATTTGTATATTTTTTCAAATCATCGTAGAAAAGCCCTATTTCAGTGCATTTTTTTAATTCAATAAAATTGTTAATGACATAAAATGCAACTCCAACAACTGCAATTATCAGTATGATTGAAAATATCATCCCAAAAGATATATCGATCTGACCTCTTTTATTCATCTAAGATAGAATTTATAATAATAATTAAACCTTTCCAATTAAAGCCCCTTAAGTGTTCCTGAAACTCTCAAAACTTTAATATCTGAATTGGAAAGTTCGAAGGCTGCTCTGACATTAATCATTTCTTTTCTATCTATTGATAAGATAATTTTATTTTTATCATTGATGAATATGGGGGATGCCTTGGCCCAGCCTAAAATGCCTATGTAATCTAATATAGCTTGTTCAACTTCTTTTTTAGATTTGGCTTCTAATAATATATAATGCCTATTCATTCTTGCACTTGGTTTTAATTTTAATTTCATATTACTCAATTAATGTTTTTCCTGCTATGGCGTTAACAGATTCTCTTATCGAGTTGCTCTCTAAAGCAAAACCTAGACTTTCAGCACCGCCGATTTTAAAATTATTTATTCCTATTACTTTTTCTTGAGTGTCGATAAGAGGCCCTCCTGAATTTCCAGGATTTAATGAAACATCTGTTTGAACATATTCCTGTATTCCGTTAGGGCCTTCTCTATCAAGACCTGAAATTATGCCTTCTGTAACTGTAAAGGATAATCCTAATGGATTGCCGATAGCTATAACTTTTCTTCCAACTTGCAATTTATTTGAATCTGCAAGTGTAAGATAATCATAATCTCCTTGAATTTTCAAAACAGCTAAATCTCTAAGATTGTCTGTACCAATTACAGTTGCAGGGAGAACTTTTTTGTCGTAAGTTAATACTCTTATAGATACGCCTTTTTGTATAACATGATAATTAGTTATAACATATCCATCGGAACTAACAATAAACCCTGAACCTGTAGAACTTTCAGTCATTACTGCGACAACGCTCTTTATGGCGTCTTGGACAATAGCTGAGAAATCTTCTTGAGAAGGGCTTGTTTTTATTAAGTCAATCTGCTCCTCAAAACTTTCTTGTTGTGCGGCCTGTTTTGTAATAGCTAAAGATAAATCATTAAAATTTCTTTGATTTTCTGAATCATATATATCTATTGTGTCTGTAAAATGCTTGGTTAAATCTTTCTCTGTTTGTCCTATTTCATAATCTATTTTTGAGTTTAACCTTGAAAATTGTATACTAACGAAGATAAAAGAAATTGATTGAAATATTACAAGCAGAAATATCAGTGTATAAATAATATTCTTATGTTTTTCCATTATATTAGGAGAAAAAAAGCATATTTATAGTTTTTGAATACTTGCTAAAAATCTATTTAAACCTTCTTGATTTTATTAAATTATGAAAATTCATACAATAGGAGGTTATAGTGAGGTTGGAAAAAATATGACTGCCTTGGAAACAGGCGATGATGTTATACTCTTTGATTCTGGTTTGTTTTTACCTGCTATTGTTGGAGTTGCAGAAAGAGAAAAAGCTACAACAGAAAAGGCAATGAGGAACCTTGGAGCATTGCCAGATGATTTATATTTAGAAAGAAGAGGGTTAAGGAGTAAAGTAAGGGCTCTTCTTATTTCGCATGCGCATTTAGATCATGTTGGCGGATTGCAGTATAATGCTTATAGATATAATGCAGATATTGTTGGCACTCCTTTTACTATGGAAATTCTAAAGATTCTTGCTGCAGATTCTGGCATGAGAATAAGAAATAGAATCGTTTCTGTAAATCCCAATTCTTCTTATATGGTTAAGGGGAAGAAAAAATACAAAGTTGAATTTATTAATATGACTCACTCAACAATACAAAGTACAATTATCGCCGTTCATACTCCTGAAGGAGTTGTATTATATGCTAATGATTACAAATTAGATAACTCTCCTGTTTTTGGCGACAAACCAAATTATAAAAGACTAAAAGAATTATCTAAAGAAGGTGTAAAAGCACTTGTAGTTGATTGCTTATACGCTTCTGACGATAGAAAAACCCCTTCTGAAAAAATTGCTAGGGGTTTGTTGGAAGATGTATTTTTTACAACAGACAATAGAAATAAAGGAATGATAGTAACAACTTTCTCTTCACATATTGCAAGATTAAAGACTATAACTGAATTTGGAAAAAGATTAGGGAGAGAAGTTGTATTTTTAGGCAGAAGCTTAAATAAATATATTACTGCGGCAAATAATGTTGGCAAATGCCCTTTCATGAAAGATGTAAGAATATTTACTTTTAGAAATCAATTAGAAAAGGCCCTAAAGAGAATAAATAAAGAAAAGGGTAAATATTTAATTGCATGCACAGGACATCAAGGAGAACCTGGTTCAATTTTGGAAAGAATATCTAGGAATCAACTTCCTCTACGACTTTCTCATGACGACCATATAATATTCTCTTCAAAGACAATTCCAACACCTATAAATGAACTAAATAGGGAACAGCTTGAAAGAAAACTTAAAAAATTTAAAGTTCGAATCTTTGACAACGTTCATGTATCAGGCCATGGGGGGCGCGAAGATCTTAGGGAGCTAATAAGATTAACAAACCCTGAACATGTTATTCCTTCTCATGGAGATTTAAAAAAGACAACGGCGGGTGCTAAATTAGCAGAGGAACTAGGATATAAAATGAATAAGACCGTACATTTAGCACAAAATGGGCAGTGTATAAATTTATAAGAATAAATGAATTAAATAAAGAGGTTTAAATGAGAGAAGATATTGTTACCGGATTGAAGAATGCTGTACAAAGAGGTGAAACTCTTGAGAAAGCTGTACAGAGTTTTATCAATGCTGGATATAATCCTGTTGAAGTAAAACAAGCTGCGGAAAGCATCTATGAAGGGGCAACCTCGATAATTAACCCTGAGACAGGAAAAAAAGTTATTCAGGAACAATCTCTCCAGCAGCATGTAATTCAATCTTCAAAACAAATACCGATACCTGAAAATCAAATTCAAAAGCCAATACAAAAGCCAGTGAGAAGAAAAGGCAATATGGTTTTAATAATTATTTTGGTATTGATTTTACTTGCTCTTCTTTCTGGGTTAATTTATATAATATTTTATGGGCAGGATTTATTAAATAAATTTTTCCCATGATAAAAAATCCTTTGATAAGAATATTTAAAGAATCATTTTATAGATTATTTAAAAATCCGCTTCTTATTTTTCCAAGTTTATTTTTATATATCTCTTTGATTTTTCTTTCAAACTTATCTGTTAGAATTAATTATAAGCTACAAACAACCCCATTATTAACTGGCTGGGTTGTATTATTCAGTATTGCATCCCTTTTGATAACTTCTTTCTTTTTGTCAGGATTAATTGGAGCGAGTTTTCAAGCCATGAAGGGGAAAATTAGACTGAAAGATATGTTAAAATATTCTAAGAAATTCTGTCTTCCCAATTTAGCCATAACTTTTATAATAATTGCACTCTACAATATTATTCGTTATTTGGCGCACAATATTCCATTATTAATATTAAAACCTTTTAATATACCTCTAAGCATTGCACAAGGAGTTTTCTTTATTTTATATTTTGCTGGCTTAGTTGGAATAATTATTTTTCTAACATTTTCCAATTTTTACTTAATTATAAAAGATGTAACTATCCTTGAAGCAATTAAAAAATCAATATCTTTAGTAAAGGAAAATTATCTAAATGTTTTATCTATAATGATAATATTTTTTGTGATAAACGAGTTATTAAATCTGGCAAATACTAAATTGTTATATGAATTGGTGAATGCTATATTTGTTGTTCCTTACCTCTCTCTAATTTTAACAAAATTTCTTTTGGATTTTGACGAAAAATGATTTATCGACCTAGAGAAGATTCCCATTTAATAGAAAAAGAAGTTAAAAAATATGCAAATGGTAAAAAAGTTCTAGATGTTGGTTCTGGATCAGGCATTCAAGCTAAGGCCGCTTTAGAATCTGGGGCAAAGAGTGTTTTGTGTGTAGATATTGATTATGATGCTGTTAATCTTTTAAAGAAAAAAGGACTTGATGCTATTCAATCTGATTTATTTAAAAAGGTAAAGGGTAAATTTGATTTGATTATTTTTAATCCCCCTTACTTGCCTTATGCGAAAGAAGAAGATGACAATAGCAGTTTGCATACTTCTGGAGGTAAAACCGGAGATGAAATTATTGTTAAATTTTTAAATAATGTTAAAAAATATTTAAATGAAAATGGAAAAATTCTGCTTGTTGTTTCTTCTTTAACACCTATTAGTAGAATTCTCAATATTTTGAAAAATAAAAAATTGCATAGAAAAATTATTGCACAAGAAAGATTTTTTATGGAGAAATTAGAGGTTTGGGAGATTATGGATAAAAAATAAAAAGCAAAGCCTTAAAACCCTTATTTTTCTTTTAAAAAAATGGATCAAGAGAAGATTGCTTACATAACAAATGTAGAAAATCAGGCAAGGCAATTTGAAGAGAATTTGCAATTAATAGACAATCAAATAAACGAGTTGGGAGAATTCATAAAGAATTTAAATTTCATTATTAAATCAAAAGAAAAAGATATGCTTTCATCTTTAGGAAGAAGAGTTTACTTAAAGGCGAAAATTGAAGATAAAGAAAAGTTATTTGTTGATATTGGTGCTGGAGTTGTTCTTAAAAAAACTCCTGAAGAAACATTGACAATAGTAAGAGAACAAATAACAAGATTACAAGATGTAAGGGTGCAAATAGCTTCCCAGTTAGAATCATATTACGAAGAATTAGAGAATTTTATTAGAAATGTCAAGAACCATCAGTAAAATAGGCTTTATTTTAGTTCTTGAGCATGCTCAAGATTTAGAAAATCTTGACATATAAGAGAAGAGCATTAGCAAACTATTTAAGTTATTATATCTTATTATGCAGATTTATAGAGGTGAAAAATGCTAGAAATGTTAATAAATCCAAGAAAGGCTGAGCGAAGGCCATGGGAATTATTTTTTGTTGGGGCATTTTATGCAAGCTTATCTATTTTATTAGTTAATTGGATTTTTTCTCAAGATGCGGTTTTATCTAGATATTCTGGAATATTAGTCGTAACATTTAGTGTAATGTTTTCAATGCCTTTTGTTTATTACACATTAAAATTAGAGGAAGATAAAATAACAGGATCTAATGGGACAATGGCTTTATTAAAGGAGCACAAAAAAGCGATATATGCGTTTCTCTGGCTTTTCTTTGGGTTTGTAATTGCGTTATCATTTTGGTATATGGTTTTGTCATCTACGCAGAGTTTTCGCGCACAAATAGAAACTTATTGTTTAATTAATAGACCTTCAAATTACGAATCTTGTGTAAACCAATATCAAATTAAAGAAGTTGCTACTTCAGTTGGATTTCTTTCTAATACCGAGCGATTATTTTTAATATTTACAAATAATATTTACGTCTTAATATTTACTTTGATATTTTCATTGATTTTCGGTGCAGGGGTGATATTTGTGCTCGCATGGAACGCAAGTGTCATTGCCGCAGCAATAGGCATATTCACAAAATCTGAATTGAGTGCATTGCCTATTGCTTTAGTGAGATACATGATACATGGAATTCCGGAAATAGCTTCTTATTTTATAGTTGCTCTTGCTGGAGGCATGGTTTCTATTGCAGTTATAAAACATGAAACTGGAACAGAAAAATTTTGGGATGTTTTGCAGGATTCATTGAATTTAATAATAATAGCGGTTGTGGTATTATTTGTTGCTGCTTTAGTTGAAGTCTTTATTACGCCTCTGCTGTTTTAGACTTGACAACCATTCTAGGAACTAGTTATTTTTTCTTGTGTCAAGAATCAAATATTCTTGGTGTCCAAACCTCGAGAATTTTTTTGATTAAGATTCTTGAGGACTTTGATGAGTCCGAAGAAACATTCAAAGACTTTTTGATTTTCTAAATACATAGTGCGGATGGAGTTCTTTAGCAGAATTTGGAACTTGTTCAATAAATTTCAGCCCTGTATTGGACTCTATTAATTTTATTTGGTTTTTAGGTGTTGCAAAATATGTATGTAAAAGCCCAAAATTAATGTTTTTTTCAGGCTTATATTTAGAAAATATTTTTCCAGTTTTAGCGCTTCTCCAAAGCAATCCAGGCCTGAATTTAAAGAATAAAGACAGGGGATTATGTGAACTATAAATAAAATATCCGTCTTTTTTTAAAACTCTAGCTACTTCCTTTACAGCCATAATTCTTTTGCTTTCAGGATAAATATAATCAAGCCCGTTAAAAGAAAAGAAAACTATATCAAATTTATCGTCTTCATGATTCAGGCTGCATGCGTCACCGGTCTCAAATTTAATATTTGGGAACATTTCTCTGGCTTTCTTAATCATATCTTCAACAATATCGACCCCAATAACATCAAAACCTTGATCCGAAATATATTTTGTAGTTCTGCCGCATCCGCATCCAAGATCTAGAACATTTCCATAAAAATATTTTTTAATCAAATCTTTTTCAACTTCTTTCATCTTCATTTGTGTTGCATAATGCACGACAGCTTCTTGGCTTTTGTAAATATCGACGTTTTCTTTAAATAAATCTTTATCTGATTTTCTTTTAATCGCTTTATTCAAGTTCCAAAAAAATCCAAAGTTCCTCACCATTTTTCTGCCTACTGCCTGCAGTAAAGGATAATCTCTCTCAAAATAAACTACCTCTCCAAAACTTTCTTTGAATTTATTAACCTGGTCTAAGTTTTCCCTGGATTTTATTGCCCAGCCGCCCAAATCAAATTTTTTATACCCTAAATTCCTGTAATATTTAAAGACATGCCAGTAAAGTAATTCATTTGGGCGATATTCAGCATATTCTTTAAGAAAAGAATTAGTCATTGTTCTAGGAACATTTTTATCATAAAGATCTAGAAACCATATAAGATTTATCGCTATAACTTTTCCGTCTTTTTTGCAGACAAAGAGCTTATCAGTTTTACTCTTAAGATATTCTAAGGATCTTATTTTTATATTGTTTCTATCCCGCGTATTTTTATAAACTTCATAAGCCTCTTCCCAATTATTAGATTCTTCTACAGTTAATCCGCTTTTCATAGCTTTTCTTATGCCTGTTCTAGTTTGTTTCCTAAAACTATTAAACAATTCGTCTTCACTTTTGTCTAAATTAACTATTACAGTTGCATTTATGTCCTTCATTTAAGAAATAATATCCTCCCTTTTATAAATTTTTTTCCAATCCCCATGCTCATGCCACACCCAAACTTTATTTTTCGGGGCAGGGCCGCGCCAATTTCCATATTGCATTTCCAGATACTTTTCATAAGACGAAGGAATTTTGTAAGAAACGCCGTAAAATTTAATCATTTTTAATTTGGAAAAATAATTCTTTGGAATGGTTATATAATAAAGCCCAGAATCTTTTAATTTTGATAATCTTAAAATAGCGAAGTTGCTTAATTTATTTTTAATAGCTTTAGGGAAATAAGTAATTATTTTAAATAAATTTGTTTTTGCACTCCGCCTTGATGCAGTAATTCTAAACTTCCCATAATATGAAACATTAGACAATCTATAAATTTTAAATAAGAACTTACCGGGCTTGCCGCGATTATCTGCCATTCTCCTTACAAAATTTTTTCCTTCAGGCCCATATGCGAGATGAATTTGAATTGTTAAATCATATCCTTTTTTAGAGAAATCAATTTTTTCAGGAAAGAAATGCACTGCAAAACCTTTTTTCTCAAAAATCTGGGCAAGTTTCTTTTTTTTTCGGCTTGTAAAGTCTTTCTTAAATGCTCCAAGATCAATATCATTATCCCAGGGAATAAATTTTTTATATTTTATAGCTCCTAACAAGGTTCCTGCTTCCAACCAAAAAGGAATGTTCTCTTTATCTAAAATTGATTTTATTTCTCCAAGCATTTTCAGCGCTTTTTCTTTATCCATTATTTGTTTGATGGACAGTCCGCTTAAAAAGGTTATTATTCCGCATTTTGATAACATATAAATTTTTAAAAAGCATATGTTAATACCTTTTTATGGATAAGATGGTTAATCAAAAGAAGTCTTATGTTGGAATGGCGGCAGACTTAATACACCGAGGCCATTTAAGCGTTATAAAAAAAGCTGCAGAATTAGGCGAATTAACAGTGGGGTTACTGACAGATAAAGCAATTGCCAGCTATAAAAGGCTTCCATTTTTAGATTACGAGCATAGAAAGATAATTGTTGAAAATATAAAAGGTGTTGAAAACGTAGTTACTGTGGAAACCCTTGATTATACAGAAATTCTTAGAAAACTAAAACCAGACTATGTGGTTCATGGAGATGATTGGAGAGAAGGGATACAAAAGCCCATAAGAGAAAAAGCAATAGAAGTATTAAAAGAATGGGGCGGGCAATTAGTTGAAGTTCCTTTCATGAAAGAAATATCGTCTGCTCAATTTAATAAAGCATTGAGGGAGATAGGAATTACTCCCGAAATTAGGCTGAAAAAGCTAAGAAGATTAATTAGTTCAAAACCAATCGTAAAAGCATTAGAATCCCATAACGGATTAACAGGTTTGATTGTAGAAAATGCTTCTGTTAAAGATGAGGGTATTGAAAAAGAATTTGATGCTGTTTGGATAAGCAGTCTGACAGAATCTGCGGCAAAGGGCAAGCCAGATATAGAGCTTCCTGATTTATCTTCCAGGTACGGTGTATTAAATGACATATTAGAGGTTACAACAAAGCCAATAATTTATGACGGAGATACAGGGGGGCAGATGGAGCACTTTACTTATTTAGTAAGGACGCTAGAAAGATTGGGTGTTTCCGCTGTTATAATAGAAGATAAAACAGGCTTAAAAAAGAACTCTTTGTTTGGTACAGATGTGTTTCAACAGCAAGAAGAAGTTTCAAAATTTGTAGAAAAAATTATTGAGGGTAAAAGAGCACAGGTAACTGATGATTTCATGATAATTACTAGAATAGAGAGTCTTATACTGGGAAAAGGCATTGAAGACGCTTTAGTCAGGGCAAAATCTTATATAGGGGCAGGAGCAGATGGCATAATGATACACAGCAAAGAGCAGAGTGCCGATGAAATATTAAAGTTTTGTGAAGAATATAAAAAATTTGAAAAAAAAACACCTCTGATTGTCGTTCCATCTGCTTTTAGCCACATAACTGAAAATGAATTAATTAACGCTGGAGTAAATATTGTTATATACGCAAATCATCTTTTAAGAAGCGCTTATCCCGCCATGGTAAAAACTGCAGAGGAAATTCTTAAAAATGGAAGGGCTTTTGAAGTAGAAAAATTTTGCATGCCTATAAAAGAAATTATAAATCTAATTCCTGGAGGAAAATCAAGATATTCAAATGGACAGATTAAGTAATCAAGTCAGCGACAAAAATTTAGCATGGGATGCTTCTTCATTAGTTGAAAGAGATTTTAGTTATAATCTATCAGAGGATGTTTTATCCGAATTAAGGCAAATTAGTTCAGATAATTATGGAGAATCTCTCCAGCTTAAAACAGCCATGTCGGAATTTTATAGAGATTATTTGAAAGAAGGTCCTGGTTTTGCTATAATCAAAGGGCTAAATCCGACTGAATTTTCGCGGAATAAACAAGAGGCAGTTTATTTGGGAATGTGTAATATTTTAGGTAAGCCTCTTCCACAAAATGCGCAGGGAGATATTAGGTATGAAGTAAAAGATATGGGAAAAACAATGGAAGCTGGCGGAAGATATAGCGAAACACGACAGAGCGGTGTATTGCATACAGACAGCGTTCAATGGGACTCTCCGCCCGATATTTTAGGATTGCTTTGTTTGCATCCTGCTAAAAATGGAGGAGATAGCGTAGTTGTAAGTGCTCATTCTGTACACAATCGTTTATTGCAGGAAAATTCAGATTTATTAAATGTACTCTATGAGCCATTTCCATTTGAAACTAGAAAAGGAAGAGGGGAAATTCAGACAATAAAAAAGCCAATATTTACTTATAACGAAAGAGATGGTTTGAAATTTAGGTATATAGGAACATACATTCCTCAAGATTCTCTAACTAGTGAACAGCAAGATGCAAAAAAGGCGCTTGACAGATTGTTAGAAGATGAAAGTTTAATCGTTCGAATAGGGACTCTTCAAGCAGGAGAAATTAGTTTCATGATGAATAATAGAATGGCGCATGGTAGGGGAAGCGATTTTGTAGATTATGAAGAGCCCGAGAAAAAAAGAGTGATGATTAGAGCATGGTTAAAGGAGAGAAATGAATAACTTAGTTGGATTTATACTTGCCGGGGGAAAGAGTAGTAGAATTAAAGAATTAACAAAAGATAAACCTAAATTCTTTCTTGAAATAAACGGAAAAAAATTAATTAACTATCATTTAGATAATTTATCTGAATTAGGAATAAAAACAACCTACATTGTTACTGGATTTTTAAAAAATTTAGTTAAGGAGACAATAGGAAATAATTATAAGGGAATGAAAATTATTTATATAGATAATGACGAATTTGAAACAACGGGCCATAGCTATGGGTTATTCTTAGGAAAAGATGTTTTTAAGGAAAATAATATCTTATTAATTCATGCTGATGTTTTTTGTGATTCAAGACTTTATTATGATGTGATAGAAAATAATTTTGATAATGTAATCTTAATTGACGAAAATTACTCTGTTCTGACTGGCGATGAATTAATAGTTCAGGGAAAAGATGATTTGGTATTGGGCATGAATTACAACAGGACAGAAAACATACAAGGAGAGTTTGTCGGCATAAGCAAATTCAGCAAAGAATTTCTCATTAAATTTTGCAGTTATATGGATGAATTTTTTAAAAAAGAATCAAAGAAATTTGTCTATGAAGTTATAATAGATAAGTTTCTTGAAGACACAAAATTTAAAATAAACTATAAAAAAATACAAGGCAAAAGATGGGTCAATATCAATTATGTAGAAGATTACGAAATAGCTAAAGAAATTGCAGATGAGTTATATAGAAAAATTTAAATACGAATAAGCGAAGAAAAATATATGGTAGAAGAAAAAATAAATGTTGGAGTATATGGCGCAAGAGGATATGTCGGCGGAGAACTGTGCAGATTATTATTAAATCACAAGCATGTTGACAAAATTTTTCCAAGCTCTGGAGAGGTAGAAGATTTTAACAGGGTTCATCCAAATTTAAATGGATGCGGATTAAAATTTGTAAGGCATAGCGACTTAGAAGATAAAGTTAATCTAGATGTTGTATTTTTATCTGTTCCTTCTGGAGAATCAATGAAAGTAGCTCCTAAATTTTGGAATAAAGGAGTCAGCGTAATTGATTTGGGTTCTGATTTTAGATTGAACAAAGAAACTTATGAAAATGTTTACGGAAAAGAGCATACAGCTCCTGAATTGCTGAAAGAAGCTGTCTATGGCGCTACAGAATTAAATAGGGAGAGAATAAAAAATGCGAGATTAATTGCAAATCCAGGGTGTTACGTCATAACCGGCTTATTGGGATTATATCCTCTTCTTAAAGAAGGCATGATTGACATGCACCATATATCTATCAACGCAATTAATGGCATGACCGGAGCAGACAGTAAGCCAAGCAGAGATACTATGCAAACCAGCGTTTCTAAAAATGTATTATCTTATAACATGGAAGGTCATAGGCATTCTGGGGAATTTGAAGAAAAAATAGAAGAGATATCAGGATACAAACCAATTGTTAATTTCAATGCATCACATGGAGATTTTACAACAGGGATTCATTTGGTTGCTTCTCCCCTTGTTAAGCCAAAATTTGACAAATTAACAAGAGAAAGTCTTTTAGCTTTTTACATCCGTTATTATGGAAATGAAGAATTTATTAGAATTATTCACCATAGTAAGGGCTCTGGAGGTATTTCTAAAGTCTATGATGTCTATCCCCAAATGAGAAACATAAGAGGAACTAATTATTGCGATATAGGGCTGGATTATGATAAGGAAAGGGGAATTGTTAAAGTAATTGCTGTCGCAGATAATCTAGTCAGAGGTTCTGCCGGCTCGGCCATTCAGAACATGAATGTCATGAGGGGATTTGACGAAGGAGAAGGATTAAGATTATATTCTTCGCCTTAAAATTTTAATAGCTCGGATAAATTTAATGCTTTCTTATTAAGTTTCTAATCCAAATTCTATACGGAAGTTCATTATAAAGTTTATTAAATTCCTTACTTATTTTTTCAGTATCTACACCTAATTTTCTAAATCTTTTTGTTAATTGGTCATATTTAACATTGGTTTTACGCATTTCATAATAAAGTTTTGAGCCAAAAATAACAGAGAATATTACATAAGATATGATGCCCCCTACTAAAACAGCAATTTTATTTTTTGGAAATATCTCAATCATTATTGGAGTAATCATAAATATTAAAGCAATTGCAGCTAAATAAATTGTAATATGTAGATGATAATTGGATTTACTAAATTCAAAAGAATTCTCTAATAACCTAATTTCTAATTCTTTTTTGTCCATCTTAATTAAAATCAATTATTTCTTTATGCAACTTCTCGTCAATATTAATTAATTTATCTTTATTCTTATGTGCTCTTTCTCCGGGAATATGGATTTTTTCAATTCCATCAATCTTTCTCGAGTTTTCTATGTCTTTTATCAAATTAGAAACTCTTGACTTGAATAAATTAATTTCTGTAAATTTAGAAATATCAATCACAATAACTAAATCTCCTTTATAGGCAGTTTTTTTATCTTTGTTGTCAACATGCATGCTTGTTCCAAATATCTCTTTTCCTGACGCGCTTTCTGATAAAATTCCTGATAAAATGTCTATCGCAAGTGCGAGTGCAAACCCCTTATATCCTCCCAGAGGTTGGAGAGAGCCTTTCAAGCCCTCTTCAGGATTATTTGTTGGATTCCCCATTTCATCAAGCGCCCAAGTTAAGGGAATATTCTTTTCATTTTTTACAGCTTCTCTAAGTTTTCCTCTAGCAACATGAGTAGAAGACATATCAATAACAAGTGGATTTTCTTTAGAAGGTATGCTTATTGAAAAAGGATTTGTGCCCAATACTTTTTCCAATCCTCCTGGAGCAAAAATAGCAGGAGCAGTACTTGTAGTTAAGATACCAATTAAGTTATTCAAGGCAATAATTTTAGTATAATATCCTAAAGTAAAGAGATGATGGGATTTTCTTATGCTAACTGCTGAAATTCCATGCTCCTTGGCTTTTTTCATTGCAAGATTTACTGCGCTAATTCCAGAAACAGGCCCTAAAATATTTTCTCCATTTATAATTGCTGTTGCGTTGTTTTCAACTATAATTTCAGGCTTCTTGCCGGAAATAATTTCTTTATTTTTAATAGATTTAAGAATACTTAACAAGCATGAAATTCCATGAGAAGGGTCTTCTCTTAATTCTGCCTCAACAAGAACCTCTGCTGTTTTTTCAGCATCATCCTTAGAAACTCCCAAAGATGCCAACTTTCTTGCTATAAATTGAATTGCCTGTTCTCTTGTTAATTCCATATTTTTACTGGATTTAGAGAGTTTATAAAAATAGCGTCATCTATGTGCATAAAGCATCCCATAAGAAGTATGTATGTTATTATTTTTTATAATGACTTTAAAACCATTATTTTCCAAGTACTGCTTTAAAACATTCACATTGTTTACACCGCTTTTATTGTGATATTCCATGCTTATTTTTTCAATTTTCTCCAGAGTATCTTTAGGGCAATTAAATAAAATCTCAAATTCAGCGCCCTCGCAATCCATTTTTAAGAAGTTAATTTTTGAAATTTTATTTTCCTTCATAAAAGAAGGAAGAGAAGTTACATCCACCTTAATTTTTTTTTCTGAATTTTTATGAGACGAATAAAATGAATGCCCTCCTGTATTGTGCATAGATAAAAAGATATCTGTTTTTCCATTTTTATTTCCCAGAGCTTTGTTAATAGAAGTTATATTATTAATTTTATTTAACAGTATGTTGTCTTTTAAGAGAGCAAAATTCTCAGGAAATGGTTCAAAAGAGAATATTCTGCCTTTTTCAGCTAGTTTGGAAGCAAAGACTGAGAAGCACCCTATATGTGCCCCAATATCAAGAATAACATCGCTCTCTCTTATCTCAAAGTTTTTTGGGTTATATATTTTTCTTTCCCATATTTCATTAATTATCTTTTTATCATTGGTGCGAGCCCTCGCCTTGCATTTAATCCCATTTCTTAATAAATATATTATATTTTTCTTTTTTATCAGCCCATAACGGTCAGCAAAATATGTTGGCCAATTCTTAAAAGTTTTTACAATGCCAAAAAAAGTTTTTACCTTTTTCATATTACACATTCATTTATAGTGTTTATATATTTGTTTAATTAACTAAATGAGGAAATCTCTTTTTATTTTCTTTCAACGCTTCACAAATTGCCAGAGTTCCTGTGCATAAATATTCTAAAGCAGAGCCGCCTCCAGAGGATTTTGTCCCTGAAAAAGGTATTTCATTAGCACTATCCCCTCCTAAAATGATTGAATTAACTCGCGGATTATTTAGATACTTTAAAACCTGATTAGTCGCTGTATTGAATCCAGCAGTATAAATTCCAGGCGTTCCTGCAAGCAAAATTCTTCCTTGCTCTTTTACAACCCTCTCTAATTCATTTAATGCTCCATCTTGCAATTTAAAATCAACTATAGAATATCCCTCTGGAACTCCTTCTTGACAAGAAATCCAATTGCTTTCTTTAAATCCTTGCTCTGTTTTTTTAGAAATCATTAAAAGTTGAGGGATATATATCTTTTCTTCATGCTTTTTTAATATCTCTTCTATTTCTTTTTCAAATGTCTTACCAGAATCCTCTATTAAAGAATCTCCTATTTCATATCCTTTTACTTTAAGAATGGTGTTTAAAGCTATCCCGCCAGGAATAATAAAATCATAAATCTCTGCGAATCCTTTTAGAGCTTTTATTTTCTCTTTTTTTATTCCGCCTAAAATCGCAATAGAATATCCTATTTTTCGTCCCTCCCAGGGTTCTAAAAGTTTTATCTGCTCTATGCAGCTGCTCGCAAGAAATCCTGGTCTATAATTTAATATTCCATTATTTGAGGAATGTTTTCTGTGAGCTTTGCAAAATCCTCCAATTACAACATAATCTCCTAATTCAGAAAATCTTTTTGCTAATTCAATATCGTTCTCTATCTCTTCTTTATGAAATCTTGTGTTTCCAAATATAGCAATTGAACCAGGTTTTAAATTTCCAGCGCATTCTTCCGCAGAATATGTATCATTTTCAGGATAATACTCTACTTTTCTTTCTAACTTTCCAGACAAATAATTAGCAACATAATCTAAATGAATAACATCATTATATTCCAATCTTCCCTGATGAGAAAGAATTGCAACAATCCCTCCAGAATCAGATATTCTTTTTATATCTGCAATTTCTTGATCTATTCTCTCCGTATTCTTCAAATCTCGCTTAACATCAAACCCCGCAGAAAATACATATCTCTCGCCAGGATTTACCGTTTTGTCTTCAAATTTTCTAATTTTTGAAAGGTTCATAAAAAAACTTAGTAAAATGCTTTATAAAAATTTGTGTTCTAAAGCTATTTTAGTCCAAAGGTATTTAATATATTGGGTCTAATAATTTTAGTAAGTAAAATGAAAAAGGGGAATACATAAATGGTTTTAATTCCATCCAGGAATATATTATCTGCCACCATATCTTTTATCTTAATTATTGTTATATTAACTAATGTCAGCGCCGTAGATCCTCTTCCTTATGTATATGATACTATTGTGCCAAAACAGCAGAGCTTAGAGGCAAGGGCTGATTTAATTGCAAACTTGTTCAGTGGAGCTGTTACTTATAATTATCAAATTAATGTTCCTCCTGGAACAAATGGCTTAAAGCCTAATGTTAATTTATTTTATAACAGCCATAGCGCAACACAAAGACCTGGAATTTTAGGAGGGGGCTGGAGTTTTTCTGAAAGCTACATACAAAGAGATGCTAATTATACATTTGATAATAAATTTGATGACGATTTCGTTTTAGTTTTAGAAGGAATTTCTTATGAGCTTGTTCATAATAAAACTAACAATAGATTTCATACAAGAATAGAAAGTTTTATGCACATACGCAATATAAGCGGAGGGAATAATGATAATGATGAATATTGGATTATAAGAGCGAAAGATGGCACATCTTATAGGTTTGGGTTTTTCAATTTTTCAGAGATTCTTTCTAATCAGTATAATTATACATGGAGATGGTATTTAGATAAGATTAATGATACCTATAGCAATGCAATATTTTACAATTATACTGAAAATCCCTTTTCTGGAGATAGCGGCACAGCATATTTAGATAAAATACAATATAATAATGACAGAAGCAGAGAGATTAGTTTTTATTATGAGCAAAATGCAAGACCCGATTTAAGGAGTGTTTATGAAAATGGAAATCTTGTCAGCCAATCAAGAAGATTAAAAGAAATAATTATTAATGCAAGCAATAGCAGAGTAAGAAGATATGCCTTTGAATATCAGAGATTAGAAACAGAAGGAACTCTAAGCTTTCTGTCAAATATAACAGAATATGGTAAAGACAATACTAATTCTTTGCCTCCAATAAAATTTGAATATACAGAAGTAGATTCTGGCTGGACTGATTTAACTGATTTTGTTTTTCCTGAATGTACAGGTTCTAATATCGCAGGTTGTTTTACTGCACCAGATTTCACCGATGCAGGAGTCAGATTAGTTGATGTAAATGGTGATGGTTTAGTAGATGTTGTAAAGGCAAATGAAACAGTAAGTCCAGGCGCAGGTTTCGCTAAAATCTGGCTAAACAATGGAACTGGATGGACTCATTCTTCTATGTGGGGCAATAACTACCCTGGATGTGATGATACCCAAAGTATTTGTTGCTTTGTTCAAACAGA
>JBBTAC010000032.1:0-3163 GCA_038044405.1 Nanobdellota archaeon
CGCTGGGAAGAAGAAAAAATCTTCGAAGCAAAAGAAAGCAAAAAAGATAAATTCTACATTCTAGAAATGTATCCCTATCCCTCTGCTTCTGGTCTGCACATGGGACATGCATTCAACTATGTAATTGGTGACATTCTTGCAAGATTCAAAAGAATGCAAAAATATAATGTTCTTCATCCAATGGGTTATGACTCCTTCGGTCTTCCAGCAGAAAATGCCGCAATAAAAGAAAAAACACATCCAAAGCCCTATACTGAAAACGCAATAAAAAATTTCATAAAACAACAAAAATCTCTAGGCCTAAGTTATGATTGGACAAGAAAACTACAAAGTCATGATCCTGAATATTACAAATGGAATCAATTTTTCTTTTTAGAATTCTTAAAAAACGGATTAGTTTACAAAAAGAAATCTTCTGTAAATTGGTGTCAAAAATGCTCAACAGTCTTGGCAAACGAACAAGTTCATAATGGAAAATGCTGGCGTCATTCAGATACAGAAGTCGAAATAAAGCAATTAGATCAATGGTTCATAAACACAACAAAATACACAGAAGAACTAATTGAGGGTTTAGACAAATTAGATTGGCCTGAAAGAATTAAAATAATGCAAAGAAATTGGATAGGAAGAAGCCACGGAACAGAAATCCTATTCAATATAAATAACGAACCCTGGAAAGTTTTTACAACACGTCCAGATACTTTATTCGGAGTCACTTTTCTAGTTATATCAGCTCAGCATCAAAATTTAATGGATTTAGTCACAGAAAAACAAAAGAAAGAAGTTGCTAATTTTCTTAAGTTGCCAAAATCAACAAAACAAGAAGATATAGATAAATTAGAAAAAGAAGGAGTATTCACAGGCAGTTATGCCGAGCATCCTCTAACAAAAGAAAAAATTCCAGTTTACGCAGGCAATTTCGTTCTTGCAGAATATGGTTCAGGAATGATTATGTCAGTTCCTGCCCATGATCAAAGAGATTTTGAATTTGCAAAAAAATATAACCTTCCCATAAAAATAGTAATTCAAGAAAAAGATAAGAATTTAGTAAAATTAAAAGAAGCGTATATAGGTCAAGGTAATTTAATCAATTCTCAAGAGTTTAACAATCTAAAAAATGAAGAAGCAAAAACACATATCACAAAAACACTAGAATCAAAAAAATTAGGAAAAGCAACAATCCAATACAAATTAAGAGACTGGTTAGTTTCAAGACAAAGATATTGGGGAACACCAATACCTATAATTTACTGCGATAATTGTGGTATGATTCCTGTCCCAGAAAAAGATTTGCCTATAAAATTACCTGATAAAGTACAATTCGGAAAAGGAAATCCTTTAGAAACTAATAAGGAATTTGTCAATGTATCCTGTCCAAAATGCAAATCAAAAGCAAGAAGAGAAACAGACACAATGGATACCTTTTTTGACAGTAGTTGGTACTACCTGCGTTTCGTAGATCCAAATAATAAAGAAAAACCATTTGCAAAAGAAAAGGCATCATATTGGATGCCTGTTGATTTCTATACTGGCGGAGCAGAACATGCAACTATGCATCTCATCTATGCAAGGTTCTTTACAAAAGCACTTAGAGATTTAAATCTAGTTAATCTAAACGAACCATTTGCAAAACTATTCAATCAAGGAATGATACATGGAGAAGATGGATTTGTTATGTCAAAATCCAGGGGAAATGTCATAGACCCATTAGAAATAACAGGAAAATACGGCACAGATACCCTAAGAATCTTCTTAATATCAATGAGTTCTCCCGACAAAGACTCATCTTGGAATACAAAGGGAATAGAAGGAAGTTGGAAGTTCACAAATAAATTAATGGCTTTAATGCAAAAAATAAAATTCAAAAAAACATCTGAAAAATTAGGGCATAAAATAAACAAAGCAATAAAAGAAATTACAGAAGACATGGAAAATCTAAGGTACAATTTAACCGCAATAAAAATAAGAGAAATATTGGACTTAATAGAAGAAGAATCGGAAATAAATAAAAAAGATTTTGAATCTTTCATTAAATTAATGTCTCCAATTGTCCCGCACATAGCTGAAGAAATTTGGGAAAAACTAGGAAATAAAACCTTTATTTCTTTAGAATCTTGGCCAACAGCAGATGAATCAAAAATAAATCAAAAAATAGAAGAACAGGAAAAAGCTCTAGAAAAAATAATTGAAGATATTAATAATATTATAAAACTATTAAAAGAAAAACAAAATAAAGATGCAAGTAAAATTTACATTTATGTAATACCTAAAGAAAAAGATATATACGATGAAGAATTTCTTTCTAAAAGATTTAATAAAGAAATTAAAATATTTTTAAGCAACGATAAAAACATCCACGATCCAGAAAATAAAGCTAAAAAAGCCAAACCTGGCAAGCCAGGAATCTACATAGAATAGTTCTGTTAACCACAAAATAAATAATTTTCTCACTGAAAAAGCAGTAAATACTTTTATTACTTAAAAATACAAACTCACATATTTAAACTATATGTGTCTAGATATAACATGAGAGCACAATATGTACTTCCAAATCAATGCCAGAAGTGCGGAACAACTTTTGACCTATGGTATGAATTAATAGAAAGCGAAGAAAGATCAAATGAGGAAATACAAGAAAAGCTAGGAAAAAAGTTATCAGAATCTCTATGCTGGGGTTGCAAAAAACAAGTCCTGAATGCAATGAAAAATAAAAAGAAGTCAAAAAACAAGAACGATGAAGAAAAATCAGAAGAAAACCTTGATGAATTCTTTTTAGATTTAGAGTATTAATACCTTTTAGGCATATATCTATTACCTGATCTTACAGATTCAAAATATTCTTTGATAGTTTCAAAAACTTCATCTGATTTAATAGGTCTGGGTGTACAAAATTGATAAGTATAGTTTACAGGAATTGGATTAATTGCGACAATAGTACCGTACTCATTATGTCTAAGAATTTTAAGCCTTAATTGGGGGGCATCTTCTACAGGTTGTCTAACAAAATTTGTTTCTTTCCATCCAGCTTTTGCAACTAAATCATTATTATCTTTAACTAAAACAAATCCTTCTCTTCTCAAAAGTGTTGCCTCTTGAACCCATTTTTTAAAAGTATCATAAAGTTTCATAATCTTTCACAATTCCCTATTTTTTAAATCTTTTT
>JBBTAC010000032.1:3263-5023 GCA_038044405.1 Nanobdellota archaeon
TCTTCCTTAATTATCTTAAAATGTCCTAATTCTTGCGTGTTACCAACATGAGGCCCTGTGCAAATCTCCCTGCTAAACCATTTCTTCTTATCGCTTTTATCCTCGATAGTATAAACAGAAACCAATTCCGGATATTTTGCCCCAAACTCTGCCTGAGCGCCTGACTTCAAAGCATCCGAAAG
Source organism: Nanobdellota archaeon (assembly GCA_038044405.1). Taxonomy (GTDB): domain Archaea; phylum Nanobdellota; class Nanobdellia; order Pacearchaeales; family GW2011-AR1; genus JAUSIK01. Next base: position 3,446 of record JBBTAC010000032.1, read on the forward strand.
AGGAATCTCCTCATGAACAACATCCAATTTATCTTTAATCTTCTGATTTACTAAGTTCTCTATCTGGGTTATCTCATCTGCACTTAACTTCCTTAAAAAATTAAAATCAAATCTCAATCTTTCAGCAGTTATATTAGAGCCTTTTTGCTTTATATCCTCGCCCAAAACCCTTCTAAGTGCTTCATTCAATAAATGAGTCGCAGTATGCAATTTTCTAACTGCATCAGAATCATCAGCCAATCCACTCTTAAATGTTCCAGAAGAAGAAATTCTGCTCAAATCCTGATGTCTTTTAAATTCCCCATTATATTCCTCTAAATCGACTTTAGCTCCTTTTTCATCAGCTAATTCTTCAGTCATTTCAATTGGAAAGCCATAACTCTGAAATAAAAGAAAAGCCTCTTTTCCAGTAATAATCTTATCAGTGCAAATCTCATTAAATTTCTTCAATCCTTTTTCCAATGTCTCCATAAACCTTTTCTCCTCTTCCTCCAAATTAGAATAGATAAATCTATGATTTCTTTCTAATTCTTGATAATCATGATAAATAGGCAAAATAACTTTAGCAACATGAACTACAAAATTACTATTTATTCCTAAAATTTTTCCGTATCTTATAGCTCTTCTAACTAAACGGCGCAAAACATAACCCTGTCCTGCGTTTGAAGGTTTTATTCCTCTTTCATCTCCAAGAATAAAAACAGCTGCTCTCAAATGATCTGCAATAATTCGAATAGCTTTCTTATCTTTCCCAGAATATTTCTTTCCTGTAATTTTTTCAATTTCAGCAATTATGGGAGAAAAAATACTATTTTGATAATTATCTGAAAATCCGTTCAATATCGCAAGTGTGCGTTCAACACCCATTCCAGTATCAACATTTCTCTGCTTCAACTTACCATATTTTCCCTCTTTAGTTTTATCATACTCCATAAAAACATTATTCCAAATTTCAACCCAATTATCGTCTTCAGAATCAAATTTTGTCGGTGTTTTGCCTTTTCCAACATAATAAAAAATCTCTGTATCTGGTCCACAAGGTCCTGATTCGCCAGCAGGACCCCACCAATTATGCTCTTTCCCTAAAAAAGCAATCCTATCTTTAGCAATTCCCAAACTAGTCCACACTTTAGCACTTTCATTATCTTTTTCAACAATATCATCACCAGCAAAACAACTAACCGCTAATTTCTCTTTGTCCAATTTTAGAACAGAAGTTAAAAATTCAAAACTAAATGAAATCGCCTCTTTCTTCCAGTAATCTCCAAAACTCCAATTACCAAGCATCTCAAAAAAAGTATGATGAACTTCATCTCCAACATCATCTATATCGTCCGTCCTTATACACTTCTGAACATCAACAAGTCTTTTTCCAAGAGGATGTTTCTGCCCAAGTAAATAAGGAACAAGCGGATGCATACCTGCTGTTGTAAACAGCACAGTGGGATCATTCTCAGGAATTAAGGAAGAAGAATGAATCTCCTTATGCTTCTTAGATTTAAAGAAATCAATATATGCTTTAATTAATTCTTCTCTCGTCCACGTTTTTCCAACAATCTTTCCCATCTAAATTAAAGA
>JBBTAC010000032.1:5123-32398 GCA_038044405.1 Nanobdellota archaeon
TTAATTCTTCTCTCGTCCACGTTTTTCCAACAATCTTTCCCATCTAAATTAAAGACAAAACGCTTTTATAAAATTAGTGCTTTAATTATTCTCCAGCTTCTCCAATTTTCGTCTTATACTCTCCAATTCTTGCTCTATAGTAATATCTTCGTTCTTCTTTTCAAGCTCTTCTTTAAGTTTTTCTTCCTTGAATAAACCATGCATCTTATGATGCGGCAATAATTTATCTAGTTCCTCAAGTTCAGTCGTTAATTCATCCAATTTCGTCTTCAAAGCAAATTTTAAAATAAATTCTTCAGAGCGCAATCTCTCAAAAGCATTCATTCTTTTCAAGCTATTTAGTATATCTAGCTCTGAATGTAAAATTCCTTTCTGCCCATAAATTGATTCAGCACCGCTGAACTTAACATATTCTGTCATATACTAAAAATCACCTTAAATCCGAAAGCAGAATATCTTTATAAAATTATGTTAAATCAAAAAAAAACAATCTACACAAGATATTATAACCTTATAATAAAAGTAATTAATATGGCAGAACATCCTTGGATGAGAGCTCCAGCATTAGCTAATATGTTGGGATTGATATTAGCATCGTTAGGAATAATTATCGGAGGTTTACAAATTAAAGAAATTTATTTAAAAAATATATTTATAATTATTGGAATTATTACTTTTATAGTTTTTACATTTCTTTTTTCTATTTTTCTAGCTTTAACTATTAGAGATTATAGAGATTTATATCCAAAATTTACAAGAAACATTTTGAAAATTAAGTATTAAAATCTTCTAATCAACCTTCTCAAACAAATTAATATCTATTTCGTTTATTCTTGTCTTAATAGCTACAAGTTCCTTTTCCCATGCATTCAATTCTTGTTCCTCACGCATCTTAGTTTCTCTAATTTTTCTAAGTAATTCATTTATCTCTCCAACCTTGCTTTGTGCATCAATCAATGATTTTCGAGCTGAATAAAATTTGTCCAATTTTACAAAAATATCTGAATTCTTTCTCCCAGTTGTTCTGGTTTCCTGAAAACTAACAGAACTTGGAGGTTCTCCTAAACCTCTATCTTCTCTAAACTCTTGAGTAAGTTTACCTCCTCCAGAACTTTTTTCTATAGAAGGAATCCATTCTTCTACTTGATCACTGCTATCTTCAGTAGATTCCCTTTCAAGAACATTACTGGGGTCTCTTTCGAATCTCTTCTCAGGCATTCTATCCGAAGAAGTCTGAATATGTTCAAATTCCTTACTAGAACCAACAGCCCCCTTTATAGCGGCCTGCGAAAACCCTTTATTATTCAAATAATCTGGAAAAGATGGAAGTTTATGTTTCTCAGCCTCTTCGCCCTTCTCATCTTCATGCTCATCACTGCCAATTTCCTGAGTCAAAAAAACTGGTCTTTTATAAGGCGGCAAATCAGGAAGAGAGCGCTTATTATCTTTCTTATTCCAAAACATAATAATGAATTAAAAAATTAATTTATATAGGTTTATATTAATTATACAATAATAACAAAAATAGGAAAGTTTTTTAACCTCATATCTTGTAATCAAGGCATGCAAATAGATCTTATAAAGGAAATATTTTCTACAGTCGTTAATAAAATTGGGGAAAATATAGTTAATATATTATATCAAAAGAAAAATGTAAATGAGTTAATAATCGCAAAAAAGCTAAATTTAACGATAAATCAAACAAGGAATCTATTATACCGCTTATTAGACAATGGTCTAGTTAAATTTACTAGAAAAAAAGATAAAAAAAAGGGCGGATGGTATATTTATTTTTGGACACTTGAAGAAACAAGGTCGCTCGAACAGCTCAAAAACTACAAAATTAAAAAAATAAATGAATTAGAATCTGAACTAGAAAAAAAGAGGCTGCAAAGATGCTATTATGATCCAACATCAGAAAGAGAATATAATGAAGAAGAAGCCTTGGAGCATAATTTTATTAGTCCTGAAACAGGCGAAGTATTGCAGTTAAAAGACAATAAGGAATATCTAAATAAAATAGACATAGAAATATCAAAATCAAAGCTATTAATGGAAGAAATAAGAATTGAACTTGAAAAACTAAGGGGAAAGAAAGAGAAGAAAATGCAAAAAGATATGGAAATAGAGAAGAAAAAGAAGAAAAAAGAAAGAAAGAAGAGGCAAAAAGCATCGGCAAAATTAAAAGTTCTTGAAAATAAAAAAGTCGTAAAAAAAATAAAAGCTAAAAAAAAGAAATGAGGAAATATCTAAATCGTAAAATGACTTTGTCAGATAGACTATCTAATCTTTCAATGACCGGATGGTTCATTCTAATAACTATAATAAGTTCATTAATAGGATTCATAATCTTTGCAAGTACTTCAAATGGAATAAACTATCTCGCACTAAAACCAACAAATATTCTAGAAGGGAAATATCTCTGGACACTTTTAACGCATATGTTTGTTCACGGAGGACTATTTCATCTCTTAATCAATATGTTCGTTCTATTCTCTCTTGGTTCATTAAATGAAAAAATAATAGGCAGAAAAAGATTCTTTTGGTTTTATTTAATTTCAGGACTATTCGCAGGAATCCTATCAGCAATACTTTCAGGACTATATGGAAATACGGAATTAGGCGCAAGAATATTTGGCAGTCCGGATATATTCATGGTTGGAGCATCAGGAGCCATATTTGCAATAGCAGGACTATTCGTAATGCTTCTTCCAAAATTAAGATTCATGATAATTTTTCTCCCATTTTTCTCCCTTCCAGCTTACATCATGGTCCCTCTAGTCTTATTTTTAACTTGGCTTGTAACAATAGCCGGTAATTTCCCAATAGGCAACGTCGCACATTTCGGCGGATTTTTAGCAGGTTTAATCTATGGTATATACCTTAGAATAAAATATCCTAAAAAAATAAAGATGCTGCAGCAATATTTCAGATAAGATGAAAAAACAAAGAAACTATCTAAGAGAATCAGGAAAGTCAATTAAATTAGTAATAACAATATTTGTAGCAAGCATATTAACGGGATTATTACTTGCTAACTATCTATCTGCCTTCATAAATCCATTATTGAAAGATCTAATAGATCAAACAACAGATCTTAGTACATTAGAGTTAATAATGTTTATTTTTTTCAATAATGTATCTACATCCTTAATCGGCCTTGCCTTAGGCCTCTTCCTAGGAATTTTTCCAATAATAGTTGCTGTAACAAACGGTGTAATTCTCGGATATGTATTGGAAAGAACAGCCCAAATTTCAATTTTAGAATTCTGGCGTCTTCTTCCTCATGGTATTTTTGAACTTCCAGCAGTTTTCATTTCTTTAGGAATGGGTCTAAAACTTGGAATAGATTCCATAAAGAATTATAATTTAGTGCACAAAAAGAATAACAAAATGCAAGTCCTAGGCATTATATCTGTCTTTCTCGCATTAATTGGAATTATAATGTTAAAAAGTACAACTGCAATAGTTTCAGATCAAAACAATGCATTATCCAGTATATCTACAATAACTCTCTCTTTAATCTCTCTTCTTTTTATATTGCCATTTATTCTTTTATTCTTCACATTAAATAAAAAAATACGCGCCTATAACCTCGACAATATATATTCAGCACTAAAGGTCTTCTTAAAACTAATAGTTCCACTATTAGTAATTGCAGCAGTAATAGAAGGTCTTTTAATCGGTGTTATTTAACTTAGAAATCTTTAAACTTTTTTGAAAAGAATTTCTTCTTTTTCTTCTCTGCTATTTTGATAAGAGTTTCTTTGATACAATCTAGGAAATTCTGGGTTTTCTTCTCTAGTTCTAGGCAATCTGCCGATTTCAAAAGCAAGAGACGCAAGATTAGTTGTTAAAAAAGTTACTCCAGTAGCAATCAAAGGAGCATAATTGCTTTGATTAGTCTCATGCACAAGATTTGCTATTCCATAAATCTCTAATCCAATAGCACTGCAAAAACCTCCTATAACTCCCAGACCTTCAGGAACTGTAAACTCATCATCATCTTTTTCAAACATAGTCTGCCCATTTATCATTTTCCTAACAAGAGTAGGTACTCTTAAACCAGATGCAAATGTGCCATAAAAAGACTGCCCAAGAGTCTTAAAAAAACCAGGAACGCTACTCTTAAGATAATCAAGAGTTCTTTCTTCCATAGAGCGATATTTACCCATAAAAATAATGCGGAATAAACCTATTTAAATATTTATGAGATAAACTAAATAGAGATAACCTTTTATATATAAAATTTATAACATTTAAATCATGGAAATATCAAATCAAACAATAGAAGAAATAGATTCGTCAAAAGAGCAGGAAAATCTAAAAAAATTAGAGGCAGCGTTATTTATCGCAGGCAAATTCCTTTCTATTCAAGAATTAATAACCTTGACAGACATCAATCCAATCCTTCTAAAGAAATCACTTTCCGACTTGCAGGATAAATACAAAAATTCCGCAATAGAAATAATACAAAAAGACAATCTCTGGAAAATGGATGTCTCCCAAGAATACACTTATTTAGTAAACAAACTCGCGACAGGTTCATCAGAATTCTCAAAAGCAGAACAGGAAACTTTGGCAATAATTGCCTACAAAGCTCCAATAAAGCAATCAATAATAATAAAAATCAGAGGCAATAAAGCCTACGACCATATTAAAAAATTCGCAGAACTCGGTCTAATAAACAAAAAAAAGCAAGGGCATACATCAGAGCTCTCAATAAATGAAAGCTTCCATGAATATTTCCATCTAGATAAAGGAGATAAACTCCAAACCTAAAAATGGCCGATTTCATAACAGGCATTTATATATTTTTATTTTTCTTCGGGATATTTTTCATAATCATATTCATGCTCTTGCATCAAAGAAACAAAAAAGAACTATTTTCAAGTCCTAAACCAAACAAATATTATTCTGTATCTTTTCTAGTTCCAGCATACAATGAAGAAAAAAATCTAGAAAACACTATAAAAGCTCTAATAAATCTAGATTACCCAAAAGAGAAAAAAGAAATAATAATTATAAATGATGGAAGCAAAGACGATACATTAAAAATAGCAAAGGAGTTAGAAAAAAAATATAAAGGAGTGAAAATTTTAGACAAACAAAATTCAGGCAAAGCAGATTCTTTAAATCAAGCAATAAAGATAGCAAGAGGGGAGCTAATCGCAGTAACAGACGCAGATTCGTATCCAGAAAAGGAGTCTCTATTAAGAATGATAGGCCATTTTGATAATGAAGAAGTTACGGCAGTAACGTCTCGCGTCCTTGTAAAAAATAAAAATAATTGGCTTGGAAAATTCCAAGTTTTGGATTACTCTATTATTGCATGGACTCGTAAACTCTTAGATTTTGTAGATTCTGTCTATGTTACCAATGGTCCATTAAGCATTTATCGCAAGGATATAGCCAAAAAGATAGGGGGTTTTGACACAAAAAACCTCACAGAAGACATAGAAATAACCTGGCATATGTTAAGTGAAGGTTATCAAACAAGAATGTCCTATAGTGCGATAGTTAACACCACTGTTCCTGAAAATTTAAATGCTTGGATAAAACAAAGAGTAAGATGGAATCTCGGCGGCTTACAAACAGTAAAAAAATACTGGCGCTCTATGTTCAAAAAAGGGGCATTCGGATATTTTGTCATACCCTATGTAACATCGTCTTTTGCCTTAGCAATTATAGGATTTCTTTTATTCGCAAGATTTTTCTGGATAAAAGGTAATTATTATGCCTCCTCACTTTTTTATGCATTTAGAGGTTATGATTATTGGCGTTATATAGAATTCAACATAAGTATAACTCTTCTTCTTATTTTAGGACTAACCTTCTTCATCCTGGCCATAATTTATTACAAAATGGGATTCAAAAATTCACAAACAGGCAACAAAAGCATCCCAAAGATACTCTCTTACTCAATTTTCTATAGAACCTTATATGTTATTCCGTTATTAATAGCAATATATAAAATATTTAAAGGAGATATAAGATGGTATACAAAATGAGCGAAAAACCAAAAGTATTCTTAGAATCATTAGTAATAACTCTATTTGTACTAATGATTGGTTTTTCATGGGGTTTTTATTTTGAAAATTTCAGAACAAATAAAGTTGCAGAATCATACAAAAATTATGAAGTAGAAGCGTTGGATTTAAAATTACAAAATTATTATTACCAAATAATGGACCAAAGTTCATGTAAGGAAGCGATAAATCAGAACTTTATTTTTGCAGATAATCTTTACAATACTGGCTTGAAAATAGAAAGGGCAGAAGAAGCAAATCAAATAACAGAAGACATAATAAGAGAAAAAAGACGCCATGCTCTACTAAAAACAGAATTATGGCTTAATACTATTCTTTTGAAAAAGAAATGTAATAATCCTTTTGACACCGTGGTTTATATATTCGCCCACGATCCAAAAAATAACGCTAAAGTCTCTGAACAAAAGATAATTTCTAATGTTCTAAAAACAGTGAAAGAAAATAAAGGCAATCAAATCATACTAATACCAATCGCTGGAGATATGGACCTGGGGACAGTCAATTTACAGAATAGAATATATAATATTACATATTTCCCATCCATAATAATCAACGAAGAAAAAGTTTTAGAAGGATTCCACACAGTTGAAGAAATAGAATCTTATTTAAAGAAATAATCCTAAATTAACGCGTATTCCACAAGACAATAAACAATAAAAACCCAAAAGAACATAAAAAACCATGGAACAATGGACTCCTCAGCCAAAAAATGAATTGGTAGAGGCAATAGAAGAGGGGAAAATAGTCAAGGTTACAGAGGAATATGCACACCGAGAAGGTCTGTTAGTTCTAAGAAAACATCGCCTTCAAGTTCAAGAAAAACAGCAAAAATCTAAAAAAGAATTAGAAAATCTTCCAGAGCTCCAAGATATGAGAAAAGCACAATATTACAAGGGAAATCAAGTTATATCTGAATTAATTGACAATTTTCAATGGCATATAATAAAAAAAAGGCGTGCCCTTGGTTTAACCAGAAAAAGGCTGGCTGAAAAACTAGGCGAGCATGAAAATACCATAAAACTAATGGAAAACGGTGTTCTACCAAGAGAAGATTTTGTTATAGTAAATAAACTGCAGAATTTCTTTAATTTTAATCTAAGAAAAGACAAGAAAGACTTTGCCCAATCCCCTCGTTCCCTAATTAGTCAAAAGCAGGAAAATACAGAACTAAAAGCAGAAAAATCAGATTCTGAAATCAAAACAAAAATGTCCGGTGATGACATCGAGCTAATTGAGTAAAATGGAAAAAGTCCAGACAAAAAGAAAACATACTTCATTAGAAAATATCCTAATCGCAACATGGAATACATGTTTAATAGGTTCTATCTCCTTACTTCCAATATACTGTGAGTATTCAAAAAGCAAAGAACAAGAAACTACCGTGCAAATAGAAAAATTCGAAGATAGAGATAACATAAGGGGCTATGATACACTAATAATAAATGATCAAACCTATCAAATTATTCAAAAAGGCAATAATTATCAATTAACAAAAAAACAATAAAAGCAAAACATTTTTAAAGCTCGAAAATTCCCCTTTTATCATGAACATAGAACTAACAAAACAAGAAAAAAACGATGTAGAATTAAAGATAGATAATCAAACAATAGCTGAAATCATGCGTGTTTACTTAAACAATGAAGGCGTAGAATTCGCAGCATGGAGAAAAGAACATCCTACAAAGCCCATAGTAATGAAAATACAAAGCTCCGATAAAACAGTAAAAAAATCAGTTTCTGAAGCAGTTGCAACAATAAAAAAAGACTTGGAAAAAATTTCATCTGCTTTCAAAAAGAAATGAAAAGGATATATTTCATTTACTCAAAAAAAGAAAGAGAAGATTCTCAAATATTTGACACATTGAAATATTACATTCCAACAACTATTGATATTCAAACAACAAAGATAGATAAAGGAAAATTAAGAACTCTGGATGGAAAATTAATAAGAAATGTTCCTCAATTCCTAGAATATACAGAAAGACCAATATATATCGCGGAAGAAGTGTTAGATTACTTAGAAAATTGGGAATTAATGCGAGAATTAAAATACGAAGAAGAAAATAGCCCTTCTTTAATATCTCAAATGCAAACAGAGAGAAAAATAATTATTGGAAGATCAGCATTAAAAGAAATGATAGAAAAATTCAGAAAAAAATCATAAGGAATAAATAGTTAGATTTATAACCATTAATTACTATTTAACAATACAAAAAGGAGGTACAAAATGTGTAAAAGTATTTGCGAAGCAATCATTGCAGTTATCATAATTATCTTTTCTCTATGGCAAACAGCCTATTCGAACTGGATAATAATAATATTAGCTATAATATTGCTTATACATTCATTTACCTGTAAAAAATGCTTTGGAAGTCATATGGCTCATATGCCTGAAAAAGCATCAAAAAAGAGGTAAAAGAAAATAAAAAATGAGAATCAATTGCAAAGTTTCTGAAACAATAATAGGATTAATAATTCTAATTGTCGCTGTATGGCCAGTGCTTTTAGGGCTAGAAATATCCAACTGGATAATAATAATAGCCTCAATCGTTCTAATCATACATGCATGGACACACAAACATAAGTCCAATATATCAACAGAAACAAGAAGGTCGAAACGCAGGAAGTAAATCATTTATATTTTAAATTTAATCATTATTTTTATATACTGCGATAAATCCATATAGAAATGGTCAAGATATCAGCTGGAAGCTATGATTTAAACAAATGGCTTCATGGGGGGTATGAATCCGACGTTGTAACAATAATATATGGCTCTCCAGGAACAGGCAAGACAAATTTCTGTCTCCTAACTGCTGTCTCCCAAGCAAAAAAGGGAAATAAAGTAATTTACATAGATACAGAAGGAGGATTCTCAACAGAAAGAATAAAACAACTTTTCCCAGAAACAGACAAAATTCTAAAAAACATTTTTCTTTTAAAACCAACAAATTTTCAAGAACAAAAAGAAGCCTTCAAAACACTATTAAAACATCTAAAAGATGAAATCTCTCTTATAATCGTAGACAGCATGACTATTCTTTATAGATTAGATTTCGCAGAAGCTAGGGAAAAAGATGAAAATAAAAAAGAAGAAATGCAAAAGATAAACACGCAATTAGTATCTCAAATAAAAACATTGGCAGAAATAGCACGAAAAAGAGAAATCCCAGTAATTATAACTAATCAAATTTACAATTGGGAAGATGAGAAAAAAATGGTTGGCGGAGATATTTTAAAATACTGGTCAAAATGTCTTATAGAGCTTTCAAATGAAAGTAACAAACGCACAGCCAAATTAGTCAAGCATCGCTCTCTCCCAGAAACAACTCTATCTTTTCAAATAGTTAACGAAGGGGTAAGAAAAAGAGGATGGTTGTAAATATTTTCGATTTAGAAACCTTCCTTGCCAATTAGCCTCAATACATTCTTAATTTCATCAATGACTTTCTGTTGTGTCTTTTTATCAGACATTCTTACAAATCTAATCAACAAATCAGCAAGATGCAATCTGTCCATAATTTTTAATCTATGGCTATCTGTTATAAAATAGAATCTAAAAGACTTATATTTAATTTCTTTAATAACAATTCCCCCTACCTGACCAATTAGTTTGCCTTTGTGAGGATTATCTTCTAAGGAAAACATTTGTCTAAAAATTATCTTGGATTCCGCCTTGAATTTCTTTAGAATTTCGTCCTTTAATCTAGCTAAAATCTCTACTCTGGCCATTGCTTTTCAGCCTCTTTTATGGCATCTTCAATTGGAACAAATCCTTCTTCTGACATCAAAAATTCTCTTACTTGTTCTTTTACAGCTAATAAATAAATCTTTTTGAGAATATCATCATAACTCTCTCCTTTTTTTCCAAATGAGGATATTTTATTCTTTGTTTCATTACTTATTGCTATTGTTGTATTTTCCATTCTTTCTATAATCCTTATAAAAATTATAACCTTTATAGTTTATAAATATTTCTGTCAATATGACTCTATAAATTATTGAAATAGTTTAACCTATAAATGAAATTTATTAAAAGAGGCTGGCTCTAATTATCTCTCTTCGCCTTCAAAATCTTGTTAATGTGATTATATCCTCTTTCAAAAACAAATCTTTCAAGAAAACCATATGATTTTTCGCTTTCCTCAACCTCGCTATACTTTACAAATATCTTGTCACTAATCCTATTCGTTCCATTCCGGGTTGCCTGAATTACCATAAAATCTAAATCCGCTTTTTCACATCCAGACTTATAAGCTTCTCTTAACTTTTGTATTAATTCCATTTTATAATATATTTTAAAAGCAACCCTATTTAACTTTTTCTAAACTTTTTCTCAAGGTTTAAATAAACTCTAAACCACTAAAATTATGCTCTACTCGGAATTTGTTGAAATCTATGAAGCTTTATCAAAAACAACAAAGAAATTAGAAAAAGCATCAATACTAGCAGTATTTCTAAAAAGACTTAAAAATCAGCCGGCTGAATTTATCTATTTATTAAAGGGCCGTGTATTTCCAGAATATGATCCTAGAGAATTTGGAATTTCAGACAAACTTGTAATAAAGGCAATAGCCAAAGCAGGCGGCATCAATGAATCAGATATATTAAAAAAATACAGGAAAATAGGAGACCTAGGCGAAATAGCAGATGCATTCATAGGCAAAAGAAAACAATCAATTCTTTTTCATTCAAAACTAGAAACTAAAAAAGTATTTACAAATCTTAAAGGGCTAGTAGAAATAGAGGGCAAAGGTGCAGTAGAAAAAAAATTATCTTTAATTTCAGAATTATTAAATTCTGCAACAGGAAAAGAAGCAAAATACCTCATTCGCACACTTTTATCTGATTTAAGAATAGGTGTTGCAGACGGAATCATAAGAGATTCTATAGCTGAAGCGTTCTTAAAAGAAGAAGAAAATGCTGCAGATAAAATAGAATCTGCCTATGATTTATCAAATGATTATGCAGTTGTTTTTGAAGCAGCTGTAAAAGGAAAAAAAGAATTAGAAAAAATAAATATTATTCCAGGTAAACCAATGAAAGTCATGCTTCCTATAAAAGTAACAGATATAAAAGAGGCATTTAGAATATGCGACAAACCAGCTGCAATAGAGCATAAATATGATGGCTTTAGAGTTATTATAAACAAAGATGATAAAGGAAACATATCTCTATTTACAAGAAGATTAGAAAACGTTACAAAACAATTTCCAGATGTTGTAAAAATAGTAAAAGAAAACATAAAGGGGCATTCTTTCATAATAGATTCAGAAGTAGTAGGTTACAACCCGCAAAACAAAAAATATCTTCCATTTGAAGCAATCTCTCAAAGAATAAAAAGGAAATATGATATCGAAAAGCTAATTGAAAACCTTCCAGTAGAAATTAATGCATTCGATTTAATTTATTATAATGAAAAAATAATAGCCCATATTCCATTTAAAGAAAGACGTGAACTACTGGAAAAAATAATCAAAACAGAAAAACTAAAAATACGCCCTTCAATGCAATTAGTAACCGATGATGAAGACAAAGCCATGAAATTCTATCACGACGCATTAAAATCCGGAGAAGAAGGAATAATGATGAAAAAACTTGATTCACCCTATCATCCAGGAAGAAGAGTGGGATACATGGTAAAAATGAAGCCAGATGCACAAGACATAGATTTAGTAATTGTAGGGGCAGAATATGGCTCAGGCAAGCGCGCAGGCTGGCTAACATCATACGTAGTAGCATGTAGATCAGGAGATGAATTTTTAGAAATAGGAAAAGTCTCTTCAGGATTAAAAGAAAAAGAAGGAGAAGAAGGCACGTCATATGACGAGATTACAAAACTCTTGAAGCCTTTAATAACAGAAGAAAAAGGAAAGGAAGTAAAAGTTAAACCAAAACTAGTTGTTTCTGTAATTTATCAAAATATTCAAAAAAGCCCAAGCTACACTTCTGGCTATGCAATGAGATTTCCAAGAATAATTCATTATCGTCCAGATAGACGTCCTCACGATATTGCAACATTAAAAGACATTGAATCTGAGGTTAAAAAACAAAAATTCCAGCCCCATGGAATCCAGTGAAAAACATACCTTTATAAACCAACCTCCTTTTTAAAGGAAGTAAAAATCTAAACAAATGGCCAAATCTAACTTGAAAGTCCAAAATATTGTCGCTACAACATCGCTCGGCAAACCTATTTCTTTAACAAAGCTTGCAAGAGCTCAAAGCAATACTGAATATAATCCAGAGCAATTTCCAGGACTAGTTTTAAGAATAAAAAAGCCAAAATCAGCTGTCCTAGTCTTCTCTTCAGGCAATCTTGTCTGTACGGGAACAAAAAGCATTGCTCAAGTTAAAGAAGTAATAAATGCTGTCATAAAACACATTGCTAAAATCGGAGTTAGAATAACAGACAAACCAAAAATAACAGTACAAAACATTGTCGCTTCAGGTTCAATAGACTTAAACTTAAACCTTAATCTACTAGCTTTGCAATTAGAAAACACAGAATATGAGCCCGAACAATTTCCAGGACTAGTTTACAAACTCAATGAACCAACAGCAACATTTCTTTTATTCAGCAATGGTAAATTAGTTTGCACAGGAACAAAGAACAAACAGCAATTAGAAGAATCAATGAAACAGCTTAATAAAAACATTAAATTAGCAACTCAAGACAATAAGTAATTTACCATACCTCAATATTAACGTCGATATTTTCAAAATCTTTCTTATCTCTTGTTACAAGAATTAATTCATTTACCTTTACAATACAAGCAATTAATAAGTCAAATTCTTTAGTTTGCTTTCCAATTTTGTTTAATCTAGAATACTCTTTACCAAATTCTTTACAACTCTCTATATCAAAACCAATAATTCTAAGATTAAAGATAAATGCATTTAATTCTTCAACCTTTTTTGCAGAATTTTGATGCCCATATGCTCCTCTGTACAATTCACATAAACTAATAGGCGTAATAAAAATATCGAATCCCTTTTCAAAAGTATTGTCTACTTTCTCAGCTAAGAGTCTATCGCCTCTTAAAATATCAACTATTATATTAGTATCTAAACAATACATCAAAATTTAACCTCTCTCAATCTAGCCTTATTTCTGCTTTCTCTAATTTTCTTTTTGAAATTCTCCCAATAATCAGCGTCCTCTTTCCATAAACCCACGAATTCCATAATACTTTTCTTCCTTTTCCCTCTTTTTTCTTCGACCAATTCTACTACTATATCTGAAAAAGACTTATTTCCCTTCATAGTCTTTAATCTAATATATGCTTCATTTGACAATGAAATAACTTTAACCATATATGTGCATACGCATACGCATATATAAACATTTCTACTATTTTTAATCTATCGTAAATAATCGCCCAATCTCTTCTGTCTCAATTCCCTAATCATCTGGCTTTCTTTCAAATATCTTTCAACAGAAATTCTCAATCTAGTTTGTATATCTGCTAAAGCATCGCTTAAATTATCGAAATTTCTAAAAGAGTTAGCCATTGCACTTCTCGTGGTTTCACGAAGTATTCCTACACCTAAAGGCGAATAATATTCAGGCCTTATCTCTCTAAAAACAATCACAGAAGCCTGTCTTCCAATCTTTTCCAAATACTCGCAGATACCCAGTCTATTAGCGTAATAAGCTCCTGTAACATTATCTGCGTAACTTCGTCGTTTAAATATACTTTCAAAATCCTTCCAAACAAGAAAATTCTTCAATGAAATTTCTATGACTTCGAAACTCCAATACCTAGGTATTAGCAAAATTTCATAATGATTGCCTAAATATTCATCATGAAAAACCCTATATTCTGAAAGTTCAGGCATATATCTTATTTTTTCAATTTTTTCGCTGGATAAATTAGAATCAACAGCAGTTATAGCCCATCTTGTCGGAACTAATTTTCTATTCTTCTTCAATCCCAATAAACCTGCAGACAGCAATTTAATCATACTAGAAGTACTAATTTGCGCACTCTGCAGTTCAATCAAAGCATCAGCAGACTTAACATCGTTATCATTAACTAAATATTCTACTTTTTTCTTAATCTTTGGATTTTCCTGTAATTGAACTTTTTCAACTTCTCCAGCACTTGAAATTAACGGCACTCTGCTTTCCCTTTCGTCATTTCTCCTTACAGCTCTCTTCAATTTAAATTCAGCAGAAACAGAACTATCTGTCATTGCAATTTCTTGCATAACACTAATAAATTTGCTATTAAGTACAGCTTTTTTTATATTTGTCCTATTTCGTCCATAAATTAATTTATTTCTTAATTCCAGTATATCTGGAATCGCCAACTTCTTAGCGCGCCATTCTTCTGCAGAACTCATAATTCTAGTATCGCCATATTCTTCTGGAGATAAAATGCCTGCGTAAACATTTGGATAATTCCATTTTCCAACAAAAACCTCTGGAGGACTACTTCCACTAAACTCATTTACATATCTAGTCCTTCCAAGAAGAACAGTATGTTTTTTGCATTCATATTCTCCGCATATTTTACAATAAGCCATTAAAAATTCAAATCAAAGAACTATATATTAATTGTTGCAAAATTAAGTTAAACCCTACAAATCTCTTTCATAACCCATTATAAAATCAGCCCTTCAAATCACTAATGCCTAAAAGAATAAACAAAACCCCAACCATTGTAATAAACCAGAACAATCCGCCTCTAAAGAAAACTCCAGCAGCGTCCCAGAAGTTCCATACCCCCCATGACTGCGAATACCATGCTACAATTATAGGTACAATAACAAAAATCAAACCTAGTAAGAGTTCAGACCACTTATTCATATAAAACATATAAAATTTCGCTATTTAAACTTTTCTTTACTCAAAAATCTACTATCAATAACCTATATAAATCATCTCCCACTAATTAAAAAATGGAAAAAATAAGCATAACTTTTCTAGGAACTTCAGATTCTATACCTTCAAAAACAAGAAATCATCCTGCTATTTTACTTAATTATAAAAAAGAAGCTATTTTAGTAGACTGCGGTGAAGGCACACAAAAGCAATTCAAATTAGCAAATATAAGTCCTTTTAATTTAACCAAAGTTCTAATAACTCATTGGCACGGCGACCATATTCTAGGCCTTCCAGGTTTATTTCAAACATTAGGAATGCTAAATTATAATAAAAAACTAAAGGTCTATGGCCCAAAAGGAACAGAAAATAAAATGAATATAATGAAAAATTTAGTCAATATAGAAATTCCATTAGAAATTCATGAAGTTGAAAATAAAATAATTCAAGATAATGAATTCTTAATAGAGGCAAGTTCTATGTCTCACACAACACACTGTAATGCTTATTCATTCATCCTAAAAGAAAAAAGAAGACTAGACAAAAGCAAATTGAAAAAACATAAACTCCCTAATTCTCCAATTCTAGGACAGCTCCAGCAAGGCAAAGACGTTGTCCACAATGGAAAAAAAATAAAGGCCTCTCAAGTCTCCTATTTAGAAAAGCCAAAAAAAATAACATTTATTTTAGACACGGCAATTAATCAAAACGCAATTAACTTGGCAAAAAACTCCGATTTGCTAATAATAGAATCTTCTTTTAGCGAAAATGAAAAAGCACAAGCAGATAAATTCAGGCATCTTACAGCAATAGACGCCGCAACAATAGCAAAAAAGGCAAAGGTTAAGCGCCTCATCTTAACGCATATCTCTCAAAGATATGAATACAACTTATCAAAGATAGAAAAAGAAGCAAAAAAAGTATTTAAGTCCGTTTCGTTAGCAAGGGATCTTCAAACAATAACAATCTAATTATTATTAGAAACAGCAGGAGAAATATAGATAATTGTATCTCCTCTCAAGAATGTCAGACCAATATTCTTTCTTACACTTCCATCTATGACTTCCTTTGCATTGTCAAGAACAACATTTATATGCATATCAAAAGCCATCAAAGTTCCTACAAACTGCTGATTGCCTTTCAACTGTACTAAGACTTCTTTACCCTTTGCGTGATTCAAAAGATCAAGCGGTCTTTCAATACTCTTTACCATATCTGCTTTTCATCAGTACCGTATTTAAATCTTTGGATAACAAAAAACAACAATAAAATTTTTCCAAAGATTTAAATATGTATAAATATCCAATTTTTACATGAACACTGGAAGAAAGATTACCGGCGGTAAATATCACACAAATAAAAAGAAACGCCTTTATGAAAGAATAAGTCAAGAAAGAATAGTCTTGCTTGGGGAAACAAAAAGAAAAGTATCCCGAGTAGCTGGCGCAAATAAAAAAATTATCCTATTAAAAGCAAATACCGCGAATCTTCTTGCTAATGGCAAAATACAAAAAACAGAAATTAAGAACGTAATAGAAACTCCTCAAAACCGTTTCTTAGCTAGACAAAATATTCTATACAAGGGATCAATAATAGAGACATCAAAAGGAAAAGCAAGAATAACCAATAGACCAAGTCAAGAAGGTATGGTAAATGCTGTTATAATTGAATAATCGAAAAGTCTTTGAGCCACGTTTAGACTTTTCGATGCTCCAGATGCATTTTCTATAGAAACATCTTGACATCGTCGAAAAAAAAGAATTTTAACCGAAAGCTTTAAATATCAACAAAAACAATAAATTTTTAAAGCTTGCCCTTTAAAAATGACCTACATAAAACGCTGCCCTGAATGCGGTTCTGTTAGCCTAACTTATGACGATCAAAAAGGAGAAATTAGCTGTAATGAATGTGGTCTTCTAATAGAAGAAAAGATGGTCGACACTGGTCAAGATGTTGGAGGACAATTTGACAAATCAGAAAAGAAAGGCCGTGGCGGAGCTCCAATTTCAATGCAGAAATATGACAAGGGTCTAACTACAAATGTTGGAGAAATATCAGATATATACAAATTAGAAGCTGGTCAAACAAGAAAATTCTTAAGACTTAAAAAATGGCAGGAAAGAGTTTCAACATCGATAGAAAGAAATCTCAGACTTGCAATGGCTGAGTTAAGACGTGTAGCATCATTCCTAAATCTACCTTCTGTAATAAGAGATGAAGCATCAAGAATTTATAACTATGTCCTGCAAAGAGGTCTTGTTAGAGGAAGGTCAATGGAAGCAGTTATCGCCTCTTGTATATATGCTGCCTGTCGTTCATACAACATACCAAGAACATTAGATGAAATTGCAGGAGCATCTGACGTAGAAAGAAAAGAAATAGGGCGAACATATAGATTTATAGTAAGAAAATTAAAAATAAGGGTAACTCCAAGTTCTCCAAAAGACTACATATCAAGATTTGCCTCTATTTTACACCTAGCCCCAAAAAGCCAGAATGATGCATTAAAGATATTAAAGAGGGCAGATATAATTGAATTAACGTCTGGTCGAGGCCCAGCTGGAATAGCGGCAGCCGCATTATATGTTGCCTCTCTATTAAACGACGAAAAGCGTACACAAAGAGAAGTTGCAGATGTTGCAGGCATAACTGAAGTCACAATAAGAAACCGTTATAAAGAACTAATTGACAAATTAAAAATAGAAGACAAAATAAAAACAAAAGTAGGCAATGTAGAGAAGAAAAAGGCTGCTTAATAATTTTCAAGACCTAATTTAATCACGAACCAACAATATCCTACCATCCTTGCCAGAGCCATCAAGATCCTCGCTACCCGAGATGAAGCTGAAGCTCTTGTACAATAACAACCTCGAAATTCCAGAATTTTTTACATACCAAGTTTTATCTCCTTTTTTATTAAATAAAGGCAATCCTAATCCATCAACTTGAGAAAATTCCCGCCCGTTAAATTTGACTAAAAGTCTCTCATCATAAACAACCTCAAAATCATCTCTTGGAACAACATTCCATTTATACTTGTTATCAGAAACAGTAACATCTAATCCACTAACTAAAACAGGCAATCTTAATTTTCCTTGTTTTTGTTCTATATGCTGAACAAGTTCTTTAATAATATCCTTGTTTGGAGAATAATTATCTTCTAACGTTCTCAAAACAAGCGTTGTAGTATCAGAATAATGTCTATCTTTTACCATATCCCTAATTTCAGGTTTGCTTAAATCAGCTAAATTAGCAACTCTAATTCCTTTATGTCTTAAAATACTATCAATTTTAGCAGCAATTGGAAAATTACTTCCCATCATAGTTTGCGATTTTTCATTATACCAAACTTCCCCAAAATCCTTAACTTGTTCATAAATAGCCCTAGCATCTTTTCCACTTACAAAACTAGGAACAATGCTTGAAATTCTCCAATTAAATTCTCCTGTAATTTCTGCTTTCTGAATTGCTTTATTCATAATTTTCATAAAAATAAGAGGTATTTAAATCTTTATTTACTATTTTTATGGCAAAATAAAATTTCTAACATAACAATCTTTAAAAATAATAAATAAGACAAACTTAAATGAAATGTTTAGAGGATTATCCAGAAATTTCTTCACAAAATGTTTCCTCTGAAAGCTGGAGAAAGAAATTAAACAATTATACACTTCTCACAAGTATAACTTTATCGTTGTTTACAGGAAACCCAAAAGAAGCGCTATTATACGCTGCTTCTCTTTATACCAATTTAAGCATTATGAAGTATCACGCCGAAGATATTGAAACAGCTATTTCTCAAAATTAGATAGTTAGGTCACATTTATATATGCTTTTTATTTCTCCAATTTATGCGGAGATGCCGGAGCGGTCAAACGGGTCAGGCTTAGGACCTGATAGCTTAGTGCTTTCCTAGGTTCGAATCCTAGTCTCCGCATAAAATTAAACAGATTTAACTTTCTCTGAAACAGTCACAGAACTGCCTTTGATTACAGCATCCTTAAAATTATAAATAATTATCATAGACTCTTCAGAAATTATGCCCTTAATCTTCAAGTAAATTCTAAAACTATTCAAGCTATCAGAACTCAATAACTGCATTATTAGATTTATAATAGAAATTAATTTCCTGCTCAAATCTCATGCTATTCTTATTTAATTGTAAGGTTTCTTAAAACAGGATTACCAATCGGACTGCCATCTTTTACGCAAGTTACACCAATAATATATTTTCCAACTTTTCCATCATGAATATCACTAATTTGGCTAAGAGTTAAAGAGTTAATATTTCCATTGTATTCTATTGTTTCGTCATAAATAGTTCTTTTCAATTCGCCATAATCCTCCCTTATTATACATCTCAATGTTCCACAACTATGTTCTATTTTAATTTTTGCTTTTTTTGCTTGGGCTATTGATAAGTCAGCATCCTCGGCAAAATCATTTATCATAACCGATATTATTTTATCCTTTAAAGCCAAATTAGTCTTTTGAGGCTGGCTATTATCTATCTCTAATATTCCAGATCTTTCAACATCAATAACTTTGCCATCTAAATAACAAGTGCCTTCAATTAAATATTTCCCCTCATTAAGTGTAGGTAATTTAAGAAGTCCTTGGCTATTTGGAGTTATTTTTCCTACTTCTTTGTCTGGAGCAAACAAATCAACGCCAAGAAAAGAATCTTTTGATTTTATATTATATTGCACATCATCGCAATTTTCTTTTATATTTACGACAACTGTATCTTTTGAATTAACCTTGGTAACAGGAGTATTATTAACTGTAAGTTGAATAGATTGTATTCCTGGATTAATTATATTTGAATTACTCTCCTCTGCACTAGTCTCTTCAGGTCTAACATCTCCAACAATTTCCTGAGCAGCATTAGAAATAGCCTCGTCTACTTTAATATCAACAATTGCCTTCTCTACACCAATTGCCTTTACATCTCCAATCAAATACAATATATTTGCCTTCTGATGATTCAAAACAACTCTGCCAAGCAAAGCATTCAATCTATTAACACTTTCCTGCGTCTCCTGTCCACTAATACTTGTCTGTGCTCTCAATTTATTTATTGAATCTGTAATCTCCTTTATTTCAGCAACAGCAGCGTCATCCCCAACAATAATTCCTTTCTGAACTAAATCTGCTTTCTGTCTAGCTTCTATCGAAGACAATGTGCTATTTAGCAAGCCCTTATTATTGTCAGTTATCGCATTCTTTACGCTAGTCTTATCAAGCCAGCATCTAATTTTCTGATCATCACAATAACCCATATCCGCAAATCTTGTTGGGTCTGTCTCGCTTCCAGGATTTCTGCTAGAACAAATTCTTACAAGTCCTCTATTATAAACACTAGGTATCAAAGCCTCTTCTGCTCCAGCTTGAATATTTCCACTCAATGCAGCAGGAGCTAAATTTGCGCTTCCACTTACACATTCACTCTCTGACTTTATCTCTGATTGTCCAGCTTGGCCAGAAACATAACTATCTTTCAAATAATCCAAAGCAAAACTTGTTGAAACTTCTTTGAAACCGCATTCCTCTTTATCGTTAACTCTAACACACAATTCCTTGTAACCTTCTGGTGCTGTAAAGTCCTTGCTTTCAGAAGCATATTGTCCTCTTCCAGCAAATCCTGATGCAACATTAATCACTGAAGGCAATGTAAAGAATCCAGACTCAGGAGGATTCTTCAAATAAACACTGAAATAAACTCCCTGATCCTTCCCGGCAAATATATGATAAAATACTTTATATTGCGATGTCGCAGGAACAGTAGCGTCTGTAAACTTAGTAGTACTAAACCAAGCGTGGAATTGAGGCGGACTGTCTGGCTCAATTAAAGTCTTAAAAGACGTAGGAGCTTTAGCAGAAACAAATCCCTTACAGAATTGCGTTCCAACTTCATCTATACTCCTCGCTCTAAATGCAGTTAAAGAATTAACAGCATAAGTTTGAGTGAAATAATTAATTGAATTTTCTGTATTCTGCCATGCAGCCATTGTCGTCAAATACTCTCCTCCCCCTCTTGTTCCTTGCCCATATGCTGATTCAATTATCTTAGGCAATATGACTTTTGCAACAGGAGCAATTTGTTTCCAGAAAAACTCGCACAAATAAATACTATATATCTGATCACAAATACCAACGCTATTCCCTGTAGCTAAACTTTCCTGCAAACAATCTCTGTGATTCTTTAATATAGATAAATATCCATCTATTCCTGCGTGTATTCCTGTCAGGCAGACAGGTATAGCAATTTTCTCTCTAACATTAGGCAAGCACAATAATGTCGAGCCAATAATTCCTGTTTGTACAACATCTGCAACAGGGAACTGTCCTCCAAAATCGCATCTCGATGAGGGGCAAATTACAGGATCACATACATTAAACAATAAGTGGCATTCCTCAGGCGACATAAAATTCTGGCATTGCGTTGAAGGAATATTTGCAGCAGGTCTTCCAACACCAAAATCTTTTCCATTAACTCTAGCTATTTTTTTCCCATATTGATTAGCCGCCTCACTTATAGCATTAACAGCCTGTCCAACTCTCCTCTTTGCGTCTGCCTCAGTCAATCCAGGAAAAAATCCTAGAGGTTGCCCAGTATTCAGATTAATCAGTTGACAAATATCGTCTCCATATCCTTCATAAAACTGCTCTTGTCCATTAGGTCCAACATTACACAAATAAAAGCTTGTTACTTTTCCACTTGAATCAAATGCTCCAATACCTCCAAAAACAGGTAAAGTTTGTCGAGTCGCAGCATACCATCCTTCTCTTGTATCAAATGGTACAATAGCCGGCATGCCCTTATATGGCTCTGTTTCGTAATATCGCACTTCAGGATTTTTATAAGAATTAATGTAACTTACACTTTCAGCAGGAGTTATTCTTCCAATACCATAAACATCTAGAAATTCAGCTTTTCTATCATCATTCAAGGTTTCATAGCCAGTAGTAGTTTTCTTGAATACATCTTGCACAGCATAATATCCCTCTGAATCTTTTACCAGACCAAAATAATAATTTTCACCGCCCTTAAATCCTTTAACAATTCCATTTTTATCTGTCTTCTCTGTATTGTAAACATTAACACTTGCAACATGTGTATCGGCAACAGGAATTAACTCTTTCAAATTAACTTCCTGTATTCCAGAAGTTCCAACAACTTCCCCAACAACATTTTTTCTAACACTGCTTGTCGCAACAATTGGAGCAGGCAATCCCAAAGACTTTGCCTGTTGCGCTCTCTGAATTTCAGAATACCTATCTTTATTATTTAAAATCTGATCATAACTTCCCTGTAATAATTTATCTGCGTCTGTCTTTATTCCAGTAGAACTTCCCTTATCCTGCATAATAATATTGTACTCCATTTCTCTCAATTCATTATATCCATAAAGTCCTTGTTTATTGTAACCTTCTTCACAATCTCCCAAAACATCTGCAAACTTCATATTCTGTCCCTTAACTGCAACATCTCTTGTTCCATATCGCGATTTCAAATCATTGCAATAAGAAACAGCCGCCTTGCTTCTATCAACATAACTTGTCCCAAAAGTTCCTTCTTCTTCAACATAATTCTTTTCTATATTATCAATTCTAGAATTAATCCCATTTATAGCATCCTCTGCGTTACTAACATCTTTATCTATCTCGCTTGATTTATCCAAGTAACAAGCATTTATTGTAGGATATTTTCCAGCACTCACTAAATCTGCGCATGTTCTTGTCCATCCAGTCATTACCTTTTGTCTAGCCAATGCTTCGCCCCCAATTCCTGTTAAGAAATTTTTCACAGTTAATATTCCTGCAGTTGCAAAACACGCGCCTTTCAATCCAGTTACAACTTTGCCCAATCGGTCATTAATATTGTCCCATTTTTTTATACTATCATTCAAATTAGAAATTAATTCTTCGGTCTTATCAGGACTTAATTTTATTGCTCTTTTCTCAATTCCAATATTAACTGTTAAATTAGTCTCTGCCCTTGTACCTTGCGATTGTGGAATTAATCTTATTTTTGCAGTTTGCTTTAATTCGACATCTCTCAATCTAATATAAGTCTTATCACAAACTTTAGTGTCTTCATTTATTTTCAAATTAAAACTATTCGATTTAATACTATAACTTCCTCCAGCACTTTTTTCTCCTCTGCAATTTACAGTAACTTTAACATTTTCTTCATTATCAACTTTATCTAATCTTATGCTATCAATTGTTCCAACACCACTATCTGAAAAGTTTCTAAGTTCTTGCAAACCAACATTAATTGCCTCGGTTTGTGCGCCAGTAACTGCAATTTCAATATTAGAATCTTTCTTTGGTTTTTCTATTCCAATCAATCTAACATTGTAAAATCTATTATCGATATTTATTACTCCGCCAGCAGAAGAAAAGTCTATCTTGCCGCTCTTACTTAATTCATATCTATAAGATTGTGTTGCAAAAGAATCAGGGTAAGTCTCAATAAATTCTCTTATTAATTCCGCCCTAGTCTTTTCTTTTCCAGCATCTTCTGCCAATTTTATCGCTCTCTGCAAAGCCAATTCTCCCCATAATGAAGCCCCATCAACATTTCTTTCTTTTTCAGAAGGATATTCATCAACAACTTTCTTTAAACTATTTATAGTATCATCAAAATCTTTATCCTTATCACCAAGACTCCTCTCCTGGCTAATATTGTTCACATCTTCCAATCTCAAATTAATCTTCTGTGAATCAGAGCATCTTATTGTTACACTTCCAGTATTAATCGCGCTATTTGTACTATTTTGCCCAGTATATATCGTACTATTTGTACTATTTTTCCCAACATTAATCTTATCAATAGTGCATCTATCATTCAAAAATCTTGAACCCTGATAAACATCAATAATATCTGTCCCCTTATCATCGCTTAAACTTATAGTAGCTTTATTTTCTGCACCGACAAAACCATCATATGCTATTTGTAATCCTGCACGACAATAAGCTCCAGGCACCCATATAGATTCAGAAGTCTTTCCTCTTTCAACTTTTGTTGTCGCAATTTTTCCTCTTCCTCCCAAAAGTCCTTTATCTCCAGTATAAATACTAACAACTGCAAAATTAGGATCTGCCTGTTCTAATCTAACATAATATCTTCCATTCCAAAAACTTTGCTTAAACTTTTCTCCTTCCCATTCATTATCTCCTACTGGTTCTAATAAAAATTCTGCCTTTCCAACTCCAAAAACATTATCTGCCTCGTAATCTAGCTGGGCAGTTAAATTAACTTTAATAAATTCAGGCAAATTCTTTTCAACAGGATTTTTCTTTAATACTACAACAATATATCCAATATTATTTATCAATGGGCTTCCAAGCAATTTATCTCTTGTCCTTAACGCAGCTTGTGCAGGATGAAATCCAGCGCCTATTACTTCATTTGGATATTTCCCAGTAAATCTAATTCCTCTTATATTCCTAATATCAATTAAAGGATTAATTTGTAATGCGTCAATCTGACAAAATACAGGCACATTTTGTTCAGCCAATAAATCGCTTCTTACAACAGCTGGCTGACAACCAATCGGAGATACTTGCAATAACAAATCTTGCCTAGCCAAACAAGAATCTTTATCTCCTAAAATCGGCCAATATGTATTTAGTCTATCTTCAGGCCCGTATACTGCCTGAAAACTAGCTCTTGGTTGATATGTAACAGATTGCCCATAACTACCAGTCTGCGCACCGACAAAACTCATCAACCCTAAAAATACAATTATCAAAATTAAATTAAATTTTCTCATTGTACATTAACCCCCATTTCTTCAAATGAAGCATAATTATATTGCAATTCTTCCAAAGATTTTGGCCTGGGTAAAGAGTCCACATCTATTTTCAATTCACCTTTAGATAATTGTTCCTCTAATAAATATACACTTCCATCACCGCCTCCAGTTAATGCGTATTCTATAGTTGTTTCAGGAAGACTAATATCAAAACATTGCTCTTTTGTAGAACCAAAAAACCCAAGGATGCCTGATCTTGTAACCTCTTGACATTGCGTTCTTTTACTTGCAGGTATTTTAATACTAGAATTACCATAAACATAAACTCTTATATCGTAATTCCCTTCGCTCAACTTTATGTTTTTAACATCAGGCAATACCGTACTTGTGCTTTCTCCATTAGTATCTATAAAACTAACTATAGCAGTTCCATCCAAACTCTTTCCGCCGACCTTCAAATCCAAATTAACATTGTATAATCTATCTATGATAATATCTATCTTGTTTTCACTATTTGTAGAAAATCTCTCATTTTTTTCAACAAAATTTTCATTCTTCACTATAACATTTCCATTGAAGCAGGCAGGCGCCTTTCCCATAAATTTACCATTAACACTTTGTCCTAACCTACATTTCTGATTAAAACATTGATAACTAACATTAGCATCTACATCATTCAAATTAGAATCGTAAATATTTATCTCAACATCTTGTGTCATAAATTCGCATAAATCAACTTCACTTTCATCCTCGCCCTCTAATTCTGAAAGTATTGCCTGTCTTGCAATATTGTTATCTATAATTGCAACAATTGGAAATTGAAACATTTCTTCATTATTATAAATCTGAACTAAAATAGGAAAATTAACATCATAAACAAAATGATAAGGTGCATAACAAAAGCCCAGTATACCCAATCCTTCTTGTGTTCCAACAGGAGAAGCTATCATCAATTCATTGTCAACATCTTCCCCATTAACTTCAATTTTAGTAGGCATTGCTCCAGAATAAATTAAATTAATATTCTCATCAACATTTTCCCCTAAATCAACTTCATAATATTTATTCTTTTTATTGCTCAAATCATAATAATTTCCCTTGAATTTTACAGCCCCTATATTTGCCTCTAATCCATTCTTTAAATCGCTAGTTACATCTCTTGTTTTCCATACTTTTCCTGAACAGCTTACTTCAACACCATCAACAGGAGCATATAATCTCAAAACATCTTCCCCAAATTTATCAAATACCGCATCTTTTTTTTCCTTCTCGTAAATCTTTCTCGCGATATTATAAAATTTCCCTAATTTGCTATTAGTACTAACAACGAAACTGCTCTTCGTTGCAGTATTATCTCCCTTAGAAACAATAAGCTTAGAATCTAATTCTGCATCAACCCTAGTATCGCTAATTCTTGCATTTGCCGTAGCACTGTCTAATTGAACAGAATATCCTTGGGCATAAAAACTGCTAAAATCGCAATCTGTAACCCTACTACCAATATAATCTCCTATATCTCTCTCCATATCTGCCTTACTAGGTATTTGTTCTTTAATCAAGCCATTTCCGCTAACATAATACCAATAAGGGACAGAGAACCCTAAAAAGTTCAATTCAGAAGAAGATGGCGCATATTCACTTCCAGGCAAATATTCTGGAACATTTATTCTGCCTCCCTGTGTTTGAATAATACTAATGGCATTTTTACTTTCTTGTTCTATACATGATTGATAATAATCAAAAACAGGTTTTAATTCAGGGGAAATTCCAATTACTCCTAATCTATCTTTCGCAAAAAAATATATAACTATTCCCGCAACAATAATTAATGCTACAATAACAAAAATAGTCATCTGCCCAATTTTATTAAATCTAAATCCTCTCATTTTTTGCTCCGCCTATTTTCTTCAGAAAATCCTTGTCTTGATTTCTTAATTTTCTCTTTTATCAACTCCATAATTTCACTATTAATATCATTATCTATAGTTTCCTTAAATTTCGCCCACAATTCTTCATTTTCAACAAGAAGCAAGTATTTTTTCATTTCCCTATTTAGTCCCCTTTTTCAATATAAATATCAAGAAGTCCTTTTATTTTTGTCTGGACTTCTGGATGCTCAAGATGATTACATCTTGACATAATAAAATATAGCAAAAATCAATATTTAAACCTTATTATTAACTAAATTAGTAACTTACTTAGTTACTTAGAATAATCATCTTTTACTTGATTTATTTAATAATCCTGGGATAAACCCAAGACCATTATATAATCCTGCAACACCGCATGTAAGCTGATAAAAATTTTCATTCATATTTAAATCTGGTTGAAATCCAACATATTCAGCGATTTTGGGAGCAACTTTATTTATTAAAGGAATATAATCAATAATGTTCCCTAAAACAAACCCACTTCCTACACCCAACAATGCTCCAGCAAACGCACCAGCTCCCATAAGAGCAATCGTTCCGGCACAACCAACGGATACCTTTGCTATATCTTCTAAACTATTTTCTTCTCGACCCATAGTAAACTCGTAATTATGGAGTATATAAAGTTTTCAGTAATAATCAATGGTCCCAGGCAGAATCGAACTGCCGCCCCATCCACGTCAAAGATATGTCCTAC
>JBBTAC010000033.1:0-21200 GCA_038044405.1 Nanobdellota archaeon
TCTGAGAAAAAAGTTGTGGAGAAGGGAAAGAAGAAATGAAGATTGTTGCGATTGGAGACCCGCATGGAGATGTTGCGAAATTAAGAAAAATTCCTTTGAAAAATAGTGATTTAATTTTAGTAACAGGGGATTTAGGCAAGGCAGATTTAGCAAGAAAGAGGGCATTTGAGAATATTGAAAGAAGGCAAAAAGGTTTAGATGAAATTAAAGAAACTCCGAAATTAGATAAGGCACAATATATGGAAGTTTACAAATCGTCTATGGATGTTTTGATATATCTTTCAAAATTTGCGCCAGTTTATACTATATTTGGAAATGTAGAGAGTACCGATGAGGAAGTTAGAAAAAGAGAAAAGAAGATAGGATTAAAATTACCTTATTTTGTTAACAGAATTAGTAGAATTAAAAATGTGGAAATTATTAATAATAGATTAAGGAATTTTAAGGGTGTTAAAATTGGAGGTTTAGAATATTTTGTAGATGATATTTGGGTTGAGACGTTTAAACCTAATAGATATGAGGAAAAATTAAAGCGATCCAATAAACAGACTGAAAAGGCAAAAAGA
This sequence comes from Nanobdellota archaeon, assembly GCA_038044405.1. Lineage (GTDB taxonomy): Archaea > Nanobdellota > Nanobdellia > Pacearchaeales > GW2011-AR1 > JAUSIK01. Next base: position 567 of record JBBTAC010000033.1, read on the forward strand.
ATTCTAAATTGGTTTGGAAAATTGGATGTTTTAGTTTGTCATCAACCACCTTATGGAGTCTTAGATAAAGTTACTAATAAGGTTGCTCCGAAAAATTGGCAAGGATTACATGCAGGAAGCAACGTTATTTTAGATTATATTAAACGACAACAACCAAAATATGTGTTTTGCGGACACATTCACGAAGGAGAAGGTTATAGAAAAATTGGGAAGACAGAAATTTATAATTTGGGAGTTTGTGGATACAAGATTATTGAACTTTGAGACGAATAGGAAGATTTATAAATATGATTATATTGGTATAATCATGATAGAAGTAGAAGCTAGACTTAGGAAATGGGGAAGGTCTTTTGGCGTCGTTATACCTATGGATAAAATTAAGAAAGAAGATTTTTCTGAGAATGATAAAGTTAGGATTTTGATTGCAAAGAAGAAAAACCCTTTAAGAGAACACTTTGGCAGTTTTAAATTTAAAAGATCTACAGAAGAGATTTTGAAAGAAGGAGATAAAGAGGGCTGGGATGAATGAAATAATAGAAAATAAAAAGGATGAAGAGGAAACATATTTCTTTGATACTTATGCAATGATTGAAATCATAAGAGGGAATCCTAAATATAGTCTATATACAAAATCTTCTATTATTACTGCAATTTTTAATCTCGCAGAACTTAATTATAATTTAAAAAAAGAAATGGACAAGGAAAAGGCAGATAAATATACTGAGGATTATTTTGATTTTTTAATTGATGTTTCTTTTGAAGATTTAAAAGAAGCAATGGATTTAAAAATAAAACATAAGGATTTGTCTATTCCCGATGTTGTAGGATATATTGTTGCAAAAAATCATGGAGTTAAATTTTTAACTGGAGATGAAGGTTTTAGAAATTTTGATAATGTAGAATTTATTAAGAAATAGCTTTATAAATTAATTATATCTTCTAGATTTATGATAAGTGAAAAAGAAAAGGAAAAAATTAAATTGGAAGCAAAGAAAATTCTTGATAATTTTGCTTCTTCTTTGGAGCATGTAAAAGTTCAAAGGGAAAGTGTTAAAAAGTATGCTGGAGGATATAGAAAAGAAAAGAATGGAGAAAAGTGCGATGAAGATTTTAGAATTAGTATGTTCGAAAATGCACCTTCAAAAGAAGGAGATTGTATAATTGCGGAGAAGAAAAAATGGTAAAAAAGATAAATAAAGATAATAAAAATAGCAAAAAAGAAATTAAGAGTAAAATTGGCAAGAAAAAGTCTGATGAAGACGAAGATAACGATGCCGAAGATGAAGCTGAAAGTGACCACGAAATGGATAATAATGTTGATGTTGCTGAAGATGAAGTTAAAAAATTAGGAGCAGTGCTTGGACAAGAAACTGGAGATGAAATTGATAAAGTTAATATTAAAGCATCTAAGCCTGTAACTCAATTGAAAAAAGGAGATAAGGTAAAAGTTGATGGAGTTGAATTGGAAGTTGATGCGCATTATGTTTTAATTGAACATGGAGAAACTAAAGAGATGACTATTGAATTATTTAATCCCAAGACAGATAAAGATTATCAGTTAAGATATTTTTCTGGCCAATTGGAAACAAGCATGGAATTCTACGAATTGCAGGAAATTTTGTATGTTCGAAGACCTTGTATTAAAGTTGAGTGGTAAAGTTCGATAGTGAGTTTTATTTCCCGTTAATTTTATATATGCTGTTTGTATAAGTCCATTATGAAAAAAGACGGTGAGAAGCGAGCATTTTCTGTATTTTTTCTCACTTTTATAACCTCTTTTATATTTTTGTTCTTGATATTTTCTGCAATTGCATATTCATTTCCTCAAAGAGAGAATGCCATAGTAAAAATTTTAGAAGAATTCGGAATTAAAGCATTAAAAATAGATATCCCCTTTTTCCGCCAGATATTGCTTGCCCCAACAGGAAAACTTTTGCAGGCATCAGATCTTATTTATTTGGGAGCGTTTAGATTACCTACAGGTATTCCGGGAAGTACTTTTGGATTTAGTTATGCTGGCAGTGGAGGTTTAGGGGCTTATGCTGTTGCTTATAATCCTTCAAGAAATTCTTTATTTATTGGAGGTCATCCTTACGATGATGATTTTACTCAAAAAATTGCAGAAATTGCTATTCCTTCGTCATTTGCAGGTACCCCAACAGCGTCTGCACTCTCAAATTTTCGTGATCCACTTGAAGGAAGGATGGGCTCGATAAACCCCTCAGATCCAAATCAAAAAGTTTTAGGTTCAGCAATAGTATTTAATAATAAACTTTATATTGGAGCTTATTCTTATTATGATGGGTCAGCGACACAAACAAATTCTGAATTTTCTCGTCCAGTAGATCTTTCGGTATCTGGTCAAGTTATTGGACCTGTAAAGATTGGGAATAATTATCCTGGATGGGTAGACAAATATGCGGCATTTATTCCTATCGAATGGCAATCTTATTTTGAAGGACCAGCTTTTGCAGGTGGATCTGGTGGAGCAATTAATTCCTTGCAGTCCTGGGGTCCATCAGCGACGGTTTTTGATCCAAATAATATTGGTGTTGTAAATCCTGTGCCAGGAGTCTTAGTCTTAGGATATCCTTGGACTAATCCCACTCTTGGAGGTAATGGAGCAGGGAATATTTATTGGTCTCAAGCAGATGTTATTTCAGGAATGGCATTTCCTTCTGGAACGAATACTGTTCTTTATTTTGGGAAACATGGAATGGGAAACTATTGTTATGGTACTGGAGGATCTAGCGGAGGAGATTGTTTTGATCCAGATGATAGTTCAAAAGGCATTCATACATATCCTTATCGATCTCAAATTTGGGCTTATGATGCGAATGAATTGCTTGCTGTAAAAAATGGAACGAAATCATACTACCAAGTTATACCGTATGCTGTTTGGGAATTTAGCACCTCATTTAAAGATATTCAAGGTGTGGGATATGATCCAACAAATCAAAGACTATATGTTTCACAACCTTTTGGAGATGGAACTCAACCATTAGTAAGAGTTTATCAAATTAATGTTGCTACACCTTTACCGACCGTTACCATTACTGCGCCAACATCTGGAAGCAACGTTACGAATCATTTTAATGTTTTATATTCGACGTCTGGAAATTTGTCGGGAGTTGCGCATGCTGATCTGCAAATAGATTCTGGAACGATTATTCATGATACTGATTTTGATGGATCGTATACATTTACGAATGTGAGTGTAGGTTTGCATACAGTCAGAGTATTTTTAGTAAATTCTACTGAAGCTACGATTACGAGCACTTCTGTTGCAATTAGAGTGAATTCCACGCTTATTTATTCTTCCGGAAGTTTAGTGCAAGCAAGTGACTTAGTGTATCAGGGTGCTTTTAGATATCCTTCAATTCCAGATCCCAATGATTATTATGGTGGCGATAGAGGTTCAGTTAGTTTATCTTATTATCCTTCAGGAAATCCGACAGGACCTAATGATGGTTATCCAGGATCACTTTTTGCAGTGGGTCATCGGGTAAGATCTGGCAAAATTGGGGAGATTTCGATTCCTGCCCCAATCATCGCTATCTATGATCATACAGCTCTTTCTTCAGCGAGTCAGCTTCAACCTCTCGCAGATATTTCTGATTCTGTTTCGTATAATGGTGAATTAGATCAACAAGGAGGGATACTTTATTTATCTGCTCGAGGAGTACAAACTCAAGATAGACTTTATTGGAGCAAATGGATGTTTTATGCTCCTGGGGCGCAAGGAGACCATGCCTCATTTGGGTTTTCTAGTTTGGATCTTTCACAAACTAATGATGCAAGAGGCGTTTGGAGATTGGGTCCTGCTGGAGATATAAACTTTCATGAAAAAAGGACATCCCGATATTTATTTGAAGTTCCATTGAGTTTTGCGAATCAGTATCTTGGAGGAAGAAGTATTATTGGAGGTAATGCAGATAGTTCGGGAAGTGTCGCAAATAGTCATGGACCGCCAATGGTAGCATTTAGTTCTGTTTCGACCAGTAATCCGCCTGTTACTGAATCTATTTTAGATGGGCAGGTGCTTGTGATGTATCCTGGAACAGATGAAGGATGTGCTTCTGGAACGTATTTTCCAAGTTGGAATTGTGCTGATCAATGGCCTGGAGGAACTTGGATAGATTATGGTGGTAAAAGCGCAATCACTATTGCCTCTAGAAAAGGAGTTGGAGCTTATTGTTATGGGGAAGATTTTGCTTGTAATGATGTTTGTGGTGGAGGTAAAGGAGATCATGCTTATCCCTATGAAGCTCGTTTATATTTTTATGATCCTGCTGATCTCGCCGCTGTTGCTCAGGGAATAAAACAACCACAGCAAGTACTACCTTATTTAACGTATACAATGACGGAATTTTTTGGATCCCAATTACTTAACTCTAGGTGTCCTAATGTTGGAGGAATTACAGTGGATAATCAAAGAGGTTATATTTATGTAAATGAAGGATCTGCTCCCGGAATTGGAGCAGCAGGATCAGATAGTCCTATTATACATGTGTACAAAGTAAATGCGGTGACAAGTTCGACCACCCTTCCTGTGATTAATATTCTTTCTCCAACTTTTGGAGAGATTGTTGGACAGAATTTTGTTGCGCAATATCAAGCATCGGGGAATTTAACAAGTGTACATCATGCTGATTTACAAATAGATTCTGGTACTATTTTTCATGATACTGATTTTGATGGAAGTTATTCTTTTAGCGGTGTTGCTGGTGGGAATCATACTTTGACGGTCACTTTGAAAAGAATTAATGATGCAAGTTTTGCGAATTCTGAATCAGTGCAAAGAGTGAATTTTACTGTTCCTTCTGCATTTTCTTGCACTGATTTTGATTTAGACGGATATAATACAACTGCTGGAAGCTGCGGAATTGTCGTAGATTGCAACGATAACAACGCAGGAATTAATCCTGGAGTTTTGGAAATCTGCGGGGATGGAATTGATAATAACTGTGCGGGAGGGGTTGATGAAGGATGCGCTATACCAACTTCATTTTGTGCACCTTTGTCTGCTGCAACAGGAACTATTATTACGGTTTCTCCAAGTCAGGCAAGTTCTTTGGATACTATTGTTTCGACTGCAGCAACTGGAACGACGATTCTTTTGCAAGATGGAACGTATGTGATTGATGCTATGCTTGATTTTAATAATCCTCGAGTTACTCTAAGATCTCAATCTGGAAATAGAGATGCTGTTATCATTGATGGAAATTACGTTGTTGGAGAAGTGATTTATATCGATGTTTCAAATGCAATGGTTGCTGACCTTACGATTCGAAAAGCATTTTATCATGATTTGCATGCGGTGAGCGGAGCAGATAACCTCGTGATTTATAATGTAAAATTCTTAGATGCACGACAACAATTTGTTAAAGTCAACTCGTTGGCACAAGTTCCGATGATAAATGGAACACTTGCTTGTTCTTATTTTGAATTGACTGATGCTGGCAGACCTCAAATTGATAATGTTGCGGGTATTAGTGATTGTTATACGGGAGGATTTGATGCACACGACGCAAATAATTGGATCGTAAGAGATAATGTTATTAAGAATATCTATTGTTCGGGAAGGACGAATGTTGCTGAGCATGGAATTCATTTTTGGCAAGGCGGATTAAGTCCTTTAATTGAAAGAAATATTTTGATTAATAATTCGAGAGGGATTGGATTAGGATTAATTGGTAATGGAATTACTGGAGGGACTATTAGAAATAACTTTATTTATGCTAATATTGCCCAATACGATTCTGGGATTGGTATTGAAGATACTCCGAGTGTTTTGATTTACCACAATACTATTTATTCTACTCAAGGAGTATTTAATGTTCCTATTGATCTTCGCGGAACGTTAACTACGAGTACTACGATTGTGCGCAATAATTTACATGAGCCTGTAATTTCAGTGAGAAATGGTGCTACACCTATTGTTTCTAATAATGTTCGCGCAACTGCAGGAATGTTTGTGAATCTTAATGATGTAAACCTGCACCTTTTGTCGACGGCAAGTTCTGTGATTAACCAAGGAGTTAATGTGGGTGTTACTCAAGATATTGATGGCGATATTAGAGATACTTCTCCTGATGTAGGTGCTGATGAATTTGTGAGCGGAGCAGGAGATACTATATCGCCAACAGTTTCTATAACTTCGCCTGTGAATGGGGCAATTGTTTCTGTGACGATAAATGTTAATGCAACTGCGTCAGATAATGTTGGTGTTGTTGGTGTGCAATTTTTATTGGATGGGGCTAATTTAGGAAGTGAGGATTTAATTGCACCTTATTCGATTTCGTGGAATACTGCGAGTGCTGTAAATGGAACTCATGTTTTATCAGCTCGAGCGAGAGACGCGGCTGGAAATAATGGCGCGAATAATATAAATGTAAATGTTCAGAATGTTCCTCTGGTTTGCTTTGATGGCGATGGAGATCTTTATAATCAATCTTCTGCGGGATGCGGAGCTGTTGATTGCAACGATGGGAACGCACAAATTTATCCAGGAAGAGCTGAGATTTGCGGAGATGCGATTGACCAGGATTGTAGTGGAGGAGATTTGGTGTGCAGCACTCAATTAAGCTGCGGTGCGCCTTGTAACGGGTGTAATGACGGAAATATTCTCGTCGGAACGTGTGCTGATCCTACGAGTTGTGATGGAACAAATACAATTGAAGATATTCGATTGAGCAGCGCAAGTGTTGTTGCTGGGACATCATTAACTGTAACGTTAGATTATGCTTGTTATGATAACACGGATAATATAGCTTTATGGTATTATAATGGTGCAACGTGGAGACTTATTCAAAGCTGGGCAGGAAATTTAGCAGGATGTGACGGGCAAATTACTGATGGTATTGATGGCAGTATTTCTTCGACTTTTACTCCAGATTCTATTGTTGGACAGCATGTTGTTCGAGCTATTCAGGCTTCTTCTGGAATTGCATCTAGTGGATTTTGTGATTTATCATTGCCTTGGGGTGATCGAGATGATTTAGCATTTAGTGTTTCAGCTGGAGGTACTTGTGGAAATGGAATTTTAGAAGGAGGAGAAACTTGTGACGATGGAGATGCTATTGGAGGAGATGGATGTTCTTCAACTTGTCAAATAGAAAATGGATGGAGCTGTTCTGGACAGCCTAGTGTTTGTACTCAAGTAGTTTGTACTTTAACTGGTGCGGCGTGGAGTGCCTCGACGAGAACTGAGGGAAGTGCAGTTACACTTACTGTGACGGGAAATAATTGCAATGGTCAGCAAATGAATTTTGTAGTTTGGGAAGATGATATCATTGGAGGAGAAGATATAGCGGACGACCCTGTTGTTGTGAATCCTGCTTTCACAACTTTTAATGGAAATATTGCGACGACAACTTGGATTACTGAGTGGCAGAATGATGCTTTAGGAGACCCCGAATATTATTTTGTCGCATCGCAACAAACTAATGCATCAAATCGCGTCACTAGTTCGGCGCCTTTGTTATCTGTAAGTCAGGCTCCAGTTGTAGTAGCAGATGTAGTTGTGAATGGAGCTCAGCAATTCCAGGAAATTGATGGATTTGGAGTTAATATTAATACTGCAAGCTGGGATAATGGCGAGTTGATACCTGCTTTGAATGATTTATCTGATGCTTTAGGAGTTAAATTGTGGAGAGTTGTTATTGATAACTCTGATTGGGAGGCAACTAATGACGATGCTGATCCAAATACATTTAACTGGGCATATTATAATACTGTTTATAATAGTGCTAAATTCAATGAGTTTTGGAATACTATAAGCTACTTGAATAGCAAGGGGCATAATGCAGGGATTATGCTTAATTTTATGGGGCCTGTTCCTAGCTGGATGGGAAGAACGGATGTTGATCCAACTATGGAAGATGAATGGGTTGAGATGATTTCTTCTTTAGTTTATTATGGAAAAATAAATAGGAGTTTGCAGTTTGGTTTGCTTGCTCCTGCTAATGAGCCAGATTGGATTATTCTTCAAGCGCCTGACGGAGTGGAAGGTCCTATTATTGATGAATTTCAATATGCGAGGATTGTTGATAAATTAACGACGAAATTGAATTTGATTGGAATAACAGATGTTAAAATTGTTGGACCTGATACTGCACAAGTTGATGCAGGAGTGCTGAGATACATGCCACAGATGACGAATTATGCTGGATTGATGGCAAAGTTAGAGGCATTTGGGCTTCATAATTATGCGGGAAATACAGGCGGAATGCAAACTGCTATTCAAGGTTCTGCATATCCTAATTCTCATTTTTGGATGACAGAAGTCAGTAATATTTGGAATGTTCTGCCATTTTTAGATCAAGGAGCTAATGGAATTATTATGTGGGATGCTTATGATAGTGTATATAATCACGGTATTTTAACTGGAAACGGCAATCAACCTCCAAATGATGCTGGAAATGGACCTGCATTATTATCTTATAGTACAACAACCAGAACTTATACTCCTAGAAAAGCATTTTATGAATTTATGCCATTATACAAGTTTGTACCTATGGATTCTATGATGATTCAGGATACAGAATCTATGGGGGGCGTTAATACATGGGCATTTTATCATGCATCTTCTGGAAGAATAACTATTGTTGGAGAGAATACTGGAGCTGGAAGAACTATTACAGGATCACTTGCTGGATTGCCTTCTGTTTCTTTGTTAGAATTTTATGAGACAACTTTGAGTGTTGATTTTGCAAGAAGAACCGATGTTCCTGTTTCAGGAAATGGTTTTAGTTTTGTTGTTTCAGGAACCAGTTACTTTGTTTTGACAGGAGTTTCTGGAGGGGCAGATACAACTCTTCCAACAGTTAGCATAACATCTCCTTCAAATGGAGCAACTGTCTTAAACACAATTACTGTTAATGCGACAGCGTCTGACAATGTTGGTGTTGTAGGAGTTCAATTTTTAATTGATGGAATTAATTTAGGAGCTGAAGACGCAATTGCTCCTTATTCTGTTTTATGGAATACTTCAACTACTAGCAATGGAATTCATACTTTATCTGCAAGAGCAAGAGATGCTGCAGGTAATAACGGTTTTGCAATAGGTGTAAATGTTAACGTACAAAATATTGTTCCTCCTTCTTGCACTGATGCTGATTCAGACGGATACAATACTACATCTGGAGGAATTTGCGGGACTGTTGCAGATTGCGCAGATAATAACTTTGGAAGAAATCCTGGGGCAACTGAAATTTGCGGTGATGGGATTGACCAGGATTGTTCTGGCGCAGATTTAGCCTGTCCTTTGATATGTGTCTTGACAGATGTTAATTGGAGTGTTGTAAATGCTGTACAAGGACAGATTGTTAGCGTTAATATTTATGGAACTAATTGTAACGGAAAGATTGTTGATCTAAGTGTTTATGAGTATGACGCTTTAGATACAGATGATCTTGCAAACATTAATCCAGCAAGTGTTGTATTTTCTGGAAATACAGCGACTGGAATATGGAATGCTGAATGGCAATGCGACGGAGATGTTGGGGGAGTATGCACATTTGGAAATCCAGAGTATTACTTCAATGCTTCTATCCGAAATGAAGCAAATAGTCTTGTAAGCTTGGGAAGAACTGCAGGAACATTGCAAACAACTGCGTCTAGTGCGACATGTAGAAATGGAATACAGGAAGGAACAGAACAGTGTGATGATGGAAACGCAATTAATACTGATGCTTGTACAAATTCATGTATAGCTGCAGTATGTGGCGATAATATTATAAGAAGTGGAGTTGAAACTTGTGATGGTAATTCTAGAGCTTGTACAGTTAGTGGATATAATGGTTTGGAAAGTTGTAATGCACAATGTAATGGATTCAATAGTTGCATAACAACTGAAAGTTGCGGTGATGGGATATTAAATGGAAATGAAATTTGTGATTCTGGAGCAAATAATGGACAGCCTAATAACTGTAATTCTATATGTACAGGAATAACTGCAAGTGTTTGTGGAAATAGTGTACAAGAAATAGGGGAGCAATGTGATGGAGCCTCTGCTGTTAGCTGTCCAGGATTATGTCAAGTAAATTGCATTTGCGGTATACCTGTTACTCCAGCAATTCAGATAATATCTCCTTTAGAAGGAGACAGTATAATAATTCCAAGCACAGATAATTTTGTAAATGTGAGTGTGAATTTCAATATAGTTGGATTTAATATAGGCGGGAAGGGACAGAATCACGTACACTTTAAGTTAAGCAATGTTCCAGGATATAGCTTTAATGATGATTTTATGTTTTACAATTCTCCAGATAATATAGTTGAGTTTAGTTTAATTCCAGGACAAACATCATATGCAACATGGATCAATAGTAATACTATTAGATTTAATAATGTTCCAGTTGGAAGTCATCTTTTGAGGGCATCATTAGTAAATTCAGCCCATGCATTTATAGGAAATGCAGAAGCTGATATGGATATTAATTTTGTGGTTAATCAAACTATTCCAATTTGCACTGATGTAGATTTGGACGGATATAATATGACTTCAGGAGGAATTTGTGGAATTGTTGCAGATTGTGACGATACTTCTTCATTAGTTAATCCTGGAAGAACAGAGATTTGCAACGACGGAATTGATAATAATTGCAATTCGCTAATAGATTCTAACGACCCTACATGTACAGTTCCTGTTACATGCATCGATGTAGATTTGGATGGATATAATACAACGTCGACTGGAATTTGCGGTTCTGTTATAGATTGCAACGACGGAAATGCTAACATTAATCCTTTAGCAGTTGAACTATGTTCTGATAGTTTAGATAACAATTGCAATAATTTGATTGATGTAAATGACCCTGTATGTGTTGTATCTTTACCGCCTACAATTACTGTAACATCTCCCTCGAATGGAGCAACTATCAGCACAAGTAGTGTTACAGTGGTTTATACTGAAGGCGGAAATTTAACGGATGTTAATCATGCACATTTGATTTTGGACGGAGTGGAATATATGGATTTGGATAATGATGGGAGTTATGCATTTTCTTCTGTTCCAAATGGTTTGCATACTTTGAGAGTTTTCATGGCTAGAGTTGACCACACTCAAATAGGGGCAGATAGAAATATTACGTTTACAGTTTCTGTATCTTCAGGTACGGGAAATACAGGCAATACTGGAAATACTGGAAGTACCGGCAGTAATTCTGGAAGTGGTACTCAGGTTTTAGTAGTTGCACAGAAAGCAGAGAATGATACTATAATAAATCAGACGATAGAGCAGATTTCTGTTTCTGATGAGCCATCATTTTTGGACGTTGAGAAAGGAAGAACAGAAACTAAAAAGATTGTTGATCAATATGGAAATGTTTACGAGCTGGCTTTTGAAATAAGGGAAGAAGGTGTTCTTGTCAGGGCTCTTAACGGAGATTATCTAATTCCGTCGACAGATATTATTCCTGTACTGCTTGGAAGCACAGAAATATATATGGCTGTTGAAAGTTTTGAACAGGACAAGGCAAGAGTTGTCATGGGATTAAATTCAAATGCTGTTTTTGAAGAGATTAAAGGGAATACTCTAAGCGGTGAACAAGCAAGAACTAACGCTGGATTTTATGCTGCTTTGGGAATTATTATCTTTTTGATTGGAGGAGTAATTACAGCGCTTATAATTATTTGGAGAAGAAATTATATTGCCAATAAATTCTTGAGGGATTTGAGTAATAAATAAATTATTTATTTTTTGATGTAGCAAATATTTAAATAGTTAATTTTTTTATTTATATTATGGATAAAGTAGTGCATTTCGAAATTCCTTTTGATGATGTTGCAAGAGCGCAAAAATTTTATAAAGGTGTTTTTGGTTGGAATATTACATCTGTTCCAGAAATGAATTATCACATGGTTCATACTGTAGAAGTTGATGAAAAAAGAATGCCTAAACAAGCAGGGGCAATAAATGGGGGGATGTATAAGAGAGATGAGAATTCTGCGAAGTCTCCTGTTATTGTTATTGATGTTGCAAATGTTGATGATTATATTAAAAAAATAAAAAAAGCTGGCGGAAAAGTTGTGTCTGGGAAAAGGCAAGTTGGAGACATGGGATTTTATGCGCAGATTTCTGACACAGAGGGAAATGTTATTGGTATTTGGGAAACGATACTCAAGAAATCTTAGTAATTTCTTACTATTTGGCAAAGATATTTAACTTCTTTTTTCTCTGAATTTGTGTGAAAAAATCGATTATTTTAATAATTATTTTAGGATTAGTATTTATTTTTATATTTGGGATTTTTTTTAGGAAGAATATTATCGAAAGATTTTCTGAAAGCCCACAAATAAAAGGAGAAAAAATCGAGGCCTCTATAGGATATATAGGATGTTCAAATACCAGAGAAACTGTGGAGGGATATCATTATTTAGGAGGAGAAAAGATGTGGAGTTATGATAAAAGATATGATTCTGGTTCTGTACGTGAATGGGCGTTGAATGAAAAGAATGGAAATAAGTATTGGAAGGTTTTTGATGATCTCTTGAAGGAGAATCCTAAAACAAAGATTATTTGGTTTCAACTTTGCATACCTGACAGCGAGAGAGATACAAGTTACGAAAATGCAGAAATAATTATAGATGAAATTAGGAAGAGAATACAAGATGTTGTTATATATGTTTCTCCACTTGCAGATTATACTGATGGAATATGCTATATAACTGGGACGTGGGGCTTGGAAAAAGCAAAGGAATTAACGCAGGAATTAGATGCTAAGAATGAGGATATATTTCTTGGACCTGTTTTAGGACCAATGACCTCTATAGATACAGCAAAGGACGGATGTCATCTTAGCAGCCCTGATGGAAAGAGAAAACTTGGAATGCAGATGACAGAGTTTTTTGATGAAAGATTAGAGAATCTTGAAGATTTAGAAGCTAAGAAAATTATATATTCAGAGGATGCTTTTGAGCAAGATTTATGGGAGAAGAGGATTGAAGCTGCGCTTGAGCCTACTTTATGCCCTGAAATTGCAGAATTAGAATATCCAGACGATTATTATAAAGGGCCTTTAATAGATACGCATTTACATATCCCTATTATCTTCGATGGATCTCCAGAGGAGGAAGAAATTAAAAATGGAAAATTTTTAGAAGGGCGGTTTGGAGGACCCAAGGCTATTCTTGGTTTGAATATTAAGATGAGTGAGATTGCTTGTACATTAAGGCGAGAGGGCACACATAGTAACTTCGCATTCTTTCCTGTTTTTGAAGATATTCCTCTGCAGCTTTTAATAATATGGAAAAATACAATAGAACAATATTCTGAATTATTTACCCCGTTTATTATGTCTTCTGGAAATGATGACGAGTCAGATGGATTTCCAACAGTTGATGCGGAAACTTTGAGGAATATGCTCGCTGTTTATCCTGGTCTTTTTGAAGGGTATGGGGAGATTGGCCTTTATGAAAGAGAAAATAATGGTGCTCCTGACCTGCCCCCAGATTCTGAAAGACTTAAAGAGATTTATCCTATCGTGAGAGAAAATAATTTAGTTGTATATTTTCATCTCGGAGAAGGTCATAAAGACAATTTTGAGAGAGTTTTAGAAGAGAATCTAGATATTAATTTTATCTGGCATGGAGATCAACTTTCTTCAAATGAAGTTGAAGATATACTTAGTAAACATTCTAATGCATATTATGGAATTGATGCTTTTTGGGGGCATGATAGAGATTTATTTCTTCTTTTTGTAGGAAAAAGTAAAGAACAGTATTTAGAAAAGTTGGAGAAAAATTTTGACAGCGTATTAAATTACGCTCTGAGTGATTGGAAATCTATTATTGAAAAATATCCTGACCAAGTTATTTGGGGAATTGATAGAGGAGATTCAGTGTGGAATTATGATCTGGACGTAGGACAGATGCAGGTAAAACTGGCTAGGGCTTTCATCGGAAAACTTGATCCATCTGTACAGGAAAAGTTTGCATATAAAAATGCAGAGATAATTTTAAATGGAAGCAATTCTTGGAAATGAAAAGGAGTTAATTGAATAAACAGGGGTGAATTAGAGTTTATATGTTTTAATTAAGTGGTTTAAATTCTATATTCTCTTAATCTGCTTTCAACATATTCTCTTTCTGCTGGAGTGACTTTTAGATAAAAATCTTGACTAAAACTTTTTCGATAAGCAGTTATCTTCATTTTTTGGCTAGATCCATCATAATATTTTATTTCTATATCATTCTTTCTTCTATGATTTCGGGCTATAAAGCTTCCAGTGCCGGCATTCTTTATTCCTACTAATGCTTCTAAATCGTATAATAAATTTTCAAAACATCTTGGAATACTGTGTTTTTTTCCATGAAGTAATATTGTTTGTTTTGACATCTTCGTTAATTGCTTAAAATTTTTATTAAGTAAAGGTTAATAAATATTTGTTTTCTTTGTTTGTTATGAATAACTTTCTTGAAAATAAAGTAAAAGTATATTTAGAAAGAATTAATAGATAATTAGAGAATTCTATTTTGAATATTTTTTCTGCTCTTCTTTTACTTTTGATAATATCTCTTCTTGTCTTTTTTGTCTTTTCTTATAATTATATTCAAAAATTATCTCTCCACAGAATATTGTAATATGTATGCTAAAGATTAACGAAGTCCATATTAATTCTTCTGTATAAAGCGATTTATATGTGACTAAATATGATAAAATTGTAAAAAATATTATAAAGGAGATTTTGATTCCAATAAAAAGTTTTAATCCCCATTCATTTTGTGTAAATGGTAAATATTTAGTACCTAAATTTTGTCCTAAAAACTTCTTGTTTCTTTTTTCTATTTCTTGACATATGATATATTTCCACTTCTTTTTTTGGTTTGCTCCTTCAATTAAATAACCAAAGTACATCCATGAGAGTGTACCTATTAGTAATATTCCACTAATTATTGTCCATTTACCTATTAAATGAAAAGTCCAACCACTTGAATTTATATCAAGTAAAATAGTTTTTATTATTAATAAAGAAAAAGCGAGGATGAGTGATATTAATGTCCAGACCATAGTATTATAATGTTCAGCAGAGTCTTGTGCTTTTTCATATTCTAACATTTGTTCTTCTGAAATCATCATAGTTTTACATAAGGATATCTTTTTATAGATTATTATTTAAGATTTACTATGAAAGTTGAAGATAAAGTTAAAACGTATTTAGAAAAGATTAAAAAAGAAGATAAAAGGATAAACGCTTTTTTGCATTTGAATAATAATGTTTTAAATGAGGCAAGGGAGATAGATAAAAAGGCAAAAAGAGGAAGACTTTATGGTTATGTTATTGCAGTTAAGAGTAATATTAATGTTAAGGGAATGATTTGTAATTGTGCATCTAAAACACTTGAGAATTATAAGGCGCCTTATGACGCAACTGTTATTTCTAAAATTAGGGAAGAAAATGGGGTAATAATTGGAATGACAAATATGGACGAGTTTGCTTGTGGTTCTAGTGGAGAATCAAGTGCTTTTGGAGCAACGCAAAATCCTGCTGCTTTAGGACGAATTACTGGAGGAAGCAGCAGCGGAAGTGCTGCGGCTGTTGCTGCTGGATTTTGTGATGTATCTTTGGGAAGCGATACTGGAGGAAGCATAAGAAATCCAGCCTCTCATTGCGGAGTTATTGGAGTAAAGCCATCTTACGGATTAGTTTCAAGATATGGATTAATTGACTTGTCCATGAGTCTTGATCAAATTGGAGTTTTTGCAAATAACGCAGGTGATGCTAGTTTGATTTTGGATGTTATTAAAGGAAAAGACGACAGGGATAGTATGACAATTTCTTCTAATGAGATAAAATTGGAAAAGATTGGAAAGATAAATGTCGGAATTGTTAATGTTAAAGGAGTTGACAGTAAGATACAGAAATTGATTGACAATAAAATTGCTGAAATTGTTAGAGGACTGAAGTGGAATATTAAAGATGTAGATATTAAGCATATTAATTTAGCTGTTCAAACTTATTATCCTCTTGTTTATACTGAATTTTTTTCTGGAACAAGAAGATTTGATGGAAGAAGATATGGAAAGAAAATAGAGGAAAGTTGTGGAGCAGAAGTTTTGCGAAGAATTCTTGGAGGAAGTGAAATTTCACGCGCTGAATTTAAGGGAAAATATTATCGCAAGGCGCTTGAGGTTAAGGAGGTTATTAAGCAGGAGTTTGAAAATTGTTTTACTAAAGAAAAATTGGATTGTTTGATTTTGCCGACTGTGCCAATGTTGCCTTGGAAAATTGGCCAGGGTGAGAAAATGAAACCTGAAGAAATTTATGCTGCTGATGCTTTGACAATTCCTGCAAATTTGGCTGAAATATGCGCTGTCTCAATTCCAATTGGGGAAATAAATAGTATTCCTGTTGGAATGCAAGTTATGTGCGCTAAGGGGGAAGAAGGGAAGATGTTAAGTATTGCGCGAGAAATCTCTTCGATTTCTCGCTAATCTTCACAATAAGAGGTATTGCTTCAGATTGCTAATGAGATTGAGAAGATATAACCTATTAATTTTTAATTATTTCATTAGTTCAGAACTTAAAAGTTAATAGTTAAATTTAAATACTAATTATACATTGTCTAACTATGACAGTTATAGAGACTAGATTGAAACGATGGGGAAATTCATTCGGCGTAATTGTGCCTGTGGAAGTTATTGAAAAAGATAAGATGAAAGAAAATGATAGGTTAAAATTAATTGTTTTGAAAGATTCTAAAAAAGCATTTAGAGAGACTTTTGGGATGGGCAAGGGAAAAATTAAAAAGTCAGGGCAACAGATAAAGGATGAACTTAGAAGAGACCTATACGATGATTGAAGAATCAGAAGAAGAGAGAGAAACTTTCTTTTTTGATACTTACGCTTTTTATGAAATTTATGAAGGGAATGAAAATTATAAGAAATATGAAGGGTGTGGAATAGTTACAACTAAATTAAATCTTTTTGAGATTTATTTAACTATATTAAGAGATTATGGCGAGAATGATGCTGAAAAAATATTTAATAATTATTACGAATTTGTAAAAGATTTTAATGGAAATGTTATTAAGGGCGCTGCAGAATTGAAAGTTAAACTTAATAGAAGAGATTTATCTATGACTGATTGTATTGGATATTGTGCGGCTAAATATTTGGGAATAAAGTTTTTGACGGGAGACAGGCAATTTCAGGATATGGAAAATGTTGAGTTTGTTAAATAATTTTGGCATACAATTAACTTTAAAAAATTTGAATTGTCTGTATTTTAATGAAGATTGCGGACACTGAAATTGAGTTTTTAGGGCATTGCGGGTTTATGATAAGCAATGGAAATGGAAAGAGAATTGCAATTGACCCTTATAATATCTCGGATAAAGCTGGAAAGGCAGATTTAATTTTGATTACACATAGCCACTACGATCATTGCAGTATTAAAGATATAACTAAATTGGTAAAAAAAGGAACTATTATTATTACAACGCCAGATGGGCAGAGTAAAATAACTAAGATAGAAGGAGTTGATATGCAGATTATGGAGGTTGGAAATGAAATGGCTTTTGGACATATAAAAATTGAGGCATTACCTGCCTATAATATTGGCAAGAATTTTCATCCTAAAGGAGAGGGTTGGGTAGGATATTTAATCAAGATAAATAATTTAATAATTTATCACGCGGGAGATAGCGATAAGATTCCTGAAATGGAAAAATTAACTGGATACGGAAAACATGGGAATGATTTTGTTGCTTTACTGCCTGTTTCTGGAACTTATGTTATGAGTGCAGAAGAAGCTTTTGAAGCAGCTAGTTTAATGAAATGTAGTTTTGCAATACCCATGCATTACGGCTCTGGTGTTGCTGGAACAATTGAGGATGCTAAAAAGTTTGTGAGTTTGTGTGCAGAAGAAGGAATTAGGGCAGAGATTTTGGAGAAAATATGAATAACAATGGTTTTCATGAAATTTTTAATAAATTGAAGGGTTGTAAAAATATAGCCATGACATTACATGCAATGCCTGATGGTGATTCTTTGGGAAGTTGTACTGCTATGAAATATTTTCTGGAACGCGATTTAAAATGCAATGTTGAATTAGTTAGTTATGATAAATTGCCTGAAAATTTAATTGATTTTTCTTTTGTAAATGAGGTGAAGTTCGGAAAAGATATAAGCGAAGTTAAGACTGAAGACTTTGATGCCATCTTATTTCTTGATTGCGGTTCTGTTTCAAATATATCTGGAAAGCTGAAAAAAGAATTTAATCTGCCTAAAAATATTTTTATAATAAACATGGATCATCATGCTACTAATGTTTTCTATGGAAATATGAATTATGTAGATACTAAAGCTTTATCTGCATGCAGTTTTTTGGTTAATTTTTTTAAAGAAATTAAAGTGAAATTTGATGCTGAATTGGCGACTAGACTTTTGCTAGGAGTATGCACAGATACAATGTTCTTTACAATAGATAATTCTATTCAAGCTTTGAAGGATGCTGATTTTTTAATAAGTAATGGGGGAGATTATGCTAAAGTGCTTGATGTCTTGAGTGTGCCATTAAGGATGGAGAAATTTTATGCAATATTGATAAATAATTTAAAAATGCATAAAGATATTAAATTTGGGATTAGTTTTGTTAATCGCAAAGATATTGATGAATTGAAATTAAGTGATGCTGAAACAAGATTAGGGATAAATAAATTGCAATATATACGTGATTTTGATTTTGTATGCACTTTAACTGAATTAAAGGACATTATTAAAGGGTCTTTTAGGTCTAACAGGAAAATAGATGTTTCTCTTTTTGCAAAAGAACTTGGAGGTGGAGGACACAAACTTGCAGCCGCTTTTACTTTCCCTAAAATCTCTATTGAAAAAGCACAAGAAAAAGTTCTAGAGGCGATTAATAAAGTTGGAATTCATAAAATTTAGAGTATCTTTGAATACACGCGAGAGAATTTAAGCAATATATTCTCTTAATAAACTTACTAAATTTGCTTCACCTTTTTCTCCTTCATAGGTATATGTTTGTAAGTATAGTCCATTAGGGTTTTTAGCCTGTATATTTGCACCCACTATCAGTCTTCCTATATCAATCCCCTTTGCCACATTATTTTCTTTTATAGAACCCTTTATAGAACATCGGCTTATTGTTATTTCTTCATCAGATAAAATTGTAGAACATTCTCCTGAATTTATTTTTTGTATAATTTCTGAAAGTTTTGATTCATTTAGACGATATGTTTCTTCAATTTCCAAATTATCTTCTTGATTTGCCATTTTAGATTATATTTTATTGTGTTTTTATAGATTATTATTCTGGAATATATTATTATTCTTGGTTTTTTTAATTGTATTTTACTATATATTAAATGTTTTCGACTATATAGTTAAAAATATAAATAATTTGCTTAAAATTATATATCTTTCCCTTGATAGTCGAGACATTCTTGGGGAATTATTAAATGTCTTTGACTATAGTCAAATATTTAAAGTGGAGAAGTTATAAATTTTCATGAGGTTCGAAAAAGTGAAAGGAGGTTTTGAAAGATGGTGTTAGATTTTGCTAAAGAGGCTTTAGAACATGCACAAACTCATAGTATTAATTTTGATGAATTAAGGGCTGGTAAAGCAAATATCAAAGTTTTTGGTGTTGGCGGAGCTGGATGCAATGCAGTAACGTGGCTTTTCAATAAAGGCATCAATGGAGCGACAATTTATGGCGTTAACACAGATGCTTTACATTTAAGTATAACTAAAGCTGATGAGAAAATTCTTATTGGAAAGGAATTGACTCGCGGATTAGGTTGTGGAGGATATCCTCAGAAAGGAAGAGAAGCTGCAAAAGAATCTCTTTCTGAATTGAAGAGAGCTACAGGCGGGGCTGATATGGTTTTTATTAATGTTGGTCTTGGCGGAGGTACTGGAACAGGCGCAGCGCCTGTAATTGCACAACTTGCTAAAGAATCAGGAGCGGTTGTTATTGTAGTAGCTACAATGCCTTTTGATTGTGAGAAAGCTAGACATGAAAAAGCAGAATTTGGCTTGCAGGAGATAACAGAAGTAGTAGATACAGCTATTTTAATCGATAACAATAGATTAGTTGACATAGCCGGAAATTTGCCTATGGAACAGGCATTTGCAGTTGCAAACGAGTTAGTAAGTACAATGATAAAGGGTATTGTGGAAACAATTACTTTGCCTTCATTGATAAATCTTGACTATGCGGACGTTGCTGCAATTATGAAGAACGGCGAGGTTGCTGTTATTGGAGTTGGTGAAAGCGATACTACTGCTAGAGTTGATGAAGCTGTAAGACAGGCTTTGACGCATCCACTTTTGGATGTTGATTACAAAGGAGCTACAGGAGCATTGATTCATATTACATGCGGGCCTGATTTTAAACTCGAAGAGTTTGCAGGTGTTGGAGAACTTATCACAGAAAACATAAGCGCTGACGCGCAAGTTATTATTGGCGCAAGAGTCAATAGAGAATTTGCTAATAAAGTCAGAGTCATTACTATTATGACAGGGGTTAAATCTCCTTACGTAATGGGAAGACATATGGAAGAAAGACAAGTTTCTTCTAAGCCGCAGATGTCTGAGTTAGGCATTGAATTTTATAATTAATTTTTAAGAAGATTTATTTTTTCCTTCTTTTTTATTTTTT
>JBBTAC010000034.1:0-4421 GCA_038044405.1 Nanobdellota archaeon
ACCCGCAATTGAGCTTCGTCGAGTAGAGAACCGCTGCGGCCAGAGGAGCCTCATCAACTCCACCTCCTCCCATCTCCGCCATATCCCGCAGCTCGTCTTCTGTAAATCCCTGAATCTCAACTCTCCCAAGGTACGCCTTGCCGCTCGCATCAAGGACGACATCGTAAAGGTCAGTCGGGATGTCTGGCGGAACATTGACGCTCACATACGTCGACCTCACCTTTCGGAGTTCGAGCGTCCGCGTAACGCCAGTGTTCGTTCCCCAGACACGTACCGTAACGGACTCTGGATCGATGCCAGCGAAGTCTCCAGCGAGCCTCAGAGGCTGCCCCGAGAAGAACTTGTTGGAGTGTCGAAGCTCGTCAGCACCAGGAATATAATCCGGAATGTCCAATTCGACAGAAAGTGATGTCGAATCAATATTATCTGCTTTCGTAGAATTAAACATTGAAATAACTAATACGAGAAATATTAAAGAGAAATGTAGCATATCTTTTTGCATTTATGAAAAGAATGACTTTAATATATAAGTTTTTAGTTTTTGATGAGAATTTTATTTATACGCCAATACCGCCGAAATATCTAAGCAGAATTATTCTGACTATGAAAAATACTATTAGACTGGCTGAAATTAAAGGCACGATGTATTTCAATCCTGCTTTTTCTTCGCCTTTTGAAATAAGACCTATTAAAAGCGCGGATATAGTATCTATGGCTATTAGAAATATAATTGCAAAGTACATAACGAACGTTACTGAGATATTTATTGAGGTTAATGCGAATGGGAGATTTACACTTGTTTCTAGTTCCGGCAGGCCGCTTAGAATCCTTGTTAAGACCTCTACCAGAATTGTTGAAAGCGAAAATAATGCTGGTGCACCTACTGTTATAGCAAAAAATATGAAGATAACATACATCAATACATTCGATTGTGCTTTTTTTTCTACAAAAATTCTTTCGCGCATATTTGTAGCTGTTTGTTCTAAAAGAACCGCTAAGTTTCCTCCAGATTTAATTCCTGAATTTATTACTGTTATTGTTTTTAATATTTTATCTGATTTTATCCTTTTTGTCATATCAAGCAGTGCGTAAATCATTTCTTTTCCAGTCATTATGTCTTTTCCAAGAAGAAGTATTTCTTCGTCTAATGGAGAGAATTCTTTTCTTGAGCTTAATAATAATGCTTTGTCTACGGTCATTCCTGCACGCAGATTTGCAGACATTAGCTCTATGAAATCAGGGAAGACTTCTTCCATTTTTTTTATTTTAGCTGAGTTTTTTAGAAGTTCTTTAAATAAGAAATATAATTCTATTAAACCAAATAAAACAAAGAACATTATAAATGAATATTTTAAACTGAACGTAAATAGGGCGGTTAACAAACCTACGCAGACAGATATTACGCCTGGAATTATTATGCGTTGAGTTATTTTTTTATTTTTTAGTAGGGCTAATGTTCTTTTCTTATTTTCTTGATTATCTTCTTCTTTTACTTTATGCTGCGTATATTGAATGCTATGATCTTTGGCTTCAGCATGATTTATATGCCCTATGTGTTCTATATGTTCTTTGTGCTCTGCATGTTTAATGTGTGTGTTTTTTGTATTATGATGCTGGTTTTTACTGTGTTTATGCTCTATTTTGTGAATTTTTTGCTTATGCTGATGATTTTTTTCTTTTTTCATTTTATAGCAGAGTCGGATGTATGGATTTAATCATTCCGATGAACATTATTTGCATTAATATTACAAAGACGAAGAACCCTATGAAAATTAATTTTGTTAAACTGGATGATAAACTTACTAATGAGGAAATTACGGTGAGGAATGCTACTGATAACGCAGGAATTATGACTGAGATTACCATGTAAAACATAATCAGAGGGTTTAGTTTGTTTCCGTAATTTTGAATTTGCAATAATTGCTCTTCACTCAATGTTTTTATGCTTTCTTGTATAACTATGGAGATATCGCTTCCTGCCCTCATACCATTACTTAACTGCCAGAGTGTTCTTTTGAAGAATAATGAGGGATTTCTTTCCCCTAAATTTTCCAATACATCTATTTGCGGTAGACCTGAGTTTATTCTTTTAACTGCTTTTTTGAATTCTTCACTAAGCTCGCCATATTCTGATGAGGCAATATTTGCTAAGATATTAAAAAGAGGAATTCCAGAATTTAACTGGACGAGCATGTCTTGCAACGCTGGAATTAGATTTCTTTCTATATTTCTTATTCTTTTTGTATCAAATACTTTTGGGTAAACGAATTGGCTAAAGAATATAAATGATGAAAAAATAAATGCTAAACCTAGAGCTAAGAGAAAGGGCAAGCCTATTTGAAATAAGACTAGAATTGTTGATGATACTACATAAAGAAAAATAAAAGACAATATAAAACTTCTTATGCAGATAGCAAGATACTCTTTGTCATCTATACCTAGATTAGAATTTTCAAGATAATATTTTAACTTTAAAGGCCTCTTATATTTTATTAATGCAAGAAATGGAGAAGCTTGCTTTTTAAGTCTGTCTATATTTGCTATTGTAAATGGGATGTGAAATTTCATTCTAATTGTTTAATATTATAGACTTATCGTTTTTATTCATTGCATTTATTAATATTGATTTATTTTTATAATAAATGTTCATTACTTTACCGAAATTGTTTAAGTCTCTTATGTTATTTTTTATTAACCATGAGAGGATTTTTTTCTTTTCTTCTAGATATTCATTTATTTCTTTCTGCGACATTCCAGTATTTCTGGCTAAGTCCTCAAAAAATCGCGAGCTTTTTTCATGTTCTATTATCTTATCTTCTTCTGGGGACCATCTATATAAAATATTTGCTTTCGCAGTATCTTTTTCTGCTTCGAATTCAGCTATCTGAAATATTCTTCTTATTCCTTTTCTTCTATCTCTGAACATTACAACATTTAGATTGACTGCTCTTAGAAGATTTGGAGGGACGCTTAAAGGAGGATTTACCAATCTTGAGACTGTTTCTGATGCTGTATCTGCGTGGACAGTCGCGTATACAGAATGCCCGGTATGCATCGCTTCAAATAATACCATTGCTTCTTGCTGTCTTCTCATTTCACCAAGAATTATTCTATCTGGACGCATTCTTAATGAATTGATTAACAAATCCAACATACTTACTTCTCCTTTTCCTTCTGGATTTGGGGTTCTCGTAACCAAAGGCGTCCAGTAGAGAAAATCAGGGAGCATAAGCTCTCTTGTGTCTTCTATGCTAATTATTCTTTGATTTGGCGGAATAAAAGGCATGCACGCGTTAAGGAATGAAGTTTTTCCAGAACCAGTGCCTCCTGAGATAAGGACGTTCATTTCATATTCTATTGCAAGCCATAGCAAGGCTATTGTACTTAAATCACAGGTTTTGTTGTTTATCAAATCAATAACTGTGAATGGGTCTCTTGCGAATTTTCTAATCGTTATAGTGTTTCCTTTTGTATTTATAGGATATAAGACTGCATTTACTCTATCGCCTGTAACAAGATGAGCGTCTAATAACGGATTAAGAACTGTTATTTGTCTGCCTACTCTTCTTGCAATTATATTTGAATAATTTATTATTTTATCCTCTGTGCCTATTTTGAAATTTGTTTCCAACCAACCATATTTTTTGCTGTATACTCTGATTTTTTCTTTTGAAGAAGGAATAACTATTTCTTCAAGAGAAGGGTCATTAATTAGGAAATCTATTTCTCCTAGTCCGAGCATGTCTTCTATTAATCTTCCAACTAAGAATTTTTCTGTTTCTTCTTCTATTGAAGGCAGTTTTTCTTTTATAAGTCTTGTAGCTTGTTTGAGGAATCTCTCTTTTATGGCATAAAATAGCGAGGGATCAATAAGCTCTTGCATGCTTACTGTTGTTATAGAGATTAATTCGTTTCTAATGTTTTCAAGCAGAGCAGATGTTGCTACGTCTATTTTTGGGATGTATAAATCGTATTGTATCCCGTAATCGTCTTTTCTTATCTCTACATTTACTTTTGCCCCATCAACTTCAATTGGGTATTTTTCTATTATATTTTTTGACTCTCTTTGCTCTTCTTTTGTGAGATGGCTTTCTAGTCTTTTTGAATTTTCTATATTATCTTGTGTTGCATTAATTGATTCTTTTGGTTTTATAGAGTCATTTTGTTTTAAATTATGCTGATGATGCTTTTGTTTTATTGGATGTTTTTCATCATTTTTTACATAAGTTATATGATTATGTTTAATGTGATGTATGTGATCTTTAATGTGATGCAAATGATGTGTACTCTGCTCTTTTGAGTTTTTGTCATGTTCTACTTTTATTGGTTTTATATGGTTGATATGATAATTTTTGCTATTGTGGTCTTTTATGTGATTCATATAATAGGTTAAATTGTTTTTTTTATTTTTTGATGAATTA
>JBBTAC010000034.1:4521-8454 GCA_038044405.1 Nanobdellota archaeon
TTTCATTATTCGTTTATGTTTATCTCTGGTTCACCGAATTTAGGATAACTTATTTTTACGAGGTTTCCAGATTCTAATGTACGCGCCCAATTAAGAGCGACTTCTTTTTTTACCTTGAATATTTTCGCTATGGTTGATAGTCTAAGATGCTTCTTTTCCTTTATTAGTTCGTATAGTGTATCCAATTCTGTTTTTTTTTCTGATTTCGAAATCTTCATTTTAGGAAGTTTTGTATTTTCTATCTCTTTCTTTATTTCTATCTTGTTCTTTATCAATACAAATATTATTGAAGAAATTAATAGGGCCCATTCTAGTGCGATAATTATCTTTGATATTAATGATATAGAATTATTTTTCTGGAATTCTTCTGTAACAGTAAGTTTTCCGATTGAAAGTCCAGAGATTCCTGCCTCGTTAAAACTAGAAATGCCTGTTCCGAAAATTGTTAATTGCAGTATGCTATGAATTATGGCGACTAGAATTAGTCCTGGAATAATTATTGCAATTAGCCTATTTTTATCTTTCATTTTTATAAAGGTTTATATATTTTGTATCTTACGCTCTTTTTGTAAAGCCTTAACAATATGAAGACTTTATGATTTTATAAATCTTGTTGAATACAATGGAAAAAAATAGGGGGCAGATAAGCACAGAATATTTAGTTATAGTCAGTTTCATTACAATTTTGATTATAGGGATTTTGTCTATCAGTTTGCTTTATTCATCCCAGATAAATGATAGGATAAGGATAAATCATCTCCAGAATTTTGCCAATAAGATAATATCCTCTTCTGAAAGGATTTATTATTCTGGCGAGCCTTCTAAGTCAACTGTTTCTGCTTTTCTTCCAGCAGGAGTTACGAATTTCGAGATTATTGAAAACCAGCTTGTTTTTAGTATCGTGACTTCTAGTGGTTTGACAACTATAGCTTTTACAAGCAATGTGCCTATTGAAGGAGTTTTGAGTATTTCAGAAGGAGTTAAAGTTATTACGGTAACTGCGCAGAGTGATAAGGTTGTTTTGACGGAAGGATAATAAAATGACAGCTAAAAGAGGACAGTCAGCAATTGAATTATTTATTTTAATAGGAGCTGTCATGTTTTTCTTCGTTGTATTCCTTTTTGCTATTGAAAGCCAGAGTGCGGACAAGACAAGAGAACATCTTAATCTTGCTGGAAGAGATATTGCTCTTTCTGTACAGGATGAGATTATTTTTGCTAGTCAATCTAGCAATGGTTATATGAGGGAATTTGACGTTCCTAGCAAGATGGATGGGGGCGTGGATTACGATATAAATTTGGTAGATGGATTTGTTTATTTGAAATCAGCTGACGGAAGGTACGCTTTAGCATTACCCGTGCTTAATATTACAGGGAATGTTAATAAAGGTAAAAATATTATTCAGAAACAGAACGGCATGGTTTATTTGAATAGTTAAATAGACCTTGCATCAAGAAGCGATTTTTGGTGCAATATCTTGCTGGCACTTAAAATTTCAATTCCCAATAGCTTTCCATTTTTATCAAAATCTAAAATTATATTATCATTTAATTCTATTGTTTTATTAGCTTGGCTATTTTCTATAGAATCTTCTAAATAAATATATGCCGCATCTACTTCTTTATCATATTCAAATCTCATAAAAACATCACACTTATAACCTTTATATAACTTTCTTCTTTGATATATATTATTTTTAGTTTTCTGTTTTTAATTTCTCCTATGGCCATTCTTCTTCCTTCAAATGATTTTTTAATGTAAGACGGATGCTTTAATATATTTTCAATTTCCCAATGTTCTATGCCTCTTTCTTTCATCCTCTTTTTAGCATGATAAGAATAAATAATATTCATCTTAATACGATTATAATGATGTTTATATGATTAATTATTATCTTGCTGTCTAGTTGGGCAAGTTGGATTAAAGCAAAACTCCCATGGACGTTTGGCTTTTCTTATTGCTAAAAGCTTGGGCCATTTGCATGATTCGCAGTCTTTTCCTGATCTCTTAATTAGAGAGTTTGGCGGAAGATTAAATGTTTGTTTGCATTCTGGATAACTTGAGCAGGCTACAAAGTATTTTTGTGTTTTTTTTGAATATAAAATTCTTAGGTTTCCTTTTTTACAGGTTGGACATTGGTTTAGAGTGTTATTTTCTCTTTCTATTTTCCTTACTTCCTCTATACCTTCCAATAGCTCTTTTCCTATAGATTCTTCTTTTATTTTGAATTCTTTCGAGATATCTATAATTATCTTTTCTGCTTTGGAAATTATTTCTTTTTCTTTGTCGCCTAAGTTTTCTTTTGATATTAGAATCGACTCCATTTGTTCTTCAAGAGATTTCGTAAGCGCTTCGTCTATTATAATCGGAGAATATTTTTCTAAGGCGCTAATTAGTTTTATTCCTAATCGAGTTGCCTTTATGCTTTTTCCTTCTAGGTAACCACGATTAAATAAAGTATCAACAATTAAAGAGCGGGTTGTTTTTGTGCCAAGCCCCTTTCTTTCTAAAAGAGTTATTAGGGATGTCGGAGTATATCTTTTTGGAGGTTGTGTTTCTTTTTCTGGGAATTCTAATTTATCTATATTTACCCTGCCATTTAAATCAGGAGTGTCGTTTTCTTCTAATGTTATTGGGTATACATTAGTCCACCCCTTTTCTAAAACTTTAAGACCAGATGCGGTAAAGGTTATTTCTGGATTTTCTATCGAAGTTAGTTTTACTTTTTTATTTGCAGTTACAGCGTCGGGGGAGAATACACTTATAAAACGTCTAACTATTAGATTATATATTTTTTGTTCATTGCCTTCGAGTTTTCTGTATTCTCCTGTTGGGAATATTGAGGGGTGTGCAGGGTCTGAATTCTTTCCTTCTATCGGATTTGCTCTTGTTGCTAATTTTACTTCTTTTGGATAATATTTTTCTAAAACTTTAAGAATTTTCTTTGGTTCTATTGATTGTGGAATTTTTTGGCTTGAGGTTCTTGGATAGGAAATTAAACCTTCTAAATATAGTTTTTGAGCTGCAGAAAGAGTTTGTGATGGGGAAATTCCATGACATCTATAAGCTTCTCTTTGCAAACTTGTTAGATCAAAAGGATGAGGGGGAAGAATTTTTTCTTCTGTTTTTTTAGTTTGCGCATCGCAGACTTTTACATTCTTGAATTTTTCTAATTCTTCTTTGTTGAAGATATCTTTTGGATTTTTATAATTATAATTATTTACAATAGCTATAGCTTCCCAATAAGGAATGGATTTGAAATTTAATATTTCGTTTTCTCTATTTACTATTATTTTTAGAGCAGGACCTTGAACTCGCCCTATTGATAAAATTTTAAATGAACCTGTTCTTTTTATTGCAGACATTAATGCTCTGGATAGATTTATCCCATAAAGCCAGTCTAAAATATGGCGAGTCTCCCCTGCGTAAGCTTGCCCCCAGTCTAATTCAGGCATGGAATTTTCATAAGATTTTTCCAGTTCTAGTTTTGTTAATGTTGAATATTTCATTCTTTTTGCTGTCTGCCTATTACAGATAAAACGCAATACGTTCCAGCCAATTACTTCACCTTCTATATCATAGTCTGTAGCTATTATTATTTCTTGGGCTTTTCTTGAAAGTTTTTTTAACATATCATAATAGCTCTTTGTAAAAAAGGCATTTTTTGATAAATATGACGGAGACCATTCTATTTTGAAAATAGGCCAGCCTCTTTGACCTTCTGAATATGTTAAATTGAATAAATGTCCTGCAGCAGACGCAACAATTATTTTTTTCCCTCCTCTTGAGAGTTCAAAATAGGATGCTTTGTTTTCAAATTGCTTTCTTGGATTGCCTAATGCGTTAGCAATCTTTTCAGCTGCTTGAGGTTTTTCTGTAATTATTAGAATAGAGTCTTTTATTGGGGCCTCTACCTTTGTTGGCTCTTTTTT